>JAHEFB010000060.1 GCA_024640405.1 Alphaproteobacteria bacterium | reverse complement strand
TGCCTGGCCATCAAACATGATCTGGTCTTCCTGTGGGATGAAGCCTGGTTTGCATTTGCCCGGTTTGGCCCAACCTACCGTCAACGCACCGGCATGAACGCAGCCGGGGTGCTGCGCGAGCGCCTGAAATCTCCTGAACATGAAGCTGCTTATGAGGCGCAGCAGTCGGAGATTGAAGGTGCCGATGATGAAACACTGCTCAGTACCCGGCTGATACCGCCACCGACGGCGCGTGTACGGGTGTATTCGACACAATCGACGCACAAGACACTGACCTCATTGCGGCAGGGTTCGATGATCCACGTGCATGACCAGGACTTCAAAGGTGAGGTTGAGCAGGCATTCCACGAAGCCTATATGACACACACCTCGACATCTCCCAATTACCAGATCATTGCCAGTCTCGATGTGGGCAGGCGGCAGGTGGAACTGGAAGGCTTCGAGTTTGTGCAACGCCAGGTCGAGGCGGCCATGTCAATGCGACGGGCCATCGCTACCCATCCGCAGTTGAAGAAATATTTCAAACTGCTCACATCAGGCGACATGATTCCGGAACAGCACAGGGAAAGTGGCATAAAATCATACTATGATCCTGATCAGGGCTGGAATGACATCTGGGAGTGTTGGGCCAAGGATGAGTTTGTACTCGATGCATCGCGCGTCACTATTGCAGTCGGCGGCACCGGCTGGGACGGCGATACATTCAAGACCAAAATCCTGATGGACAAGTACGGTATCCAGATAAACAAGACTTCGCGCAACACTGTGTTGTTCATGACCAATATCGGAACCACGAGGTCTTCGGTTGCCTATCTGATAGAAGTTCTGGTGCAGATCGCCCAGGAACTGGACGAACTGCTGGACGACGCATCCAAAATGGAGCGTTTAAGCTTTGAAAGACGGGTCAAGAATTTAATGGAAGACTTGCCGCCACTTCCTGATTTCAGCCGGTTTCACGATGCATTCCGTGCTGATCAGGTAACGCCGGAAGGCGATATGCGGACTGCCTTTTTCCTGAGTTACGACGAAAACAATTGTGATTATCTCGACCTGCACGACGACGGACTGGCGAGTGCGGGCAAGGATATCGTTTCGGCCTCGTTTATCATTCCGTATCCTCCCGGATTCCCGATCCTCGTACCCGGGCAGGTTATCTCCAAAGAGATTTTGGCCTTTATGCGTGCGCTGGACGTCAACGAAATCCACGGTTACCGACCTGACCTTGGCTTGAGGGTGTTTACCGAAGACGCGCTGGTGCGCCAGGCAGCAAGACATTTGCCGGCAGCGGCAGAATAACATTCGAAGTCTGAAGAAAAAGACAGTCAGAGGGAGACCGACATGCCTAAAAAAATTCTCAAGAACATTTCAGAAATCCGGCGTTATTTTCATCGCAATGAGGAGCCTATCTATTTTGTCTCCGCGACGAACTTCAACCTGCTCGGACTGGATGAATGGGCCAAGAATTTCAAATATATCTGCTATCTCGACTGTTATGACGGGCGCCATCCGAATGTGTTCTGTCCATCTGAACAACCTCACGCGGAGTTTCAGTCGATCGAGGATATCAACAATTACCTGCTGCAGCACAAGGAGGTGGTGGACCTGATCAAGCGGCGCGGTGGCAAACCGAAATTTGTGTTTTTGATGTTCGACGAGGAAACCGAACGACTTGCCAAGGAACTGGGCGGTGAAGTGTGGTTCCCGAAAGCCAGTCTTCGCACCCGCTGCGACAACAAGATTGAAACTGTCCGAATAGGCAACAAGGCCGGAGTGCCGTCAGTACCCAATGCACTGTCTGAACTGAAGGATTACGAACAGCTGAAAAAGGTGTGCGAGAAGGCCAAACTGGGGAATGACCTGGTACTACAATCGGCTTTCGGAGACAGTGGACACACCACATTTTTCATCAAATCTGAAGCTGATTTTCGCCGGCATGAGCATGAAATTGTTGGAGAAGGCGAAATCAAGGTCATGAAGCGGATCGATTGTCGTGGATCGGCGATTGAAGCATGTGCGACTTCACAAGGCACCATCGTAGGACCGTTGATGACCGAGCTTGTCGGGTTTGGCGACCTGACGCCTTACCGTGGCGGCTGGTGTGGCAATGAAATCCTTGCAACCGCATTCCCGCCAAAGGTCAGGCAGAATGCCCGCGATCTTACCTTCAAGTTTGGCGAGCAGTTGCGCAAGGAGGGCTATCGCGGGTATTTCGAGCTTGATTTCCTGATTGACAAGAAGACCAACGATCTTTGGCTGGGAGAGCTCAACCCGCGCATAACCGGCGCCTCTTCAATGACCAATCACGCAGCATTTGCCCATGCGGATGCGCCGCTGTTCCTGTTCCACTTGCTGGAATTTTCCGGGAAAGGCTTCAAGCTTGATGTTGATGAGTTGAACAAGCGCTGGGCTGATCCGGACATGATCGACAGCTGGTCGCAGATGGTCATCAAGCACACCGACGACAGTGTCGATATCCTGACTGAAGCACCCCAGACCGGAATTTACAAAATGCTCGGTGACGGGCGTGTGGTATTTGACCGGTTCGATTATCACCGGCGCGCCGTCGAAAGTGAAGACGAAGCGTTTTTCCTGCGCATCCTCAAACCGGGTGACTATCGTTACGAAGGCGCTGACCTCGGTATCCTGGTGACACGGGGACGGTCGATGACCCCTGGCTTTAAACTCAACGACCGGGCCAAGAAATGGATTCACGGCATTAAGAGCAGTTTCGCCGCCAAACCGATGGATGTTGCAGGCGCGGTCGCAGAACCGGCCTTCAAGATTCTTTAGGCGCTGGCTTGCAAACCCTTTGGCGGGCCATAAGCGAAGCCCAGCCTGGTCCCAGGTGGGCCGGGCTGTTCGCGGAATACTGGCCGGCATATCATCGATGGTGGCTGCGTGAGGGTGAAGGCGAACGGGCAACGTATATGGAAAGCCGTCGCGCGCTCAAGCTGCACATGCCGGAGCTCGTCCCGTTGTATGATGAGCTGTGCGGGCTTGCCGGGGGCGGAGATCATGCGGCGAGGTTCTTGAGCTTCTACTGTCCACCGCCATATTTGTCGGGTTGTTCACAGGCTGTCTGGCCGGGTGAAGAACCGGTGATGGTGCGCAATTACGATTACGATCCGAGTGCTTTTGACAGCCTCATCCTGCACACCGGCTGGCTGGGCCGCAGGGTTATGGGAACCAGTGATGGATTATGGGGACTGGTTGACGGCGTCAATGATGCAGGTTTGGCGGTCTCGCTGACCTTTGGCGGTCGTCGCCAGGTCGGCAATGGGTTTGGTGTACCGCTGATCCTGCGTTATGTTCTGCAAACCTGCGAAACGGCGGAAGAGGCAGGACAGGCGTTGGCCAGAGTCCCAACTCATATGAGCTACAATGTTACAGCTGTCGATGCCAGGCGGAAGTATGTGACCGTACAGATGGCACCGGACAGAGCATCGCAGGTCACTAATGCTGCAGTTGCCACAAACCATCAATCGGCCGTGGAATGGGACAGTCATGCCAGATTTACGTCCACAGTTGAGCGTGAACGATATCTGTTGCAGCGGTTGACACTTCACCTTGATACGCAGGACCGGTTTATCGGCGCCTTTTTGAAACCACCGCTGTATTCAACAGCTTATGCAGCGGGTTTTGGCACACTCTACACTGCGGTCTATCGCCCGAGACGGCGAGAAATGGAAATACGCTGGCCGGGGTCTTCGTGGCAGTTTTACATGGACAGTTTCAAGCCGGCGGCCAGGCACATATATACACCGGATGCCGCTCGAAGCGGGTAGAATTGCGACCTGCCGATGTGTTGCTGACGTAGTGCGGTAAACAAACGGTGCTTGATTGAAAACCAGAGCTGACCGGTTCTCGACTCACAAACGAGGTATGGGGGCATGTGAAGCCATGTTGCTCTTGCCGATGATGCCGCCTATACAGACGGTTCATGCATCTGTATGTGCTGGTGCGTGTTTGTTACACCCCTATTTGCAGATAAAAACTGATGTTCGATATTCGCTGGATTCGTGAAAATGCTGATGCGTTTGATGCTGGTCTAGGTCTGCGCGGTAGCCAACCGCATGCGGCCCAACTGATTGAGCTTGATGAGGCGCGGCGCACACACTTGCAAAAACTGCAGGACGCACAGTCGCGGCGTAACTCCGCATCCAGGGAAATCGGTCAGGCCATGGGGGCAGGTGACACAGACAAGGCAGAAGCGCTCAAGGCAGAGGTCGGCGAACTGAAAAGCATCATCCAGTCCGGTGAAGAAGAAGAACGCCGGATTGATGAGGAGCTGAACGCCATCCTGTCTACGTTGCCCAACCTGCCTCTGAAGGAAGTGCCGTCAGGCAAGGATGAGGCCGACAATGTTGAGGTGCGCCGGGTCGGCGACGTCCGGCCACTTGGATTTGAGGCGAAGCAGCATTTTGAGATTGGTGAAGCGTTGGGGCTCATGGATTTTGAAACGGCGGCCAGAATGTCTGGAGCCCGGTTCACAGTGCTCAAGAAGGGGCTCGCCAGACTGGAACGTGCCATTGGCCAGTTCATGCTGGACATACAGACTACAGAACACGGTTATACGGAAGTAAACCCGCCATTGCTGGTACGCGATGATGCCATGTTCGGCACCGGCCAATTGCCCAAGTTTGCCGACGACCTGTTTCACACAACGGATGAACGCTGGCTGATTCCGACCTCGGAAGTGCCGCTGACCAATATGGTTCGCGAGCGCATTATGGAACCGGAAGAACTGCCGGTCAGGATGACGGCTCTGACACCATGTTTTCGCGCAGAAGCCGGTGCTGCGGGCAGGGATACCCGCGGCATGATTCGTCAGCACCAGTTCTGGAAAGTCGAAATGGTGTCTGTAACGGCACCGGAAACGTCACGGGATGAACTGGACCGCATGACCGGCTGCGCAGAGGAAATATTGAAACGCCTCGAATTACCCTATCGGGTAATGGCGTTGTGCGCAGGTGATATGGGGTTTGGTGCCCAGATGACATATGACATAGAAGTCTGGTTGCCGGGGCAGGGTGCCTACAGGGAAATTTCGAGCTGCTCGGTGTGCGGTGACTTTCAGGCGCGGCGCATGAACGCTCGGGTACGCGAGGAAACCGGTAAAGGTACCCGGTTTGTGCATACGCTGAACGGTTCCGGCCTTGCGGTAGGGAGGACCCTGATTGCCGTCATGGAGAATTACCAGAAGGAAGACGGATCGATTGAAGTTCCCCAGGCGCTTGTACCGTACATGAGCGGTGTTGACGTTATTGGACCCGCGTGATGTTGACCAAGGCAAACGGCAAGCCTTACCGCATTCTACTGGCCAATGATGATGGCATCAATGCACCGGGCCTTGAAGTCCTTGAGGCCATTGCCGCCGATTTGAGTGAAGACGTATGGGTCGTCGCGCCTGAACGTGAACAATCCGGTGCCGGGCGGTCAATTTCTCTCTCACATCCGTTGCGAGTGCGTGAACTTGGTCCGCGTCGCTATGCGGTCGATGGCACGCCGGCTGACAGTGTGTTGATGGGCGTGCGCCACATAATGCCGGATATGCCGGATCTGATTCTGTCGGGTGTGAATCGGGGGCAGAATATTGCCGATGATGTGACCTATTCCGGTACAATTGCAGCGGCCATGGAGGGAACGGCGCTGGGAATTCGATCCATGGCGCTCAGCCAGTCATACGGTATTGCCGGGCGCAGTGTGCCCTGGGACACCGGGCGCTCGCTTGGCGCAAAGGTTGTAGGAGATTTACTGCAGACCAAAGCAGAAGCAGGGGTCTTGCTGAATGTCAATTTCCCAGACTGCGAAGCCGGTGAAGTAAAGGGTGTGCAATACACGCGGCAGGGTCAGCGCGACCAAAACCTGTTGATGCTGGATCAACGTACAGATGCACGGGGCAGGGAGTATTTCTGGATTGGATTCAAGCGCCAGCAGTCGAAGCCGCCCGCAGGTACCGACCTTCACGCCGTATATAACGGCTTTGTGTCGGTTACGCCTCTGCATACCAATTTGACTCATCTGGAAACTCTGGCGAACCTGCAAGACGGTCACGGTTAGGTCAGGACCCCATCATGACGGCGACTGATCAACAGAAAATCGAACTCATCATGGGGCTGCGCTCGCGTGGCATTCGCAACACCAGGGTTCTGGCGGCCATTGAAACCGTACCGCGTGAATTGTTTGTTCCGGATGCTTTTCAGGATCTGGCATATTCCGATCAGGCCCTGCCGATTGAATGCGGACAGACCCTGTCGCAACCGTTCATCGTGGCATTCATGACCGACAAGCTGAAAGTCGGGGAACGCATGAAAGTGCTGGAAGTGGGAACTGGCAGTGGATACCAAACGGCGATTCTCGCACAATTGTGCCGGCGGGTTTACACAATAGAGCGCTATCGGACCCTGCTTAAATCCGCCGAGAAACGGTTTGCCGAACTGCGGCAGGCCAATATTACTACGTTTTTGGGAGACGGCAACAAGGGGTGGCCCAAACAGGCGCCGTTTGAGCGAATAATCGTAACGGCCGCCGCGCCGCAAATGCCGCGCACCCTGATTGAACAACTGGCCGTGGGCGGGATCATGATAGTGCCGGTAGAGGTGTCGCCCGGCAAGCAGGAAATCCTGCGAATTACGCGCACAGAAGACGATTTCACCCGCGAAAGTCTGCTGCCGGTGCGGTTTGTCCCGCTGGTTGAAGGTATAGCAAGGGGGATGTAAACGGCAAAATTCTGAGATTATCAAAGAAACTCACAAAAAAAGAAGGAGTTTCTTAACTGATAAACCCCTCCTTAACCTAAACCGTTCACTATCGGCTCAAGTCCAGTTTGTTTGTTTCGTGTTTGGGGTAAGGGTATGAATAAGACAACTTCCAGAATTTCACATGTATTTGCAGCCACGGTTACCGCCGCCCTTCTGGCAGGTTGTTCCGCATCGGCTGATCGCTTTGCCGACTATCCAAGCATAGCGACCAGCTCGGTTTCCAGTAAGCAGACGCAGTCCGCCGCAGTTGACAAGGTAGAGACGTCACCGTTGTCCGGTGATCGCGTCGCCAGCGCCCGGCCGTCATGGCAAAACGCGCCATCGCCTTCGGCCGGTTACACTCCGCCAGCGCCGAGTTATCGCGCGCAACCTATCACACCCAGTTACCGCACACAGGCTGCAGCACCAAGCTATGCTCCTGCCCGGAATGGTCAGGTAACCGTCCGGCCGGGTCAAACCATGTATTCCATTGCGCGCGCCAACGGTTTGACTGTCAGCCAGATGGCCCGCGCCAACAACATTCGGGCGCCTTATACCCTGGCTGTAGGCCAGCGCCTGTCGGTTCCCGGATCCAGTAATCCGGTTTCTCCCAACCCGACAGTGGCCTTTGCAAATGCACCGGCTCCGCGTGCCCAGGTACAGTCTGGATCATCCGGCAATGGTGTGCATATTGTTCGTCCCGGTGAGACGCTCTATTCACTGGGTCGTGCCTACGAAATGCGCCCGCACAGGATTGCTGCCCACAATGGCCTGAGCATGAACAGCGGGCTCAGCATCGGTCAGCGTGTCAGGATACCGGGTGTCGGCAATACCTCTCCGGTTGCCGACGCAGCACCAGCCCGGTTGCCTGAACAGAACGTGGCTTCCAGCAATTCGGATTATCTGGATCGCACAGAAACCAGACTCCCGCCACCGCCCGTGCTCAAGCAGGAAACCCGTATCCAGCGAATTGACAGCGGCAGCGGCTTCCGTTGGCCTGTACGTGGCCGGGTGATCTCGAAATTCGGATCCAAGCCCAACAATACTCGCAACGAGGGCATCAATATCGCCGTTCCTGAAGGAACCGGTGTGCGTGCTGCAGAAGCAGGTGTCGTGGCATATGCCGGCAACGAACTCAAGGGTTACGGTGAACTGGTTCTGGTTCGACATCAGAATGGTTGGGTAACAGCCTATGCGCACAACAGTGAACTTTTGGTCAAGCGCGGCGACGCGGTTCGCCGCGGTGACGTGATTGCCAGGGCCGGCAAGACCGGTTCGGTGAAAACCCCGCAGGTACACTTTGAAGTGCGCCAGGGAGCAACCGCAGTTGATCCGATGAAGTATCTGTCCTCACAGACGGCATCTTACTAGGAGCTGCAGGCACCCTGCAAACTGGACAGTTCCAGCAAGAGAACAGGCCCGGTCTCCAGAGAGATCGGGCCTGTTTCTTTTTGAAATTGACACCGGCTGCAACAGCAGGGTTCCAGTTTATTGTCTGGCGATGAGTGCTGTTTTTCGCCATGAAACTGCGTTGCTGGAGTTTTTCTCCCGGAATCTGCAACAACAACAATAACTGGACTTTGAAATGATCTGTTTTTCTGCAATTAGGTGCCATCTCCTGCTCGCAGGATGAAGTTTGATTCTCAATGAAGGAAAACAAAATGATTGAAATTTGGGGAAGACGGTCTTCCATCAACGTGCAAAAAGTCCTCTGGGCGCTGGGTGAAACCGGTCAGCGGTTTGAACGCCATGCAGCGGGTGGTCAGTATGGCGGTCTTGATGACAGGGCATTCCTTAAGATGAACCCGAACGGGCTTGTGCCGGTAATGAAAGACGGCACTGTTACCCTGTTTGAATCGAATGCCATGATGCGCTACCTGGCGCGCAAATACGGCAAGGACAATATCCGTCCACGCGGGCAGAAGCCCTGGGCGCTGGCTGACCAGTGGACTGACTGGACTGCGACCACGTTGAACCCGCCGATGTTCACCATTCTCTTTAATACGGTGCGAGCCACGCCCGAGCAGAAAAATCCGGCGGCGGTAAAGGACGCTGAAAAGAAGGTTGGAGAACTGTTCAAGATCGCCAATCGCGGTATTGGCCGCAAACCCTGGCTTACCGGCCGTCACTTCAACTATGCCGACATCGCGCTTGGTGTGTATTACTGGCGCTATCTGGCCTTCGATATCGACAAGCGGCCAAAGCTGCCAAATCTTGATCGCTGGATGGAGCAAATCAAGGAGCGCAGCGCATTCAAGGATTGGGGCATGGTGCCGGTTGGTCATTCGCCGGAAGAATGGAATGCCAACGAGAAACAGTTGGGGTGATCCAGCACCACATGTTGCAACAAGTTAACCCGGATTTTCGCGGTCCGGGTTGTTTCATGTAAGGGCCCTGCCCAGGCGGCCTGCGAGATCCTGGACATACTGCCAAGCGACGCGTCCGGAGCGGCTGCCGCGGGTGGTTTGCCACTCAATCGCTTCTGCACGAAGTTGTTCCTCGCCGATATTCAGCTTGAAATAATTTACATATCCCCGGATCATTTCAAGATATTCATCCTGCGAACACGAGTGAAAACCGAGCCACAATCCGAACCGGTCCGAAAGGGAAACTTTTTCCTGGACGGCTTCCGACGGATTGATGGCGGTCGAGCGTTCGTTTTCGATCATGTCCCGCGGCAGAAGGTGGCGGCGGTTGGATGTCGCGTACAACAGTACGTTGTCGGGACGTCCTTCGATTCCCCCATCCAGGGCGGCCTTGAGTGACTTGTAGGAGGTATCCTGGCTGTCAAAGGACAAATCGTCACAAAAGATAATGAAGCGGTAGTCGGTCAAGTCACGCAACTGTCCCATCAAAACCGGCAGGCCTTCTATGTCTTCGCGGTGAATTTCAATCAGCTTGAGTTTATGGTCATGCTCGGCGGTTATGGCAGCGTGTGAAGCTTTTACCAGTGAACTCTTGCCCATGCCGCGTGCACCCCAAAGCAAGGCATTGTTGGCGGGTAATCCACCGGCAAAACGCACCGTGTTATCGACAAGAATGTCCCGGACCCGGTCAATTCCGTGCAAAAGGACCATTTCGACGCGATTTACCCGAGGCACTGGTTGCAGTGCACTTGTGCCCGCGTGCCATATGAACGCGTCAGCTGCGTCGTAGTCGGCGGCTTTCGGCGCAGGGGGCGCGGTTCGTTCCAACGCAACGGCTATGCGCTCGAGCCGAGACAGAATTTGGTCGATTTGGTCATTTGACATAGGCGTATTCACAAGCTTTGGTGTGTGTGAAACTGTAGGTGAGATGGCTTTACGGTCTGATACGCCGGGATGCAAGGTTAGTGGGTAAGACAGCGTTTGTGTTGCAATGCGCTCGTGCAGGGCTATATACCATTTACGGATTCGAATTCAGGAGATTTTCAAATGTTCATATCACCCGCTTACGCTCAAGCCGGTGGCGCCCCGGGCGCTGATATTTTTTCACTGCTTGCCCCGATCGTCATGATCATGGGTATCTTCTGGTTTCTAATACTGCGTCCGCAGCAGAAGCGGATGAAGGCTCATCAGGAACTTATTTCCAATGTCCGGCGTGGTGACACTATTGTGAGCGCGGGGGGGATTGTCGGCAAGGTCACCAAAGTGGTTGATGAAGCAGAAATCATCGTTGACACGGGCGAAGGTGGAAAATTTCGCATGGTAAAGAGTGCGATCACCGAAGTGCGCGTCAAGGGTGAACCGGCCAAAGCCGAATAGACGACTAATCGATGGCTGATTATCGCCAGTGGTTCAGAAGCTGTTGATCAGCCATTGCGAAGAATTTAGACACGTTTATACCCGGGACTGAACAAGCTGCCATGTTGCATTTTTCCAAGCTTAAGGCTTTCACAATTGTTGGTGTGGTGTTGCTTGCCGTCCTGATGGCTTTGCCGAATGTGCTCGGTGAAACCACGCGAGAGTCGCTGCCGCGTTTCATACCGAGCCAGCCGGTAACCCTCGGGCTGGATTTGCAGGGGGGCAGTCACGTCCTGCTTGAAGTTGATTCGGCGTCTTTGAAAGATGTGCTCGGGAAACAGCTTGTAGGTGATATTCGCCTCAGGCTGCGCGACGCCAAGATCCGCTACGCCAATCTGAAACGCACCCCGGACGGTGCGAGTGTCAATATTCCCGATGCTGCCAAATTTGAGCAGGCATTCACAATTCTGAGGGGACTGTCTCAGCCACTTGATACCGGGTTTTTTGGGCAGGGGGTGCAGGTTCAGGAGTTTGATGTTGCCAGGAATGGCCAGAACGTCACCCTGTCGTTTTCCGACGGCGGGCTGCAGGCACGCATCGGCCGGGCTGTGCAACAGTCTCTTGAAATTATTGGACGGCGAATAAATGCGCTCGGTACGACAGAACCTACGATTCAGCGTCAGGGGGTTGATCGTATACTCGTGCAGGTGCCGGGACTGCAGGATCCGGCCCGATTGAAAGCACTGCTGGGCCAGACTGCGCAATTGCAGTTCCGTCTGCTTTGTGACAACCAGCCGCAGTCCTCGGGTGGGACAGTGCCTTTGGGATGCGAGGAACTGGTGGACAAGGAAACACCGGGCTTGTTTTACTGGGTGCAGACGTCACGTTCGGCCACCGTTGACGGAGAAGACCTCAACGATGCGCAAACCGGCTTCGACCAGCGTAACAATGAACCGATTGTCAACTTCCGCTTCAACACAACGGGTGCCCAGCGCTTCTGCCGCCTGACCCAGAACAATGTAGGTCGTCCATTCGCAATCGTCCTGGATAGTGAAGTCATTTCGGCGCCGCGCATCAATGAGCAGATTTGCGGCGGCTCCGGGCAGATTTCGGGGAATTTCTCCACACAGGAAGCCAATGATCTTTCCATCGTTCTGCGCTCCGGGGCATTGCCGGCCAAGCTGGTTATCGTGGAAGAGCGCACTGTTGGTCCCAGCCTCGGTTCCGACTCGGTTCGTGCCGGTTTCTATGCGTCCATCATTGGTCTGGCCGGCGTGCTGATCTTCATGGTCATATCGTATGGTTTGTTCGGCATATTTGCGGTGTTTGCGCTGTTGGCCAACCTGGTGATGATTTTGGGGACACTATCATTTCTGGGAGCGACCCTCACTCTGCCCGGTATTGCCGGCATTGTGCTGACCATGGGCATGGCGGTTGATTCCAACGTGCTGGTGTTTGAACGAATACGCGAGGAGGTGGCCAATGGGCGCTCCCCCTTGAACGCTATCGAAACCGGGTTTCGTATGGCCCTCGCGACAATTCTGGACGCCAATATCACCACCCTGATTGCCGCGGTTATCCTGTTTGGCATGGGATCCGGTCCGGTCCGTGGCTTCGCGGTAACTTTGGGGATCGGCATCGTGGCAACCGTATTTACTGCCTACACCGTGACACAGCTTATCATTTCGGGGTGGATCAGACTTCGCAGACCCAAGGTGGTACCGTTGTGACCGGCCGCAAGTTCATCTGGAGATTGAGACCATGAAGCCGTTTCGCTTCGTACCTGACAACACCAATATCCCGTTCATGAAGTTTGCCCGCCCGGGCTTCTACGTTTCGATCGCAGCAGTCTTGCTGTCTGTTGTCCTGTTCTTTTCGGTTGGCCTGAAATATGGCATCGACTTCAAGGGCGGAACCCAGATAGAAATCCGCAATACTACCGGACCAGCTGATATTGATGGTTTGCGAAAGACCATTGCAGGCCTTGGCCTGGGTAATTCCGAATTGCAGGAGTTTGGCCAGCCGTCGGATGTTTCGATAAGGATTGAGACCCAGCCAGGCGGCGAGGAAGCTCAGCAAAGCGCAATTCAGACCGTCAAAAAGGCTCTCGGGGACAAATTTGAATACCTGCGTGTGGACGTTGTCGGGCCGAAGGTGTCGGGCGAGTTGGCTCGCGACGGCATATTGGCCATCCTGCTGGCCTTCATTGCCATCATGATCTACATCTGGCTGCGGTTTGAATGGCAGTTTGCCATCGGTACAGTGGCGACGCTTGTGCACGATGTAGCACTGACGATTGGCTTGTTCTCCATTCTGCAGTTGCAATTTGACCTGACCATAATCGCGGCCCTTTTGACCATTGTCGGATACTCGTTGAATGACACGGTGGTGGTATTTGACCGTTTCCGGGAAAATCTGCGCAAGTACAAGAAGATGAATTTCGATGACATGGTTGACATGTCGCTCAACCAGACACTGCCGCGCACTCTGATGACATCCATCTCCACGCTAGTGGCGTTGATTGCGCTCTATGTGTTTGGGGGAGAGGTATTGCGCGGATTTACCTTTGCCATGATCTGGGGTGTGATTATCGGCACTTATTCATCGATCTTCATCGGCTCGCCATTGCTGTCATTGCTTGGTGCCTATGTCGATCGCGCGCCGACGCCGGGACCCGGTGACAATCAGCAAGCCGAGATTGTGCAACCCTGATGGTTGATGCGCCGTTCCTGCCAGAGCGCGTTGCAATAGACGCTTATGGCAATGGCGGATTCAGATTTCGAGATTTGTCGCACAAGGGTTCCTTGATGTGCCTGCCAAGTGGTGTGTATGGCTGGTCCCCGGCTAATCCACAGGAGCTGAAGCTGACAGATTTTTCCGACATTCTCGAAGCACCGGATGGTATTGGTTTCGTTTTGCTCGGCACCGGAGACAGCCAGGTTTTTCCTTCCGGTGACATAAGAAAAGCCTTTGTGGAGGCCGGTGTCGGGCTTGAGCCGATGGCCACCGGGGCGGCGGTGCGGACCTACAACATCTTGCTGCAGGAAGGTCGCGATGTGGCGTGCGCGCTGGTAGCGGTTGATCATCACCGGAGGGATGGATGAGCGCATTTCCGCCTGAGTTGATGGAACAGTTGCTTGATGACCTGCGGGCGTCGGACCGCGACCGTTATCTGTGCCTGTTGCTGATGCCGGAGCATTCACGCGGATACATGGCCGGATTGTTCGCATTCAATTCCGAGCTGGCCCAAATACGCGAGCGGGTCACCGACCCTGCCGCCGGAGAAGTGCGTCTGGCCTGGTGGAACGATGTTATCAATGCGATTTATCTGGGCGAGACCCTCGATTCACCCCTTGCACAGGGATTGGCGCGGGCTATTGAGGCGGGTGACCTGCCGCGACACTCCTTTCAGGCCATGCTGGAAGCACGCCGATTTGACCTGTTCGATGATCCGATGCCCGATCTCAACACACTGGAAGGCTATCTGGGCGATACATCGTCCGCCCTGCTGCAGATGAGTGCACTCGTCATGGCTGGTGTTGATGGTCTGGAGTGCGCGGAAGTGTCCGGCCTTGCCGGTGTAGCCATGGGGCTAACCGGATTGATGCGCTCGTTGCCGATTCACTGTGCGCGCGGGCAATGCATGTTGCCGGCAGACATGCTGGCAAAACATGACCTGACACAGGCACATGTGTTGTCGGGCAAGGGAGGAGCAGGGCTTGAGCTGGTGCTGCTGAAACTCTGCAGGCATGCCAACAAACGCCTGGAAGAGGCCCGGGAGCAATGGCATCTGGTCCCGGATGCTGCCGTCAAGGCTTACCTGCCGGTCGCGCTGGTGCCCAGTTACCTGAAGAAACTGGAACGCTCACGGGCCTCTTTGACAAGAAAGGTGGTTACCTCGCCGCAATGGATGCGCCAGTTGCGATTGCTGAATGCGGTCCGCAGCGAGGCGATCTGAAACCGGCGCTGGTTACTCTGCCGCTGCGCGATTGCCGTGAGCGGACAACCATGCGGTAAAATCGGTTTTGGCGCGACTGGTGTAGGCCAGTTGGCGGGCTGTTTTTTTTGCCTTTCCACGTGGACGTTTGCCGTTTTCGTCACGCGGCACTTCGACTTCCGGAAACAGGCCAAAATTTACGTTCATGGGCTGGAATGACCGCGCCTTGCTGGTCATGTTACCGGCTTCATCGCTTAGATGACCACCTGATATGTGGGAGATCAGGGCGCCGTGCGCAGTCGCAGGTGGTGGTGCCGGCAATGGTGTGCCGTTCAAATCCGCTGCAGCCATGCGTCCGGCCATCAGCCCCATTGCGGCGCTTTCCACATATCCTTCGACCCCTGTGATCTGGCCGGCAAAACGCAAGCCAGGCCGGCTTTTCAGTTGCAACGATGCATCGAGCAATTTTGGCGAGTTGATGAAGGTGTTGCGATGCAAACCGCCGAGGCGGGCGAATTCTGCCCCTTCCAACCCGGGGATGGCACGAAAAATACGTACCTGTTCCGCATACTTCAGCTTGGTCTGAAAACCCACCATGTTGTACAGCGTGCCGAGTGCATTGTCCTGGCGGAGTTGAACAACTGCATATGGCTTTTCATCAGGTCTGTGTTTGTTGGTCAGGCCCATCGGCTTCATGGGGCCGTGGCGCAGTGTTTCCGGACCGCGTTCAGCCATTACTTCGATCGGCAGGCAGCCGTCGAAGTAGGGGGTGTTTTCCTCCCACTGCTTGAAGTCAGCCTTGTCGCCTTCAATCAGTGCGGCAATGAACGTCTGGTACTGTTGCTGGTCCAGGGGGCAGTTTATGTAGTCTGCCCCTGTACCGCCGGGACCGGCCTTGTCATAGCGTGACTGAAACCAGGCCTGATCAAAGTCTATTGTTTCGCGATAGATGATTGGCGCAATGGCGTCGAAGAAGGCCAGTCCGTCATCGCCGGTGGTCTGGTGGATGTCCTGCGCCAGGGCTGGTGAAGTCAACGGCCCCGTTGCCACAATTACCTGTGCCCAGTCGGCAGGCGGGAGCCCGGCGACTTCTTCACGCTCAATCGTTATGTTGGGATGGGCAGCCAGGGCGGCTGTCACATCGGCAGAGAATGCATCCCGATCTACGGCAAGTGCTCCGCCGGCCGGGAGTTTGTGCCGATCGCCCATCGCCATTATGAGGGAGCCGGCCTGGCGCATCTCCCAGTGCAGCAGGCCAACGGCATTGCGTTCATCATCATCCGACCTGAAGGAATTGGAACAGACCAGTTCCGCAAGGCCATCGGTCTGATGGGCGTCGGTTTTCTGAACGGGGCGCATTTCGTGCAGAACAACCTGTGCTCCGGCCTGAGCGGCCTGCCAGGCTGCTTCAGAACCGGCCATGCCGCCGCCGATGATGTGGACTACTGTCGTTGTCATGGCTGCTATGACTAGAGCCAAATTCAATTAACGGCAAGGCGGCAATCAGCTTATACCAGATCTCAGTAACAGCGACCCATTTCATGGGATCATAGCGGTTCGCTCGGGCAGGCGCGGTGCGCAGCGCGATGCGGTGCATCGGGCAAGCACTGCAATACACCCGATGGGCCGCTATGCCCCACCCGAAGGGCCGGGCGCTTTTTCCCGCCAGCTACGTTGCGCGCCGCTTGTGGTAAACGTACCACGGCGCGACACGCGCCTTGCTGGCGGAAAAAATCGCTCCGGTGAAATGGGTCGCTGTTACTGAGATCTGGTATTAACGGTTTATCCAATTTGCAATCTCGTTGGCTACAACCTGATTGGCAAGATAGCCGTACAGTTTGTGGGGATTGCTGGTGTTGTAATGAACCCAGCAATTGTACATACGCATGTCAGTGATGGAATCCACGTAACCATATTCCAGCATCTCGGCAAAATCGTCCGCCATGGTCGGGTCATGGGCAATGAAGTCGTCATAGGCGGCGATGTTGACCCAATCCTTGACAATGGCCTTTGGAAATCTTCCGCCTGCATGTTCGCGGGCATCGTACAGATTTGCCCGTACACCAGCCTCACCCAGCGGGCAGCCGAGTGTCAGCCATTTGGACACATTGGGGTTCTTGCGCTGAAGTCTCTCATACTCACTCATCTGCGAGAACTTCCACAGGACATCGTAAGCCACAACGCAACCCATTGAATGACTGATAATGCAGATGTCGTCACGTGCATTTATCGCGCGGCGCAGAGGGTTTTGCAGGCGCTCACGCACTTCCGAACCGGTCTTGCGGCTCATCAGGTAAGCTCCCATGTCGGCAGAACTGCGTTGCAGGATTATTTCATTGGCGCGGCTGCGGGTCAGAACAGACAGCAGCGTACTGAATGTACGGGCCGCGTTGTCGAGGTAACGCAGGTCCTTGTACTGCTCAACGACCGCATTATAGGCGGCTTCGTCGTAGCTGCCGATGGCAAGCAGCTGGGCAAGGCTGTCGGCAAACGGTTCATAGGGCAGGCACGGTTCATAGCCATACGCCTTGTTGTTTCTGTCCGTCAGTCTGGCTGCAATCTCGGGGTCATGGTTCGCCATGATGGCATTGTTGACATCACCGTAGTAGGCGAATGAGCATTTTACCGTGCCGGCCTTGATGGCATCGGCCGCTGCGGGAGATGTCTGATACAAACCATGCATCAAGGCATCATTGATCAAACGTTTTTTCCGGGATGCAGATGGCTTTATGGATCTGCCATGAACAAAAATGATGTGCTTGCGAGTCATTGAACTTAAGGTCTTGGTGTTATGCAGTTGCCATCATCAGGCAGGTTGCCGGGCCTCATCAAGTAACCATTCGTAAAATTGCCGTGCTTGCGGAGACAACTGGCCTTCCTTGGGCCTGAGAAGCCAGAAACCCCGGTCCGACTGCTGGGCAGCAATGATCGGGCGAACAAGATCGCCCTGGTCGATGAAATCCTCGGCCAGTCGCCTTCCGCAAAGCGCTATGCCTTCGCCGCGCAAGGCAGATTGAATCAACACCATATAGTTGTCGAAGGTGAAGCCACGGCCCGACTGTTCGCCCTCGACACCAAGCGATTGCAGAAAACTGTCCCAGGTCACCCAGTTGCGGTCAAATTTGTTCAGGTGCAGGAGTGAATGGCGCAGCAGGTCTTTCTCGGAGTTGATCGGGCTGGATTTCTCCATATAGCGCGGTGAACAAACCGGCCAGATTTCGTTATCGAACAGGCGTACGGCGTCTGCTGCAGGCCACTCGCCGGCTCCGTAGCGCACAGCAATGTCGATACCTTCGCTGGCCAGGTCGTAGACCGGAGACGACGCAACCAGACGAATATCGATGTCGGGATGGGACCCGCGAAACTTGGCAATACGGGCCATCAGCCAGTAGGACGCAAATGCCACTGATGTTGCGACTGTCAGTTCACCGGGCCCCGGTTGCCGGCGCAAGTCGGAAGACACATTGGCGATGTGTTCCAGGCCCATGCCGACCGCGCGATGCAGGCGTTCTCCCTCCCGGGTCAGAGACAAGCCACGAGACTGACGCTGAAACACCGCAACACCGAGATACTCTTCAAGCAATTGTATCTGGCGGCTGACTGCTGACTGTGTGACATCCAGTTCCTTGGCTGCCCGGGTGAAATTCATGTGGCGACCGGCAGCTTCGAACACGACCAGTGCGTTTGTCGGTGGCAGGTTCTTTCGAAGAGCTATAGCCATGAGAATAATGTATTGTCAGAACGGTTAATGTACAGATTTGAAGTACGTTAACAGCACCTGCCATGATCTGCAATCATGGCAGGTTATTCTGCGGCCGCCTGCTTTCCGCGCAACAACACCGGCGCAAGATATTGACCGGTATAGGAACGTTTTACGCCGACCACGTCCTCCGGAGTGCCGGTTGCCACTATCTCGCCACCGCCGTCGCCACCTTCTGGGCCCAGGTCGATAATCCAGTCCGCAGTCTTGATCACCTCGAGATTGTGTTCGATGACAACAACCGTATTTCCGTGTTCGACCAATTCATGCAGCACTTCCAAAAGTTTTGCGACATCGTGGAAATGCAGTCCGGTTGTCGGCTCATCCAGCAGATAGAGGGTTCGGCCGGTGGCGCGTTTCGACAGTTCCTTTGCCAGCTTGACGCGTTGTGCCTCGCCGCCGGACAATGTGGTTGCCTGCTGTCCCACCTTTATGTACCCCAGACCAACCCGTTCGAGCGTCACAAGCTTGTCGCGCACGGCCGGTACTGCGCGGAAGAAGTCGGCACCCTCGGCAACGGTCATGTCGAGTATGTCGGCAATCGACTTGTCCTTGAAGGTGATGTCCAGGGTTTCGCGATTATAACGTTTGCCGTTGCAGGCATCACACGTGACGTAGACGTCGGGCAGGAAGTGCATCTCGATCTTTATGACACCGTCCCCCTGGCAGGTCTCGCAACGACCACCCTTGACGTTGAACGAGAACCGGCCGGGGCCATAACCGCGTGCCTTTGATTCCGGCAAGGCTGCAAACCACTCCCGGATCGGGGTGAAGGCGCCGGTATAGGTTGCCGGGTTGGAACGCGGTGTCCGGCCAATCGGTGACTGGTCGATGTCGATTATCTTGTCGAGCAATTCCAGACCATCAATCCGGTCATGTTCTGCCGGTATCTGGCGCGCCTTCATCAGCTTGCGTGCAGCAGCCTTGTATACGGTGTCGATCAGCAATGTAGACTTGCCGCCACCAGATACGCCGGTGACGCAGGTGAACAGGCCCAAGGGCAACTGGGTTGATACATTTTTGAGATTGTTGGCGCGCGCGCCGGTAATCCTGACCACCCGTTTCTTGTTCAGGGGACGGCGGTTTGCCGGAGTAGGCACCTGCATGGCGCCGGTCAGATATTTACCGGTTAGCGAGCGGGGGTTCGCCATTACCTCATCAGCACTGCCTTCGGCTACTATCTGCCCGCCATGAATGCCGGCGCCGGGGCCAATGTCCACGACGTGATCTGCTGATCTGATCGCGTCTTCGTCATGCTCGACCACAATGACCGTATTGCCAATGTCGCGCAGATGCACCAGTGTCTCCAGCAGGCGGGCATTGTCCCGCTGATGCAGGCCGATCGATGGTTCATCCAGTACATACAATACGCCGGTCAGACCGGAACCGATTTGCGAGGCAAGTCGTATGCGCTGGCTTTCACCACCTGACAAGGTGCCGGATTTTCGTGACAGGGTGAGGTAATCCAGGCCGACATCGACGAGGAACTTCAATCGTTCGCGAATTTCCTTGAGGATGCGGGCTGCTATCTCCAGTTCCTTTGGAGTCAGCTTGTCGGACAGTTGATTAAACCAGTCGTTGGCAGCGCGGATGGACATCAGCGAAACCTGAGCCACATGCAGGCCATCGATGCGAACGGCCAGCGCCTGCGGTTTCAACCGGTAGCCTTCACATGCCTGACAGGGATGGTCGGACTGAAATTGTGCCAGCTCCTCGCGCACCCAGCTTGAATCGGTTTCACGCCAACGCCGTTCGATGTTGCCGATGACCCCTTCAAATGGTTTTTTGGTCTTGTAGGACCTTAGTCCGTCATCATAAACGAAGGTGATTTCCTCTTTGCCGGTGCCACGCAGAACGGCATCTTTCATGTCGTCATCGAGTTCTTCCCAGGGCGTCGACATGGAAGCTCTGTAGTGCTTGCACAATGCATCGAGTGTCTGGGTGTAGTACGGGGATGTCGCGCCGGTCTTGGCCCACGGCACAATGCAACCCTGGCGCATGGACAAGGTCTTGTCCGGCACAACGAGGTCGGCTTCAAAACGCAGTTCGGTACCCAGCCCGTCACACTTGGGGCAGGCGCCGAACGGATTGTTGAACGAAAACAGCCTCGGCTCTACCTCGTCAATCGTAAAGCCTGATACCGGGCAGGCAAATTTCTCCGAAAATGTAATTCGTTCGTGGGTTTCGTTCAGCGATTTGTTGGCACCTTTTGCAGAGGTTTCCGCATCCGGCAATGGTTTGTCAGCGAACTCCGCCACTGCCAGTCCATCAGTCAGCTTCAGGGCGGTTTCAAAACTGTCTGCAAGCCGCGTGGCAATATCGTCACGCACAACAAGGCGGTCCACTACAACGTCGATGTCGTGCTTGTATTTCTTGTCCAGCGCCGGCACATCTGCGATTTCGTGGAACCGGCCGTCCACCTTGACACGCTGGAAACCCTTTTTCATCAACTCGGCGAATTCCTTGCGGTACTCGCCCTTGCGCCCCCGGATGATCGGCGCGAGCAGATACAGCCTTGCGCCTTCGTCAATCTCCATGACCCGATCAACCATCTGGGTGACGGTCTGGCTCTGGATTGGCAGGCCGGTCGTGGGCGAGTAGGCGATGCCGACACGGGCAAACAACAACCGCATGTAATCGTAAATTTCGGTGACTGTTCCTACGGTCGATCGCGGATTGCGGCTGGTTGTTTTCTGTTCGATGGAGATTGCAGGAGACAAGCCGTCAATCTGATCGACATCGGGTTTCTGCATCATCTCCAGAAACTGGCGGGCGTATGCCGAAAGACTTTCCACATAACGGCGCTGACCTTCGGCATAGATTGTATCAAATGCCAGAGATGACTTGCCCGATCCGGACAAGCCGGTAAACACGATCAACCTGTCACGTGGAAGTTCGATGGAAACATTCTTGAGGTTGTGCTCGCGCGCGCCCTGAACTGATATGATGCGTTTGGATTTGGCCATGGTGGAGTGCTAGATCAAAAAGAGAACATGCGCAACGGGGCGCGACAAAACCTACTGACAGTTTACGCAAGTTTGACGTCAGCAGATGGTGTTATCCACGGTAAAACCGGCAATTCGTATTTCCGGCATTATCGCAATTCGCCGATCCAGCGTTGCAATGCCTTGTGAGGGGGGAGGGAGTGCAGCCTGCATTGTTCATTCAACCATTCCGGATGAGCGCCAAGCAAGCTCACCGGCACTCGATCTATGTTGTGCAGATCTGCCATGGCCAATCTGTGATTTCCCCATCCACCATACACCAGTTGACCGTCCCGGGTTACCCAGATGCTGATTTCATCCCGCTCCATGCCACCCAACGAGGCTGATGTCTTGTAGCCTTCGGTCGCAATCGACAGATTTGCCTGTCTGGTTTCATTGAAATGTTCCCGTACCTGGTCTCGTGTACGGTAACCGTGCGGTCTTTTACCTTTGTCAATAGAGCGCATGAACCTTTGATATTCATCAATCTGTTCGAGCGGAAGGTTGTTTACGCACAAGTCCCTGACGGTGTCGAAGTCCGGTTTGAACGGGCTATCCTCATGGCAGTCGCCGTTCATGGAACATCGCTTGCGTACGTTTTCCCGATCCCATTCTCCACTACGGACAAATGATAGCCCTGAGAACCGACATTTTCTGGTTGTCTCAAGGGTTATGGATGCAAGTTTGACCCAGAAAATTAAAGGAGCACGCGGTGGCGGCAGCAACTGGACCTGAATTTTCCAGGTTGCCCCTACACAACCGGCTATCCAGTATGGCAATGCCAAAGGCAACCATCTGATAAAGACAGTAAATCTGTTCAGTTGTTTCTTGATTTCCCATTTCAGTTGCTGCTGCATTTGGGTGCCCCGGACTTCAATTCACCGTGTACTAGTTGGTTAGACCGAGAAATGTAACTGTTGCAAACTGAATCGGCTTGTCAGCAAGTCTATTGACATCAGGTCTTCGCCGACAATTACCGGCCCGGAAAAATTTACACGGACAGCGGCGATGAGTTGCTGTTCATCGGTATCCGGCGGGACGATGTGATTGAGCACCAGGCATTTGACCTGTGCGTCGTGAGCAATTCGACCGACCTCCTCAGCCGTCGTGTGATAACTCGCAACAGCTTCTATCGTTTCAGGTGTCCTGGTACCCGAGACCAGCGTACCATCGTCATGAGAGTGTGCAAAAACTTCGTGAACCAGCACATCTGCCTGGAAGGCGGCCTCGACGAGAGATGCACAGGGTTTCGTATCTCCTGACAAGACCAGTTTATGGCGACCCGTTTGAAATACGTAACCGAATGCGTGTTCGATTGGTGGATGTTCAACACGCACCGCTGAAACCGTCGTTCCGGCAGTCGCAATCAATTCGCCGCCGTCTGAAAACTCCGTAACCTCGATTTCGAACGCTGCCCGCGAGGCGCGTTTTTCAAATTCAATACGCAAATCCCGTTCGGCTTTCCACGCGTCCATCTGTGCGGCAACGAATTTGCGGGT
>JAHEFB010000018.1 GCA_024640405.1 Alphaproteobacteria bacterium | reverse complement strand
CTCGCTCACGCAACTCAACCGGATGTGGCTTTCCCATGGTGATCCTCCTTCAATGTTCAAAGAGAATCACACAACCGCTGATTTGGGAATCCTGAATCAGATAAACCCCGACCTGCTTTAGGCCATCACAAATTGGCAGCCGTTCGTATCTTCTGCTGCAATTCAGCAATCAGGTTGTCCCTTTCGGTTTCAGCCCGTTTCAGAAACCCTGAAGCTGCCTTATTGTTGCTGGTCCTGATCCCCCAGGCGGTCATTTCCACCAGCATCGGCACCAGGTCCACGGCTAATTCGGTTGGCAGATAGATAAACTGGCGTGCGTCGGCGGGGTCGCGTTTCCTGGTGATCAGCTTGCGGTGTTCAAGCCGCTTCAATCTCTCTGCCAGCACGTTGGTGGCAATGCCTTCATCGCACTCGAGAAGTTCCCTGTATCGATTGTGCGACCGCAGCAGCAGGTCGCGCAGAACGATCAGTGTCCAGCGATCACCAAATATTTCCAGTGCGAAACTGATCGGGCAATCGGATCGTCGCGGTTCGGCAGGTGAGCCCATGTCTCTATCTCGAAATTTCACTTGCAATTTGCAAGTAAATTAATATAGTCACTTGTAGATAACAAGTGAACAGGAGGAATGACAATGGCCATTTCAGGCGGATGTCTTTGCGAGAGTGTCCGATATACGTGCGAAGAAGAAGCCGGCGGGGGGCACTGCCACTGTATTGACTGCCGCAAGACCAGTGGTACCGGTCACTGTTCTCACATGATTGTTCCCGAGGCCTCGTTCGAGGTCACCGGCGAGGTGAAGTTCTTCGACAAGCCTGCCGACAGCGGCAACATGGTCAATCGGGGCTTCTGTCCCAACTGCGGCTCGGCGGTTTACTCCACAAATTCCGGTATGCCCGGCATGGTATTCGTCAGGGCGTCCAGTCTGGATAACCCGGAAGATTTCAGACCCCAGATGCGGGTCTACACGGACCGGGCAGCTTCATGGGATAAAATGGATACATCGCTGCCGGGATTTGCCAGGATGCCCGCGCCCGAGGATATGCCGGCCGGTATCCCGTAACCCGGAGCCTGGCCGCATCTGAGGTTCACGCATCAGGCGGCGGCAGGAAATGGACATTGTGCTCGGTGGCGATCCGGATCACTTCAGCCGGGTCAGGCACGTTGTCGATCTTGATGAACAGATCCCATAACCGCTGTGTAGGTGACACCCAGAACACGCATTTTACCTCCTGACCGGACTTGTTGAAAATGCCGTGTGCCAGGCCTCGCGGCAGTCGGATCAGGTCCCCGGCGCCGGCGGTTGCATCTGCTCCATCGAGAAACAAATCGAACCGGCCCTCCAGAACATAGATGAACTCGTCCTGGTCCGGGTGGATGTGCGGCGGCACGAATGTGCCGTCTGGAAACGTGGCGTGCCAGGAAAATGAACTTTCACACAATTGCTTGGGCACATAGGTCTGGCCGAGGATGTTCCACTTGATTCCCTCTATACCCTCAGCTGCGGGTGTGACACCTGCTGTCATTTCCATCATGTTTTTCTCCTGCCGGACTTGGATGGTTCATAATCCCTAATCCTCGCATTCGACACCGGGACCGGAGACAGCGCAAGCCCTGATACCAAAGGAATCAACTGAAGATACTGTTGATGAAGCCGAATCCGCCCATCTGATGTGTCGAGGCACTTGCCCCATGCACCGGATCGCGCCTGCCGGAGCAGCCGGATTCTGCTCCATCAAAGACGTCAATGGTCAGCGCTATTGGTATCAATAATGCAAAATAATTCAGACATCCGGTATTTGAAGTCTGCCTGGTTTACCTCTATCCTAGTTATCCAGTAGCACGTCGGGACAAAACAAGGCGGCACTTAGATAACAGGAACCCTCGGGAGGAGTTTGACAATGTTCAAGAAGACAGGAATTGCCGCACTTGGTCTGGCGCTGATGGCATCGGCAACATATGCGGCCGATATCAAGATCGGTTATGTGACAACGCTGACGACACCGGCCGCCGTTCTGGGCAATGACATGAAAGACGCGGTCAATCTGGCGCTTGAGCATCTTGGCGGCAAGATGGCCGGCAAAACTGTCGAAGTCATTTTCGAAGACGACGGCTTCAAACCGGAAATCGGCAAGCAGAAAACCGACAAGCTGGTGCAGCAGGATGATGTTCCGATCGTTGCCGGATATATCTGGTCAAACGTACTGCTGGCATCAGCCAAATCAGTACTCGATGCCGGCAAGTTTCTGATTTCCTCCAATGCCGGCCCGTCACAAATTGCCGGCAAGCTGTGCAACAAGAACTTCTTCTCGACTTCCTGGCAGAATGACCAGACGCCGATGGCGATGGGTGAGGTGTTGAACCAGCAAGGCGTCAAGTCGCTGTACCTGTTGGGACCCAACTATGCGGCCGGCAAGAACATGATGACCGGAGTGCAAAGAACCTTCAAAGGCGAGATCAAGGGCAAGGACCTGACCAAATGGCCAAGTCAGCTTGACTTTTCTGCCGAGCTTGCAAAGGCCAAGGCATCAGGTGCGGAAGCCATTTTCGTATTCTATCCCGGCAAGGCGGGCGGCGCCTTCATCAAGCAATATCAGCAGGCCGGCCTGAAGGGTGTGATGGATCTCTACACGGTGTTCACGGTGGACGCAATTTCACTGCCGAAATTGCAGGCAGGCAAGCTGGAAGGCGTCCTTGGTTCCCGATTGACCCAACAGTGGGATCCAACACTGGACAATGCCGCCAACAAGAAATTCGTTGCGGATTTCCGCACCAAGTACAAGCGCTACCCGTCGTTTTACGCCGCCCAGGCATATGACACCATCAACCTGATAGCGTCCGGTGTAGAAGCTGTTGGCGGCGACATGACGAAAACCGATGATCTGCGGGCTGCCATGGAAAAAGCCGACTATGCGTCGGTGCGTGGCAAGTACACCTACGGCAAGAACCATTTCCCGGTGCAGAACTTCTATTTGCGCGAAGTGGTGGCCGATGCGGACGGGAACTGGACGACCAAGGTAGTCAAGACGGTTTATGAAAACCATGTCGATCCATATGTCGGCGAGTGCCCACTGGCACAATAGGCGCTACGGCAATTGAAGGCGCAATCAAGGGGAGAACTTTATGTTCTCCCCATTATCATGGTTTGTGGCTGGCATGTCTTGGTTTAATGATACTGGTGGGATGAATTCCAGACTGGGCGTTATGGGGAAATGAGCACACTTTTTTTGATTCAGTTCCTGAACGGGCTGCAGCTCGGCGTGCTGCTGTTTCTGCTGGCAGCTGGCCTGACGCTGGTGTTCGGCATCATGGATTTCGTCAATCTTGCACATGGATCGCTGTATATGGTGGGCGCATTTTTCTGTGCCACCCTGACCTTCTGGACCGGATCATTTGTGTGGGCGGCGCTTCTGGCCATCCCGCTGACGGCACTCGTCGGCCTTGTGCTGGAGATCGGCGTCATCCGTCATCTGTATCAGCGCGATCATCTCGACCATGTGCTGGCGACATTCGGCTTCATTCTGATTGCAGATACCCTGGTCCACCTGATCTGGGGACCGGAAGGCATTGCCATTCCGCTGCCGGGTTACCTGAGGGGCCAGGTTGAAGTCCTGCCGGGCATCATTTTTCCAACCTTCCGGCTGGTGATAATCGGCAGCGGACTGCTGGTGGCATTCGGCCTGTACTGGCTGATCGGACGGACCCGGCTCGGCATGCTGATCCGGGCAGGCGCCTCCAACCGCACCATGGTGTCGGCGCTCGGCATTGACATCAAGACGCTGTTTACGGCGGTTTTTGCATTGGGCGCCGTGCTGGCCGGGCTGGCCGGCATGTTGATCGCTCCCATCACCGAAGCCACCATCGGCATGGGCAATGACATCATCATAACTGCCTTCGTGGTTATCATTGTCGGTGGCATCGGCTCCATGAAAGGAGCCTTTATCGGCGCGCTGCTGATTGGCCTGATCGATACGCTGGGCCGGTCTTTCCTGGATGACATCCTGAAATTGTTCATACCCATCAACGCTGCCGAAACCGCCGGTCCGGCGATTTCCTCGATGCTGATCTATCTGATCATGGCAGCCGTGCTGGCATTCCGCCCGCAAGGCCTGTTCCCGCCGAAGGTCCGCTAGATGAGTGATACCGCCTCAGCACAACTCAACGACCACTTACGGGTTCCGGACTTTTTCGGATCGTCAACCGGCCGCGTTGTAACACTCGTCTTCATGGCGGTTTTGCTGCTGGTTCCGGTGGCGGCACATTTTCTGGGTATCCGTCTGCAACTGGTTTCGCTGGATTTCATTACCCGCATCCTGTGCCTGGCAATCGCCGCCGTCAGCCTGAACCTGATACTCGGGTTTGGCGGCATGATCTCGTTCGGCCATGCAGCTTTCATCGGTATCGGTGCCTACTGCGTCGGCATACCCGCCTATCATGGATATGGCTCCGCGTGGCTGCATTTCCCGCTGGCGGTTGTTGCCAGTGCGGCCTTTGCGCTGATCACCGGCGCCATCTCACTGCGCACCAGGGGCGTGTACTTCATCATGATCACCATGGCATTTGCGCAGATGGGGTATTATTTCTTCCTGTCGCTGGAAGAGTATGGTGGCGATGACGGGCTGACGATCTATTCGCGGTCGGTGTTCGGCATCATCGACATTGAAGACAAGATGGTGCTCTTCCTGCTTACCTATGCCTGTCTTGTTGCCGCGATCTACAGTGTTTACCGCATTGTGAATTCGCGCTTTGGCATGGTGGTGCGGGGCTGCAATTCCAATGAAGCCCGCATGAAGGCGCTCGGGTACAATACCTATGCCTACAAGCTGACGGCCTATGTGATTGCCGGCGGGATGTGTGGGCTGGCCGGGGCTTTGCTGGGCAATTTCACCACATTCATCTCACCCGACATGATGAGCTGGTCGCGCTCGGGCGAACTGATGTTCATGGTGATCCTGGGTGGAACCGGGTCTCTGTTCGGCCCGGTCTTCGGCGCGGTGACATTTGTCTTCATCGAAGAACTGTTATCCAGCTTCACAACCTACTGGGCGCTGCCCTTTGGAATTCTGTTGATCCTGAGCGTGCTGTTCATCAAGGGCGGCCTGAACGGCCTGATCCAGCGGGGCTGGAAGCGTGACTGAGACGATGCTCGATATACAGGGTTTGCGGAAATCCTTTGGCGGCGTAGTCGCCACGGACAATGTGACAATGGGAATAGAGGCGGGCGAACTGCACGCGATTATCGGGCCAAACGGCGCCGGCAAGACAACCCTGATTGCCCAGTTGTCCGGCGATCTGGCACCTGATGCCGGTCATGTACTGTTCGGCGGAAAAGACATAACGACGGTGCCCACGCATCGCCGTTCGCACTTCGGACTGGCACGGTCGTTTCAGATCACATCGGTTTTCATGGGCCTCAGTGTCATCGACAATGTGGCACTTGCCGTGCAGGCCCATGACGGGCATTCATTCAGGTTCTGGCAACCGGCCACCACTCAGGCCAGGCTTCGCAAGCCGGCGCTTGAGGTGCTTGAAAAAGTAGGACTGATAGACCGCGCAGGCTCGATTGCCTCGGCCCTGTCACACGGAGAGCGCCGCCAGCTCGAGATAGCCATGGCGCTGGCGACCAAACCAAGCTTCATGCTGCTCGACGAACCGATGGCGGGAATGGGAGTGGAAGAAAGTGCTGCCATGGTGGAAATACTGCGCAGCCTGAAGGGCGAAAAGACCATATTGCTGGTAGAGCACGATATGGATGTGGTATTTGCCCTGGCAGATCGCATCTCCGTACTGGTTTACGGACGCATTGTTGCGACCGGCAAACCAGAGGCCATCCGCCAGAACGCTGACGTGCGCCAAGCCTACCTCGGGGAGGCCTGAGCGATGTTGAAAGTTACCGGACTGGAGACACATTACGCCACAAGCCAGGCCCTGTTCGGCATGTCATTTGATGTCGGCAGCGGCGAAGTCGTTACCCTGTTGGGCCGCAATGGCATGGGCAAAACCACGACCATCAATTCGATCATCGGCATCGTACCGCCAACGTCCGGTTCCATCGAATTTGACGGGAAGCAGGTGTCGAAGCTTGCCTCGTTCAAGACGGCAAACATGGGCATCGGACTGGTGCCGGAAGGTCGCCAGATTTTCCCCAACCTGTCGGTTCGCGAGAATCTTGTCGCAACAGCATCCAACCATCAAAGGCTCGATGACCCGTGGACCATTGAAAAAGTGTACGCAATGTTTCCCGAGCTGGAGCAACGGGCAACGTCGATGGGCAATCTTCTTTCAGGTGGTGAACAGCAGATGCTGGCCATTGGCCGGGCGCTGATGACCAACCCGCGTCTCCTCGTTCTCGATGAAGCCACCGAAGGACTTGCCCCTCTGATCCGCGAGAAAATCTGGGCAGCTCTTGCCGATATCCGCCAGAGTGGTTTGTCCATTCTGGTCGTCGACAAGAACCTCAAAGACCTTTTGAAACTGGCGGACCGGCATTTCATTGTCGAAAAGGGACAGGTTGTCTGGTCCGGTACATCCGAGCAGCTCTCCAGGGCTGAAGATGTCCAGCACCGCTACCTGGGTGTATAGAGCAACTTTCGCCCAGATAGAATCGTTTGACCGGTTTTCTGTTTTCGCTGGCAAGGCGCGGTTTCCGCCGTGGTCTGGTTGACCACAAGGACGCCGCAACGCTGTCCAGCGGGCCCAGAAAACCGACCTTCGGTGGATCAAATCAGTTCATTCGGCTAGGCGCAAAGTGAAGCGCGATGCAGTGTATCGGGCAAGCATCGCAACAACGCCGATGAGTGGATTTGGCCCACCGAAGCAATGCCCGAGGGCATGCCTTTGCAGATATACTCAGACATCAACCGCAACAAACAGGCTCACATGTCGTTCGCGTGTTTTCTTGCGGCTGCAGCTTCTGCCAGAAGACCGAGCCCATCCAGGCATTCGGCCCGCAGGAATTGAGCACCTGGACGTGAAGGTTGTGTCCGTGCAGCAAGCTCGGCAACCTCAAGGGCTGCAGCAATGCAGCCGCAGCGAAACATGGCGTTGCCAAGTGCAATCAATTCATCAAAATCTGGTCGTACTTTAGAGACGATAGCATCGTGAAACCTCACGGCATGGTACGGAGACCCGATTTCAGTATACGCAGCAATAAGGGCGGTCCTGAATACAGCAGCATTCGGGAAGTGTTCGACCAGTCGCTCAGTCACATGTATCAGTTCCGGCCAATCCTTGATGCGACGCAAGTATCGGACAAGAAGGCGAGACAAACCAGGGTGCCATGGCTGCATGGCAAGTCCCGCCGATAGCTCGAGCTGGCACTCTTTCAAATGATCGAACTCGAAATAAGCTAGTGCTTTCTGCTCGTGCACAGACGGGTGGTCGGATGCAACTGCCGAAAGTCGCCGCAATAATTCCTCGCGTTCCGCTTTAAGGCCTCGCCGCTTGATTTCTCCGAGAAATCGAAGATCCAGCGTCAGTTGCCATTTTTCCTGAAAGCGTGCCTTTGAGAGGGCAGACAAAGCTGCGGAAGTCTCGCCTTTCTGGAACAATGCCTCCGCCAGGTTGGCATACAACCAGGCGGGTTGTTCCTTGTCTTTCTCTATCACCCGGTTCAGGCACTCAAGTTCCTTTGCAAGGTTGCCCTCGCGCGAAGCCCGGCGCGCCTCGAAACGCAGGATTTGCGCCTCGCCTGGCCGTGGAGCGTTTTGACAGGGGGCAGCGATTTCCTCGGAAAGTCTCGAGGCGATTTGGTGCAATCCACATTCTTGCACAATTTCGTGATGGCTGGCAGATACGTCAAAATATCTGACGCCACCGGTCGCGATCTCTCCCCATCCACTGGTAGGGTCGGAACGGTAGTAAGCGTCGTTATCAGTTGAACGAAAGTAGACCAGACGCGTAGCGATGGGTTCCGCGGGTGAGCATTTCGCAATATACCCATTGGCATCTGCGATGTTTGCCGGATCAATATCCTGTTGAAGCACGCCAAACTGCCGTCGGTCGAGGTCGGCCTCATCGTCCAGTACAACAATAAGAGCAGGTGGGGACCCGCATTCCGCTAGCTCGTGGCCGACCGCCAGCGCGACATGAGCGCCGAGCGAAAAACCCAACAATGCACACGGGCGGTCCGCATATTCATTGAGAATGCTCCTGGCAGTATTCCTTTCCGTTTCGCGGAACGACGGCTTTCCGTCACCCAGCACCCGGATTGTCCGGTTTTGCAGGGCGGCCACAGGCTGGTCGCTCGGCAGCATGCCTGCCAGTGGAATAGCGTACGCCGCAGCGCCGTGTAAACCGTACGCGCAGACCAGAGGATGAGGACGTTCCCCTTCCTGCACAACTGAAAGCATTGTGTGTTGCCTGGTGACAGCTTCATGCTCAGCGTGTGGCCCGGGTTCATGTTCATGCATCCGGGACACGATGTGTCGTGCGAGACTCTGCGCCGTGTCGAGTGCCATGAACTCAGCCGCAGACAGTGTAACACCATACGATTTTTCTATGTGCAGAATGGTTTCGATTACAGTCAGTGAATCGCCGCCTGAATCGAGGAATCCATCACATGCTTCGAAATCCGGCCGTCCAAGTGACCGTCGAAACGTCGCAAGCAGTTCTGCCTCGACCGCTTCGGCATCTCCAGAGGTTGAAGAAATAGCGTTGACCTCACTCATCTGCAAACCGCAACGCAAGTTCGTGCCTTGACACTTTGCCATTGGCGTTTGACGGGATTTCCGAAACCACGATTATTCGCTCAGGCATCCCCCACCCGGTGATCCATGCACCGGCAGATTCGCGAATTTCCCTGGCGTTCCGGGTTGCACCTTCCCGCAGAATGACCAGGGCAATAATTTTTTGGCCAAGTCTGGTATCGGGCAAACCAAATGCCGCCGCCCGAATTACATCGGGGTCACGCTCCAGCGCCCGCTCGATCACCTTGGGATCAATCTTTTCGCCGCCGCGATTGATGACTTCGTCGGCACGGCCAGCGATGTACAGTACCCCTGTTTCGTCGACGTAGCCGCGATCCCCGGTCAGGAAGCGCCCGGATTCGTCAAAACGAGTTTCCTTTCCCATACCGACTATCTTGTTCACGTAACCACCCCGCAGTGCGATGCGCCCAATGCTGCCTGCGGGCAACACCGCGCCATCGTCGCCAACAGTGTCGACCAGCCATGGAGATACAACCTTGCCGACCGCGCCAAACGCAAACTGGTCATCCGGATGACATACGGCCACTTGCGGCGACACCTCGGTCATCCCGTAGTTGGTGCCAAGAACTGCACCGAATATGTCGCGCAGTCGAGGGCGCAGAGTATCGGGAATTACTTCGCCCGTGGCATGGAACCTGCCAAGTACGACCGGTTCCGGTTGCCAGCGCCTGGCCTCGGCGTCCGCAATGAGTTTCTGGAGAATCGTCGGAGTGGCGGCCATGCAGGTCGGTCTGAATTTCTCACAGCATTGCCGGATGTCGGCGAAGCGGTATCCCGGGGCCACGGCCACTGCGCCGCCAAACCGAAGCATCGGAAGCGAGGCACGCACATAGGCGAAGGCATAGACGAAACTCATCACACAAACTGCACGGGTGCCTGGTCCATACCCGTTAAGTGCGCCGTGTGTCGCGACGTTGCGGTCGAGACTGCGTTGCGTAATTGCAACTATCGATGAGCTGCCCGTTGTCCCCGACGTCGTTATGTACAACGCGACGTCGTCGAGCCCGGCCTTGTCCCGTGACGGCGCTGAAACCGCGCGATGCGGCGTAAGCCGGATACCTCCCGTTCGCGACGGATTGCTTTCAACTTCGACATAAACCAGGCGGCGGGCTTCCGCGACCTTCCATGCCGCCGAGGCCGGACGCTGGCCACCCACGACAACCGAGATGCCCAGTTTTTCGACGAGCGCTTCGACAGGTTCCACGGCTGCCGTCGGGTGGATAGGCAGCACGGCGGTGATGCTCATCAGCGACAAAAGGATTATCAAGGCTTCCGGTCCGTCCACCAGACAAACCGCGACCCTTGTTTTCCGGCCGATACCGATCTCCCGAAACTCTTCGGCAAGAGCACCTGTCTGCCTGGCCAGCTCTGCGAAACTCACTATTGTCGAACCAGAGATGTCCAGCAGTGCCGGTGCATCGGGATGGGTGGAAGCACATTCCTCGATCCAGTCCCGGATTGCCATTTCAACGGGCTGGTCTGTTAAAGCCTCCGGCATACTGCAAACTCCCAGAACCAGACGAATACTCCGGCCAAAACATCTCGAATTCGTATCGATTTTCGCCGGTCCTGTCCAACTCTTCTCTAGAAAGACAATCTTGACTGGATTTCAGGCTGTTCTCCAAATGAAACTGCCGGTGGAAACGATCTGGATTCCAAGCGGAACGGCCGTAAACCCACATGCCCGGTCCGTCCGCGCAGCAGCCGTTTGGGGTTTTTCCAGTCGCCGGGTCTGATCCCCGGTCGCTATTGGTCCGCCCAAGTTAAGCCGCAATAAAGATGTCCAGTCGGCTTCATGATTCGGCGACTGTTCAAATTTACTTCGATGTTTGTGGTTCTGCTGATTGCGCTGCCGGTTGCGGCGGGCGCGGCCTATTCCTATGCCAAGGGCTGGCCACGAAGCTGGAATACCGCAGACTGGTCATCTTCCGGTCTATTGCCCAAAGCCGCCGATGACAATCCCGCCGCCATATACATCATGGCGGGCCGGTCCGGGCGCTGGAAAGGCATTTTTGCCGTACATCACTGGGTGGTGGTCAAACCGGCGGGTGCTGCCAGATACGAACGGTTTGAAGTCGTTGGTTGGGGAACGCCGGTGCGCCGGAACGCCTATGCGGCTGATGGCCGTTGGTATTCCAGCGAGCCGTTTATCGTGCATCAGGTGCGCGGTGCCGAGGCCCAGGCACTGATCCCCAAAGTCGTTGCCGCAGCGCGAAATTATCAATGGTCGACACCGGGCCAGTATGTCGTATGGCCCGGACCGAATTCGAACACCTTTGTTGCCAGCATTGCTCGCCAGGTGCCGGAACTCGGTGCAGAGCTTGACCCGGCGGGCGTCGGCAAGGACTGGCTGGGCCCGGGCGTCCAGACCGCCCCCATGCCATCAGGCTCAGGGTATCAGATATCCTATAACGGTCTGATCGGTGCCGGCATAAGCGCACGCGAAGGCATTGAACTGCATTTCTTCGGTTCAACTATCGGTGTGGATTTCGACGATCTGGCTATCAAACTGCCGGCACTGGGCAAGATCGGCATACGGTAGGTGAAATTGATGGATCCTCGGGACAAGCCCGAGGATGACTATTTGGGGTGTTCCAGTGTAAATTTCATCGCCCAAGTCAGCAGCCTGGGTTTGCGTTCATCACTCTCTTTTGTCATCCTCGGCCCTGTGCCGAGGATCCATGAACGGTTGCAACAAAGAGTTTAACTCGTCAGGCATTGCCTATGAGTATGCCGGCCAGGAAGACGATGAAACCGCCCACCGCGATCTGGAACGCCGCCCGCAGGAATGGCGTGTCCATGTACTTGTAACGAATCCACGAAATCACCCACAGCTCGATGAACACGATAATCACGGCGAGCACTGTTGCCGTCCAGAAGTCGTTGAACAGGTAGGGCAAGGTGTGTCCGAGCCCGCCCACGGCGGTCATGATACCGGCAGCAGAACCGCGTATCCACGGGTGACCGCGCCCGGTCAGTTCGCCATCGTCGGACAGTGCTTCGGCAAAGCCCATCGAGATCCCTGCGCCAATCGACGCCGCCGTGCCCACCAGAAACGTCTGCCAGGTGTCGTGGGTTGCGAACGCAGCGGCAAACAACGGCGCGAGAGTAGAAACCGAGCCATCCATAAGGCCGAGAAGGCCAGGCTGCACGATCTGCAGCAGGAACAGCTGCTTTTCGGCATCTGCCTCCGCCAGCTTGGTGTCCACATCAAGGTGTTTTTCGGTCAGCTTTGCAGCCAGGTTTTCATGGCCCTTTTCTTCCTCGGCCAGATCAAGCAACAGCTTTTTAACGTCATCGTCGGACGTACGCTCGGCGGCCTGCTTGTAAAACCGGTAGTTCTCCAGTTCCATCACCTCGGCCCGCTTGCGCACCACATCAAGCGACAGTTTCTGCATCAGCCATGCGGGCTTGTGCTTTACGAAACCGGCTACATCGGAGCGGCGGATCAACGGAATGAAGTCGCCGAACTTGGTCTGGAACAATTCAGTCAGCCGGCGGCGATGTTCGTGCTCTTCTTCCGCCATGTCGATGAACACCCGGGCGGATGACGGATACTGCTCCTGCAGCGAATTGGCAAACGCCATATAGGTGCGCGCGTCGTCGTCCTCACTGGAAATGGCGAGGGCGAGGATTTCTTTTTCGGACAGGTCGGCAAATGGTTTCACGATCAGCGGTCTTCTTGGTCTGGAATCGGAGGTGGTAATCAGACAACATTTTTAGAATAATTCCAGATTACAGTCCAGTAGCTAATCAGGGCGAATTGACCGCTTGACGGCAAACGTGGCTGCTGCCAAACACCTGCGCATGACAGATACTTCGCACATCCGCAATTTTTCCATCGTTGCGCATATCGACCATGGCAAGTCCACGCTGGCCGACCGGCTGATCCAGACGTGCGGCGGGCTGACGGCGCGTGAAATGAAGGAACAGGTGCTCGATTCGATGGATATCGAGCGCGAGCGCGGCATTACCGTAAAGGCCCAGACCGTGCGCCTCGACTATACGGCAGACAATGGCGAGACCTACGAACTGAACCTGATCGACACACCCGGCCATGTTGACTTTGCCTACGAGGTCAACCGGTCGCTGGCAGCCGTGGAAGGCTCGCTGCTGGTGGTCGATGCGGCCCAGGGCGTGGAAGCCCAGACACTGGCCAATGTGTACCAGGCCATCGACAACGATCATGAGATTGTATCGGTGCTCAACAAGGTTGACCTGCCGGCGGCGGAACCCGACCGGGTGCGTCAGCAGATCGAGGACGTGATCGGACTGGACGCCTCCGGCGCGCTGGAAATTTCCGCCAAGACCGGCATCGGCATAAAGGAAGTGCTGGAAGCGATCGTTCACCGGCTACCGGCGCCGAAAGGCGAAGCGGACAAGCCGCTGAAAGCCTTGCTGGTGGACAGCTGGTACGACGCCTATCTCGGCGTGATCGTGCTGGTGCGCATTCTCGACGGACGGCTGAAGAAGGGCATGCGCATCAAGCTTATGTCCACCGACGCCAATTACCTTGTCGACCGGGTCGGCGTGTTCCGCCCCAAACAGGAAATGGTGGCTGATCTGGGGCCCGGTGAAATCGGCTTCTTTACCGCGGCAATCAAGGAAGTCGCCGACACCCGTGTCGGTGACACGGTCACGGAAGAAAAACGCCCCTGCGCCGAAGCCCTGCCCGGCTTCAAACCGGCCCAGCCGGTGGTGTTTGCCGGTTTCTTCCCCGTCGATACGGCCGAGTTTGAAGACCTGCGCGAGGCCATGGGCAAACTGCGGCTCAACGATGCCAGCTTCTCGTTCGAGATGGAAACATCCGCCGCGCTGGGTTTCGGGTTCCGCTGCGGATTTTTGGGGTTGCTGCATCTGGAAATCGTGCGCGACCGGCTGGAGCGCGAATTCAATATCGACCTGATCACCACCGCGCCGTCGGTGATCTACCATATCCACCAGATCAAGGGCGACATGCTGGAACTGCACAATCCAGCCGACATGCCCGAGCCCAACTACATCGACACCATTGACGAACCGTGGATACAGGCAACCATTCTGGTGCCGGATGACTATCTCGGCGCGGTGCTGAAACTGTGTGAGGACCGGCGCGGCCGGCAAAAGGAACTCACCTATGCCGGCTCGCGCGCCATGCTGATCTATGAACTGCCGCTCAATGAGGTGGTGTTTGATTTCTATGACCGGCTGAAATCGGTAACCCGCGGATATGCCAGCTTCGATTACCAGATGACCGGATATGAGCCGGGCAACCTGGTGCGCATGCAGGTACTGGTCAATGAGGAGCCGGTGGATGCGCTGGCCATGATCGTGCACCAGGCGCGCGCTGAACAACGCGGCCGGGCGATGGTGGAAAAGCTGAAGGACCTGATCCCGCGGCACATGTTCAAGATCCCCATTCAAGCCGCAATCGGTGGCCGGGTGATTGCGCGGGAGACCATTTCCGCCATGCGCAAGGACGTAACCGCAAAGTGTTATGGCGGCGACGTATCACGCAAGCGCAAGCTTTTAGACAAGCAGAAGGAAGGTAAAAAGAAGATGCGCCAGTTCGGCCGCGTCGAAATCCCGCAAACAGCCTTCATCGCCGCGCTCAAGATGGATGAGAACTAGGAAGAGGCTTGATTCTGGTCGAACAGCTTGTCCTCGCTTCGCTCAGGCCGTTCTCCGACCCTGCACAACCGTAGTGATGTACTCCCTCCGAAGCACGCAGTGCTGAGGCAAGGCCGACCGGCCACCGCACGAAGTGCGCCCCAGCGGAGCGCAGCCCAAGGCTGCTGGCGTGAGCTAATTACTTAAAAGCCTTGAAATGCTTGGACAGCTTCAGGCCCTGTTTCTGGTAGTTCGAGCCGATGCCCTGGCCGTAGACGGTTTCAGGCGGCTCGCTCAGGGGTTCGTAGACCAGCCGGCCGATGATCTGGCCGTCTTCGAGAATGAACGGCACTTCGTGGCTGCGGACCTCCAGCACCGCGCGCGCGCCTTCACCGCCGCCTGATGCATCACCGAATCCGGGGTCAAAGAAGCCTGCGTAATGCACCCGGAATTCACCGACCAGCGGATTGAACGGCACCATTTCAGCAGCGTGCGTCGGCGGTACGCGAACCGCTTCCTTGGACGCCAGGATATAAAACTGGTCCGGGTCGAGTATCAGGTAGCCGTGCTGCCAGATCGGATCCCAGTAGTCGAGAACCTCCAGCCCGGCCTTCTTGTCCACGTCCACCAGGCCCGAATGCCGCTTGGCCCGAAACCCCACCGGCTGACCGTCTCCGAAACTGGACAGGTCGACGCTCAGGGCGATGCCGTTGTCGATGGAGACATCGCCTGAAGTGACCAACGGCTTTTGCTTGTGCAGTTCGTGGATCAGCTCATCGCTGGGCGCCACTGTACCGGCGCGAAAGCGGATCTGCGACAGGCGCGACCCGGTGCGCACGAGGATCGGGAATGTGCGCGGCGATATTTCGGCATAAAGCGGTCCGGTGTATCCGGCAGGTACGGTGTCGAATTCGGACGCCCTGTCGGCAATGACGCGGGTAAAAATATCCAGCCTGCCGGTGGAGCTCTTCGGGTTGGCGGCGGCAGACATGGTGTCGTCCAGCGCCAGCGATTCCAGCAGCGGCACGATATAGACACAACCGACTTCCAGCACCGCACTGTCAGTCAGGTCGATCTTGTGCAGCGAAAGCTGCTCCAGCCGGTCGGAAACCGTGTTTCGCGGGCCGGGCATGAACGACGCCCTGACCCGCCAGGCCACTTCTCCCAGCCGCAAATCGAGGCTTGCAGGCTGCACCTGGTCGACGTCGAGCGGGCTGTCGGCAATTACGTGGCCGGTTTCAACCATCTGGCGGATAATATGGGCAGGTGCGATGCCGTTGGCAGCTTGGGAAGTCATCTGGATTGCTTTCTGATGCGTTTCACATTGCAGAATTACCATATCGACAAATCGGTGTCGGCCATTACGATCACATACAGTCGCCTGTGAGTTGATTATCGTGGATAAAATGGACCAGCAAGACATTTGATCCAGGCTTTCACCGTATGACCAGAGGCGCGCAAACAAACATCGGCAGGGCGAATCATGGACATTTACCAGGCAGTCACACACGGCATAGAAGTATCGGTCCTGCCACAATACCTGGACGACCGCTCCGACCCTGCCGAAAGCTACTATGTCTGGGCCTATACGATATGCATCGAAAACAAGGGCAGCAAAACCGTCACCCTGCGCACCCGGCACTGGGAAATCATTGACGCCAACGGCCAGCGCCAGGACGTCGACGGCGAAGGCGTCGTCGGCAAACAGCCGACACTGGGGCCCGGCGAGCGGTTTGAATATACCTCCGGCTGCCCGCTGGCCACGTCGAGCGGCTTCATGGCCGGTTTCTACACCATGGAGGAAAGCAATGGCGAGATGCTGCAGGTGGAGGTTCCGGCGTTTTCACTGGACTCACCCGCTGCAGAACTTACCATCAACTGAACCGCAGTCAGTATCCGGAGACAGCCCCCTTGAATGACCAGACCACCCTGTCGTCAGCAGAAGTGCTGGGGAAACTGATCGGTTTCGATACGACCTCGTGCAATTCCAATTTCCCGCTGATCGAGTTTGTCGAAGCGTATCTGCGCGATCAGGGCGTCACTTCTTTCCGGGCCGATTATGCGCCGGGCAAGACCAACCTTGTCGCCAGCATCGGGCCGGCGGTGGATGGCGGCGTGGTCCTGTCCGGACACACCGACACCGTGCCGGTTACGGGCCAGACATGGGCGACCGACCCGTTCACCATGACGGAAGCGGACGGTGACCTGTTCGGGCGCGGCACCTGTGACATGAAGGGGTTTCTGGCGTGTTGCCTGGCAGCGGTTCCGCAGTTGAAGGCGCGCAGCCTCGCCCGCCCGGTGCATCTGGTGTTTTCCTGCGATGAGGAAGTCAGTTGCGAAGGCGTGATCCCGGCCATCAGGCGGTTTGGCCATGACATGCCGAACCCGTCGGTGTGCATTGTCGGCGAGCCAACCATGATGGACGTGGTGACCGGCCAGAAGGCCTGCCAGGCTTTTGAGACCACCATCACCGGCGTCGAGGCCCATTCCAGCAAACCGCAACTGGGCTGGAGCGCGCTGAATGAAGCCGTGATGCTGACCAGCGAGATCAACCTGATTGCGCAGGAAATGCGCGACCGGAAAACCGGGGACTGCCAGTTCGACCCGGCATTCACCACGGTGCATGTGGGGTCGCTTCATTCCGGCACGACAGTCAACATCGTGCCCAACCAGGCCGTCATATCGTGGGAGGCGCGGTTGCTGCCGGACCAGGATGAGAACGAAATCCGCGACCGGGTTGCAGCGTTTGTTCATGCCCGCAACGAGATCATCCGCGCAAAATACCCCGATGCCGGCATTGAAACCGACAACTATGTCAATGTGCCCGGACTGGAGCCGGAACCGGACGGCGAAGCCAAGTCGCTGGCCATGCGGCTGACCGGTTCAAACCGCACCAGTGTTGTGTCCTATGGAACCGAAGCAGGTCATTTCCAGGCGGCAGGCATGTCAACGGTTATCTGCGGGCCGGGCTCCATCGACCAGGCCCACAAGCCGGACGAATTCGTCGCCGCCAGCCAGTTGGCGGAGTGTGATCGGTTTCTGGTGAGGCTGGGGGAGGAACTCAGTGTTTCGTAGGCGGTACGGGGATTTTCTGATCCGTGATGCCGATGCAGGCGATGTTCAATAAAGTCGATTCCGGCCCTTTGCCGCCGTTTGGCATGCCTTTGTAGAATGTCCGTTTCACCCCCAACAACGGTCATTTTACTCGGAAGGGTATAGAGTCCAAAATGTGCCAACAGCAGTCAATCCACGCGGCACCATGAGTACGGCAGTTGTGCGACCACACAGTTGCTGAGACGGGTCGATCACGCGCCCGTTTTGCTGACTTGGCCATTCCACAATACCTGCTCCATTGGCGAACAGGCACTGTGGCAAAAATGTCACACATATGAAAATTCCGCGAAGTAAGTGTGTTTTTGAGTCGGACAATCAAGGGTTGTGCGTTAACGATTTGTGGTTTCATTATTCTGACAGGGGTTAGTTACGTGAAAAAGCTTCTTACATTCGTTCTTGGCAGCACGGCCTTGATCGGCGTTTCCATGGTGGGGCCTGCGCAGGCTGAACCTGATTACGCGTATGCCGCGACCGGGTTTGTCGGCGGTGGCGCGTCGTGGCTTGACCTTAGCACCAGTGGAAATATCAAAGTGAAATGCCGGGACTCCTGTGACAGTGAAATAGCCCACATCGTGGGCGGTGGTGACATCGTGCTGCCGCTGCATGGGTACTGGAATGTTCAACTTGGTGGCGCATTTCATACCGATCATGAGCACTTCGATTTTGGTGGCTCTAATTCCACAACCCAGTTCCAAGGCGGTGTTATCGGCTTCTGGCGTGACCCGGCCATGGGCGTGTTCGGCATCGAAGCTGGTTTTTTCAGCCCGTTTGGCAACGAAGGCGGCGGTTTTCAGAACAGCGTCAAGATTGGCGGCGTCGCAGAATACTTCTTTTCCGACATGATCACCATTGGCGGATTTGGTGGTGCACTGATCCCGATGGATGAGAACCCGTTTGGCGGGTCAGGAAAATCATTGGGACCATCCAAGTCAATTGACACCGGTTTCTACGCAGGTGGCCACCTGACCTATTATGCCAGCGACAATCTGGCATTTGCCGGGTTTGCCCGGTTCACCGAATTGAACAGCGGAGGCGGGAGCGGCCAGATCACTATCGACAATACAGATCGGTCACTCAATGTAGGAGGCCAGGTTCGCTACCTGACGTCGATGCCCGGTGTGGAGATTTATGCATCCGGAAGTTATCGTGAGTGCGAAAGTGAAAGCTCACGTACGGGTGAAGAGGTGGGGTTTTCCTCAACCTTCACTGAGGACGGCGCGCAGTTCATGGGTGGGGTTAAAATCAGGCTTGGCGGACATAGCGACAGTCTGGTTGCCATCGACCGTTCCAATGCAATCGATACACGCGCCTGGGCGTGTGGTGGTGATTTCCTAAGATCACCCAACTGAGTTTGACAAAATCGGAGTGTCGTTCGTCTCACTTACAGAACAAAGCCAAACTCTGCTGACCTCGGTTAGTGAACTTGGCTCAAGCCTGTGTGTAGCACCCCTGCCGCACGCAGGTTTTTTCGTTGCGGCTTTACATTCCCTGAACCATTTTTGGGAACTTAACTGATTATCTGGCAATCGGCTTGATTACCGAGGGCGGCGATAGTGCGGTGATTTAAACAGGAGCGAGTGTTCACTGATGACGAGGTGATGGCTATTGCAAAACCGGGGTATCGCGATGAAGCAACTTGAAGCACGGGTTACAGAGTCATTCTGCTGGTAGTGGCAGTTATTGCTCGCCCAGATGTCCGCACCGGGTCATAAGCAGCCGGTTTTGACTTTCGTCGAGTGTGTCTGCTTCAACCTCGTAAGCAGACCAAATTGCAAGTCGGGCAGTTAGTCCGCGTCGTGCCAGAAACGGCTGTTGCCAGTTGGCATCAAGCCATTTTCATAAACCCGCTAGTTCGAAGCTATCAAAAAGTCTACTGGCCGATTTCGGGTTCTTATAGGGGAATATGGCCTTAAAACTCTCCAAATCAAACTCCGGACGCATCTCATATAGAGCCGCCTTAGCCTGTTCCATTTTGTCCACGTCATCTAACTTCGCATAGCAAGCTGCAAGATACACATGGATATAGAAAGGAGGATTGGAAACCCGTTCAAATACCTTTACGGCCTCATCATAGCGCTCAAGCGTATGCAACACGCGCCCCTGAATTGACCAAAACCATACTGGGAAATACGGATTGACCCGCATTGCCTCCCTAATCCGCTGAAGCCCATCCTCGGGTCGGTCGATATACATCAGATATCGGCCATACTCAGTTAGTAGTAACTCATCATTTGGATTTGCGCGAAGCGCAGACTGAAAATGAAATTCCGCCCTGTCAAATTCACGCTTGATAAAGTTGCACATGGCCAGAGCGCAATGCCCTTTGGAATCGTTCGGACCGAGTGCTATTGCCCGCTCTGCAATCGGTACAATATCCGACAAATCGATGCTCGCATCGATGTTCCAACGCAAATACAGTTTGGAAAGCGCAAGCCAGCCAAACGCCCGACCATATTTGGGCGCTCTGGCAATAGCTTCCTCAAATAACTTGATTGCGTTCAAGTAGCTTTCGGCAGCAAATTTGTGCACCTGACCAATTCCACGCACCACCAGTTGATAGCTTTCCAAGTCATCGGGAGGAACTGAGTTGTACTTCGCATTTGTGTCAGCAGCAATTCTGTCGGCGACCGTTGCAGAAACAGTTCGAGCGATTTCGATTTGGATGGAAAAGAAATCCACCAGGTCCCGGTCGTAACGCTCCGCCCAAACCTCGTAACCGTTCTCACAGCTCACCAAATGTGCGGTCACTCTTAGTTTGTTTCCAGACACCCGCACGGAACCGCTAACGTAAAAGTGGACGCCCAATTTCGCGCCAATTTCCTGCGCTGGCATCTGTTCTTCGTCAAGGTGAAAGGAAGATTGTCGCGAAATCACCATGAGGTCCACTTCTCGAGATAATTCGATGGTTAGATCCTCTGATATTCCTTCACCGAGCAAATATGCGCTGCTGTCTTTGGGGAGGCCTCGAAAACGTAAGACACCTATCGAGGGACGGTCCGGTAGTGAGGGTGTTTCCACCACCAAGGAAGCGGCCACTTCGCCAGCAGTCTCCCCTGGGCTCAGGGCTGAAGAATTCCCGGCCCCTTGATTGCGTTCCTTGCGGATGGCGTGCATGAGTTCAATTGTCGGTTGTTCTGGTGTTACGCCGAGTTGGCTAGAAAGAATGCCCTTTAAGTTGTCGAATTGCTTTAATGCTGCGTCGTAACGTTTCTGTAGAAAATACGCGCGCATTAGTCTGCGGTGAACATGTTCCTGCAAAGGGTCAAGGCTGAGCATCTTCTGAGCGTTCGCGATGACATCTTCTAGACGCTTGTCAGCTTCACAAGCGTCTACGAGCTTTAGCAAAGCAGCAATGTAATGGGACTGTATTGCACCACGCTCTGCGTCGAGCCATCGATCATACTCTGGAGAAATTGGCCCCAACCCCTCCAGCAATTCTCCTTTGTGCCAATTGATATTCTCCTCGAGTGCTGGGATTTCGCTGGTGTCTGTTCCCTCAAGGAACTGTTTTACATCGACATCTACCCTACTTAGGTCCATTCGCAGGGCGCTTGCGTCGGCTGACATTATGGTCTCGGCAGGACCGAATGCCTTTCTGATGCTGGCAAGTGATTGACGAAGGCTGGCACGTGCCTGTTCTTCTGCGCTATCTGGCCACAATAATGAGCTGACAGTTTCTCTCGACGCGATCGTATCGGGTCGAAGGCAAAGATAAGCCAGCAACGCGATATCCTTGCGCTTTAGGGGGAGTGCTTCACCGTTTCCTGCAAGCACTTGTGCTGGCCCCATGAACCGAAACTTCAATGTTCTGGAACCAGTGCTATTCGGGCGTAACTTCACTTTCTACGGTCCTGTTGCGAACATATGAACTGAGGGATCACGGCGTAAGGTTAGCGTGACTAGCCCCCGTCTGGGTAGTTCACTTTGATTGTTAGTGCATGTTGGGCCTTTGGTCCATCGAGGTGATGGTTTCCTTACCCACCGTGCCAGATAAGCAGGCTGTGAATATTGTGAGATGGCCGTTTCGCATCCTGTCCATCAAAACTTGGCCTGATCAAACTCAGCATTTGTGGTCTGAATGCAGGTTCCATAGTCGGCAATACCCGTGAATGTCGTTTTTACGCATCTTTCACGCATCTCCGAACGGCGTGATCACACCCTCCCTATAGCTTGTTCATCATTCAACCAGCAGCGAAGGAGATAAACAATGAGCTTTGATCCAAACCCGATGGGCCCAATGATGCATCAGAAGCAAATTGAACGTGAAATGCAGCAGCACTTCAAGCACGAGGGGACGAGTATGAAACCAAAGCGGCAGGTCAACAGACAGCCAATCACGTTTAAATCCTGGATCGCCCGCGTTGTAGACATCTTCGCTACGCCGCGAACCTCCAGCTAACGCCCCCACAAGACCACCAGATTACAAGTCTGCAGATGCACGGCTGGCAGTGCCTCAACTCCCCGAGGCGCTGCCATGTTCTTTTGCAAAAAGTGCTTCGACCCAGGTCAAATTAACGTCCGCTTGGGGTCAACAGCGGCCGGTTTTGATGGCCGCATGCAATGTCTGCTTCACTCCCGAAAGCGGTCATTGTTTCGCCGTCGCAGCGAACAACCGTTTCCCGCCCTTCGACGCCATTGAGTGTACAAGGGCGAATCTCCGAGATGGATAATGAACTCCGCTAGGAATTCAGAATTTCATCCGCGTCGAAGTTGTAACTTGCCGAACAGAACTCGCATTTTACCTCGATAATGCCGTCTTCAGCCATGTGGGACTTGTCGTCTTCGGGCATGGTGGCGAGAATGCCTTTCAGGCGGTCTGCCGAGCAGGAGCAGTAGCGTTTGAGTTTCAGTTCCGGATAGACGGTGACGCCGTCTTCGTGAAACAGCCGGTACAGCACGCGTTCCGATGACAGAAGCGGATCGATCAGTTCGTGGTCCTCGACGGTTTCCAGCAACAGCTTCGCCTTGCGCCAGTTGTCGTCTTCGTCGACCTCCGGTTCGCCATTGCCGGACGGGTCATCGCCCGAATAGACCTGCATCGGGCTGATACCGCCGTCTTCCGGCAGATGCTGGATCATGATGGCGCCGGCGCGCCATTTGTCCTGTTCACCGGCGCGGCCAACAAGCGGACCGGCGGCCATGCGCAACAGGGTCGGAATTTGCTCCGACTGCCGGAAATAGTCAAGCGCCGCATCGCTCAATGTTGCATCCTGAAGCCCGACAATGCCCTGGTAGCGTTCCATGTCCTCGCCTTGGTCAACCGTCATGGCGAGATGGCCATTGCCGATGACCGACTGCGCGGTAATGGTGCCGCCTGCTTGCAGTCGCTCGAGTGCGGCCACGTCCACCTTTGCATAGCCTCTGATCTGATCAGGCGACACGAAATCGGCCACCAGCATCGACATCGGTCCGTCGGTCGAGGTCTGCAATATAAACTTGCCGTCGAATTTCAGCATGGCGCCGAACATGGCCACCAGCGCCACCGCTTCCGCCAGAACGGCCGATGCCGCCATCGGGTAATCATGGCGGTTTAAAATGTCGTCGAGAACACCGCCAAGCCGCACAACACGGCCGCGCACGCCCAGAGGCTTGATGTCAAACGGCATCACTGCGTCCTCGACGGAAATCGCGGTTGTTATGTCCAGCATTGCGGGTTCGCTCACGTCGGCGTCCATTCCTTCTCGCTCTATAATTTTCCGAGGCACCAGCGCAAAATGGCCTTTTGCGAATGAATGCGGTTTTCCGCTTCATCAAACACCACCGACTGCGGGCCATCGATCACCGAACCGGTCACCTCTTCCTCGCGATGGGCCGGCAGGCAATGCATGAACACCGCATCCTTGCCGGCCTGCGCCATCAGGGCATCGTTTACCTGGTAGGGCATCAACAGATTATGCCGGTTTGCCGCATCGGCATCATTCATCGATACCCAGGTATCGGTAATCACGCAGTCTGCATTGGCTACAGCGGCTTGCGGATCAGTGGTCAAATGCAACTCCACACCATTGAGCCCGGCCCATTGCAGGGCAGCCGGGTCCGGCGACAGCTCCGGCGGTGTTGCAACCCTGAGCTCGAAGTCCAGTTTGCCGGCTGCATGTATCCATGAGGTCAGGACATTGTTGCCGTCGCCCACCCAGGCAACGGATTTACCGGCGATGGCCCCTTTGTGCTCCTGAAGCGTCAGCAGGTCGGCCATGATCTGGCATGGATGGGACGTATCGGTCAGGCCATTGATCACCGGCACGGTGGCTTCAGAGGCCAGTTCGTGCAGCTTCTCCTCGCCGTGGGTACGCAGCATGATGGCATCCACCATGCGCGACAGCACCCGGGCGGTGTCTGCCACACTTTCTCCGCGGCCAAGCTGAAGATCAGCCGCCGACAGAACTATCGATTCACCACCCAGCTGGCGGATCGCGACATCAAACGACACCCGCGTCCGGGTCGAGGGTTTTTCAAAGATCATGGCCAGCAAATGGCCTTCCAGCGGGCGCTGCCCGTCCGGGACGCCCCTGGGCTGGCCAACGCGGGCGTGCTTTGCAGACAGCGCGCCCGACAGCATGGCGTTCAGGTCATCGGTTGAAACGGTCGAGATATCCAGAAATGATTTCGTTGTGTCAGACATGGTGTATGCCGGAGCCCTTCGAATTTATCGTAAGGGGCCAAGGCCCCGAATTTAGCGGTGGTTTCTAGTTGCTGGCAGAAGATGATCGGAGCTTGCGGCACGCGGCTTCAATGCGCGAGACAGCCTCGGACACTTCTTCGGCAGTGATGTTCAACGGCGGCAGCAAACGGATGACATTGTCTCCGGCAGCCACCACCAGAAGATCGCTGGCCACACACGCCGCCTGCATATCGGTGTTCACAACCTTGCACTGCACGCCGATCATCAGGCCCTTGCCGCGCGCACCGCCGACAATGTCGGGAAACTCATCGGCCAGACCGGCAAGCTTCTGGGTCAGCAACAGCGACATCTGGCTTACGTGATCCAGAAAACCGTCTTCCAGAATGACGTCCAGCACGGCATTGCCGATGGCCATGGCCATCGGATTGCCGCCATAGGTGGAGCCGTGCGAACCTGCAACCATGCCCCTGGCGGCTTCTGCCGTGGCCAGGCAGGCGCCCAGCGGATAGCCGCCGCCGATACCTTTTGCCGATGCCATTATGTCCGGCGTTATGGCTGAATGCTGATGGGCAAACAGCTTGCCGGTGCGTCCCATGCCGCACTGTACTTCATCAAACACCAGCAGGATGCCGTGCCTGTCACACAGCTCACGCAAGCCCTTTAGACACTTGGCCGGCACCGGTCTTATGCCGCCTTCGCCCTGGACCGGTTCGATCAGGATACCGGCGGTTTCAGGTCCGATTGCCTTCTCGATGGCCTCATGATCTGCAAACGGCACCTGGTCGAAGCCTTCAACCGCCGGGCCAAAGCCGTCAATATACTTTTGCTGCCCGCCTGCCGCGATGGTTGCCAGGGTGCGGCCGTGAAACGCGCCTTCAAAGGTAATCAGGCGAAACTTTTCCGGATGTCCCGATGCAGCATGGTACTTGCGCGCCATCTTGATGGAACATTCCAGCGCCTCGGCACCGGAATTGGTGAAAAACACCGTGTCTGCGAAGGTTGCCGCGCACAGGCGCTCGGCAAACCGCTCGCCGTCGGGAATGCGGTACAGGTTTGAGGTGTGCCAGAGCTTTTCAGCCTGACTCTTCAGGGTTTCCACCAGATGCGGATGGCAGTGGCCCAGTGAATTGACCGCAATACCGGCGCCAAAATCAAGCAGGGTGCGGCCGTCCGATGCGGTTACCCATGCACCCTTGCCGCTTTCGATGGAAAACGCTGTGCGATTATATGTCGGCAGAACAGCCTGTGTCATACCCAGACAAACCTTTCCGGCAAAACGATCCTTGAAACAGCAAACGCCACCGGCGAGCGGCGGCGCAAAAATCAATTGGTCCTAGATCAGGATGATTTTTGGTTGAATAAACCAAAATTCATAAACCTGATCGCTTCCTAAGTGTTATAGCAACATGGGTTCGTATGAACCCATGTTGCTATAGTATATTGTGTTTTTGATGCCTTTGCAACGCGCAGCCGGTTCAGCAAAAAACACTGCTTTTTGACGCCACGCTCCCAATAAACGACACGCCTGAGTCAGAACGTCGCATCGACCTGCCACAAAACTGGGGATTAACCTCCCGTTAACCATGTTTTTTGGCCGAAGCTGGGGAAAACCGGCGAAAACTGCCGCCTGACTCTTGCGCCAGATTCAGCCTATTTAGTAGGGTCCCGATCACAGCCTACGAAATGTAGCTATTTCTGTCCGTACATATGCGTTTCACGCCGAACCAATAATGGCCGGCGGTTGAGGAAGGATTCCACGCGTGAGCGAAGAGCAAACACAGGGTGAAACCCCGCAGAAACTCCCCTGGACAGACGACCGGGTCGAGTTATTGAAGAAGTTGTGGGCCGAGGGCCTGAGCGCCAGCCAGATCGCAGCCAAGCTTGCCGGCGGCGTAACGCGAAACGCGGTTATCGGCAAGGTTCACCGCATGGGCCTGTCAGGCCGCGTCACACGGGCCAGGGTTTCCACACCACGCACCCGCAAAACCCGTGAACCCAGCCATCCCGGCAGGCCTGCCGCTGCCAGCGCTGCGCCGCGTACCATGGGCAACAATGCCCTGAAGCCGCTGGCTTCGGTCAGGCCGGAACCCATCCTGGAACCGGTGCCGATCCACATAGCCGATATTCCGGTCGGCGAACGGGTTACCATACTGATGCTGTCAGACAAGACCTGCCGCTGGCCGATTGGCGATCCCGGCAGTGAGGAGTTCTGCTTCTGCGGAAAATCCCCCAAGGAAGGCACACCGTATTGTGCAGGCCATGCCGCACTGGCCTACCAGCCGCAGCGTGACAGAAGCCGCCGCACCGGCTGACCGGCACTTTCAGAAAATCACTATCAAATCCGGCGCAGCACAGGCTTCGCCGGTTTTTTTTGGCCGCAGCATTGTCAGGTCCAGGGTGATTTGCGTTTGACTTGAACTGCAGGAATTCCAGTTACTGCAGCTCCGGCGAGCTTCCAATTCAAACTGATAATTGATACTTCACTATCCCGTCATGTCGCAAATCGTTGAAATGCCGGATTGGACCCCAGCCTCCGCTGGGGCGATGACCCGGTTATGAATTGGATCAAACGCAAACCGGTATGAACCAAATGCAACTATTGCACCGCCCCAAAACGCTCATCAAACGAATAGCCCATGCCGCGAACCGTGCGGATGGGATTGGTTTCCCGCGCCCGGCTGATGGACTTGCGCAGACGGCCGACATGAACATCGACGGTACGCTCATCAACATAGACATCCCTGCCCCATACTGAATCAAGCAGCTGCGAGCGGGTGTAGACCCGGCCGGGGGTCTGCATCATGTGTTCAAGCAGTTTGAATTCGGTCGGTGAAAGCTCGATGTCGCGGCCGGCGCGCTGGACCCGCCGGGTGCGGCGGTCAAGGGAAATATCGCCTGCCTGCAGCAGGTCGGCTACCGCATCGGGACTTGTCCTGCGCAACAGAGACTTCACCCTGGCCAGCAGCTCCGGTACGGAAAACGGCTTCACCACATAATCATCGGCACCGGTCGCCAGGCCGCGCACCCGTTCGGCCTCTTCGCCACGCGCGGTCAGCATGATGATCGGGATATCGCGGGTTTCCGGCCGCGCCCTCAGGGACCGGCAAATCTCGATACCCGACATATTGGGCAGCATCCAGTCCAGAACAATGAGCTCAGGCGTGTCGTTGAGGACATCGCGCACGACGTCTTCCGATCCGTCCAGTGCGCGTACCGTGTAGCCTTCGGCTTCGAAATTGTAGGCGAGCAGTTCCTGGATCGGCTCTTCGTCTTCAACAATCAGTACACTTGCAGGCATTCAAAAGCTCCATTCACGCCAAAGGAAGTAACCGTGCCAGAAAATCACTTTTCGGCCCGCGCTTCGACGGGGGTCAAGGACGTGCTGTCCTCCTTTGGACGAGGTCCATCCAGCGTATCACCGGTCACGAGATAATGGATATTTTCTGCAATATTGGTTGTGTGATCACCAATGCGCTCGATGTTCTTGGCGCCGAACAGCAGATGGGTGCACATGCCAATGGTGCGGGCATCTTCCATCATGTATGTCAGCAATTCGCGAAACACCGAATTGTAGAGCGTGTCGATGCGGCTGTCATTGTGCCACACGTCAATGGCCTTCTGGGTATCCAGGCTGGCATAGGCATCCAGCACATCGGCCAACTGCTCCAGGGCAAGGTCCGCCATCCGGCTCATACCGGCATTCACCGAGCGCGGAAGCGGCTCGTTCACGGCAAGCGTGCGCTTTGCTATGTTCTTGGCCAGATCACCGATGCGCTCCAGATCGGACGATATTCGGATTGCGACCATGATGGCGCGCAAGTCCGCCGCCATCGGCTGGCGCATGGCAATCAGCTTGATGGCATTGTTCTCAACTTCCTTTTCAAGCACGTCGATCTTCTCGTCGGCTGCGATGATATGCTCCGCCTTGGTACGGTCGGACGTGGACAGCGCCTCGATTGCCTTGCCAAACTGGTCCTCCGCCAGACCGCCCATCTGGGCAATCAGATTACGCAGTTTGGACAAATCCTCATCGAATGCAGAAACAATATGCGTGGTCATTCGGGGTCAACCTTTCAAATGTGTTTCATGTGCCGGCTGGCGATCAGCCGAACCGGCCCATGATGTAGTCCTGAGTGCGGCGTTCTTGCGGGTTGGTGAAAATCGCCTCGGTATCGCCCACTTCGACCAGGGTTCCCAGGTGAAAGAAGGCGGTAAGCTGTGATACGCGAGCCGCCTGCTGCATGGAGTGGGTAACGATCACGATGCAGTAATTCTCGCGCAGCTCGTCAATCAGTTCCTCAATGCGCGCGGTAGCGATCGGATCCAGGGCCGAGCACGGTTCGTCCATCAGGATGACCTCGGGGTTGACCGCGATGGCGCGGGCAATGCACAGGCGCTGCTGCTGGCCGCCGGACAAGCTGGTACCGGGTGCGTCAAGGCGATCCTTCACCTCCTCGAACAGGCCGGCGCGTTTGAGCGATTTGACGACAATCTCTTCAATATCGGTCCTGGAGTGGGCCAGACCGTGAATCCGGGGTCCGTAGGCCACGTTCTCCAGAATGGATTTGGGGAACGGGTTGGGCTTTTGGAACACCATGCCGACACGAGCCCGCAACTGGACGACGTCCAGGTCCGGATCGTAGATATCATTGCCATCGATGGTGATCCTGCCTCCTACCCGGCAGATCGGAATGGTGTCGTTCATGCGGTTGATGCAACGCAGGAAGGTCGACTTGCCGCAGCCTGAAGGCCCGATGAACGCGGACACAGCCCGGTCAGGAATGGAGATGTCCAACGGGAAAATAGCCTGCTTGTCACCATAATGGACGGTCACATCCCTGGTCACGATCTTCGGCGTGCCCTGCTGCATGATAAACGGATTTTCCGGCGTCATGATCGTCTTATGGCGTGTATCAGCGTCCATTACCGCGGCGTCCATGTCATTGCTCCAATTGCATCAAACTCGAAAACTTCAGATATTACCAACGGCGTTCAAACTGCCTGCGCAATATGACCGCCAGCGCATTCATCAGGAAAAGAAAGCCGAGCAGAACCATGATCGCGCCGGCGGTCTTGGCCTGGAACGCCGCTTCCGGCAAATCAGACCACAGGAAAATCTGCACTGGAAGCACCGTCGCTGCATCACTGAAACCGGTCGGCACATCCACGATAAAGGCTACCATGCCAATCATCAGAAGCGGTGCGGTTTCACCGAGCGCCTGCGCCATTCCTATGATGGTGCCGGTGAAAATGCCGGGCATGGCCAGTGGCAGAACATGATGGAACACGGCCTGCTGATGAGACGCACCAACACCAAGCGCACCTTCGCGTATCGAAGGCGGGACCGCGCGCAAGGCGGCGCGGGACGCAATGATGATGGTCGGCAGCGTCATGAGCGCCAGAACCATTCCGCCGACCATCGCGGATGACCTGGGCAAGCCGAAGAAATTGAGGAATACGGCAAGCCCGAGCAGTCCGAAGACGATCGATGGCACTGCCGCCAGATTGTTGATGTTCACCTCGATCAGCTGAGTGATCCGGTTGCGGGGCGCAAACTCTTCCAGATAGATCGCCGCGGCCACGCCAATCGGCAACGACAGCATCAGGGTAACCAGCAAAGTGAGTGCGGACCCGATCATGCCGCCCAGTACACCGGCTATTTCAGCCTCGCGGCTGTCGCCACGCTGGAAGAACGGAAAGTTGAATGCGCTGGTAACCAGACCGGCATCGCGAAGGCTGCTGAGCCAGATGACTTCCTTGTCATTGATACGGCGGTCTGCCTCAGGCTGGGAAAATTCGACCAGCGACCAGCTGCCGGGAGCCACCGTGCCGGTGGATTTCACAGGCATGTAGGCCTGACCTGTAATATAGTCGCCGCCGACCTCGGTAATCTTCACCACACCGGCTTCCGGCAATCGGACAAAATACGACGGCAGTGCCGAAGTGAGAGTTTCCACACCAGCCGGATTGTTGACGCTCTCGGCAAGCTTGTCGGTCTGCGCCTTGAGCCGCTCAAGAGCCAGCCTGACACTTTCGGTGTCCGACTGAAGTTTGACCTGACGGCGCCTGGCCGGGTGGGTATCGGCGATATCGGCGCCCGCCTCCTTGACGGCTGCTTCCACAACCGGAACTTCTGCTGCCAGACGGTCACGGACGCGTTCAAGCTTGCCGGCTTCCAGAGCCAGTCTGGCCCGGCGGGTCTCGAGACGCTGTTTTATCCTGGCCAGCACGACAGCAAAGTCATTGGCGCTGGAAATGAGGCGGAAGCCGCCATCGTTTTCCTCAACGATCAGTTTGCCGCTGACCGGAATTGCCACCTCATCGGTACTGATGCCCTGCAGGAACAGATCGGCCTCATCGGAAAGTTTCAGGTCAAGTTTCTGCGTGGTGCCGATAAGCGAAGGGTTTGCAAGAACTGATCTGCGGACTTTGTCAGCCGCATCAACAGAAAGCAGTTTCGGCAGGGCGCGGCGATCACTGCGGGATTGCACGCCCGGGAATTGGGCGCGAATGGCTCCGTTGACGATCGAGTTGAAACTGCCCTTGTTGATCGCATCGGCATCGACCTTGCCTTCATCGATTGTGACATCGAGCGCAACGGTGTTTGCTTGAAAGGCAGGCAGGCCCTTGAGCAGGATATCGCCCAACAGAAGTACCAGGAAGGCACAGGCAAACCCGATTGCCGCCAGCCCGTACCAGCGAAATCTTGTCTCGGCCCGATACCGCTTGCGGATGCGCGCGGCATCCAGAGCATTCGACCGGACCGGACCTGTTTGTGCTGAGGCTGAGTTGCCCATGTCAGTCATACTGTTCCTTAAAGCGCGACACCACATGGAGCGCGATCATGTTCAAAATCAGCGTGAAGAAGAACAGGACAAAGCCCAGCGCGAATGCCGAGAGCGTCTTTGCGCTGTCAAATTCCTGATCACCCACCAGAAGGGTGGCGATCTGCACGGTGACTGTTGTCACCGCCTGCAGAGGATTGAAGGTTTCAATCAGGTCCCAGCTCACCGCATGGGCCGCCAGTCCCGCCGCCATGACAACAATCATGGTCTCGCCAACCGCACGCGATACGGACAACATGAAGGCCGACACAATGCCGGGCAATGCAGCCGGCAACACCACTTTCTTCACTGTCTCGGACCTGGTCGCACCCAGCGCGTAAGACCCGTCTCGCAACGACTGCGGCACCGCATTGATGACGTCGTCGGACAGCGAGGACATGAACGGAATGATCATCACGCCCATGACGATACCGGCAGCCAGGGCGCTTTCCGATGCCACTTCCAGGCCGATCGCCTCTCCCCATCTGCGGATCAGCGGCGCCACGGAAAGCGCTGCAAAAAACCCGAACACCACGGTTGGAATACCTGCCAGGACTTCCAGAACGGGCTTTGCAATTGAACGGGCCCGCGGGCTGGCATATTCGGCCATATAGATGGCGGCGAACAATCCGATCGGCCCGGCCACGCACATGGCAATCAACATGACCAGTGTCGTACCGATGAACAGCGGCACCGCGCCAAAAGCACCTGACGAGCCGACCTGATCAGCGCGCAGCGCGGTTTGCGGACTCCATTGGGTCCCGAACACGAACTCGGTCACCGGCACCTTGGTGAAAAACCGCAATGTCTCGAAGATAACCGAGAACACAATTCCAACGGTTGTCAGAATTGCAACAGCCGAACAGGCGATCAACAGGGCAAGAAAAATGCGTTCCACTGAATTGCGGGCCCGGAATTTGACCGACAGTTTGCGGGTGGCAAGAAAGCCGGAAGCAATGCCGACCGGCACGGCAATGACAAGTTGCAGCCAACCCGAAATCGATTGGAGATTTGCAAGAACCGACCCGGCTGACCTTACACCTTCAGGATAGGCACTCAGCCGGACGGGGTCGGTAATCACACCGGTGGCCAGAAGACGAATGTCACGCATGACGGCATCTCGCGCCAGTTCGTTTGCCGGCATCAGGTCATCAGGAAGCGCTGAAAGCGCCTGGTTTTCAATGTATGCACCACTCAGCGCAGGCCACAGAACCGCGATGATCAGCAATGGAATGGCGACCATAATCGCGACGAAATAGCCGTGGTAATAAGGCAGGGAATGCAGTCGCCCTTCGGTGTTGCCGAATGCTGATCCGCGGGACTTTCCATAAAAGAATGCCAACACAACCAATACGGCAACAATAATGAACATCACAACCCCATAACATTCTTCAGCCGGCAATTTGGCGAAACATCAATCAGGCCGGCAAGCCTGAAAGCAGTCAAACCGGCAACCTGATCAGGTTGCCGGTCCAGATCGAGGCAATTACATGCTGAGTCCGGTGCCGTTCTTGACCGCAGCACGAACCTTGGACAACTCGTCTTCAGGCAATGGTATCAGACCTTTGGCCGGCAGGTATCCGTCTTCGCCCATGGCGTTGTCGGAAACATACTCATCCATGAATTCCTGCAGGCCGGGGATAACACCAATGTGCTGCTTCTTGGCATAGATGAACAATGGGCGGGACACCTTGTATTCACCAGATGCAATGGCTTCAAAGCTTGGCGCAACGCCATCGACGGACGCACCCTTGATCTTGTCCTGGTTTTCTTCAAGGAACGAGTATCCGAAAATGCCGAACGCGTCCGGGTTTGCTTCGAGTTTCTGGACGATCAGATTGTCGTTCTCTCCGGCTTCGACGAACGCGCCGTCCTCACGCATGGTTCCAAAGACCTTCTTGAACGCATTCTTGTCGTCCCTGGCAAGCATCTTGAGAGATTCGAATTCTTCAGCACCAGGCTCCATGACCAGTTCAACGAAGGCGTCGCGGGTGCCAGACGTTGGCGGAGGACCGAGAACCTCGATTTTCCTGGCAGGCAGCGATGCGTCGATGTCTGACCACATCTTGTACGGGTTGGCGACCAGCTTGCCGTCGGCACCAGGCACTTCCTTGGCCAGAGCCAGGAATATCTGCTTTTTGGTGAGGGCCACGTCTGATGCACGCTTGGAGTGCGAGAATGTAATGCCGTCGAAACCAACCTTGATTTCAATGATGTCTGTCACACCATTCTTCTGGCACATTTCAAATTCTGACTTCTTGATGGCGCGCGATGCATTGCTGAGGTCAGGGTGTTCAGCGCCGACACCGGCGCAAAACAGCTTCATGCCGCCGCCGGTACCGGTGGATTCAACGACTGGCGTCTTGGCTGCCGATTTGCCGAACTGTTCAGCAACCGCGGTCGTAAACGGATAAACGGTCGATGATCCGACAATGCGGATCTGATCGCGAGCCTGTGCAGCACTTGCTGCTGCAATTGCGGCCAACGCGACGGTGGCTGTAAGAAGCGTGCGTTTGAGCATGATATGTTCCCTGATATGACTATCTGATGTTGAACAGGAGGCCCATCGTGGGCACCCCTTCAAAGCTAACGGGCCGACTCATATGGTTGCCACCAAACAACAGTGTGACATTTACATGACAATTGAATGACAGCTTAAGTTATTGATTATATTTAATTTATTCTGCCGCTTTCGGCAAGTCGCTGGAGACCGGCAGGGTGAATTTGAAGATGCTTCCCTCGCCCACGCGGGACGCGACATCCAGCTGGCCACGATGGCGAAGCGCAATATGCTTGACGATTGCCAGACCGAGGCCGGTGCCGCCGCCAGAACGGCTCTCCTGCACACTTACGCGGTAGAATCTTTCAGTCAGCCGGGGTAGATGCTGGGCATCAATGCCAGCCCCGTAATCGGCGACGGAAAGCTCAACTCTCTGCCGCTGCCTGTCAAAGGAGACAGACACGTCGATTCCGCGATCAGATGCACCGTATTTCAAGGCATTCTCGATGAGGTTCTGGGTGACCTGAATAAGCTCGTCCCGCTGCCCGTGAACGATCATGCCGGGCCGCGCATCCAGCCTCACCGGACAGCCTGCTTCCACAGCGCGCGCAGCCAACAGCTCGACGCTGTAGCGCGCGACCTCAGACATATCCACATGATCTGACGGCGTGCGGTGCAAATTCATCTCGATTCGCGACAATGACAACAGGTCATCGATCAGCCGTCGCATGCGGTGGGCCTGCTCCAGCATCCGGCCGAGAAACCTGTCCCGGGCCTTTACATCGTTTTTGGCCGGGCCCTGCAGGGTTTCGATGAAACCGGTCATGGAGGCCAGCGGCGTGCGCAGTTCATGACTGGCATTGGCAACAAAGTCGGCACGCATTTTTTCCAGCTGCTGTTGCGTGCTCAGGTCACGCAGCAGAACCGTTACGACGGGCAATCCTTTGATGCTGCTTGCGGCTACCGGGGTAACGAACACCTCATACAGCCTGCCGCCGCCCGTGCGCCGTTCATAGTGTACCTGATCCGAAACTCCGCATTCAGCAGCCCGCTCAACTGCCTCAAGTACCGCGGGTGCACGAATATGCTGCGACAGGTGTTGGCCGATCATGTTCTGGCCGGTCAGCGCCCTGGCCGGTTCGTTATGGGAAATGATGGTGGCAGTGTCGTCCAGCACAACAAACGGATCCGGCACCGCATGCACAATAGCCTCAACGACCGCTGAAGTATCGGGTTGCAGTTGAATGCGTCCAGCCTCATCATCGACGGGCTGGGACGGCGCATCGTAGCCAGATGTCTGTCGGTTCCAGATCATAAATGGGAACATGATCATAAAATGATGCCATGGCAATATGACAAACTTGCAAGATGACCCTCGAAGCGGGCCGGACGAATCCGGTATTCTGGCCTTCATGGCAGCCGGCGCGCAGTTTTACCCGGCAGACGGCAATCAATTGAGTGTGGACCGGCAGCGCCGGTGTTACGACAATCTGTGCGCGCATTTTCATGCCGGGCGCCCGGATGGCATGACGGTGCGCGACCTGACATGCTCCGGTCCGGCCGATGACCTAGCTTTGCGGCAGTATGTGCCGGAAGAGCGCAGGAATGCCGGCTGTGTCGTCTATATGCACGGCGGAGGCTTCATTCTGGGCAGCCTCGACAGCCATGACGATATTTGTTGCGGCATTGCACAGGATGCCGGTGTCACGGTCATCGCCGTTGATTACCGGCTGGCACCGGAGCACGAATTTCCAGCTGCCTTCGATGACTGCGTGACCGCAACCGGATGGGTCTTTGACAATTCAGCCGAGCTGGAGATTGACCACAACCGAATTCTGCTCGCAGGTGATTCTGCCGGCGGAAATCTGGCGGCAGCCACCTGTCTGTCCAGGCGCGACGAGGGTCAGGAAATGCCCGCCGGGCAAGTGCTGATTTACCCCGCCTTCGGCGGCGACAAGAGCGCAGGGTCCTATGTTTCGCGGCGCGACGCACCGGGTCTCACGACCTCCGACATGGAACAATACGAACTGTTGTATCTGGGATCAGGTGCCGGCAGGAACCGTACGTCGAAATTCTACGCGCCACTTGAGGAGACAAGGTATGACGGGCTTCCGCCGGCGTTTCTGGTAGCCTGCGAATGGGATCCGCTGCGCGATGACAGTTTTGAGTATGCCGACCGCCTGCGAGCCGCCGGTGTTGAGGCCGAAGTGCGACACGAGCCAGAGTTGGTACATGCCTGCCTGAGAGCCCGGTACATGTCGCCGGCTGCAGAGGCCATGTTTCAGGCAATCGTTTCTGCAATTTCCAGAATGTCCAGATGACCAGGGTCGAAACTCTTCTGTCTCTTTGCATTTCTGTATGAAGGAAAACTCCAATGGGCCCTGCTCCCACAGTCATCAATCAGTTTCCCAGACAGATTCGCGAAATTGAGAACCAGTGGATCACACTGTGCGACGGCACCAGGCTGGCGGCGCGTATCTGGTTGCCTGCGGATGCCGTGAACGATCCGGTTCCGGCTATTCTGGAGTATCTGCCGTATCGCAAGCGCGACGGCACCGCCGAGCGCGATCAACTCACACACCCCTATTTTGCGGGCCACGGTTATGCGTGCGTTCGGGTCGACATGCACGGTTGCGGCGAATCCGACGGCATTCTTGCGGATGAGTATTCTCAGCAGGAACTGGATGACGGTGCGGAAATAATCACCTGGCTGGCCGGGCAGAGCTGGTGTACCGGCAAGGTCGGCATGATGGGCATTTCGTGGGGCGGCTTCAACAGTTTGCAGATTGCGGCCATGCGGCCTGAACCGCTCAAGGCCATTGTCACACTGTGTTCCACCGACGACCGCTATGCAGACGACATCCATTTCAAGGGCGGCTGTCTGATCAATGAAAACCTCGGCTGGGGTGCAACCATGCTGTCCTATTCATCGCGCCCGCCTGATCCGGCGCTGGTTGGCGACGGCTGGTTCGATATCTGGATGCAGCGATTGCAGAATGAACCATTCCTGGCCGCAAGATGGCTGCAACACCAGCGTCGCGATGACTACTGGAAGCACGGCTCGGTGTGTGAGGACTATTCCAGCATCGAAGCCGCCGTGCTTGCGGTCGGCGGCTTCAACGACGCCTACTCAAATGCGGTGTTCCGGATGCTGGCCAACCTGAAAGCTCCGGTAAAGGCGATTGTCGGGCCCTGGGCACACAAGTATCCGCATTTCGCGGTGCCGGGTCCGCGCATCGGATTCCTGCAGGAAGCACTGAGGTGGTGGAACTTCTGGCTGAAGGGCGAGGCAACCGGTGTGCTGCGCGATCCGCCGGTGCGGGCCTATGTGATGGGATCGGCGCCGCCGACAACCCTGCCGGCGGAATTCCCCGGGAGGTGGATTTCAGAGACCGTCTGGCCCGGTGCATCAAACCAGCCGAACCGGCTTTACCTCACCATCGAGGGCCTGCGAGAGGCACCCGGCACACCACAAACCATCAGGCTGAGTTCCCCGCAGACGACCGGACGCGACGGTGGCGAGTACTGTGTGATATGGCCGGGACCGGAGTTTGCCGCGGATCAGGCCCGTGATGATGCGGGTTCGCTGGTTTTCGACACTCCGGTTCTCGGCGCCGACATGGACCTTGTCGGCCAGGCGGTGCTCGAGCTGGAATTTACCAGCAACAAGGCCATTGCTCTTCTGGCCGTCCGCCTGAACGATGTTCGTCCCGACGGCAGCGTTTCGCGCCTCACCTATGCGCTTCAGAACCTCACCCACATGGTCAGCGACGAACATCCCGAAGCGCTGGAGCCCGGTGAGCGGTACTTTTGCCGGATCAGGCTGGACGATACGGCGCGTACACTGCCCAAAGGCCATAAGCTCCGGCTGTCACTGTCCACCTGTTACTGGCCGCTGATGTGGCCCGCGCCTGAACCGGTGGAGCTGGAAATCTGCACGGCCAGATCATGGCTGACCGTGCCGGTGAGATCGCCGGTACCCGGTGAGATTGCGCCGGTGTTTCCGGAACCGGTGTCGGCGCCTCCTGCAAAGTACGTTGAGCTGCGTCCGCCGGCGAGCTCGCGGGAACAGACGGAAGACGACAGAACCGGCCGGGTCACCATTACGATCAATGATGATTTTGGCCTGTACCGGAATGGCGATCATGGCCTGATCACCGGCGAAATCGGCCGGGAGAGCCACAGCATTGATCCGGCAGACCCGCTGTCGGCACGCATGACAACCCACTGGACCCAGGAACTGCAGCGCGACGATATTTCACTGCGCACCGAAACCTGGTCGACCATGCGGGCTTCCGCCGGCCAGTTTCACCTTACGGCCCGCATCGAAGCCTGGCATGACGACGAACTGGTGTTTGAGCGGGATTTTGCCGAAACCATTGAGCGCGATCTTAATTGAACCGGTCGGCCCGGCCATGCCAACCAACACTATTTCGACTGGGCCTCGTCGATAATGGCGTTGAGCCTGTCCGGCTCGACCAGCACCAGACCACCACGGGTCTTTTCAATGATGTTCTTGCGGGCGAGACCGGCCAGTTCACGGGTCACCACCTCGCGCTGGGTCGAAATTCTGTCGGCCAGCTCGCGCTGCAGCGGTGGTGGCGACACGATACGTTGCCGCTCATTGCCCATGCGCGGGCGGGACAATCGCAACAGTTCGGCACACAGCCGTTGCTTTGCCGTCAGGAAGGCATATTCGCCCAGGCGCTGATTCAGGGTGCGCACCCGGTCAGCCAGCATTTTCATGACCGACAAGCAAACCGACGGTATCGTGGTACAGGCATCCCGGAACACGGCATCCGGCATGACGCAGATTCGGGTTTTCTCCAGCGCCGTCACATTGGCAGAGCGCGGCAGGCCGTCGATGGCGGCCATCTCGCCGAAATAGCGGCCACCCTGCATGTCATCGAGAATAACCTCCCGGCCAGACGCGGTCCGCAACAGAACCCGCACCCGGCCATCGACTACGAACAGCACTTCAGCCGTGTCGTCCTCATAGTCGATAATCAGTTCATTCTCTGCAACGGATCGCCATACGCAATGCACGGTCAACCGGCGGGCGTCTCCTTCCCCAAGTGATTCAAATAGCGGTATTTGCCTGATCTCATCCACGCTGGAGATGATGTGCTGCAATGAAAGTTTTTTCAACCGAAATACCGCACTTACGCAATTTGTGCAGATTCGCACATACACCTGACGCGGACGAGGTTAGGTTCACCGGCAACCAGAAGACACAACCAAAAATGGAGGAGGTTTGACATGACGCTGTTTGCTCATCACCAGATCGTGCCCATTTCGCTGGTTACCGTCCTATCCGTGATTGCGATGATCTGGGTTACCAACTCTTCCCTGCAGTACAAGAACAACAAGCCAGTGGACGTGGTTTCCCCCGTCCTCGATGAACAGGGCGAAAACGTCGAAATCAACAGCTGTTACAGGTACTTGCGGAGCGCCAGGACGGCTGGATCAAGTTATTGGTGGCAGAAGTACAAGAGCTGCATCGCAGCAATTTAACTGATGCAACCAATTCGGGATGCAGGGTTCCACCCCCGGGCTCTGCATCCCTGAACCCTTTCAACAGTTGCTGTTAATGAAATCGGAGACCGCCTGGGCTGCCAGGGCCCAGTTTTCCGGCCCGGTGAGGCCTGATTTTTTGGGCGGTACAAGGTCATGATTGCCGAAACGGGACCAGAAAACCTGCATCTGCCCGGGCAATTCATAGCCCGAGACATCTGCCACATTGCCAAACGGGTCGCGTTCACCCTGCACAATCAGGCTTCGACAGCGGATTGACGGCAAATGCTGCGTGCGCAGTTTCTCCGGCTTGCCGGGCGGGTGAAACGGATAGCCCAAGCAGACCAGCCCGGCTACGCTTTCACCGGGCTGAGGGTCCGCCGCAATCATACTGGCAACGCGGCCACCCATGGATTTTCCACCGATAAACAGCGGGCCGGCCCTGAACTGCGACACGACTTCACGAAACTCTTCAATCAGGCCGGGTAGCCGCGGTGGCGGCCGTCTTTTGCCGTCGACACGGCGGGCCGCCATATAGGCAAATTCAAACCGCACAACGCGAACGCCACGTTGCGCCAGCAAACCCGTCATCTCGTTCATGAAACCCGAATCCATCGGCGCGCCGGCACCATGCGCCAACACCAGAACCGGTCCGTCGGCAGGACCGTCACGCAGAAGAACCGGTTTCGAGTTTGCCATCAGGAATCACCAGCTTTTCGCTCTAGTACGGTGATTGCGGGAAAAACCGGTTGTAGACCTTGGCAAAATTTCCCGTCGACTGCAGGCGATCAAGCCCGTAGTCCAGCACTTTGCGCAAATCATTGTCCTCGCGGCGGACAACCATCGACAAAGGCTGGGAAAACCCGGACCGGTCGATGTATCCGCTACCGACAAAATGGCAGCACTGCCTGGAAAGAGAGCCCTGCAGCCAGAACATCAGCCGAAATGCGTCGTCGAACACAATGTCGATCTTGCCGGTGCGGGCTGCTTCGTAAAGCTCTTCGTGACTGGGAAACGATACCAGCAATGAACGGTTGAAATGCTGCCGGACGAAGCTTGCATGGGTGGTGCCCTCGCGAACCCCGATGCGCTTGCCGGCCAGTGTCCGGACATCGGTCTTTCTGATCGGGCTGGATGTACGTGTCGCAAACCGGCCGAACGGACGCAGGAACGGCCGGGTAAATTCCAGCTTCTCGAAGTCCAGTTCGTCGCGTCCCGTCATGTACACGCCGACATCCACCTGCTTGCCTGTCAGGGCTCCTTCGATGTTGACGGTGTCCTGGATCACGAATTCACACTTGATTTTCAGATCCGAACACATGGTATCGACAAACAGCGGGATAAACCCGGTCAGGGCACCGGAATTGTCGCGAAACGCAAACGGTGGAAACCTGGTATCCACAGCAAACCGGACACGCCTGACCTTTCGCAGGCTGGTGGTGACATCGATATCGGCGATCTGCCGGAATTGCGGCAGTTCATTGGCCGCCACTGCAGGCATAACGCTGGCCACAATGCCAGCCAGACCGGCAATGATCACAGCCTTGAGGGAGGAGAGCCACCCTGCTTTACGGGAACTCCTGACAACACGTCTCATTCGAGCCTCGGTTCAAACCACATCTATTCGTGTCAGGCAGACAGGAGCCGCCGCCGCGGTCCCCGTGAATATCTGCCTGACCTGCCCTAGCAGTACCGAATTTGCACCGGCATAGAAAGACCTCACACGGCAATCTTTGGAACAAAGCGGAAAAAGTTCGTATCACTCCCGCTTTCAGGATAATTAGCAGCCAATTTAATTGTCATCGCCGCCTTGACGACTGGAGCGGGTGAAGGGAATCGAACCCTCGTCTTAAGCTTGGGAAGCTTCTGCTCTGCCATTGAGCTACACCCGCACGCGCAAAAAAGATTTAACGCCATCAGTGAGCGGTCGTGTCAACCGTTATCACGGCGTTCTGACAATTATGTCATAGGCGAATTTGGTAGTGGTCTCGCCGCAATGATACGGCTATTTTCGCGCTCATGAACGAGATTTCCAATCCGCTTGTTGCCGAGTTTGAGCCCATCGACCCGCGCAAGTTCAAGAACCCCGACCTGACGGTGCTGGGTGAAATGCGTGCCAGTGTCAGCCTGAACGCGCTGGACACGCTGTGGATCAACACCGGCACGCTGTGCAACATCACCTGCGCCAACTGCTATATCGAATCTTCGCCAAGCAATGACCGGCTGGAATATTTCAAGCTGGCGGACGCGGTATCGCTGTTTGACGAAATCACAACGTTAAATCTGGGCACGCGTGAAATCGCCTTTACCGGCGGCGAGCCGTTCATGAACCCGGACATGCTCGCGATGACGGAAGCCGCGCTTTCGCGTGGTCACGACGTACTGGTGCTGACCAATGCCATGCAGCCCATGCAACGGCCTAAAGTAAAGGCCGGACTTGTGGAACTGAATGATCGTTTTCGCGGCCGCATTACACTGCGGGTCAGCCTGGATCATTATACGCAAGACCTGCATGAGGCCGAGCGCGGACCGAAGACATGGCAAAAGGCGGTTGCCGGCATGGACTGGCTGAACGCGCATGGGTTCCAGATTGCCATTGCCGGGCGCACCTGCTGGGGTGAAACCGATGATATTTCCCGCACCGGATATCGCGATCTGATTGCCGTTCGCGGTTGGCGGATAGATCCGGAAAACCGTGGCCAGCTGGTGCTGTTTCCGGAAATGAACGCAAAGGCCGATGTGCCCGAGATCACCACCGCGTGCTGGGATATTCTTAAAAAGCGCCCGGATGACCAGATGTGCGCGACAAGCCGCATGGCGGTCAAGCGCAAGGGTGCGGACAGGCCGGCCATACTGCCGTGCACGCTGTTGCCCTATGACGGTGACTTTGAAATGGGCCCGGACCTTGCCTCCTCTTTAACGGCAAATGACGGCAATTTCTCGGGTGGCGCGGTAAAACTGAACCACCCGCACTGCTCCAAATTCTGCGTCCTCGGCGGCGCCAGCTGTTCGGGATAGGAGTTGGTCGCACTCCTTTGTCATCCCTGCCCTTGTGCCGGGGATCCATGAACAGTTGTTGCAAGTTGAAATGGGTGGATCCTCGGGACAGGCCCGAGGATGACAAGTCTGGCTTTGCTGGTTTGCATGTGATCCATTTTGTTCCGCTCACGCAAGCAGCCTGATGGCTGCGCTCCGCTGGGGCGCACTTCGTGCGACGGCCAGTCGGCCTTGCCTCAGCACTACGTGCTTCGGATTGGAGTTCATCACTGCTGTTTTTCGGGGTCGGAGAACGGCCCGCCGCAGGCGGACAAGCCGTTCGACCACTACAAGATGACAGGCTGCTTGCGTGAGCGGAATAAACCAATCCTCAGCACGCAGTGCTGAACAAAGCTGTTCGACCAGCAAAAATGATCACGCCATATCCCACCGGGTGACAACCAGCCCCGGTTCAAATTCCTTGACGCGCCGAGCCAGTCCGTCACGGCTCAGCAAGCCGGTTTGGGTGTCGAGATGGCTCACGACCGATCCTGCGTTGCAGGTGGCCGACTTAAGGGCATCTTCGACATCTGTACCTGCGGTAATCATGCCGGCAAATGTTGAAGCAAAGGCGTCGCCTGCGCCTGCCGTGCCGGCCACTTCCACCGTCGGCACGGTGCAGTGCCAGATGGCGTCGGCGGTGCCGACATAGGCGCCGTCCGACCCGTTGGTGACCAGCAGCATGTCCACCCCCAGTGACGTTATGGCACGGACATAGCTGTCAAACGGCAGGTTGAATCCGCCGGCCATCAGCCCCCGGTCCACCAGCGAGTTGGGATTTCCGGCCGGCCTGATGACGGTGCGCTGATCGGCGGTGCCGCCGGCAATGAGGCGCGGCACCAGTTGTTCGGACTCAACGCGGTTCAGGGTCAGAATCGAAATCCGGTCAAGGCAGGCGAAAAACTCGTCGGCACGCGATGACAACTGCCTGATGCCGGGGTTGGTGGCGACGCGGGCACCTGCCGCATGTGCCCTGGCGATGACGTCCGGAAAGCAATCGGCAGACTCGTTTGACAAACCGGAAATGAACACCAGGTCGCGTTCGAATGCCGCATCGGCCAGGTCCGCCGGCAAAAGGGCCGTGTTGGCGCCGCGCGCGGTAAAAATGCCGGCATTGCGTTCATGCGAGGACAGCAATACGGACGAACCGGTTGCCAGCATCGCATCGCTGATCAGGAAATCCCGGGAGACGTTCTCCCGCTGCAACCGTTCAATGACGTCTTCGGCATTGCGGTCGGAGCCAGTCTTAACCAGGGCCGCCGTGTCAAAACCCAGCCGCGCCAGTGACACCGCCGTGTTGACACCCCCGCCGCCAATATGGCGTGTCACCGACTCCGCATCGACCTTGCGGCCTTCTTCCACCAGCAGGAAGGAAGCATCGGCATTGCGCATGCGCATGTGCTCAATGCGTTCAGGTGCGATGGTGACAATAATATCTATTACGGCAGAACCGAGGGTGAGTGCCTTGAGTGTCATGTAGTTTGCTTTTAAACAGTAGGCCAAATTGAAAAAGGTGTCGCGTGCGCAACATGGCGGCATGAGGCCGGGCAGGCAAGAGGGTGGCAAGACATGAGTATCGCACTGGGCTGTATTGCCGATGATTTTACCGGCGCCAGCGACCTTGCGGCCATTCTGGCAAGGTCGGGACACAAGGTCGGTTTGCGGATCGGTGTACCGTCTGACGAGGACGACAGCCCGCCTGCGCCGTTTGAAGTCATAGCACTTAAATGCCGGACCGAACCGGTGAACGAGGCTCTGGAGGCGACCGGCAAGGCGGCAGACTGGCTGCTGGCGCATGGTGCGCGACAGCTCTACTGGAAATACTGCTCGACATTCGATTCAACGCCTGCCGGCAATATCGGACCGGTGTCAGAAGCGCTGATGACCCGATTGGGCGCGAAACAGACCATTTATTGTCCGGCGTTTCCGGAAAATGGCCGCTCGATTTACATGGGCAACCTGTTTGTAGGCGATGTGCCGCTCGATGAAAGCCCGATGCGGGATCACCCGCTGACGCCGATGCGGGACGCCAACCTGATGCGTCTGCTGGAGCCTCAGGTTGCGGGCAAAGTCGGGCATATCGCATGGCCGGCTGTTGCAAAGGGAGCAGATCACACTGCAGCCCGGTTGCGTGAACTGGCCGATATTGGCATCGCACATGTGGTGCCCGATGCAATTTCACAGGCCGATCTGACAGCAATCTCCGAAGCTGTACGCGATTTCCCGCTGATCACCGGTGGCAGCGCCCTGGCACTGGACCTGCCTCGCCTGCTGGCGGCAAAGGGCAGTATCAAATCCACCGGTGAAGACATAACCGCGCCGTCGACCGGCAAGGGAAATATTGTGCTCTCGGGGTCATGTTCTGCAATGACACGGGCACAGGTGGCCAATTACAGTGCTGCGGCTGCGTCCCACAGGCTCGATCCATTGGCACTGGCCAGCGGTGGTGATGCACTGGCCGCAGCACGGCAATGGCTGGCCTCACAGGACCGGGATGCAGCAAAAATAATCTATGCCACCGCCGAACCGGCCGATGTCGCTGCGGCTCAGGAAAAACTGGGGCGCGACAGAGCCGGCCAGGTTGTCGAGGACGCACTGGCGGTGCTGGCAAGTGACGCCTTTGACCACGGCATAAGGCGCTTTGTGGTGGCCGGCGGCGAGACGTCAGGAGCCGTAACGCAGGCGCTGGCCGCCGACCGCCTGAGCGTCGGCCGCGAGATAGCGCCGGGTGTTCCGTGGTGTTATGCCGACCGCAATGGCGAAACCTTCGCCATCACGCTGAAATCCGGCAACTTCGGCACTGAAGACTTCTTCACCCGCGCCCTGGACATGCTCCACTAACCGCCAACAATAATGGCGCGGAAATCATTTACGTTGGTGAGTGTCGGGCCGGTCATTACCAGATCACCGGTGGCTTCAAAAAACCCGTAGCCATCATTGTTGGCCAGCATGGCCTGAGCATCAATGCCCCTGGCACCGGCTCTTGCCAGGACATCCGGCAATACCCGTGCACCGGCATTGTCCTCAGACCCGTCAATGCCGTCGGTATCTATTGCGATACCGGATACATTGCCGGCACCATCCAGTCCGATCGCCAGTGCAAGTGCATATTCGGCGTTGCGTCCGCCGCGACCATTGCCTTTCAGGGTAACGGTGGTTTCACCTCCCGACAGGATAATTGCAGGACCGCTTGTTTCCAGCGCCACCCTGGCATGAGCCGAGCCCACATCACGCGCTTCGCCCTCCAGATCATCGCCAAGATCAATTACCCTATAGCCGTGCTCGCGGGCAATCCTGGCTGCCGCATCAATGGACATGCGCGGGGTTGCAATCATCCGGTTTTCGGCATTTGCCAGCCGGACATCTCCCGGCTTGGGGGTTTCCGCGGCGTCCGTCTCAAGGAAAGCCCGTACCGATGGCGCGACATCCAGCTTGTATCTGGCAAGTATCGCCAGGGCGTCTGCCCGCGTGGTCGGATCGGCCACGGTGGGACCGGACGCCACTGTCGAGGGATCATCACCCGGCACATCCGATATCAGCAGGGATATCACCCTGGCAGGATGGGCGGTGGCCGCCAGCCTGCCGCCCTTGATCGCAGACAGGTGCTTGCGCAGACAGTTCATTTCTGAGATCGGCGCACCACAGGCCAACAGCGCCTTGTTGACGGCCTGTTTTTCTTCAAGACTGATGCCGCCGGCCGGCGCCGTCAGCAGGGCCGATCCGCCGCCGGACATCAGGCACAATACCAGATCATCGGCTGAGAGGTTTTGCACCATCTCGTGAATGCGGGCTGCAGCTTCAAAGCCGGCCCTGTCCGGAACCGGATGCGCTGCCTCCACGATTTCGATGTGTTGACAGTCGCAGCCATGACCATAGCGCGTCAGCACAAGGCCCTCGAGATGCCCCTGCCAGTTTGCTTCAACCGCTGCGGCCATGGCGGCAGACGCCTTGCCTGCGCCAACTACAATGGTTCTGCCCTTCGGTGCCGGAGGCAAATGTGCAGGAAGACACAGCGATGGTTGTGCAGCCGCGATGGCAGCGTCACACATGGTCCTCAACAGATCCCTGTCCGGCATCAGGCTACCTTTCCTGCCGGCACCGCACGACGGCACCGTGGTATCCGCAGCACCGGTTCAACGCCCAACGCTGCAATGTCGGTTGCCGGTTCAGCAACAAAGTCTTTCCGGGTAGTCATGGTGAGATCCCCTTCTGCCCCATGATGTGCAGCACTGATTGCGACCATCACCAGCCGCGTTCCCGGTAATATTTCGCAGCACCGCGATGCAGCGGAGCAGACAGATCGTCCCTGGCCATGTCTTCCTCCTTCAAATGGGCAAAGGCAGGGTGGACACTCTTGAAGTCATCGAAGTTGTCGAACACGGTCTTGACCAGCGTGTAAACAATGTCCTCCGGCACATCGGCAGATGTTATGAACGTCGCGCCCACCCCGAAAGTTGGCGTGTCGCCGGGGTTGCCCCTGTACAATCCGCCGGGAACAACGGTCTTGCGGTAAAAAGGGTGATCAGCAACCAGCTTATCGATGGCAGGTCCTTCAACCGGGATCATTTCAATGTCGCAGGTCGTGGCTGCCTCGGTGACGGCAGCAGCCGGGTGGCCAACAGTGTACATCATCACGTCGATCACTCCGCCGCAAAGCGCCTGCGCCATTTCCGAGCCATTCAACTCGGCTGCCAGTGCCAGATCACTCATGGCAATGTTTGCAGCTTTCATGACCACTTCCATGGTGGCACGCTGGCCGGAGCCGGGATTGCCCACATTGACGCGCCTGCCCCTGATGTCGGCAAATGACCTGATACCGCTGCCGGCCCTGCCGATCATCGTAAACGGTTCGGGATGAACCGAAAAAACCGCGCGCAGTTTCTCAAACCTGCCGGCGACATCGAACTTCGAGGTACCGTTGTAGGCATGGAACTGCCAGTCTGACTGGGCAACGCCGAATTCAAGTTCGCCTGCGCGGACAGTGTTGATGTTGTAAACCGAACCCTCGGTCGAGCGCACCGAACAACCAATACCGTGTTGCTCGCGGGTCTTGTTCATCAAGCGGCAAATGGCGCCGCCTGCCGGGTAATAAACACCCGTCGCATCGCCGGTTCCGATAGACACAAAACGTTGCTCGACAGCATGTGCCGACGCGGAAAACCCCACTATTGCTGCGGCGGCCAGCGCGTATCTCAAAACTGATATAATTATGGAGGACTCCCTTTCACAAGCTGGTGAGGCTGGAGCCTATGTCGGTTCTGCGCGCGAGTCCACGTATGTTGGAACCGCGCAATACTGCAACGGCCTGCATGATTGGAAAAACGCCTGCCGGCAAGCAGGCACGGCATTCAGTTCCGTACGATCATGACCGACTGTTCTGCATGCCTTGCAACCCGTGCCGCATTGGGACCCAGCAGATAGTCGGACATTTCAGGACGGTGGGATGCCAGTACGATCAGGTCGCAGCCCTGCTCTTTCGCCGTGCTGATGATCTCCTGATAGGCAGTCCCATGGGCCGTATGCACTTTGGCCAGCAGATCGTCCGGAATGATTTCAGAAGCCAGCTCGGCAAGCTTTTCACTGCCGGACTGCAGAGCCTGCTCGGCATAGTCCGCCGGGAAGAAGCTCCCGACAACGGACATGCCGAAATCCGGGATGACGGTAAGCAGATGTATCTTCGCCCCATGCTGCCTTGCAATCGCGACTGCTTCAGGCGCTGCCTTTTCCCACGAACTTTTGTGGTTAAGGTCAACCGGCAAGAGAATGGATTTGTACATCCTGTCTTCCTCCCCTTTTAGGCCGCTGCGGCGCTGGCTTCAGCTTCCGGGTCATCCTCCCGGTGACGGCGCCGCTGGAGGAAAATGATCAAACCGAGAAGCAGAAGCGCCGGAATATAGAAGATTTCCTTGGGCATGCGGTCTCGTTCAACCAATACCTTTTCGATAATCAGCGGGTTATCCAGGTCTCCCATGGTGAACAGCTTGTTCAGACGTTTCAGCTTGGAATCCCAGGTCAGGGCATCGACAGTCACCTTGCCATCGTCCTCGAGGACATTGAGGCCGGATTGGGTGAAGCGGGTTTCTCCATCGCCTGCCGCACCGAGTTCCAGCTCAAGGAAGGTGGAATTGTTTTTGTCAGGATTGTCGAAGTCCGGCCCAACCAGCCTGACGCGCAAAGTCCCGTTCTCGGGTACAGCCTCCGCCAGTTTCATTGCTTCAGTACCCGGCCTTTCATCGAACGGCGGCGACACCTGGTCGAGCAACAGTCCTGGCCGGAACAATGTGAGTGCAATCGCAAGCAGCGCAACCGTTTCCCAAATCCGGTTGCGGGTGAAGAACCACCCCTGGGTGGCCGACGCGAATAACATCATCGCTATGGTCGCGACGATGAAGACGAACACCGCCTTCAACGGGCCGACATCGATCAGCAGAAGATCGGTGTTGAAAAGGAACAGGAACGGCAACAGGGCTGTCCGGATGTCATACATGAAGCCCTGGACACCGGTCTTGATCGGATCGCCCCCGGAAATTGCCGCTGCAGCATAGGCGGCGAGCCCGACCGGCGGCGTGTCGTCGGCAAGAATGCCAAAATAGAACACGAACAGATGCACGGCAACCAGCGGCACGATCAAACCGGATTTGGCCCCAAGCGCGACGATAACCGGAGCCATCAGCGAGGACACTACCAGATAGTTGGCGGTCGTCGGCAAACCCATGCCGAGGATGAGGCTCATTACAGCGACCAGCAGCAGCATGACAATGAGAATGCCGCCGGAAAGGAACTCCACCAATTGGCCAACCATGGTATGCGCGCCAGTGAGCGATATCGCCCCGACGATCACACCTGCCGCAGCCGTGGCGATGCCGATGGAGATCATGTTGCGGGCACCGGCAACCATGCCGTCCACCCATTCCGACAAACCTTTGCGGAAATTCGATGCCAAGTCGACTTTACCGCGGAACGCACCCTTGATGATGTGTTGCGTCAGAGCGATGAAACTCATTGCAAGGCAGGCGAAGAAAGCAGCCGTTGACGGTGAGAGCCGGTCCGGCGTCGGCAGGATGCACCACAGCAGGATAATGATCGGCAAAACGAAGTAGAGGCCGGTCCACGCCGTGTCGGCAGCCTTCGGCAGCACGGTCATCGGGGCATCCGGATCGTCCACCTCAAGGTCGGGGCGTTTTGAGGCAAACCAGGCCAGCACCAGGTAGGCGATGCCGGAGATCACGATGACAGACAGCATGGAGATGCCAGGGTAGGCCTCCTTGACGAAACCGAGCGTGTAGTAGACCGCGATGAAGAGAAACGCCAGGATCAGGAAACCGGTCAGGAAACCAAGCAGCTTCTGTGCCAGTGTTCTCGCGATGGTATCTGCGGGTTTTGGAATTCCCTTGAGGTTCAGCTTGCAGGCTTCGAGGTGCACGATGTAGATCAGCGCAATGTAGGACACGATCGCCGGGATCAGCGCGTGCTTGAGCAAGGTTGTGTATTCCACGCCGGTGAATTCGGCGATCAGGAAGGCGGCAGCGCCCATTACCGGAGGTGTGAGTTGTCCGTTGGTTGATGACGCCACCTCGACGGCACCCGCCTTTTCAGCCGACAGCCCGGTCCGCTTCATGAGAGGAATGGTAAAGGTGCCGGTCGTCACCGTGTTGGCGATCGAAGAGCCTGAATAAAGCCCGCTGAGCGCAGACGCGATAACGGCAGCCTTGGCAGGTCCTCCCCTGAAGGAGCCGAGCAGGGCAAATGCGATCTTGATGAAATAGCCACCCGCCCCGGCTTTCTCAAGGATTGATCCAAATAGAACGAACAGGAAGATCATCTGGGTTGATACCGCCAGCGGTGTCCCGAACACCCCTTCTTCCTGCATCCAGAAATGCCAGGTGCCCTTGACGAAGGACGCACCACCCCAGTTGCCGCCACCAATAAAGGCGTAGCCCATCAGAATGGCCGCAACGATCACCAGCGGCAGGCCGAGCGAACGGTATACGGAAAGCGCCAGTGCCACCATGCCGATGACGGCAACAGTCATGTCGATACGGATATTGTCGTGGGCAAAATCGCCGGCACGGTTGGCAATGTTGGAATCCATCACCACCATGTAGAGGATGGACAAGCTGCCAAGGGCGATCAGCGCCCAATCGTAAATCGGTATACTTCTGGTTGGTGCGCCCTTGTAAAGAGGGAATGCGAGGCTGGCGAGCACCAGCGCGAACAGCAAATGAATCTTGCGGGAAATGGAGAGATTGCCAATAAACTGAAAGAACGAAATTCCGGTCGAAACGGTCAGCTCAGCCGGAAGAGGTGAGGATATGTAGAGCTGGTAGACCGCCCATACGAAACAAATGATCGGAATAAGATTCTTCGTCGATCCGATTAGATTTCTGCCTCCGGTTTCGACTTCGGCGACAAGTGCGTCAGCCTTAGACAGTTCTTTTTCCGCAGCCATTTTTTTCTCATCTCCCTCTTGCGCCGTATCTCCCGGCACCCCAGCAACACATCGCCTATCCGAGCTCGATGCGGTCGAGCTTCTATATTCTTAAAACCAAGTGAAAAGTGATAAAAAATCGAACGGGAAGGCGTGACCGCCTTCCCGCTTGAGGGGCTGATTACATCATGCCCTTTTCCTTGTAGTACTTCATCGCACCGTCGTGCAGCGGAGCGGACAGGCCGTCCTTGATCATTTCCTCAGCCTTCAGGTTGGCGAACGCAGGATGAAGCTTCTTGAACTGGTCGAGGTTTTCGAAAACAGCCTTCACGACCTGATACACAACCTCTTCCGGAACGTCAGAGCTGGTCACGAAAGTCGCGCCAACACCGAAGGTCTTGATGTCCTTGTCGTTGTTGTACATGCCGGCCGGAATAGTGGCATTGCGGTAGTACGGTCTGTCGGCGATCAATTTGTCGATCTCCGGACCGGTCACGTCGACCAGGTGAGACGCACAGGAAGCCAGGGATTCCTGGGTCAGAGCCGAAGGATGGCCAACCAGCCAGAAATAGGCATCTATCTTGCCATCACACATTGCCGCACCGGTTTCGGCAGATTTCATGCCGGCGGCCAGTGCCAGATCGGTGCGTTTCCATCCCAGGGCCGCTTCCATCACTTCCCAGGTACCGAGCGTGCCGGACCCCGGGTTGCCGATATTGAGGCGCTTTCCCTTGGCGTCGCTGATATTGTTGATGCCGGAATCGTCCCGCGCGATAACCGTTACCGGTTCCGGGTGCACGGAGAACACGGCGCGAAGCTTTTCAAACTTGCCATTGTCCTTGAACTTGGATGTGCCGTTATAGGCGTGATACTGCCAATCCGACTGCGCGACACCGAATTCCAGCTCACCGGCCCGGATCGTATTGATGTTGTAGATGGAGCCACCGGTTGATTCCGCCGAGCAGCGGATGCCGTGTTCCTTGCGGTCCTTGTTTACCAGTCGGCAAATGGCGCCGCCGGTTGGGTAATACACGCCGGTAACACCGCCTGTACCGATTGAGACGAATTGCTGATCAGCAGCATTTGCCGATACGGCAAGCCCTACCATTGCAGCAGCGGCCAGTGTGTATTTCAGAATAGATTTCATTATATTAAGACTCCCTTTTCACAAACTAGTGAGCGGGGAGACTATGTCGGTTCTGCGTTCGAGTCCACATGTGAAGAATCTGCGCTGCAAAACAATAAACTAGATGGTGGGAAATTCGGAAACGAGATGGTACAGGCGGATGGATTTGAACCAACGGCCTCCGGATCCACAATCCGGCGCTCTAACCAACTGAGCTACGCCTGCACAAAATCTCGTTCAGCGGAGCGCAAACTATGCCGAAGGACAGTGTTTTGCAAGTCACAATGAAGCAGACTGCAAACCGTTGAAACGGTTGGCTTGATGACCGTTCGCCAGCGCTGGCGGAGGTTTGCGCGGCTGGACATGAGATTGTGCAAACAAACCATGGACGACACCGGCAAAAGCGGATTAAACTCACAACCGGATGCGGTAGGGTGACGATGCAGAACGTTTTGCATTGTCGTGATGGACAACTACAACGGCAGTAAAACGGGGCGCTTGTGCCTGGCTTGCTTTTTGGGCAATGCCGGCAGGCCTGGGGAATTGAATTGACTGTGGAGACCGCGCCATCACTGGATGAGCTTAGCACTGCGACCAGAGCTGCATGGCTGTGGGACGGAGCCCGATTACGCGTTGTCTGGGCGAATGCTGCAGCGGTTGGATTTTTCGGCTGTGAAAGCCTGTTCGACCTCATCGACATGCCATTTGACGAAACCGACCCGGGTGCCGGCAGGGTGGCAGAACTGGCGCGAACTGCGCAGGCCGGCGAAAGCTGGCAGGAAATCGTGAGCTTTGCATCGGCGGTGGACGATACGCCGTTCAGTGTGAGCCTGCATGTTAACGCGCTGGCCGACGGACGCAACGGACTTTTGATGGTTGCCGACCCACCGCCGGCTGCTTCCGGCCTCGAAAACGGAAACTTTGCGCAAGCGACATCGGTACTGGAATCACTGCCTGTCGCAACCGTGATTTGCGATGAAAGAGGCACTGTCGCTTATGCAAACGCAATGGCGCGAACCCTCTTCGGCGAAACCGCGTTGACCTCACTCGTTGACCTGGGTGCCGAAGAAATTCCGGCCAGGGTTTTCGATCGTGCGCTTCGTGCGGGTATTGCCAGTACCACCGTGACAATGACTACCGGATTTGGCCAACGCGAAATCAAGGTGACGGCAAAACCGATAATCCCGACGGACGGGACGGCAGAGAAATTTTCGCTGATCCTGGAAGATGTTACAGAACGCAGGGCGCTTGAACGGACGTTGCCGGCTGGAGCTGCTCCTGCCGGCGTCAAACCTGCCGCCGGTGATCCGACGCCGCCGGCAACAATGCTGTCGGACCTGCGCCAGGCAATCGAAACAACATCCAGCGGAACGACGGCCAAACCTCCCGCACGGAGCAGGCTGACTGAGGCAGGTATTGGCCAGGCTTCCGTGCCGCCGGCATCCGCAATACCGGAAGAAAGGGACAACGGACCAACAGGCCGGTCAGATGCAAATCCCAACGGTTTCGGTGTTGCCGAAATTGTCCGCAAGGCACTGTCTGCCATCCCCAAGGCAATCGTGCTCTACCGGGCCGGCAAGGTTGTCTATGCCAATCGGGCAACCGCTCAGGCATTGGGTTATGCCAGCGAAAATGATCTGGTGGCGCGCCATGACATTGCTGCTGCTCTCGGTTCCATTGCCGGCAAGAAAGGATCGCTCGTTCTCGACCGGCGTGATGGTAGAAAAGCGAGCTTTTCTGCAGACAAGTCGACATTCCCGTGGAACGACGGCGCCATGCCGATGGCTGTTCTTGTTGAATCAGAAAACAAGATGCCGGTCACACGGCAGCAGGCGCACGAACCGCAGCACGACATTCCGAAGGCTGACGAGATATCCGCACGGGTTGATGAACCTGCCGAAAATTCCGTCACTCCTATCACCCGCCCGGCATCGGCTGATGAGAACACCGAAGCGGCCGCAACCGGCAAAGCTGCTTCGCGGTCAGCGCAGCCGGCAACGCGGACCGGACCACAACCCGCGGTCAGCGCCGCGGAAATCATGTCAATTCTGGACACCGCGACGGACGGGATCGTGTTTCTGTCAGAAGACGGCAGCATTACTCACATGAGCGCGGGCGCTGAAGCGCTTTTTGGCGTCCACGCGGCGAGCGTCATCGACAAACCGCTGGCCGGACTTATGGACCAATCCAGCGCCAAGATTGTCCGCGATTATCTGTCGGCACTCGGCGACAGCGGGCTATCGATGCTGTTTAACGGCGGCAGGGAAATCATTGCCAATGTCAATGAAGGCGGTGATGTGCCGATTTTCATCACCATGCGCAAGATCAGCATGCAAATGCCGGGAATCCCCGCGTCTGCATATTGCGCGGTCATGCGTGACATCACGCAATGGAAAAAGACCGAGGCGGAGTTGCGCCATGCCCGCGACAAGGCCGAACACACCAGCAGGCAGAAGTCGGAATTCCTGGCCCGGATCAGCCATGAACTGCGCACCCCGCTCAACGCCATACTGGGGTTTTCCGACATCATGCGGAATGCCCAGTTCGGTAAGCTCGGATCGGAACGCTATGAAGGTTATGCCAACGATATTCACACGTCCGGTGAATATCTGTTGTCACTGGTCAACGATCTGCTCGATCTGTCCAAGGTTGAAGCCGGCAAGCTTGAGTTGAATTTCATATCTGTGGACCTGGCCCAGGCCATCGACGGCTGCATGAAACTGATGCAGGACGAAGCCACCGGGGCACGTGTCGTGCTGCGCAAATCCATTGCGCCAAACCTGCCCCAGGTTGTCGCCGACATGCGCTCGATCAAGCAGGTGCTGTTGAACCTTACCTCCAACGCCATCAAGTTTACCGACCCGGGCGGTCAGGTGATCATTTCCGCCAGGGCTATAGAAACAGGAGAACTTGTCCTGTCGGTGTCGGATACCGGGGTCGGCATGAATGAGGAGCAGCTGTCCACCGCACTTGAACCGTTCCGCCGGGTTGAAGTTGCGGGCCGCCCGGACGTTCAGGGAACCGGCCTCGGGCTTCCCCTGACCAAGGCGCTGGTCGAAGCCAACCGGGCGAAGTTCGTGATTTCCAGCGAGGCCCGCAAAGGCACCCGCATAGACATCACCTTCCCCACAACGCGGGTGCTGGCGAGTTGAACTGAGGAGTGGCTTGAAGAGGTCAAATCTGTTTGCTGCGCCTGAGCGAAACGACCGCTCAGAGCCCTTAGTGTCAGCGTCATGATTGTCAGAAATGATCCAGGAAAGCATAACCCAATCATGCAATTGGCAACCGCACTTCAAAAGAGCCCTCTGCTGGCTCCAGTCCTTCAAAACTGGGAACGTATTCGGCTTCAAGACTGCTGGCTCGTTGCCGGCAGCTTAGCGCAGACGGTGTGGAATCGTCGCTTTGGTTTGCCACATGACTTTGGCATCTCTGATGTGTACCTCGTCTACTTTGATCCCAAGGACTTGTCGGTTGAAGCAGAGAGGGACCATGCTGAACGCATACGGCATTGCTTTAGGGACTTACCTGTTTGGTTTGATGTAAAAAACGAAGCGCGTGTTCATCTCTGGTATGAAGACAAATTCGGTTATCCCATCGCTCAATATCAGTCTGTTGAAGCTGCGATCTCAACCTTCCCGACAACAGCGACGGCGGTCGGCGTAAGACCGAAATCTGACGAACTGGAGGTCTATGCTCCATTCGGGCTGGAGGACTTGGTGGGAGGAATAGTCAGAGCCAACAAAGCTCAAATTACCGAAGATATCTACGACACCAAGGTCAACAAATGGCTTAAAGCCTGGCCTGACCCTGAGGTTGTTAAGTGGGATGATGCCTAGAAATTATTGTTGGAAAAACCAATTCGCCCATCTGGTGCGTTGCGGCACTTGCCCGATGCGACCAACATCGCGCTGCGCACCGCGCCTGCCAGAGTGGCCGGATTTGACTCCATCAAATGGGTCAATAGTCAGTTCCTTTGGTACAACAGTTCTCGCGCCTAACTCTGCAATGCAGGCAGGTCCTTGAACAGGTCCAGTGCTTCGGCATTGGCAAGCGCCTCGACATTCTTGACCGGACGGCCGTGTACCACGTCGCGCACGGCGAGTTCGGTGATCTTGCCTGACTTGGTGCGCGGAATGTCGGCCACGGCGACAATCCTTTCCGGCACATGCCTTGGTGATGCGCCGGTGCGGACCTGCGTGCGGATTTTCCTTTCCAGCGCCTCATCCAGCACGACACCATCGGCGAGGCGCACGAACAACACCACGCGAACGTCATTGTCCCAGTCCTGGCCGATTGCCAGGCCTTCGATCACTTCGGGTATCTGTTCGACCTGGGCGTATATTTCGGCCGTGCCAATGCGCACGCCGCCGGGGTTCAGGGTCGCGTCGGAGCGGCCGTGAATGATCATGCCGCCATTGTCGGACCACTCGGCGAAATCGCCCTGACACCAGATATTGTCGAAGCGGGCAAAGTAGGCGTCGTGATAACGCTCGCCGGTGTCATCATTGAGGAAACCCAACGGCATGGAGGGAAAGGAATTGGTGTTGACCAGTTCACCCTTGCCCCGCAGCATTGGATTGCCCTGATCGTCAAACACCTGAATATCATGCCCCAGACCGGCGGCCTGAATTTCACCGGAGAAGACCGGACCGAACGGGTTGATGCCGACCAGGCATCCGCACAGGTCGGTGCCACCGGACATCGATGCCAGATGTACGTCCTGCTTGATCGCCTCGTAGACGAACTCAAAGCTTTCCGGCACCAGCGTCGAGCCGGTCGACATGATTGCGCGAACCGACGCCAGCGAGTGCGTGTCCATGGGACGCCAGCCTGTCTTCTTGACCGCGTCAATGAACTTGGCGGAAGTGCCGAACACGGCGAAGCGTTCCTCATCGGCATAGTCGAACAACACGGTCTCGCTCGGCGCAAACGGTGAGCCGTCAAACAACATCAGGGTCGCCTGCGACGCCAGTGCGCTGGCCAGCCAGTTCCACATCATCCAGCCGCAGGTCGTGAAATAGAACAACCGGTCGCCAGGACTGATGCCGCCGTGCAACTGATGCTCACACAAGTGCTTCAGCAATACTCCGCCTGTGCTGTGAACAATGCACTTCGGCACGCCGGTGGTGCCGGATGAGAACAATATGTAAAGCGGATGGTCAAACGGCAGCATCTGGTAGTCGATTGGCGCCGGCGCATAGGCCTCGATAAAGTCATCAAACGTCACGGCATCAGGCAGCCTTGCAACAGTTACAGCCGCATTGCCGGTATAGTTGACGACAATGACCTTCCTGAGCGTCGGCAGGCCTTTCACCACCTGCTCAATCTTGCCGGTGACGTCAAAGATCTTGCCATTGTAGTAGTAGCCATCGCAGACGATGAGGACCTTAGGTTCAATCTGTCCGAAACGATCCAGAATGCCGCGTTCTCCAAAATCCGGTGAACACGATGACCACACTGCACCCAATGAATTTGCCCCGGCAAACGCCATTATGGTTTCAGGCATGTTGGGCATTACCGCACATACACGATCTCCCGGTGTGATACCGAAATCACGGAACGCCTGGTGCAGCCTGGACACCTTGTCGCCCAGTTCGCGCCAGCTGACCTCGTCGCGAACCTTGTCCTCACCGCGGAAAACCATTGCCGGTGTATCATCGTTGCGGCGCAGCAGGTTCTGGGCGAAATTCAGTCTGGCATCTGGGAAAAATTTTGCTCCGGGCATTTTGTCACCATCGACCAGCACCCGGTCACCGCGGCTTTCGGAAATGACACCGCAAAAATCCCAGACATCCGACCAGAAGTCCTCAGGCCGGCGCACCGAAAACCCGTGAACGTCGGCATAGGTTTTCAGTGAAGTGCCTCGCGACGCGTTTACTGTTTGCATGAAATTCGTCAGCCGATGGGCATCAATTCGCGCAGCATCGGGGGACCAAAGCGGTTGAGCAGACATGAAACTCTCTCGATAAATCGGGTGGTAGGGGACTTTATTGCGGTGACAATAGACCTACTGAGGTGCAGTCAAAACCATTTTCTGTCACATTTTGAGAGTTGTTGTCATTTGACGCGACACAAGGGACGCTCTGACAAAGCTCTCCGATCTGCTAGAATCAACGCCATGAAACGAATCATTATTGCAATTCTCGTCGCCGTGCTGGTCTTGTGCATCGGCATTGTCAGCATTCCGTTGTTTGTCAGCGGTGAGTTCGCGACTGCGCAGGTCAGCAACGCCGTTGAACAAGCAACCGGCCGCAAGCTGACCTTGCTGAAACCGCCCAAGCTGAAACTGTGGCCAGATTTGAAGCTGGAAATTGACGGGGCCACGCTGTCCAACCCGCCCGGCATGTTTGACGGAACAACGATCTCTGCGGAGACACTGCGGCTGCAACTTTCGCTGTCGGAATTGCTATCGCGGCAGATCAGTTTCCAGGAACTGACGCTGGTGCGCCCCCGTCTCAACCTTGTCGTAGACAAGCAGGGCAAGGCCAACTGGGACTTCAACAAGGGCAGCGGCGATGCCGGTTCAAACGATGGCAGCGCCCCGGTGGCCATCGAGAGGGTCCGGCTTGCGCCAATCAAGATAGAGGACGGGGAAATTATCTATGCCGACGAGCGCTCCGGCTCCCAGTTCAAGGCCACCGGTGTGAACGTTGTGGTCAGCATGGCAAATGCCCAGGCGCCAATTGACGTCAAGGGATCACTGAACTGGAACGGCGAGCGCATAGACCTCCAGGTGTTTGCCAAGTCTCCAACACGGCTGGCTACCCAGGGCTCGCCCATTGATCTGGCCATCCAGTCAACCAACATCAATGCGGCAGTTTCCGGTCTTGCCCGGTTGGGCGATGGCCTGAACCTGGCCGGCAATCTTGATGTGACAGCGCCTGACCTGCGAAAACTCGCTCAATGGGCCGGTGTGCAGATTGACGGTAATGCCGGTCTGAAACAGTTCTCCGCCAAAGCGGGCATCGACCTTGCCGGACAAACCCTGAAGCTGAACAAGGCCAAGGTCGCCATGGACGGCATGAACGCACAGGGCAATGTGACACTTGCACTGGCAGGCAAACGGCCGCGGCTTACCGCCAGTCTCGGAGTGGACCGGATTGACACCAACATCTATACCGGCAAGCAGCCATCTGCGGAAGGCAACAAGCGATCCGACTGGAGCGATGACCCCATTGATTTCAGCAGCCTGAATTCGCTCGATGCGGGGCTGCGACTGCGTACCGGCGGTATCATCTACGGCGATGTCAAGTTCGGTGAAACCCTGCTCGATATCGACATCAAGTCAGGAAAGCTGACTGCCAATCTTAAAAAGATTGCCCTTTACGGCAGTTCGGCCAACGGCAGCCTGAGCCTTGATGGCGCGGCCCGCAGACCAACACTGACCGGAAAGTTTGCCACCAGCGGACTGGATGCGCTGGCGCTGCTGAAAGATTTTGCGGGCACGTCACGTTTTGAAGGCAAACTTGCCACGTCGCTTAATCTTTCCGCCTCCGGCAGCTCGCAACGCGAACTGGTTTCAACGCTTGCCGGCGCTGCCCAATTCAGGCTGACAGACGGTACCGTGCGCGGCATCGACATGGCGAAGATGGTCACAGGTGTGCAAAGTGCCATCCTGGCCGGATGGAGCAAAACCGACAATGCAGGCACCAGGTTTTCAAACCTTTCAGCGAGTTACAGGTTTGCCGACGGAATTGGCAACAATGATGACCTGAGCCTGACAGGCCCATTGGTGCAGGTCGCGGGAAAAGGCACAGTGGACCTATTGCGCAAGCGGCTGAATTACAGGGTGACGCCAAGTGCTGCTTCAGCGCCCGGCGGTGAGTTCACCGGACTGGTGGTGCCGGTTATCGTCAAGGGTCCCTGGGCGAACCCGCAAATCTATCCGGATGTAAAAGGCATTCTCGAAAATCCGCAAGCTGCACTTGATGCATTGAACAAATTGGGTGTGTCGACCGGTGACATCAATGTCGAAGCGGTCGGAAACCAGCTGAAAACCCAGGCCAGGGGCGAAGTATCAAAGGTTATCGAAAACCAGGCACGTGACATTGTCGGCGATGAAGCGGCCAAGGCACTTGGAGAACAGGGTGCAGAACAGGCCGAAAAACTGGGCGGCTCGCTGTTCAACAATCTTTTCGGCAAACCGCAGGAACAGGAACCGGCTTCGCAATGATCCGGGTACAGGAACAGCCGTTCGACATCCAGGCAGAGCTTGCAGCGTTGCGGGACGGCAATCACAAAATTGGCGGCACTGCGCTGTTTGCCGGTTCGGTGCGTGATCTCAATCTGGGTGAGCAGGTCTCTGCCATGACGCTGGAGCATTATCCCGGCATGACCGAAAAGGCGCTGGCAGAAATCGAGACCGAAGCCAATGAGCGCTGGCCGCTGGAGGCAAGCCTGATTGTGCATCGCTATGGCCGGATGCTGCCCGGCGAGGACATCGTTTTGGTGATTACCTGTTCTTCGCATCGCGAGGCGGCCTTCGAGGCCTGCCAGTTTCTGATGGACTGGCTGAAGACCAAGGCACCTTTCTGGAAGCTCGAAGAAGGTGACAAGGTTGCTGAAGGCACGTGGGTTGATGCGCGTGAAAGCGACAATGCCGCCGCCGGCCGCTGGAGCAAGCCGGGTAAATGAGCCGCCGGCGGGGACGGCCCCTGTGGCGTACGGCGCTCGACGCAACTATTGTTGTTGGCCTGACCGTGCTGGCATTGGCTGCGATGGAAATGCTGCCGGGAACCAGCACCACCGGCGGCGTGCGGGTCATCGACGGCGACAGCCTGCGCCCGGCCGACAATGGCCACGACATTCGCCTGCAGGGCATCGACGCGCCTGAACTGGGGCAACGCTGTCGCGATGCCAGGGGTCGCGATTATCAATGCGGGCGGCAGGCGAGGCGGCACCTGAAGGCCATTATCGCAGGCCGCGAGGTCAAATGCCGGGTTATGGACGTCGACCGATACCAGCGGTCCATATCGGTATGCCATGCCGGTGACACCGACCTTAACCGCCAGATGGTGGCTGACGGGTGGGCGCTTGCCTACCGGTTGCCGATATATGTACCTGCCGAACGCAGCGCAAAAAATGCCCGCAAGGGTATCTGGCAAGGTGACTTCGACCAGCCTGAAAACTGGCGCAGGCTCAACCGGTCCGACAGCACAGGCAGCCGGCCGGAACCGGATTGAGACAAGATGGTCAACGCCAGAACGACCTCGACAGAATCACCAGTACAGTGAAGAACTCCAGGCGCCCAAGCAGCATGGCGACGGTCAGGAGCAGTTTTGCACCGGGATCAAGATTGGCATAGTTGCCGGCGGGACCGACAATATCCCCCAGGCCCGGACCCACATTGGTTATCGTAGCCGTAGCGCTCGACAGTGCCGTAATCAGATCCAGATTAAAAAATGACAAAGCGATGGTGAACACCATCACCGACAGGAACATCACTGTGACATATGCCAGCACCGATGTAGCAATTTCATTGGTGATACGGGTCTTGTTGAAGTTCAGGACCACCACCCGGTTTGGGCTCATCAACTGCCGGATGTAACTTGATGCCGTCATCATCATGACCTGCAGGCGGAAGGTTTTAAGGCCCCCGGTTGTCGATCCGGTACACCCGCCCAGGAACATCAAGGCGAAGAACAGTCCCATGATGCCGCTGCCCCAGTTGGTATAGTCGCCAAGCGCATATCCGGTGGTGGAGATGATCGACACGACATTGAAGGTCACAACCCGCAGCACGTCCCAGAACGGCTCGTCATGCCGCACATAATACCACAGTGTCACGGTGAAAACGGCAAGTCCGGCAATCTGGACGAAGGTGCGGACCTGGGCGTCATTCCACACCGCGAGTGATTTTGAGCGCACCATTTTCACGTACAGCACCAGCGGCATGCAGGAACCGAGCATGAATGTGATGGCAATCCAGTGGATGGCCTTGTTGTCCTCGAAGTGCGCAAACGAGCGGTCGTGGGTTGAAAACCCTGCCGTCGATACGGTGGTCATGGCATGATTGAGCGCATCAAACGCACTCATGCCGGCCCAGTAATAGGCAAAGCCGCAGGCAAACGTCAGCAACAGATAGGTGACGGCAATCAGGCTGATGACCTCACCGACACGCGGCATGAATTTGTCGCTGCGATCGGAACTTTCATTGCGAAACAGCTGCATGCCGCCGACGCGCAGGAACGGCAGCATGACCAGCGCCATGACCACGATACCGACGCCGCCGATCCACTGCAGGATGGAGCGCCACAACAACATGCCCGGCGGCAGGTGATCGAGACCGGTCAGTACCGTCGCGCCGGTTGCCGTCAGACCGGAAACTGCCTCAAACAGGGCATTTGCCACGCTGGCGTCACGGCCCAGGAACATGAACGGGATCGACGCCATGACACACAGGGCAATCCAGCTCAGCACGGTCAGCACAAAGCCTTCCTTGAGCGTGACATGATCCGACCAGCCGCCACGGCTGACCAGCACAAACATCAGCCCCAGAAAACCGCTGACAAAGGCGGATGCCGCAAACACATGCCAGTCGTCATTTTGCGCAACAAGGTCTGAAACCGCAGGGGGAAACATGAACAGGGTCAGTACCAGCAGCATCATGCCGATCACGAAGAATATGCGGGATTGCTGAATTCCCTGGTTCGCAAATCGTTGTTCGGAAGATCGTGACTGTTTGAGCGTGTCTGCCATGAAAACGTTGTAACCTGAGCACACCGGGAATTACAGGCAAACTAACAACTTATGGTGCTGTCGGAGAGAATTGAACTCTCGACCTCTCCCTTACCAAGGGAGTGCTCTACCCCTGAGCTACGACAGCATTTTCAAGCCGGGACCGGCTGTGTGGCAGGCGTAATGCCACAGCAACTGTAACTGTGCAAGCATGATTGAACCTGCATGACAATTACGCGCATGACACCTACATTATGAAGGTTCAGAAATTGCTAATCTGGGGAGACACGAGCATGGCCAGTGAAACGGCTGCAGAACGTGAAAAACGCCTTGCCGAGGCTCTCAGGCGCAATCTTGCCCGGCGTAAGCAGCAGGCCCGCAGCAAACTGCCGGAAAAACGGGCTCAGAAAGACAAAACCAACACGGGAAAGGACTGAAAACCGGCGATATTTCGTTGCGTCAAATGCCCTCTTGCCCGGCATGGCACTTTAAGTGCATGAAAGCGCCACAAAGCAGGGCTATCGCAGCACACCTTCAAGACTGTACCAAAAAGGCACGAACACAGCATGGACCGGATCAGAATCGGCGGCGGCAACCAATTGAATGGCGAAATCCCGATTTCGGGAGCCAAGAACGCCGCCCTGCCCCTGATGATCGCCAGCCTGCTGACAGCGGACACGCTGACGCTGAAAAACCTGCCGCGGCTGGCCGATGTGCAGTTGCTGAAGCGGATTTTGCACAATCACGGCGTTGACCAGCGCACCGACGGCAAGCGGGCCGGGCAGTGCAACCAGGCCGGCGAAACAGTGCACTTCAGTGCTGCCGAGATCGTCGACACCACCGCGCCCTACAACCTGGTTTCGAAAATGCGCGCCAGTTTCTGGGTGCTCGGACCGTTGCTTGCACGTTGCCATGACACACGCGTGTCGCTGCCGGGGGGCTGTGCCATCGGCACCCGGCCGGTTGACCTATACCTTATGGCGCTGCGCAAGCTGGGCGCCGACCTTGATATCGAAAACGGCTATGTGGTGGCCAGGGCACCCGGCGGTCTGAAGGGCACCAGGATCACGTTTCCGATGGTGTCGGTCGGAGCCACCCACACAACCCTGATGGCCGCAACCCTGGCCAGGGGCGAGACGGTGATCGAAAATGCCGCGCGTGAGCCGGAAGTCATCGATGTTGCTGAATGCCTGGTCAAGATGGGCGCGAAAATCGATGGTATCGGCACGTCGACACTGACAATTCAGGGTGTGGACGAACTGCACGGGGCAACCCACGGAGTGCTCGCCGACCGTATCGAGACCGGCACCTATGCCATGGCCGTTGCGATGACCGGCGGCGATCTGAAGTTGAGCGGTGGGCGGCCTGACAACCTGGCCTCCATGATTTCGGTGCTGGAGCAGGCAGGCGCCACAATTGACGTTGAAAACGGCGGCATGCGGGTCAAGCGCAATGGCAACGGGCTGCAACCGGTCGATGTGGAAACCCAGCCCTACCCCGGTTTCCCCACCGACCTTCAGGCGCAGTTCATGGCTCTGATGACACGGGCCGGCGGCACATCGGTCATTCGCGAGACAATTTTCGAAAACCGCTTCATGCATGTGCAGGAGCTGGCGCGTCTTGGTGCCGACATTTCGCTCAGCGGTGACACGGCGACGGTAAAAGGTGTCAATCAGCTGCACGGGGCGGAAGTGATGGCAACCGACCTTCGCGCTTCGGTCTCGCTGGTCATAGCCGCGCTGGCAGCGGAAGGCGAAACCATGCTGCACCGGGTTTATCATCTGGACCGCGGTTTTGAAACGCTGGAAGACAAACTCAGTGCCTGCGGTGCCGATATCTCACGCATTTCCGACTAGCTCCTGCTGAGTATTTGCAAGATTTGTTTGCAAAACCGCATACAATCTTGCCGGATATGCTATAGACGTTTTTTGCCACCCTAGGGCTGACTCCGGAAACGACCAAACAGATGGCCGACACTCCTCTTCTGAAAATCGCCGCGCTCGATCAAGGCGACCTGGCCGTGATTTCTGCCCATTTGCAGGATGCGGTATTGCGGGTTGGCGACCTTCGCTGGATGAAATCGGCCGGCAAGCTGGCGCTGGTGGCAAACCGGTTTGATCATTTCGGTGACAAGGCCGGCAGCGGCGAACGGCGCCAGTGCGGCATTCAGATTTCGCGGGTGCGTCATGTCGCTGCGCGCAACATCACGATGAATGACAAAACCGCCATTGTTTCGCTGCTTGCCATGACGTTTCAGCCAGGCAAGGAAGCACCGGAAGGCGTGATTGAAATGTTATTTGCAGGCGGCGGCGCGGTGCGGGTGGAGGTTGAGTGCATAGAGGTTGCGATGGCGGACCTGAGCCAGCCCTGGCGTGCACGCGCGCGGCCCGATCATGAACTGGACGCGGACGACGCAAATTCGAAGGATGCCGACGCATGACACGCTGGCTGAACACCAGGGACGCCGGCTTTGAGGCTGACTTTGCCGGTTTGCTGGGCGACAAGCGCGAGCAGGCAGCCGACGTCAATGATGCCGTGGCAGGCATTCTCGACGACGTCAGACAGCGCGGCGATGCGGCCGTGCGACAGTACACTTCACAGTTCGACGGGTTCGACCTGCCCGAGACTGGCGCGCGTATGCCGGCCGGTCAGATCGATCAGGAAGCCGACAAATGCCCGGCCGATATTCTTGCCGCGCTGCAGGCCGCTGCCGGCCGGATTCGCGCCTATCATGAACGGCAGGTTCCCGGCAACGAGCGTTACAAAGACGATGCAGGTGTCGAACTTGGACACCGCTGGACGCCGGTTCAGGCAGCCGGGCTTTATGTGCCCGGCGGGCTGGCAGCCTATCCGTCCTCGGTGCTGATGAATGCAATCCCGGCCCATGTTGCCGGTGTTCAGCGTCTGGTCATGGTGGTGCCGACGCCGAAGGGTGTCATCAACCCGCAGGTTATTGCGGCTGCGCGCATTGCAGGCGTCACCGAGATCCACACCATTGGCGGTGCACAGGCCATAGCCGCACTGGCCTATGGCACCGATACAATCGACCCGGTCGCCAAGATTGTCGGTCCGGGCAATGCTTATGTGGCGGCTGCAAAACGCCAGGTGTTCGGCACGGTGGGGATCGACATGATTGCAGGACCGTCGGAGGTTCTGGTGATGGCTGATGACAGCGCCAATGCAGGCTGGATAGCAGCCGACCTGCTGGCCCAGGCCGAACACGACCCGTCGGCGCAGTCGATCCTGATAAGCAGCAGCGGGCAACTGGCACAGCAGGTGTGCGAGGCGGTTGACGCGCAACTGGCTACCCTGCCGAAGGCAGATATTGCCGGCGCCAGCTGGCGTGACTTCGGATGCGTGATTGTGGTTGAAAACCTGATGGATGCGGTGTCGCTGGTAGACAGGCTGGCACCCGAGCATCTTGAAATAGTGTGCGAAAACGAAGACGAGATCGCGCATGCGGTTCACAATGCGGGCGCCATTTTCCTGGGCGCATTTACGCCGGAAGCCGTCGGGGACTATGTCGGCGGGCCCAATCACGTGCTGCCGACGGCGCGCAGTGCCAGATATTCCTCCGGGTTGAATGTGCTGGAGTTCATGAAGCGCACATCCATCCTGAAGTGCAGTGCTGATGCGCTGCGCGCCATCGGCCCGGACGCCGTTGCGCTTGGACGGGCGGAAGGGCTGGAGGCCCATGCGCGTTCCGTGGCCATGCGATTGAATCTGCCCTGACATTTGGCACCGGGACAGTCAGCCGGCCGCATTCGCACGCAACCATATTACCCTGACACTTGTGCAAAACACAGAACGCCTTTAAATCGCGGTACAGCCGTCATGAACGTCTTGGAACGCCGGATATGGACAACGACAACAACAGACTGGTCGCCGTCAACCTGGACAATACGCTGTCCAAGACATTCTCGGCAGATGTGGACCATGAACGCAAGGTGGCGATTTACGACCTGATCGAGAGCAACAGCTTTCAGGTCGTAGGCAAGCCGGACGGACCGTACTCTCTCAATCTGTCGATCGACGGCACCAAGCTGGTGTTCAATGTGTGCAACGAGGCCGGTGAAACCCTGAGTATCATTGCGCTGGCCCTGTCTCCGCTGCGGCGCATAGTGAAAGACTATTACGGCATCTGCGAGAGCTATTACCAGGCCATCCGTACTGCGACGCCGAGCCAGATCGAGACCATCGACATGGCCCGGCGGGGTCTGCACAACGACGGCAGCCAGGTGCTGATGGACCGGCTGGACGGCAAGATCGCGGTGGATTTTGACACGGCCCGGCGGCTGTTTACGCTGGTGTGTGTGCTGCATTGGCGCGGCTAGGCCGGAGATGAGCGTGGACCTGCCAGGTGCAGTGCTGTTTTGCTGCTCGCACAATGCCATCCGCTCGCCGATGGCGGAAGGTATCATGAAATATTACTACGGCCACCGGGTGTTTGTGGACAGCTGCGGTGTCCGTCCCACCGAGCGCAATGAATTCATTGTCGAGGTGCTGGACGAAATCGGGGTTGATATTTCCAAACACAAGGCCAAGTCATTCGACGATCTTGTCGATTCCAGTTTTGATCTGGTGGTGTCGCTGTCGCCGGAAGCCCATCACAAGGCCATGGAGCTGACCCGGACCATGGCCATAGATGTGGTGTACTGGCCGACTATCGACCCGTCACTGGAGGTGGGCAGCCGCGAACAGGTGCTGGATGCCTATCGCGCCTGCCGGGATCACCTGATCAAGCGAATGCGGGACCGGTTCGGTGAAACCGGTCTGCCGAAACTGCGATGAGTTGGTTCGCCGGATTCTGCAGCGCTGGACAATTACCCAGAATCTGTAGCACATACCGCAACATCTCACATTGACGTTTTCAGCAGGGTTCAAAAGGTTCGCGACATGTCGATTTCCGATGCAAAGCTGGTACTGGCCAGTTCCTCACCTCGCAGGCTGTCACTGATTGAACAGGTCGGCATCTATCCGGACCTGCTTAACCCGGTGGACATTGACGAAACACAACACAAACGCGAATCGCCCCGTGCACTGTCGCTGCGGCTGGCGCGGGAAAAGGTGCAGGCAGCACGTGCTGCACCGCTGGTGCGCAATCTCGGCGAAAATGTCTTCGTGCTGGCTGCCGACACCGTGGTCAGCGTTGGCCGCCGCGTCATCGGCCAGCCGCAATCAACCGACGAGGCACGCGATGCGCTGCGGCTGTTGTCCGGGCGCTCGCACAGGGTGTTCACCACCATTGCCGTGGTTTCGCCGGACGGGCGAGAGCGATCGCGGGTGGTTGACACCAAGGTGCGCTTCAAACGCCTGATGCGCCAGGACATGGACGCTTACCTGATCAGCGATGAGTGGCGCGGCAAGGCGGGCGGCTATGCCATTCAGGGCAAGGCATCGGCCTTTGTGCGCTGGATGAGCGGGTCGTACAGCTGTGTGGTTGGCCTGCCGTTGCATGAAACGGTGCAGATGCTGCAGGCCGGCGGGTATCCGATTTACGGAAAATGGGAATCGGAGACCTGAGATGAGCGATGCAGACGGTGCCGGCCGCAAGAAACCCGAACCGCCTGTCCGGTTGCGGACCCGGCGCCCCTGCCCGTTGTGCCGGCAGCCGTCAAAACAGAAGTATCACCCGTTTTGTTCAGCCAGGTGCGCCGACATCGACCTGCACCGCTGGATGGGCGGCCACTACGCCATTCCGGCAGCCGACCCGCCGGATTTCGACGAGACCGGAGAGACCCTGTCCGACCGGCGCGACGAGGGCAATGATGGCACTTAAGGGCGGGGCCAGATCACAATCGCGGGCCGCTTGAGAAAACCGTCACGATGTATGCGGGTTGACGCTGGACAGGTGCCGGGCGATCACCTATAACCCGCTGCGGTCGCGGTGAGGATTCTTAGTCAGCGCCCGATATGCCCAGGTAGCTCAGTTGGTAGAGCAGCGGATTGAAAATCCGCGTGTCGGTGGTTCGATTCCGCCCCTGGGCACCATTTTTTTCAATAACTTAGCTGAGAATAATTTGTGGGCTGGTACTTTTAGGTAACAGGTAAGGTAACAGTTGACCTAATTGGTTGTCGCTAGCAGCTCGCTCAGCGCGGCCAGCCATTCTCGATGAGTGGCCGAGTACATGCCATGCTTCCAGGCATTGCGATTGCCCTTGGGTGCGCCTGTGGACTTGCCTCCGTGCATGCGGCAGCGTCCATTCCTCATTGCGCCATTGCGGCAGGGCTTACCGCTCCGTCTCGAATGAGCACCACACCTAGGGCTTGCATGCATCGGCAGGAGATTGTGCAAGGGGTCGTTCCTCAACTTTTTCTGCCTCCCCCCTCGCTGGCGGAGACGTTTCCAACGATGGCCTGACCACCTTCGTTAATATGGACGTGCTTGACATTGACGGTCTGCTCGCCACCGCGCCGGTATTTCTTCAGGGCTTCCATCTGCGTGGCATAAGTGCGGGTAAGCTTGTTCAGTGCATTTGTCGCGCTGTCGTACTGGGGAAGCATTTCAGCACGGGCCAGATACTGCGCTGCGTTGACGGTTGCAATGTGCACAGCCGTCATCTGGGCAGCCAGCATGGCCTCGGCCTCGTCGCGTGGTTCAATTCCAGAAATGGCGGCAAGCATGAAGTTTAGGTCAGCTTCACTGACCTTGCCGTTTGAGCGGCTCAGTGTACTCAATTGCTCCAACAACCTGGCATAGAAGTCATAGGAACAGGTCCCGACAGACTCCAGCATCAGTTTTGATGCAGTAGCCAGATCAACATGGTCCGGGCCTATGGTTATGTTTCCATCCTGGCCATTCTCTACCTTCAGGTGGGGACGCGGCCGTCTCGCCTTCCGTCTCGCAAGCTGCGCTTCGATGGCCGAGGCTTCACGCTCCGTCGGTTGATAAAGTTTTGCAACCGTTCTACCCATGGCTCATCCTGCCTTCGCATAGACTTGAGAAATCGAAAATATGGTATCATATTACCACACTTATCAATCAATTGAATCCCCCGAGACAAACAAAACGAGCGTTCCGAAGAACTCCCACGAGAAACTGCAATCAGTGTGCTTGTGCCGTCAGGCCTCCGCCCGCTTCGTCCACCAGCCGAAGAAACCAAAGAAGCCGAGTGCGCTTAACAGGAGTGGGAGGGCCGCTGGGAGTGGAACAGGAGCAACGTTGAGCTGAGGTTGTCAAAATTAGCGCCGCAGCAGGGTGGCCCTGAGACAGGATTGAGCATCGAGACCACGATGCGGTCGAATATGATGCCGCTGAACCCGTGGAATTGCTCTGCCGTATTTGATGTCGTCACTACTGCATCGAAAGTCTCTACAAAGAACGCTCCCATATAGGCTGTGAACCGCATTGTTGGCATGCGCGTCGCGTCTCCTGCGCGCAAATTGAAACCAGCAGTAGAAACCGGATTAGTGAAGGACATGATCAAGTCCTCAAAGGTATCCTCAATACTGGAATAGGGATTGAATATATGGCCTCTGGTGATGCCAGCCCAATTGGTACTAGAGGACAGAGTGAAATATTGCAGCTTACTGGATGTGTCGAATATTACACCTTCGGCAGAGTATTGATTTGTAATTGCGGTTTGATTTGCAAAATCGTCTGCACCAAATGTGATAACGGTATCCCATGTACCCGGATTTGTCGTCAGGGTTGCTGCTTCTGTCATCGAAACCGACCCGACAAGCATCCACCCTGCAACCAGCACAGTGGCGATAATCCGTCTCACGTGCTGTCCCTCCAGCCAGAATGACTTTTGCCCTGCCACAGTATTGACCGAACAGTACCAGTTATGACCTGTGTGTCAAATTGTGGAATGTTGGATGGGCCGCCTTGCGAGGGCATTTTCTGATTATGCCGACCAATTAGTCATCCACCCAGCAGATTGGTCAATTCAGTTCCGGAAAGAGTCAGTTTATCCCCCGAAAGCGGACTCTCTGCGTGATACCCGAGAGAGTCCGAAATGTGCCATGTGTGGACGGCCCCATGTTGTCAAGGGAGTTTTGATCACTGACGCACTGCTGGTCGGAGCTGCCATGTGTTCGGCCTGTTGGTGCGGCACTTTGCATGGCCGCTGGCCAT
>JAHEFB010000086.1 GCA_024640405.1 Alphaproteobacteria bacterium | reverse complement strand
CCAGATGGCGGCCATACAGCATGTAGGAGCCGGACAGGATGGTGGCCCGCGCCATCAGCTCTGCATCCTGCGAGATCAGAAACCCGCCTTCGCCGGAATTGATGTGCTTGTAGGTCTGGGTGGAATAACACGCCGCCAGCCCGTGCCGGCCGGATTTCACGCCCGCCCACGAAGCCCCCATGGTGTGGGCGCAGTCCTCAATGACGGCCACGCCTGCTGCATCACAGATCCCCATCAGCGCGTCCATGTCGACGATATGGCCGCGCATGTGCGACAGCATCAGCACCCGCGCCTTGCTGGTCTTTATCTTGGCTTCAAGGTCGTCCAGGTCGATCACCAGATCGTCGGTCACCTCCACCAGAACCGGATGCCCGCCGGCGCCTGCAATGGCGCCCGGCACCGGCGCCAGGGTAAAACCGTTGGTCAGCACCGCCTCGCCGGGCTGCAGGCCGAAGGCTCTGAGCGCAGTGGTCAGGGCGTATCCGCCAGACGTGACGGCCAGGCAATAGTCGACGCCCATGTAAGCTGCAAATTCCTGCTCCAGCAGCGCGGTCTCCGCCGTCTCGCCGGGCCCGGTATTGTAGCGGTGCAGGCGGCCCGACCGCAAAACCTCCACGGCGCGCTCGATAGCGTCCTCGGGGATCGGTTCCTGCTGGGTAAAACTGCCGGTGAATGTGTCTGTCATCGGGTGAGCATAGTCGTAAAAAACCGCCGGCGCACTAGCCCCAGTGCCAATAAGATGTGGTGCCAGGCTCGCTCAACCGCCATGGTCATCCTCGGGCCTGTCCCGAAGATCCATCCGTCTCCACTTGCCGCTCCGGGTCATGAATCCCCGGCGCAAGGCCGGGGATGACAGGTGAGTGAGTACCTGTTGGTCAATGTGTCATCCTCGGGCCTGTCCCGAGGATCCAGGTTGCTCAAGCGGTGAAAACCGCAGACAGGTCCTCCCAGTCCGGGTTGTCCTCCTCGATCAGGTTTACCTTCCATGCCCGCCGGTACCGCTTGATGGACTTCTCACGCTGGATGGCGTCGCGCACATCGTCGTATTGCTCATAATAGACCAGCCGGTGGACCTTGTAGCGGCTGGTGAACCCGCTGCCGGTGCCGGCCCGGTGCTGCAGGACCCTGTTGGGCAGATCATTGGTCACGCCGACATAGAGAGTCCCGTTCTTCCCGGATGCGAGAATATAGGTGCAATACGTCATCGCCGGATCAGCCTGGTGATCTGGATCCCCGGCACAAGGCCGGGGATGACAGGTGAGGGTGTAGACATCAGCTATTTGTCATCCTCGGGCTTGTCCCGAGGATCCATCCGTTACAACCTGCCGCGCTGGTTGATGGATCCCCGGCACAGGGCCGGGGATGACACGGGGAGTGTGTGTCTGCCCTCCGAAGCACGGAAGTGCTGAGGCAAGGCCGACCGGCCGCCGCACGAAGTGCGCCCCCGCGGAGTGCAGCCCTTGGGCTGCTTGCGTGAGCGAGCCAAAACCAGTCCCGGCACATGGCGGTTCACCCGCCATCGATGACCGTTCTGATCTCGTCTGCCGACAGTCCGGCCTCTGCCAGCACCTCTTCGGTGTGCTGGCCCAGCAGCGGGGCAGGGCGTTTGACGCCTGCCGGGGTGCCATGGAATTTCACCGGCGCACCGATGGTCCTGACCTTGCCCGCCACCGGATGGTCCACCTCCGCCACCATGTCGCGGGCAATGGTCTGCGGGTCGGCGTGCATTTCATTTATCGCCAGAACCGGGCCGGCGGGAACGCCGGCCGCCTCAAGCGCCTCCATCCAGTGCTGCGTCGTCTGCAGCTTGAAATAGGGCGCCAGCGCCTCTGCCAGTTCGGCACGGTTTTCCATGCGGGTGCGGTTGCTGGCAAAGCTCGGGTTGTCGGCCAGGTGCTCCGCGTCGATCACCTTCAGCATGCGCTCCCAGTTGGTCTGGTTGGCCGCGCCCAGATTGAGCCAGCCGTCGGCGGTCTTGAACGCTTCATAGGGTGCATTCAACGGATGCGCCGAGCCCATCGGGCCGGGTGCGGTGCCGGTGGCAAAGCAGATCGCCGACTGCCAGTAGGTGTGGGTGATGCCGGCCTCAAACAGAGATGTATCGACCCGCTGCCCTTCGCCTGTCTTCAGCTTGTGGGCATAGGCTGCAGCTACCCCCATGGCGCCCAGAATGCCGGCGGTAATGTCGGATACCGGCGCGCCGACCTTGACCGGCGGGCGGCCCGGCCCCTCTCCGGTGATCGACATCAGCCCGGACATGCCCTGGGCAATCAGGTCAAACCCGCCGCGCTCCCTGTACGGCCCGGTGCGGCCAAAGCCGGATATCTCGCAATAGATCAGGCCGGGATTGATCTTTTTCAGCTCGTCATAGCCCAGGCCCAACTTCTGCATCGTATCATGCCGGTAATTCTCGATCAGGCAGTCAGCCTGTTCGATCAGCCGGATCAGGGCTGCCTTGCCGGCTTGCGTTTTAAGGTCCAGCCGGATGCCGCGCTTGTTGCGGTTCATCATCATGAAGGCGGCCGATTCACCTGCAATGTCCGGCGGCAGGAAGCGCCTTGTGTCATCGCCGTTTGGTCGTTCCACCTTGATCACGTCCGCACCCATGTCGGCCAGCATCAGGCCGGTCACCGGGCCTGCCATGATGTGCGCCATCTCGATGACCTTCATGCCCTTCAAGGGCCCGGTGTTGGGAATCTCAGCCATTGCAGGTCACTTGCCCTTCCACTCAGGTTTGCGCTTGGCCAGAAACGCCTCTATGCCTTCGCGGAAATCTTCGCTCATATAGCACTCGACGATCAGGTCATGGTCATCGCCGTCATGACCGGTTCGCAGGCGCCGCAGCGCTTCCTTGGTGGCGCGCATGGTCAACGGCGCATGGCTTTTCAGCGCTTCTGCCAGTTCGTGCGCGCGCGCCAGCACACTGGCCTTGTCGGCATGCAGTTCCGACACCAGCCCCAGCGCCAGCGCCTCGTCTGCCTCGATCAGCCGTGAGGTGAAGATGATCTCCTTGAACCGGTGCGGACCCAGCATGGCGGATAATCGGGCCACATTGTTGTTGGACAGGCAGTTGCCCAGCGTGCGCGCGATCGGAAAACCAAAGCGCATGTCCCGCGCGCCGACGCGTAAATCGCAGCACGCCGCGATTGCCGCCCCGCCGCCGGTGCACGCACCGGATATGGCGGCGATGGTCGGCACCGGCACCGCTTCAAGCGCTGCCAGCACCCTGTCGATGCGCGCTTCATAGTCCAGCGCGTCCTGCGGTTTGGAAAAGTCGCGGAACGACGAAATGTCCGTGCCGGCCGCAAACGCCTTGTCGCCGGACCCGGTGACGATAACGGCACGAAGGTTCGCATTGTCCGCCGCGCGCACGCAGATTTCGCGGATGGCCTCGTACATGGCAAAGGTAAGCGCATTGCGAGCCTTCGGCCGGTTGAGCGTAACAACGCCCACACCGCCTTCTTCACTCCACAGCAGGTCGTCAGTGTCAGTCATGTGTCAGCCTTCACGTCCTCAGGACCGGTAGAAATATTCCACCAGGAACATCGGTATGGCCGGAATATAGGTGCACATCAACAGTACGGTCATCAATACGGCGATGAACCAGATATTGACCCGGGTCACATCCCAGATATTGGCCCTGGCGATGGAGCATGCGGTGATCAGCACCGAGGCCACCGGCGGGGTCTGCTGGCCGATGGCCAGGTTCAGTGTCACCACCAGGCCGAAATGCACCGGGTCAATGCCGGCCTGCACGATCAGGGGCACCACGATCGGGACCACCAGAATGATGGCGGCGGCGGAGTGTAAAAAGAAGCCGATGATCAGGAAGAAGATGTTGAGAATGAGCAGGATGACATACTTGTTGTCGGTGATCGACAGAAGCTGCGACGCCAGTTCCTGCGGCACCTGGGCCCGGGTCAGGAAGCCGCCGACCAGCACAGATGCCGCCACCAGCACCATCACCACGGCGGTCTGCATGCCACCGTCCAGCATGGCGTTGTACAGCTCTTTCAGGTTGGTTTCGCGGTACCACACGCCAATGCCGATCGATACCAGCACGGCAAGGCCCGCCGCTTCGGTTGCGGTAACGAAGCCGCCGAAAATGCCGCCCAGAATGATGATCGGCAACAGGAAGGTCGGCAGCGCCTCGACAAACGTCACGCGGAGCCGCTTCAGGTTGAAGGCCTCCTCGACCGGGAAGTTGTATTTGCGCGCGAAGATATAGGCCACCAGCATCAAGCCGGCCCCGCCCATGAAACCTGGAATGAAACCTGCCACGAACAATTGTTCGACGGATGTATTGGCCGACGAGGCATACAGGATCATCGGGATCGATGGCGGGATGATCACCGCCAGTGAGGCCGATGACGAGGTGACCGCAGCGGCAAACGGGGCTGAATAGCCGCGTTTCTTCATCTCCGGGATCATGATCGAGCCCATGGCGGCAACATCCGCCACCGCGGAACCGGAGATTTCTGCGAAAAACAGCGACACACCGATATTGACCATGGCCAGACCGCCGCGCACGAAGCCGATCAGCGCGGTGATGAAATTGATCAGCCGGTAGGTGATGCCGGCGGCATTCATGATGGCGCCTGCCAGCACGAACATCGGAATGGCAATGAGGGAGAATTTGGTTGAGCCGTCATACATGTCGAGCGCAACGGTAACCAGCGAGCCTGTCCCTTCGGTCATCAAGAGGCCGACCACACCGGAAACCGCCAGGGCAACCGCGATGGGCACGTTGATGCAGATCAGTGCGACCAGGACGAGGAAGATGGTGAGAACAACCATGAGCGAATGCTCCCCCTAATGCTCTGACGACTGGCCGGCAGCGATCTGCCTCCAGTAGTCCGGCAGGCTGAGAAGCTCGCAGGCAATGAACAAGAGCGCTCCGATGGGAATGACCGATTGCGTCAGCTGCACCGGTATCCATGTCAGGCTGTCCAGTGTTTCGCCGTGCAGCACGTCCAGCACGGTGAAACCGGCCCACGCCATCAGGATGAAGAAACCGATGACGACGACTTCACCAAATGCCACTGCCCACATGCGCATTGGCATCCGGATCCACAGCAGCACGGAGTCAAAGCCGATGTGCTTGCGTCTCAGCGCCGCCAGCGCGGCACCATAATAGGTAATCCACGACAGCACGATGGATGCAACCTCGTCATACCACGACAAAGAGTTGCCGAGCTTGCGGTACACCACCGCCACGATGACCAGCGTGGTCAGCGTCACCATCAGGGTGATCAGTATCCATTCGAGAGTGCGGCCAAGCCCGCGGCTGAAAACGCCGGTCATGCCAGTTGCCCCTGGTTTGAAGAAAAGTGACGCTCAATTGTGGGGGCTGAATTGTTCCGCCGCCACGAAAAACCCAGGGGATGGCGAACCATCCCCTGAACCAAAGTCTGCCGTCAGGATCCGGCGGCTTCCGCCTGAACCTTCTCGATCAGCTCCTTGCCGCCTTCGACGGACGTGGAGAACTCGTCATAGATCGGCTTGGACGCTGCAATGAAGGCTTCCTTGTCGGCTGTATTGACCGTGATGCCGCCATCCTTGAGGTTGCCCAGCAACTCGGTTTCCAGGTTTGCGGCGGTTTCATATACAAACCCCTGCGTGTCTGCGGCAACATCCATCAGGGTCTTCTGGACATCTTCGGGCAGCTTGCCAAAGTGCTCGTCGGACACCAGAACGTAGGCAGGTGTGTAGACGTGGCCGGTGATCGACAGGTACTTCTGCACTTCCTGGAACTTGGCGGACCAGATCTGGGCGTAAGGGTTTTCCTGACCGTCAATCACGCCGGTCTTGAGCGCGGTGAACACGTCCGAAAATGCCATTGGCGTCGGGTTGGCGCCATACAGCTTGAACATCTTGACTCGCCAGGCGCCCTTCGGCGTGCGCAGCTTGATGCCGGCCAGGTCTTCGGGCTTGTCGATCGGCCTGGTGTTGTTGGTGATGTGGCGGAAGCCGTTTTCGAAATAGGTCAGGATGCGATAGCCCTTGGCATTCGCCGCCGCCTGGAAAGTATCGCCCATCGACGCCTGAACCCGTTTCATGTGATCGCGGTCCTTGATGATGTAGGGCATTTCAAACACGCCGAAGGTGTCCGATACCGAAGACATCACCGATGACGGCAGCGAGAAGGTGATCTGGCCGAGTTTCAGTTTCTGCAACAGCTCCTTGTCCTTGCCGAGCTGTGATGAGCCGAACACCTGAACTTCCGCCTTGTCGCCGAGCGCTGCATTGGCGCGCTTGGCAAATTCGTCAACCGAGGCTGCGAACAACGAGCCAGGCTTGCCCACGTGGCCAAACTTGAGAACCAGTTTTTCGGCACTCGCCGCAGACGCCATGGCG
>JAHEFB010000059.1 GCA_024640405.1 Alphaproteobacteria bacterium | reverse complement strand
GCAAACCGGAGGATGCATCGGCGGGTCACCGAATTTTGGTTTTTCGAAGAGTGCGTCGAGCGGCGCGCAGGAAAATGGTGCCGCTTAGGTGATTCGAACACCTGACCCCATCATTACGAATGATGTGCTCTACCAACTGAGCTAAAGCGGCATGTCTGTTTTTTCAGCCTGCGCGACCAATAGCGCGAAGACGTTGAACATTCAACACTCAAAACCAGCCCTTTTCCGTCTTCTTGCCGGTGCCGTTGGTCGGGCCCGGATCATCCGGCTGGCGGGGCAGGGCCGCTGTTTCGGCGTCATCCGTGTTGTCGTCTTCGCCGGTCTTGTCAGGCTCAGGGACCTCAGCTTCGTGTTCAGCCGGTGACTCGGGCTTCTGCTCGGCGTCTTCTGCCTTATCCTCGCTGGCCTTTTTCACGGCTTCCGGTTCTTCGGCTGCCTGCTCTGCTTCTTCGACGACCTCGACTATCTCGGCTTCAACGACTTCGGCGGCCTCTTCGGTCTCCTGCGCCGCTACCTCCGCTTCTGAAGTCTCCGGCTGTTTTTCTGGTCCGGTTTCCTTTTCAGGCTCCGGTTTCTTTGCAGGTTCAGCCTCAGCTTCAGGCTCGTCCGCCGGCTCAGGCTCGCCTGACGGATCGGGCACGGTGGTGATGGCGATCGCATCATCGCCGGGAACGCTATCGTCTTCCCCGGTGTCTTCGGTTTCGGGATCTTCGTAGGCAATGCCTTCCACCGGCACTTTCCATTTGAAGCCGCCCAGTTCGCCCGACACCGGTGACACCGGCAGCCAGACTGCGGAAATATGACCGTCAGCAGTCCAGGCCGGATCGCGCGGCGCCCGCACGGCCCGGGCCAGCCATTCGCGGGCGCGTCCCTTGTCGCCGAATTCGCCTTCCTCGATCTCTGCCATCAGGCCACAGATACGGGCCTGCGGCCGGTCATGGGCGTAGGCGCTCAGCGCTTCGCGGGCGGTCTTCCATTCCAGCGCGTCGATTGCCGCAGTTGCGAGGGCGACAGCACCTTCAATTCCCCCGGCCTTGCTGACCAGGGACTTGATCCGATTGAGCCTGTCCAGCGCCGAGTCGCCGCTGCGGATATGCCCGTAGGCTTCCGCAAGGTCGGGATGCGGGGTCAGGTTCCAGGTTTTCTCAAGTATTCTGGAGGCCTTGCGCAGGCTGCCGGCGCTGGTTGCATGACGTGCTGCAATGACCGCTGCGGGAACCAGTGACGGGTCCAGCTTGTGGGCCCTGAGGGCAAGGTCATAAGCTTCATCGGTGTTCTTGCTCTCGGCTTCGGCGGCCTGGGCCGTCAGCACAACGGCGAGTTTCAGGTTGGCGGTCGCGCGGTCGATCAGCGATGCAGACTTTTGTACATCAATGGTCCGGGAGATCGCGGCCCAGTCTTCACTGGTGGACTGGTAGGACAGCACCGCCTTGCCGGCCCACGACGCCTTGGGATTTATGCGCACCGCCTCTTCGGCCAGGGCGCGGGCGCGAACGGTGTCGGATTGCCGGACAGCATCGGTGTGCAAGCCGCGCAATCCCAGCAGGCGGGTTTCCGGTTGTTCGGCCATTTCCCTGAACAGCTGGCGAACCCTCACATTGTCACCGCGCATCTGTGCCGCCTGCGCGTCCAGCAGTTTCACCATCGGATCATCACCCAGAATGGCAGCAGCCGTTCTGGCGTGGGTCTGCGCTGCGTCAGCGTCGCCGGCTGCAACCGCGATCAGCCCGCTGGACAAGGCGTGCCTGCCCTTGCGCTGCCGGCGCGACTTGAACCAGCCGCCGAATGCGCCCGGCCGGTCCAGCAGCCACATCACGACGGACCATGCAATCCACAGGACAAGGACAATGCCCGTCAGGATGATGAATGCGGCCATGAGCGAGGTTTCAACCTCATATCCCAGCCAGCGCAGCTTGAGGTCGCCGGGCTGATCAGCCAGCCAGGCAAATATCGCTGCGATCACGATCAGAAGGACAAAACGAACCAGTAACGAAATCATGTATTCAAGCCTCGGCGGAGATTATACCACAGGAACTGACTATTGAGCCGGAGCCGGCAGATGGTCCAGGATAATTTGAGGAAGCTTTTGCAGCTCTTCAGCGGCGCTCAACCTTTTGCGCGCCTCGATAATCCAGTTAGCGACATCGGCAGGCGCGGACGCGCCTCCACTGTCCAGCGCAGCGATGGCGGCGTCCAGGCCGCCGGCGTCCAGTGCGGAGATCGCAGCAGCGACCTGCCCGGACCAGTCTGTGTCTCCGGTAACCTTTCGAACCTTCACGACCGAGGAAAGCTTGCCGGTCAGTGTGCTCCACAGTCCTGAAGACGCAGCAGTGCCGGCGGGGTCGGGTGCGGCGTCTGCATCGAGCCTGCCTTTCAGCTCGACAAGGCTCTGTTTCAACTGGTCGTTTGTCATGATGCCGGTGTTCGCATTTGTAGTCAGTGCCGGCAGGTTGAGTGTGAGTTTTGCGGTCTCCTGCAGTGCCACCAGCTCTGCCTGAAAGGGCTTGCCCTGATTGACCATGGCCGACAGGGCGGTCAGTTGCCCGGCGATCTTGCCGGTGTCAACCGCCGCTGGTTGCGGCTGGCTGTCGAGAGCTTCTGAAAGCCGGCTCTCCAGATCATCTATGCGTGTTGTGGCGGCAGCCAACTGTTCGCCAAGCGCAGACACATCGCCGGAAACATCGGCATTGCCGGAGGACGACCCTGCCGATTCCAGTTTTTCAATCCGGGCATTGGCCGCGGCGAGCTGGTCGCGAAGTGTTGCGATTTCGATTGCGGCAGCCGCATCCGGTTGCGGCTTTGCGGATGCCAGCTGGTCGATGCGTTGGGCGAGCTCGTCAAACTTGAGATTGACCTCTGCCTGCCCGGCACCTCCACCGCTATCGGCTGCCGCCTGCAAGGCGGTCTTGAGACCTGATACCGACTGGCGAAGGCCGGCGATTGCGGTTTCGTTCTCGCCGGCTTTTGCGGTCAGGACTTCTATGTCGGATTTTGCCGAACTGGCCAGTTCGGATGCTGCCTTGATAGTTGCCTGCATTTCCGGGTCTGGCGCGGGAACAGCGTTTCGGGCTTCGGTCAGCTGTTGTTCAAGCCCGGCGAACTTGTCAGACAATGTTTGAGTCTCGGCAAGCGCAGTTGATGCCGTCTCGGACGCGGACTGGGCAGAACCGAGCGCCTTTTGCGCCTGGCTTTCCAACGCACTCACATCTATCGCGGGAGCGCCGGGGCCGAACAGCCTGGCGCCGTGCTCGCGATAAAGATATCCACCCACACCGACGCCTGCCAGCAAGGTTGCAACCAGAGCACCGGTGAGCAGCTTTGCCTTGCCGGACGGTTTTTTTGCCGGTGCCTGCTTGTCAGGGGCTGGCTTGCTCGCGGTTGGCTTGCTCGCGGTTGGCTTGCCGGCGGTCGGTTTGTCGGACGGAGTCTTGCCGATCTTGCTGTCAGGCGCGGCGTCCTTGCTGGGCGCTTCGGGCTTGTCCGGTGTCTTGCCTGAGCCGGGGCCGCCGGCTGCGGGGCCGGGGTTTTGTTTCTCGGCATCGGCTGTCCTGGCGGTGTCGGCAGTTTTGATCTCGGTGGCCTTGGCATCAATCACGGTTGGGCGCGCCGGCTTCCTGGCCTTGCGGGACGGTGTTTTTCGATTTGCCATGGTTGCGCCTTTCCCCGGCGATGCATTGTGGATCGGTTGCTTCAATGCCGTGTCTGCGATTGCCTGCAACATAGCATCATCATCGGGTTTGTTGGATATAACAATTGAAACATTACTGCCGAGACCGGTACGGATTTTTTCGGCCACGGCAGCTGACAGGCAAAAATGCACCAGGTGTTCGGCCTTCGAGGTCAGCCTGGACCGTTTCACCAGCTGGACCCAGACGTCGGCAGTGCGCGCCGAGTAGAGCACAACGCCATCGGCTTTTCCCGACCGAATAGCCTTCTTTGTTTGCGGCGGAATCCGAGTGGCAGGGACGGCGTCATAAAGTTCAACCCTGTCAACCTCAAAACCGCCCGATTGCAGCGATGCCGCCAGATCACCGGAGCGAACCTTTCCCGTCAGATACAGGATCGGTCCATTGCCGGCCTTGAGCGACTGCTGCATGTCTTTCAGCAGCTCGTTCAGGTCCCCGCCGGCCTGCCGGACGTCAGCGAATCCGCTATCCCTTGCCAGTCCGGCGGAAGCAGGGCCGACGGCAAAAACAGGGACGGAATGCAGGTTTTCAGGCAGGCCTCTGGCCGATGCCGCCGACAGGGCGTTTGCACTGGTTACTGCAACCGCCTGCCATGGCTTGTCGGGAATGGCTGCGTCCGGGTCGGCCTGGATTGTCAGCAACGGTACGACAGAGGCCGTGTGGCCACTGGCCTCCAGCCGGGTCTTCAGCCTGTCACTGTCAGCCTGTGGCCTGGTTACGATCAGGTGCATCACGCCACCAGATCCGAACCGGCCAGCGCCCTGATTTCCCTGGCCGCGTCCAGCCCCATCGGGCCTGCCTGGTCAGCCGTGCCGGTTCGGCTTGCCCGGAACACCTTGCGTCCGTCCAGGGTCAATGCCATGGCGCTGAAAGACACGACGTTGTCATTCAGCATTGCATGGCCGGCCAGCGGTGTGCGGCACGAGCCGTCAAGCTCAACAAGAAAAGCCCGCTCCGCTTCGATGCAGGTGGCGGTGGCGGGATGATTGAGCGGCTCCAGCAAGGCGCGGGCACGCTGGTTGGCAGAAGCTATTTCGATGCCGATGGCGCCCTGGGCCACGGCCGGCAACATGATTTGCGGATCGATGGCGTCGGTTACCAGGTGTGACATACCCAGGCGGTTCAACCCGGCACAGGCCAGGAATGTGGCGGCTGCCACGCCTTCATTCAGTTTACGCAACCGGGTCTGGACATTGCCCCGGAACTGCACGATCTGAATATCAGGACGGATATTCAGCAGTTGCGCGGCGCGGCGCACCGATGACGATCCGACCGTGGCGCCGTGCGCGAGATCGGAGATGGTTTTGGCCACAGGAGAGATGAACGCATCCCGCGGGTCCTCGCGCTCCAGCAGACAACAGATTTCCAGGCCATCGGGCAGCACTGCCGGCATGTCCTTCATTGAATGAACGGCCATGTCGATGCCGCCGTCATATAGCTGTTCCTCAAGCTCTTTTGTAAACAGGCCCTTGCCGCCGATTTCCGCCAGCGGGCGGTTCTGGATCTGATCGCCGGTGGTGGAAATGACAACGACCTCGATCAATGCCGGATCCAGGTCATGCACCGCGCACAACCTGTCGCGTGTCTCATGGGCCTGGGCGAGCGCCAGTGGCGAGCCTCTTGTGCCAATTTTGATATGCTCGGTTTGCAAGCTGATAACTTTCGGTGTTACAGGCAGGTTTCACAGGGCAGTATACAGGGCCCTTTACGGTTCAAGGAAGGTCTGTAGCTTGGCTGGCGTCAACAATCAACAAACGCACTTAATGCTGGGTATCGAAACTTCGTGTGACGAGACCGCGGCAGCTGTTGTGGCACGAAAGCCGGACGGCTCCGGAGAGATAATATCCAGCGTTGTTCTGTCTCAGACGGCCTTGCACGCGCCATATGGCGGCGTTGTGCCGGAAATAGCGGCGCGTTCGCACCTGACACACCTGGACGGACTGATCGATCAGGCGATGAGCGAGGCGAATTGCGACCTTGACGACCTGTCGGGCATTGCAGCCACTGCCGGGCCCGGCCTGATCGGCGGCGTATTGACCGGGCTGATGACCGCCAAGGCCATGGCACTGGCGACCGGCAAACCGTTTTACGGCATCAATCACCTGGAAGGCCATGCGCTGACGCCTGGTCTGACGGAAGGCTTGCGTCCGCCGTATCTCATTCTTCTGGTATCCGGCGGACATACCCAGCTTGTGAGCGTCGATGGCGTAGGTGTCTATGCCCGGCTTGGCACGACAATTGATGATGCGCTGGGAGAGGCGTTTGACAAAACCGCCAAACTGCTCGGCCTGGGTTATCCCGGCGGTCCGGCGGTCGAGCAGGCCGCTGCCGGGGGCAATTCGCAACGGTTCAGGTTTCCGGTACCCATGAAGGGCCGTGATGACTGCAATTTTTCCTTCTCGGGCCTAAAGACAGCTGTGCGGCAGGCCGCGACAAAGATTGAGGTTCTCGAAGTTCAGGATGTGGCGGATATTTGCGCCGCCTTTCAACAGGCTGCCGGCGAGGCCGTGGCGGACCGGGTGCAACGGGCGATGAAGACATTTCGGAACCTGCACCCGGCGGTTCAAACGCCGGTGCTTGTTGCCTCGGGCGGGGTGGCCGCCAATCTGGCGCTGCGGACCTGCCTGAAACGCACCTGCGATCAGGCCGGTTTCCGTCTGAGCGTACCGCCGGTTGCATTGTGCACCGACAATGCCGCGATGATTGCCTGGGCGGGCCTTGAGAATGCCGCGGTGCGGGGTCCGGATGAGTTCAGCCTGTCGGCCCGCGCACGCTGGCCGCTTGACGGTGATGCTGAACCGCAACCCTTCGCCGGAGTGAAGGCATGACCGCGGCACAATATTCAAACGCGGCGGTAATAGGCGCCGGTGCCTGGGGAACGGCGTTGGCAACAATGTGCGTGAGGGCCGGATTGCAAACCACGTTGTGGTGCCGTTCTGCACAACTGGCAGCAAGCATCGATGCCGAGCGCGAGAATGCGCAGTATCTGCCCGGTCACCGTTTGCCCGACGAACTGCAGGTCACTTCAGATATGTCCGGCATAGCCGGTGGTGAGCTGCTGGTGCTGGCGACGCCGGCACAGGCAACCCGCGAAGTACTGACAACATTGGCAGGATATATTGAACAGCCGAGGCCGTTGATCATCACCGCCAAGGGGCTTGAACGCGGCAGCAACAGGTTTTTGACGGACGTGGCGAAAGAATGCTTGAACCTTGAGCCGCTGGTCCTGTCCGGCCCCAGTTTTGCTGCCGATGTTGTGGCAGGGCTGCCGACGGCTATTACGCTTGCAGGCCAGGATTACGAGCTGGCCCGGTCTGTCGCTCACGGGCTCAGTACGCGTTCGTTCAGGATTTATGTATCCGGTGATGTGAAGGGTGTGCAGATAGGCGGGGCAGTTAAGAACGTACTGGCGATTGCGGCCGGTATTTGTGCCGGAAAGGGGCTGGGTGCATCTGCCCAGGCGGCACTTCTGGCCCGGTCATTTGCGGAACTGCGCAGGCTGGCAGGCGTGCTTGGTGCGGAAGCGGAAACCCTGTTCGGCCTGTCCGGGTTAGGCGACCTCGTTCTGACGTGTTCGAGCACGCAGTCGCGCAATTTTTCTCTCGGGAAGGAGCTGGGACTGGGGGTAGATCTGAAAACCATACTGGCGTCCCGCAAGGCGGTGTCGGAAGGTGTGCATACTGCCGGAGTGGTGCGCGCCATTGCCGGTTCGAACAATATCGAGATGCCGGTCTGTGAGGCTGTTGCCAGAATAGTATCCGATGGTGCAAATGTGGATGATGAAATCAATCAGCTGCTGTCGCGTCCGCTGCGCGCCGAGCACGAATAATCATGAATTTTGACCGGGTTTCAGACCCAAACTGAAATGAGGAATTATGGCTTACTGGTTGTTTAAATCTGAACCGTTCAAATTTTCCTGGGAAATGCTGAAGGCAAAGGGGGATGCGGGGGAAGAATGGGACGGCATTCGCAATTATCAGGCGCGCAACAACATGCGCGCCATGCAACTGGGTGACCTTGGTTTCTTCTATCATTCCAATGAAGGGCTGAATGTTGTCGGCATCTGCGAGGTCTGTGCACTGGTGCACCCGGATTCGACAACCGACGACGAGCGCTGGGAGTGTGTTGACGTCAAAGCCATCATGGATATGCCGGAGCCGGTATCGCTGGCTGATGTAAAGGCAAATCCCAGGCTTGCGAAAATGTCTCTGGTGACCTCAATGCGGTTGTCCGTACAACCGGTACTGCCTGATGAATGGCTGGAGGTTTGCCGGATGGGCGGGTTGCCATCGCCGCCTGTCAGCGAGTGACCGGTATCGTCCAGCGGCGCGAGTTCATTCTTGAAAATACCAGGTTGCTGCCGGTACCGCTGGTGCCTGAAATATCACTGTATGTGGCTCATGAGGCGGTGCCACTGTGGCAGAAGACCGAAGAACAGCTGGGCGAGATGGGCCTGCCACCGCCGTTCTGGGCCTTTGCGTGGGTGGGCGGACAGGCGCTTGCCCGCTACATTCTCGATAACCCGGATATTGTTTGCGGAAAGAAGGTTCTGGATCTTGCATCGGGATCAGGCCTGGTGGGTATTGCCGCCATGATGGCTGGCGCCGGCGTTGTGACTGCTGCGGATATTGATGGTTTTGCACTTGCGGCCATCAGGCTGAATGCAAAGACCAACAACGTGGTTGTTGCGGTGTGTGGCGATGACCTGCTCGATGGCGTGCCGCCTGATGTCGAGGTGATCGTGGTTGGCGACCTGTGTTACGAAAAACTGCTGGCGGAACGGCTCATGAGCTGGCTCAAAATTGCGGTTGAAAGGGGGATTTGCGTGCTGATCGGAGATCCTGGCAGGTCCTATCTGCCACAGGACAGCCTGGTATCATGCGCTTCCTACGATGTGCCTGTGACACGGGATCTTGAGGACACGGAGATCAAGAACAGTCAGGTCTGGCGGCTTGCGTGAAACCAGGGTCAGGGCGTGCGGCATGTAGGACAGAAGACGCATTGCCCTTGTGCTCCGTCCTTCGCATAATGCGGGAAATTTAACGCACGTATGTGAGATGACAGGGAGATAAGCGCGCATGTCCGGAAAGATGTACAAGGTCCAGGCCGCCTGGAAGAAAAACGCCCTCGTGGACAATGACGGCTACTTGAAGATGTACAAGCAGTCAGTGAAAGACCCGGAAAAATTCTGGGGTAAACACGGCAAGCGCATCGACTGGTTCAAGCCTTACAAGAAGGTCAAGAACACAAGCTTCTCCGGCAACGTATCCATCAAGTGGTATGAAGATGGCACCACCAATGTTTGCTATAACTGCATTGACAGGCATCTGAAAAAGCGAGGCAATCAAACGGCGATCATCTGGGAAGGCGACAATCCGTTTGATGACAAGAAGATCACCTACAACGACCTGCATGAACAGGTATGCCGCCTGTCCAATGTGATGAAGGCCAATGGTGTGAAGAAGGGTGACCGGGTCACCATTTACATGCCGATGATCCCCGAGGCAGCGTTTGCGATGCTGGCATGCGCCCGCATAGGAGCGGTTCATTCGATCGTGTTTGCCGGATTTTCACCCGATGCCCTTGCCGGCAGAATTGTGGATTGCAAGTCGACATTCGTGATTACAGCTGACGAAGGCCTGCGCGGAGGCAAACCGATTCCGCTGAAAGCCAGCACGGACAAGGCCATCGAGATTGCCACGAAAGGTGGCGTGAAGGTCAAAAAGGTCCTGGTGGTGCGCCGGACCGGCGGTCAGGTGGGCTGGGTCGAAGGCCGCGATGTCTGGTATCATACGGCCATGATCGCAGCCAAGCCGGTGTGTCCGGCGGAAAAGATGAAGGCTGAGGATCCGCTTTTCATTCTGTACACCTCAGGCTCAACAGGGCAGCCGAAAGGCGTGCTGCACACAACAGGCGGCTATCTGGTCTGGGCATCGATGACCCATGAGTATGTATTCGATTATCACAAGGAGGATGTGTACTGGTGTACCGCTGACATCGGCTGGGTTACCGGACACAGTTACGTCGTCTACGGACCGCTTGCCAACGGCGCCATAACCCTGATGTTTGAGGGTGTGCCGACTTATCCGGATGCCGGCCGGTTCTGGGATATCTGCGACAAGCACAAGGTCAATATCTTTTACACTGCACCAACTGCCATTCGGGCCCTGATGGGTGCCGGCGATGGTTTTGTCAACCGGGCAGCACTCAAGGGCCTGAGATTGCTTGGTTCGGTGGGTGAGCCGATCAATCCGGAAGCATGGGAATGGTATTACAATGTAGTAGGCAAGAAGAAGTGCCCGATCATGGATACCTGGTGGCAAACCGAGACCGGCGGCATCATGATCACACCGCTGGCCGGAGCGACCAACCTCAAGCCTGGTTCCGCCACGCGGCCGTTTTTTGGTGTGCAACCTCAACTGGTCGACAATGAAGGTGGGGTAATTGAGGGAGCGACGGATGGTAACCTGTGTTTGATCGATTCCTGGCCTGGTCAGATGCGGACAATTTTTGGTGACCACAAGCGGTTCATTCAAACCTATTTTTCGACCTACAAGGGCAAGTATTTCACCGGGGATGGCTGCCTGCGCGACAAGGACGGCTATTACTGGATTACCGGGCGGGTGGATGACGTGATCAATGTGTCCGGTCATCGCATGGGTACGGCTGAAGTGGAATCAGCGCTGGTGTCACATGATACGGTTTCCGAGGCTGCCGTGGTTGGCTATCCGCATGACATCAAGGGGCAGGGTATTTACTGCTATGTAACCCTCATGGAAGGGCAGACGCCGTCTGATGATCTGAAAAAACAGCTGGTGGCGCATGTGCGGTCCGAGATCGGGCCGATCGCCTCGCCTGACAAAATTCAGTTCGCACCGGGGTTGCCGAAAACCAGGTCGGGCAAGATCATGCGGCGAATTCTGCGCAAGATTGCCGAAGATGATTTTTCAAGCCTTGGCGATACCTCCACGCTTGCGGAACCTGCTGTTGTGGACGATCTGATTGAGAACAGGCAGAACCGCAGGTAGGCGCCTGTGACAAAATCGATATTCCCGCCATTCCCTGCTTGCACGGGAATGGCGGAAAAGAATCCAACCGCCATGAAAGATGATGCCGGAGGGCAGGCATGTTCACGTTCTGGTGAACGCGGACAGGTTGATTTGCCGGGCGAATTCGCGGATATTACGCCACGAAAAGTTGTGGAGTTTTTCTCACATGTATCGAGGCCTTTTGTCACGCATGCTGGTTGCTGTGCTGCTTATTGCAGTGATTGCGAAGCCGTGCCTGGGTCTTTTGACTGTGCCGGTCCAGGCATCCGATATATCGGTTGTTGCGGCTGACGAAGGGGCCGTTTCCGAAAAGCGGAACTCAACATGCAAAGACATTTGCCTCAGCGCACGTGTCGAGGAAGACGACGCCGTGGCTGCGCGCCCCGGGATAACCTGGACCGCCAGCGCCGACTGGGCGGGCCTGAAGGCTTTAAGTGTTGCGCCACTGCCATTTTTGTCCCGTCGAACGGGACCGGACCTGGCATCTCAACCGACCCCTACAAATGTGCTCAGGCGATTGGCAGTTCTCAGCCGTTTTTTGCTTTGAAAACAGCCATCTGTCCCTTTGAAACAACATCCGCAGATTGTAGGGTGTTTCCAATCGAATCAGTTGTTCACCAGAACATACAAACAGGAGATCATGAAAATGGATCGCCGAGCATTTCTATCAAGTCTGGCCGCTTTGGCCGCAACTTCATCCGCTGCGCTTGCTGAGAGCCGTACGTTCAATTTCAACAATAATGCCGGACGGAGCAGATCGGGCGGAAGTCTTTTCAGCCGATCAAGATACCAGGGCAAACAGATCATCAGCTACAAGACCAGGGAAAAACCTGGCACCATCATAATAAGCACGCGCAAGCGCAGGTTGTACTTCGTGCTCGCCGACAACAAGGCTATCGAGTATGGCGTTGGAGTTGGCCGTCGCGGCTTCACCTGGTCAGGCAAAGCCAGGATTGCCCGCAAGGCTGAATGGCCGGCCTGGCATCCGCCGAAAGAAATGATCGAACGCGAGAAAAAGAAGTACGGCCGTACTCTGCCGGCCCGCATGGAAGGCGGACCGAATAACCCGCTCGGCGCGCGTGCCCTGTATCTGTTCGAAGGCGGCAGGGATACCCTGTATCGCATACATGGCACCAACGCTCCGGCAAGCATTGGAACCGCCCAGTCATCCGGCTGTATCCGCATGCTCAACAAGGAGGTTATTGACTTGCACAATCGCGTGAAGATCGGTGCCAAGGTAATCGTCAGCTGATTGACAGGCCGTCGGGTCCAGTGACCGGTTGAAGACATCGGGAAGGCAGCCTCTGAACAGGCTGCCTTTGCCTTTTGATGTCCTGCTTCAGGATCAGGCTTTTTTGGCCGATTGAATCAAGAGCCTGACCGCCCTATTTGGCAATAGAGCAACTTCATCTGTTCATTCGAACCCGCATTGTTCTTATTGAGGTGCAAGACCATGACTGACTTTGAACTGGAATTCTGGTTCGATTTTGCCAGTCCATATGCCTATTTGTCAGCCGGGCGGCTTGATGACTGGATGAGCTCGGCCGGAATCAATGTGCGGTGGATGCCGTTTCTTCTCGGCCCGGTTTTCAAGAAACAAGGCTGGCAAACTTCACCCTTCAACCTGTATCCGCTAAAGGGAAAGTATATGTGGCGTGACATCGAACGGCTCAGCAAGCGTTACGATGTCTGCTTCAATCGACCGGACGAGTTCCCGCAACACACCTTGCTTGCCACGAGAGTTGCAATGGCCGGGTGCGATGAAGACTGGTTGCCGGCCTTCTGCAAACGGATTTTTCACAAGGAGTTTGGACTGGGGCAGGATATTTCCGGCATGAAGGCTGTTATCAGCTCCCTGGAAGGTCTGGTGGATAATCCCGCAGGCTGGATGAAGCGGGCGGTTACGGCGAAAACCAAAAAAGCCCTTGTAGAGCGTGGAACGGAAGCTGAACGGAAGAGCATTTTCGGAGCGCCGTCGTTTATTACCCCGGATGGTGAATTATTCTGGGGTGACGACAGACTGGAACATGCGATCGAGTGGATTCTCAGGCGACGTTGAATTCAAGCGTGAGAGGTTTAGCCCGCAGCCGGCTGAAGTGCGCCGCGCTCTGACTTCTTCAGTCGCTGTGATGCTGATTTTAGCTGACCGCAGGCTGCAAGAATATCGCGTCCGCGCGGTGTACGTACAGGGCTGGCGTAACCGGCCTTGAGTACAATGCGGGCAAACACTTCTATCTGCTCCCAGTCGGAACACTCAAAATCAGTGCCCGGCCACGGATTGAAGGGTATCAGATTGACCTTGGCCGGAATGCCTTTCAGCAACTGTACCAGCCGACGGGCATCTTCTGCGGTGTCATTGACTCCCTTGATCATCACATACTCAAAAGTGATGCGCCTGGCGTTGGACAGGCCGGGATAATTGCGGCAGGCGTCAAGCAACTGGTCGATCGGATACTTCCTGTTGAGTGGAACCAGCTGGTTGCGAATCTGATCTGTCGTGCCATGCAGGGAAATGGCAAGCATGGCTCCGATCTCGTTGCCGGCGCGGACAATTTCCGGCACGACACCTGAAGTAGACAGGGTGATCCGGCGCTTTGAAACCGACAAACCATCACCGTTGGAGATCACGTCAACGGCGTCACGTACATTGTCGAAATTGAACAGGGGTTCACCCATGCCCATGAGGACGACATTGGTGATGAAGCGGCCGTTTGCCGGTACGTTGCCGGCCGCCTCGATCATGTGAGGCCATTCACCAAGGCGGTCGCGGGCAATCAGGATCTGGCCCGCAATTTCTCCTGCTGTCAGATTCCTGACCAGGGTCTGGGTCCCGGTGTGGCAAAACGTGCAAGTCAGTGTGCAGCCAACCTGGCTGGAAATACACAAGGTGCCGCGATCTTCTTCCGGTATGTATACGGTTTCTATCTCGTGACGGCGGCCAAGTTCGTCAGCGGGCAGACGCAGCAGCCATTTTCGGGTTCCGTCACTGGATATCTGCTCGGTGACCATCTCCAGCCGGGATATGTCGAACTGGGATGCAAGATCATTGCGCAATTGTTTGGAGATGCTGGTCATGTCCGAAAACTCGCAGGCACCGCGGACATATAACCAGTTCCACAATTGTGACATCCGCATGCGCCGCTGTTTCTCGGGGATTGCGGTTCCTGCCAGCGCGTCCAGCAGGCCTTGTTGAGTCAAACCGACCAGTGACCTGCGTGCTCCGCGCAGCGTTGCACAATCCGGTGCCGTTGCGGAATTGGTCGCACGATGATCTATGTCCAGTGATATACTCATGGCGCGGGTCCATACCACATACCGTGCGGCCACGCGAGACCCTGCGGTGGGTTCCAGGCTCGTGCCAACACAATCAATAAAGCGAATTTATGCCAGTCAGCTTACTTGCAGATGCTGTCTATCTTGTTCATTGCCGCAGTAATGCCGGACAGCGAATAGCGATCTGTTGTCGTGGTGCCGCGAGAAGAAATCCCGGTTACCACCATGGACTTGCCAGCCTTCATGGCGGCTACAATCTTTCGATCGGCAGAACCGGATTCAGCCCAGGCACCATCGCCATTGGTGAATAATACTGACTCATTGCCGTCAATCTCGACCTTGGCCATGCTGCCGGATTTGAACTTGTAGCCGATAATCGTTGTGACCTCGGACTTCACCTTGTCTTTCGGCCTGTGTTGCACCAGAAAGAAGACCTTGTCGCGACGCACGTTCTTCGGTTCAGAGTCTTTCGGTTGAGAAACGACATAACAAACATTGCCGCCGCCGGCCTTGTACGTGTAAGCAGACCAGTCGTTGTATTCCTCAATGAATTTTGGGTCTTCAGCAAGAGCCGGGTTCAGCGTAAAGCCAAACATGGCACCGGATACCGCCAGCAAGGCGGAGTTTTTCAGAAATCTGCTTTGCAACATTTTAACCTTCATGAATTCGAAATGCCTCGTCGTCCGTCTTCGCAGCTTTTTGGACTGCGTACAACTCATCGTAATCTAGATGCAATCTCCGAAAATTTCCAGAGTTGAGAGCGAATGACTTCACAACTGCTTGGTAAAATTGACCGCAATTTGACAGCATCTGCGTGAACGGCTAACAGCAACTCTCGCCGACCCGGCCGATGGACAACAAGAGATACCTCATGAAAGCTGTTTTGTGTACCCAGTTCGGCGGCCCTGAAATACTTCAGGTGGCCGACATTCAAAGTCCGGTGGCAGGGCCTGGAGAGGTAGTCATCGCAGTCAAGGCGGCAGGCCTGAATTTCTTTGATACCCTTATTATCAACAACAAGTATCAGTTCAAGCCGGATCTGCCGTTTTCTCCCGGTGCAGAAATCGCCGGCGAGGTGTTGTCGCTCGGCGGCGGAGTGGAGAGGTTTAAAATTGGCGACAGGGTTATGGCCTATACCATGTGGGGTGGTGCGCGGGCTGAAATTGCAATCTCGCAGGACGCAGTCATTGCAATGCCCGACGGGCTGGATTTTGCCACTGCCGCCGGGCTGATCGTAACCTATGGCACGTCACTGCATGCGCTGAAGGACAGGGCTGACATACAACCCGGCGAGAGCCTTGCGGTGCTCGGTGCGTCTGGCGGTGTAGGCCAGGCGGCAGTTGAAATCGGCAAGGCCATGGGCGCCAGGGTAATCGCCTGCGCTTCGTCCGATGACAAGCTTGAATTCTGTCGTTCGCTGGGCGCGGACGAGACAGTGAATTATGCCGTCGATGACATCAAGAGCCGGCTGAAAGAGCTGACCGGCGGCAACGGTGTCGATGTAATCTACGACCCAGTCGGTGCGGATTTGGCGGAACCGGCATTTCGTGCCATCGGCTGGAAGGGCAGGTTTCTGGTGGTGGGTTTCGCAGGCGGGGAAATTCCCAGAATCCCGCTAAACCTGGCCTTGTTGAAGGGAGCCCAGATTGTCGGCGTGTTCTGGGGAAATCATCTGGTACGCGAACCCGGGTTGCACAGGGCCAATATGGCGCAGCTTGTCGACTGGGTGATGACCGGCGATATCAAGCCGCACATCCACCAGATTTACCCGCTTGAGGAGACCGGAGATGCCTTGATGGCAATTGCGCGGCGCGAGGTGCGCGGCAAGGTGATCGTAACTCCGTAGACCCAACCGCTTTTTCCCGCCAGCTGCGTTATGCTCCACTTGTGGTCGGATAGACCACGGCGTGAAGCATGCCTAGCCGGCAAACGCGAAAAATCGGTCAAATGACTCAATAATTGCTTCCGTTGGTATTACAGGCTGGCTGGTTTTGCCCTGTCACGGTCTGCAGTTGTTGAGCATTTCTGGGGGCCCCCGAGAAGTACTGTTGGTGATGCCGGCTGGAAATCAGCTGTGCGGATGGCAATCAATGAAGCAACCGGGCAGTCTGGCGGATCAGTCAGTGCAGAACATGGAATTGGCAGACAAGGTTGTCGTTGCTCAGGGCCTGCCTTTGAGATGCAATGGAAGGGTCTTTCCAATATGTGACCAATCGACTTTTGACCGGCACCAGCTTTGATGTATGGGCCGAACAAGCGATTGATCATCGAGAACTCCAGTCTTGACGTAAACCCACCCCGGGTGCTCCGGGGATGTGCCGAAAAGCGGAGAACCGCAATCAAGGCAGAAGTGGCGTGTCAGCTTGTTACCTCTGTCGGCGTGTTTGGTGAACGATCCGATTCTGCCCCTGAGGACGCGAAAACCGTCAGCCTGAAATGGAACGGCGACACTGAAAGCACCACCGGTTGATTTTCGACAGTCTATGCAGTGACAATAGCTTCCTGTTCCAACAGGAGTTCCACATGACAACCGGGCTTCGCCGCACAGGCAGGTTGCGGTTGTTTCAAAGGGCATTGATACCTCCGGCCATGTTCCGTTCAATCAAGACCATACCGAATTCGCCGCCGTTTCACTCCACCTGGAAAATGGTGACACGAAGCTGAAAGCAGATTTCTGAAGTCTGGACGTCTGTGAGCATTCAGGCTGAAGCTACCTGTTTCAGCCAGCTTGCAAAGGCTTCAACGTCGGGGTTTTGCAAGGCATCAGCCGTGTAGGCCAGATGATAGCCATAGTCGGACAATTGAGCATCAGACAACCGGTAAAGCCTGCCTGCCTGCAATTCTGCCTCTACAAGGCCGTCATTGAGCGCGATGCCCTGGCCATCAATGACCGCCTGCACCCGGACATTGGGATCGGGGATGATCAGCGTGTCGGAGCGGCCCATATAGTTTAGGCCGGCTACCTTGAACCAGTGTGACCAGGCATTGCTGTCCTCCCGGTCGCGCAGCAAGGTGAACCTTTCAAAGGCGGCCTCCAGCCCCAGTTCCTGCACCTTCTTTAATGCGTGTTTATCTCCGCATGGCCAGGCCGGGCAGACGAACAATTTTTCGATGCTGACATCATGCCAGTCGCCGTTACCCCAGCGGATCGCCAGATCAATACCTTCGCGCTTGAGGTTCTCGAGTTTGATCATCGGCTGAATCCGTAATCGGATGTCGGGGTGAGTGCGCATAAATTCCATCAACCGTGGTGACAGCCAGCGAGAAGCGAAGTAGGTCGTCACACCGATTGTCAAAACCCGGGTGTGTTGCTGCCGGAGTTCGGAAATTTTCTGCTCCAGATGCGCGAACGCAGAGTTGGCAGTGGCAAGCAACTCGCGGCCTTTGGAAGTGAGTGATATGCCGCGTGGCAGGCGATCAAAGAGTGTGAAACCCAGTTCCGCCTCTAGCTGGCGTACCTGATGGCTTACAGCGCCCTTGGTCAGATGAAGTTCGTCCGCCGCCGATGCGAAGCTGCCATGGCGTGCCACAATATTGAACACACGCAAATTATCGAAATGCCGGAACCTCATGGTGATCGTATAATTCCGTTAGCCGCGCAGTGCAAAACTATTTGGTTTTCAGATGCCGTTTCCCGATAGAAAGTGCAAATTCGTGTCATTCACACAACGCGTGCCATACTCCCGGTGCAGCCTGATTATACGCAAGTCACACGGAGATTGCCGGGTAAGTTAGGCCCAAACAGGAAACAGCCATGACCGAAGAACTCAGCCGGACATCCGCCCTTGCCTCACGCCACACCGCGCTCGGTTCGGGCCTGGAAGACTGGAACGGCATGGGAACCGCGTGGACCTACGACACAGATGCAAGGGGCGAGCATGACGCGGTTCGCGAGGGCGCAGGCATGTTCGACATGTCTCCGCTGAAAAAGGTCATTGTTTCCGGCGCCGATGCCGCAACGGTGCTTGATCACCTCACGACGCGGGACATGGGTCGAATAGCGGCCGGCGATGCTGCCTATCTGTGTGTCCTTACCGATCAGGGCACCATGGCGGACGATGCCATAGTCTACAACAACGGCAATGACGAGTGGATGATCGTGCATGGGTCGGGTGACACGATGGCTCTGCTTGAAGCCTCGGCCACCGGCAAATCGGTGAGCGTGCAACTTGACGACGAGTTGCACGATGTGTCGGTTCAGGGGTCGAAATCGCTGGAGATGCTGAATCCCCATTGCGACGCGGACCTGGCCGGAATGAAATATTTCCAGCACACGGCTACCAAACTGTTTGGTCATCCGTGCCGCATTTCGCGTACCGGGTACTCCGGCGAGAGGGGTTATGAGATTTTTGCCGATGCTGGCGTCGTCGGCGATATATGGGACAAACTTGCTGCAGCAGGTGTCGTGGCCTGTTCATTCACAGCGCTCGACAAGGTGCGCATCGAGGCAGGGCTGTTGTTCTACGGATATGACATGACCACCGAGCATACGCCTTATGAGGTTCGCCTCGGCTTCAGCGTCAGCAAATCAAAGGCCGGTTATCGGGGTTGCGAAGCGTTGGCGGCTGCCAGAGGCAGCGAAAAAATCAACAATGTCTGCCTGATGATTGACCATGATGACATGGTCAATGGCGCAGAGGTGCTGTCGCTGAACGGTGCGCCCGTCGGCGTCGTGAACAGCCCGTGTTTTTCGCACCGGCTAAACAAGTCACTGGCGCTGGCCCACGTCTCGCCGGAAGCGGCGAATCCGGGCACGAAGCTGGCCGTTGCCGGCGGCGATATTTCCACCACCGCTACAGTTGTGGCGATGCCGATCTACGATCCGCAGAAACTGCGGACCCATCAGGACTGAGGGCCAGTTCCTGATAGTTTCGATCCTGCAAACCAAGTCATCCTCGCGAAGGCGGGGATCCATTGCCGGGAGGGGCGAGTGTAGCAGGCGTGTATTGGATTCCCGTTTTCACGGAAGTGACGAAGACAGCAGGAAGGTTTCGAAATTGCTCGATCAAACGTGCGCAACCGGACTATTCGGTGTTTTTCGCCTCGGCGCGCAGTTCTTCCACGGTCTGCCTTGCCCGTTCACGATGCTCATCCGTCACATGGGTGCGGATCAGGCCGAATGCGGTGAGCAGAACCGTCATGTCATCAGTAAACCCGAAACCAAGGATAAAATCCGGGACTACGTCGAACGGCATGATGAAATAGGCCAGTGCTGCCAGCAGCATGGCTTTTGTACGAAATGGTGTGGCGGGATCGAATGCAGCATAGTAGGCCGCCACGACCTGATCGGCCAGCGGCACCCGCGCAAGATTTTGCTTCAGCTTGGACCAGAAGCCTTTGCGAACGGTTTCCTCGTTGCGGTCAACAGTGCCCGGCATGGTGATATCATCACCATCGAGATCAGGATATTGCTGCCGGCCGGTCATGATTTCTTCCCCCGGAGTTGAAACTGTGTACTGAGTTGCATATGGAAACTGTCAGGTTCAGTTACAAGATGGAGGCTTCCGGCGGGGTTAAGCCTGAGAATTTCGGGAAGGATATGGAATGAACATTGTCGACGGAATGGCTGCTGTTGTAACGGGTGGGGCATCCGGCCTCGGCGAGGCGACGGCGCGGGCACTGGCGTCTGCGGGCGCCAGAGTTGCGATATTTGACATGAACACAGAGCGTGGCGAACGGATTGCTTCGGAAATTTCGGGCATTTTTGTAAATGCCGACGTGACGTCTGATGGCAGTGTTGCGTCAGGCCTTGAAACAGCCCGCACAGCACACGGTCAGGAAAGAGTACTGGTCAACTGCGCCGGTATTGCAATTGGGGAGAAAACTGCGGGCATCGACAAAAAGACCGGTGAGGCGCGGTTTCATGCCCTGGCGAGTTTTCAGAAGACCATCGCCGTAAACCTGGTGGGGACCTTCAACATGATCTCCAAGTGCGCGGCAGGCATGATTGCCAGCGAACCGGTGACAGATGACGGCGGCCGGGGAGTGATTGTCAACACGGCTTCGATCGCCGGGACAGACGGCCAGATCGGACAGGTTGCCTACGCGGCCTCCAAGGGTGGTGTAATTGGACTGACGCTGCCTGTCGCCCGGGATCTGATGCGCGATGGGGTCAGGTGCTGCACCATCATGCCGGGGCTGTTTCACACACCCATGGTGGCGGGATTGCCGGATGATGTTCGTGCCGCACTTGCCGCAAATGTACCGTTTCCGGCGCGGCTGGGTGATCCGTCCGAGTATGCAAAACTGGCGCTGGCAATTGTAGATAACGATATGCTGAACGGCGAATGTATCAGGCTCGACGGGGCACTGCGCATGGCGCCGCGTTAGGCCTACCTGCCGGTAACGTAAATCACACCCATTATGACGATGACGGCTACGAACTGCAGAACGACGCGCGCGCGCATCAGTTTCTGCGATGTGTTGCTGTCACCACCCCGCATCATATTGATCAGGCCGAAGATCAGGACAATGGCGACGGCAATGACGGCAATCGGGACAAGATAATCGACAAATGACATAGTGCCTCTCGGGCTGTTTCCCGGACTTTCAGTGTTGGTTTCCGGAGCGCCAGATTGAAGGGTCACTAACTGGTTCCTTCGTTGTTACGACGACCTGAGGGCCAGCTTCTCCTGCCAGCGGTCAGGTAGCAGACGACGCGCCAATGCGGCCATCCTGGTGGTGTAAGTAACATGATAATGCGGTTTGGGGTTGGCGCTTTCCGTCGCATGTATCAGGCAATACAGAACGGCTTCAGGACCCAGCCGGTATTGCGGCACGATGCTGTTGCCGCTGTTTCGTTTGGCCTCGTCGGGGCTTTCCGGCGGCGCCGGTTTCGAGTCTGAAATGGCTTCCAGTTCCGCAATTCGTTTCGGGTAGAGCGCATGATTGCGAGAGCCGGTTATGTCTATGTTGTTTCGCAATGCGTTCAGGGCGTGAAAGGTGAATCTCGACCGGATTGGACCGGGCAGAATGGCGCTGACCCTGATGCCGGAACCATGCAACTCCAGTCTCAGTGTGTCGGTCAGACCTTCGAGCGCGAACTTGGAGGCATTGTAGGCACCGCGATAGGGTGCTGCCATAATTCCAAGCACCGAAGAACACTGTACGATCCGGCCTGAACCATTTTCATGCATGGCCGGGAGCAATCGGACAGTCAGATCGTGCCAACCGAAAAAATTCGCCTCAAACTGGTTGCGCAGCACATCCACTGTGAGATCTTCGACGAGGCCGGGCTGGCCAAAGGCACCATTGTTGAACAGTACGCCAAGTTTGTTATCCGTGAGTCGCAGCACCTTTTCAGCGCAGGCTGCGATAGACGCCGGGTCCGAGTAATCAAGCTGCACCGCTTCGAGACCGTTGGCCTCTAGCATTTCGATGTCTTCGGGTTTTCGGGCTGTGGCAATGACACGCCAGCCGCGTTGCTGCATGCCAATGGCGCAGGTGTAGCCAATGCCGGAAGAACATCCGGTTATAAGGATTGATCGTGCCGTCATGTCGGATCAATTACCCTGTTCCAGCAGGCGGCGGGCTATGACCTGTGCCTGGATTTCACCGGCGCCCTCAAAAATGTTGAGAATGCGGGCATCACACAGGACCCGGCTGATCTGGTACTCCAGCGCAAAACCGTTGCCGCCGTGAATCTGCAGCGCGTTGTCCGCGCAGGTCCACGCAACCCGTGCGCCCAGCAATTTCGCCATGCCGGCTTCCACGTCGCAGCGCCGGTCGGCGTCCTTTTCGCGGGCGGAGAAATAACACAATTGGCGTGCGGCCATGATTTCGGCGGCCATGATAGCCAGCTTGTCGCCAATGCGCGGAAACGACACGATGGGTTTGGCAAACTGTATGCGGTCGGTTGCGTATTGCAGGCCCAGGTCGAGCGCGTTCTGGGCAACGCCGATGGCGCGCGCAGCGGTCTGGATGCGGGCTGATTCAAATGTCTGCATCAGTTGCTTGAAGCCCTGGCCTTCCTCACCACCCAGAAGGTTTTCCGCCTTGACCTCAAAATCCTCAAACCGGATCTCATACTCTTTCATGCCCCGATAGCCGAGGACTTCAATTTCGCCGCCGGACATTCCTTCGGCGGGGAACGGTTCGGCGTCGTCGCCACGGGGTTTTTCAGCCAGCAGCATGGACAGGCCCTTGTAACCGGGCTCATCCGGATTGGTGCGCACCAGGAGTGTCATGACGTCTGCACGTACCGGGTGAGTGATCCAGGTCTTGTTGCCTGTAACCTTGTAGACATCGCCATCCCGGATGGCGCGTGTTCGCAAAGACGCCAGGTCCGAGCCGGTGTTGGGTTCGGTAAACACAGCCGTCGGCAGAATCTCGCCGGAAGCAATGGCGGGCAACCACTTTTCCTTCTGGGCCTGCGTGCCGCCGGCAATTATCAGTTCAGCAGCGATCTCGGGCCGGGTGCCCAGCGAGCCAATGGCAATCCATCCGCGCGACAGTTCTTCGGAAACCACACACATGGACTCCTTGCCCAGACCCATGCCGCCATATTCTTCCGGCAATGTGAGCGCAAACACACCCAGCTCGGCGAGTTTGCCGATGATCTCCAGCGGCACATACTCATTGTTGCAATGCCAGTCATGGGCGTGGGGTGCGACATGTTCCTGAATGAAGCGGTTCATTTGCGACCGCATCTCGTCGAGCATGCCATCGAGACCGCAATCACCGGTGGTGAGATTGGCACGGCTGTCGATCATCAGTTCGACCAGCCGTGCGCGACCAGCCGGCGTCGAGCCGGAATGCAGCAGCTCGCCGCAGGCGCCGTCGTGCAGTTTTGCAGATGCGCTTGCCGGAATGCCCAGTTCGTGCAGACGGATGAATTCCTGCCCGTTCATCGGGATGCCGCCGGAGATGTGGTTGAGATACTCGCCGAAAACGGTCTGGGCAATAAGCTGCTCGATTTCGGTGAGGCGTTGTTCACCTTCAAGCGCATCGTGCCAGTTCATCATGTTTCGCAGTGTCTCGGCATAGGTCGCCAGCCAGGCCAACCCGTGAACGGCGTGTTGCTCAAGCTCAACTGCAGCAGAAGACACACGCCCGTCTGTTGCGACACGCTCGATCATGTTGGCGCGTGCTCTTGTGAACAGGGTGTCCACTGCGGTGACGGCGGAAGCCATCATTTCGCTCAAGTCCGGAAGAA
>JAHEFB010000085.1 GCA_024640405.1 Alphaproteobacteria bacterium | reverse complement strand
AGTCCCCAGCCTTCGTACCGGCTGGCGTAAACCGTGAAACAGCACTGTCGGTAGAGCTGCGCCAGTTCAAAATCCCTTAAACCGTCAAGATGCAGAATACCATTTGAGCGGTTCATCAAATCGATATGCTGGCAAATACCGTCCGCACTCCATCCAATTCGCCCGGCAATCACCAGCTTGGGGCACTGCCCGCCGAACCGCCGCATGAGATCAACCCAGACGTTGGCGATTGCGATGTGGTTTTTCCGCGGCTCAAGGGTTCCGACCATCAGAGCATAGCCATGCGGCGACAGCCCGTGTTCTGCCAGTGCATCGTTCTGACCGGGCCAGGTCTCAATGGAAGCAAAGTTCGGCTTGATGTTCAGATTGACCACGCGTGTTGGTCCCTCAAAGCCCGTGATTGCCAGAAAGTCACTCCGGGTCGCCTGCGAGTTGCAAATTACTGCCGCTGCAAGGTTCGACACATTGAAGACCCAGTACGAGAACTCTGTTTCTATCTGCGGTGTGAAATACTCGGGGAATTTCACAGGGATTATGTCATGCAGGTAAAAAATGCATCGCACACCTTCGCACCGCTCGTGGCGCAGCGATTCAAACAACCCCGGTATTCCCCAACTGGCGCCCAGAAAATACAACGTATCACCCGGCGCAAACTCCAGTGGCTCGACGCTCATGATCACTTTCGAGAAACTGGAAAGTTTTGCCTGCCATTTGGCGTCGGGCAGATCAGTCATCGCAAACAGGCGGCAGAAAGCCTTGATCGGCACACTGCGCCATACGAAATCCGGTCCGAATAACACGCACTTGCATGTATTGGTGGCCTCATTTTCGTCCTGTAATGCCAGGACGGCTTCAACCTGAACCCTTTGAATACCCGACACCACGGGAGATTTTTTTAGGAATGTCAAAAGGTCGGTAATGTCAAAATAGACCGTCGTGTCTATTGGGGTCTCGGTTGATTTTGCAGAGACGGCCACATCCTGCTCTGCCGCAAACCCTCCCTCCATATTCACTACCCTCGCCTGGATTTTCGAATGTGGCTTCAGGAGTGAAACTAACACCGAAATATCATTTGGTTCCACCTCCAACAGCAGTAGCGCGATAATTCTTCAGTTCCACCACAGGAGAGAAACCTGTCAGCAGTCGCAGCCATGAGAAGAAATGGACTTGTTACGAGGTTGCAATGTCCATGCCGCGAGTGCAAATCGTGCCTCTACGTCTGAGCTTCCACAATTTCCTCCATGGCGGCAAGAAATTGTGAGACCTCCGCCTCGCTATTGTAGTGGCACAGTGATACCCGAACACAGGAAGGCAGTCCCAAGGGTGTGAGAATGTTTCCGGAATAATGGTCCGCCTTTCTGACGTGGGTACGAATGCCCTGTTCATTCAGCGCGGCAACCAGGTCAATCGCGTCGATGCCGTCAACAGTCAATGACACCAGCCCTTCGCGCGCCGGATTATCCACTCCACCGAGAATGGACACACCCGGCATTTCAGCCAATCCCTTCAGGTTGCCGACACCGTGCAGCATGGCATCAGTCAGGGATTTTTCATGATCATGGATAGCGCGGGCAGCGGCTTCAATGCGCAATCGCGGGTCATCACTGTCGGTGAACTGTCCGCCCAGCCAGTCAAAATAGTCGACTACATCGCTGAATGTTGCGTAGGCCCCGGTGTCTCGTGTACCCAGTTCCCAGTTCTCGGCTGGCCCATCAATCAAGCCTTCCCGCGGCAAGGCAGTGAGGCGGTCCGATGCCCACCCGACGCCATAGCCATGGCGCGAAAAAACCTTGTAGGGCGACACCACATAACCATCGACATTGCATGCCTCGATATCAATGTGCCCGTGACTGGCGTGCTGAATGCCATCGACGATGATGAAACAGTCGGGTGCTACCTTGCGAATGGCGGCAGAAACAGCCGCAACATCCACTGCCATGCCTGTAACTGGAGAAGTATGCAAGATCGTGGCAACCCTTACATCGGGCGTAACATGGCGGGCATAGTCCTGCACCGTCACTGTCCCGGTAGAGTTGTTGTGGGCTACTGCCACATAAGGTTTACCGGTTACTTCTGCCCACCGGGATGCGGCACTGCGAGAGGCTGGATGTTCCAGCGTGGAACCGACAACAACACCCCCCTTGTCTACGCCAACGATCGCTGTCCTGATCAGGCGAAACAACAGCTCGGTACCGCTTTCACCGACGAAAAATTGACCGTCCGCTGCATTGAACAGCGTCCGCATCTTGGCCCTTGAAGTGTTTATGATGTCAACCAGTTGATGTGATGCCGGGTTGTCGCGGCCCTGATTATCCGGAATCGCAGCAAATTTTGCTGACGTCTCGACCACCGACTTTAGCGTCAGCGCCCCGCCGGCATTTTCAAAGAACACCCGTGGCCCCTGAAACGGGCAGCTGTCCACATGAGCAAACCGCTCCCTCACCTGGTCCAGAAGACCCGCTTTTTCAGCAATCATGTAAATACTCCGTGATACAGGGACAGCGCGGCGTGGCGTTGGTTGGAATTTCAACGCCATTTTGACTTTGCAGATCAGCCGGTGCCCTAACCTCTTTCGCGCATCAACCGGGCTTTGTCACGCTGCCAGTCACGCTTCTTTTCTGCTTGTCGCTTGTCATGAACCTTCTTGCCTTTGCCAAGCGCGATTTCCAGTTTCACCCGGCCACGCTCATTGAAATAGATTTTCAACGGAATGATGGTCAGCCCTTCCCGGTCCGTCGCTTGCCCGAGCCGGGCTATCTCACGCGCATGGGCCAGCAGCTTTCGAATGCGGCGTGGTTCGTGATTGAACCGGTTCCCCTGATTGTATTCCGGAATATACGCATTGATCCACCACAGCTCACCGTTCTTAACCTGCACATAGCTTTCGGCAATGGTCGCTTTTGAATCGCGCAACGACTTGACCTCGGTACCCGTCAACATGACACCGACCTCAAGATTGTCCATGATCTCGTAATCATACCTGGCACGGCGGTTGTCAGCTATGACCGGGTTGCCGGTCCGCCGTTTCGCGCCACCACTTCTGGAAGACATGTTCTGGCACCCACTAGCTCAGGAACTCAAAAGCCGATCAATTCAGCAGTCCTGCATGAACCATTGCCGCCTTTACCTGCTGACGCGCACCTTCGGTTGCGGGCAGAATCGGCAGGCGGGCATCTTCAAGTGCATGGCCCAGCAGGCTCACCGCGTATTTTACCGGCGAAGGGCTGGTTTCGCAAAACAGCGCGGAATGCAGCGGCATCAGGCGGTCCTGAATGGTCAGCGCCTTGGCGTAATCCCCGGCAAGGGTCGCTTCCTGAAATTCCGCGCACAATCTGGGAGCAACATTCGCGGTCACCGAAATGCAACCTGTGCCGCCGTGGGCATTGAATGCCAGTGCGGTTCCGTCTTCACCAGACAACTGGATGAATTTTTCACCCGATGCGAGCCGTTGCAGTGAAGGCCGCGCAAGATCCGCCGTTGCATCCTTGGTGCCGACCACGTTGGAAAAATCCCGTGCAAGCCGCGCCAGAGTATCGACTGAAATCTCCGCGATAGTACGGCCCGGCACATTATAGACAAATAAAGGCAGGGACGGCACAGCCCTGGCCACCGCAGCAAAATGCTCATACAGGCCTTCCTGGGTAGGCTTGTTGTAATACGGCACAACGGAAAGCGCAGCATCGGCACCGGCCTCCTGCGCGTGAACGGCAAAATCAACCGCCTCGGCGGTAGAGTTCGAACCGGCACCGGCAATCACCGGGATACGGCCGGCCGATGTTTCCACGGCAATCTCGACCACGCGTTTGTGTTCGTCGTGGCTCAGCGTCGGCGATTCCCCGGTTGTCCCAACAGGAACAATTCCGTGGGTTCCTTCCGCAATATGCCACTCGATGAGTTTACGAAATGCGGCTTCATCCACCTTGCCGTCCTTGAACGGTGTAATCAGCGCTGGAAAAGAGCCGTGAAAGCGTGCGTCCATTTCGAAACCTCAACAATTCGTAAACCAGAGTGCGTTAAGCAGTGTAAGCGGTCCGTGTGCAAACACATCGAAACCTCTTCGATACCCTGACGTGAGCGCGGCACCATAGACCTGCTATCGCAGCGCGGCAACCGAAAGGTTCAAACCGCTGCAACTGCAAATAATCGGCCACATGGCAGCCGCAATCTGCGGGTAGTCGTTTGTGCCGCAAAGTAAGCATGCATACCCCAAAAGCGGGATGACTGATGATTGTAACAAGCGTATGCAGGCTGGCGACCGCAACTGGCTCTAACTCCTTGAGAGCAGTCAGAAATGAAGTTTCTGCCGGGACTGATCAGAATTCACCCCGGCAAGCAACAGAATCAAGGTATCTGTTCACGGTTTCAGATCGGCGCGAGGACGGCATGATTTTCAAGTCTTTTGGAGTTTCGACGCTCCGGCGAGTAATGCTCACCGGTGTTCTGGGTTTCGCAATTGCCGGCGGTCTGGCTGGACCTGCAGCCGCACGCGAGTCAAATGCGTCTGAACCCACTTCAATTGAACAGCTTGTGACCGGCGGCAATTTCCGCTCACAACCCCGCAATCAGTCCGTTTCCGTGAAGGCGTTCAAGGCTGCCCTGGAAAAAGACTGGCAGCAGGCATTCGAACTGGCCACCATGTCGCAGGACCGGGCGACGCTGAAAGCAATGGAATGGCTCTACATTCGAAAGAACCCGACCGATGCCGGAGCGGACCGGATCATGAATTTTGTGGCACTCAATCCGGAATGGCCGGCCACAAAACCACTGACCCGGATGGCACAAGCCATTCTGGCCAGGACAACCACTCCCATTGAATTGGTCGAACGCCACTTCAAACGCTACACCCCCATTTCATCCCACGGCCATGTCGCCTATGCTCGTCTGGCGCTGGCTCGCGGCGACAAGGCCACGGCAACAAAATCAATTCGCGAGGCGTGGCTGAACCCGAAACTGCCACCCCACCTGGTTAAACAGATCGTCGCTGATTTCCTCCACTTGTTGAACAAGAACGACCACAAGGCCCGCATGTGGGCGCTGGTCATGGCACAGGAAACCAACGCCGCAATTCAGGCCGCCGGCTATGTTTCCAGGGAACATGCTCGCGCAGCCAGGGCTGCACAGGCTCTGATCCGGCGCAAGAAAACAGGTCCGGCACATTACAAGAAGCAACCCGCCAAGTTTCGCAACCATCCACCCATGGTGTATGCCTATGCCCGATGGATGCGGCGCAAGAATCGGCATGCCCAGGCATTCAGGATTTTAAAAACCGCACCGGTATCGCACGCTGCGCAGATTGATCCACCCCAGTGGTTCATTGAAAAGCGCCTTGCCGCCCGCAACATGGCTGGCCCCCGGTACAAGAAATACTGGCCGGGTATCTACAAGATGATGGCGGCCCACGGCTTCACCTCGGGCAAGCAATTCATCGAGGGTGAATTTCTGGCCGGCTGGTATGCACTGCGCAAGCTGTCCAACCCGGGCAAGGCAGCCGTACATTTCAAGCGCATCACCGAAGCTGCCACGACCCGCACCGATGGGTCGCGTGGATGGTACTGGCTTGGCCGCGCCCGCGCGGCAAAAGGAGAAAGCGCCCGTGCCGAAGAAGCCTATCGCATGGCGGCAGCTTCTCCGACCCTGTTTTACGGACAATTGGCGTTGGGAAAACTGGGTCACGGCAAGAAACCACTGAACATAAGCACTGGCAATGCGACCCCGGCAGCAAAGAAAAGCGTCACAACACTGGAATTGTTCCGGGCCGCGCATTTGATTGCCCAGGCAGGAGGCGACAGGCAGATATTGCCGTTCATGTTCCCCATTGCACGAGCCTTAAAATCCCACGATGAAGCCGCCGCCGCCATCGATCTCATACACACCCATGCCGGGCATTTTGCCGCGGTCCGGCTGGCCAAGGCATTCGGCAGCCAGCGCGTCGACGTCGACAACTGGGCTTACCCGGTAAACGCCATGCCAGCCTGGAAGACCATCAACAACAAGGTGGAGCGTTCAGTCATAATGGGTCTGTCCCGGCAAGAAAGCGAATTCAACCCGACGGCCGGCAGTCATGCGGGAGCCAAGGGGTTGATGCAGATCATGCCGGGAACCGGTCGGCTGATAGCCCGGCAGTACAAGCTTTCCGGTTACAAGACCGGCCACTTGACTTCCAAACCACACCTCAATGTATCGATGGGCGAAGCCTATCTCGGTGACCTGATAAAGGAATTCAAAGGGTCCTACATTATGGCCTTCGCCAGCTACAATGCAGGCCCGGGCAACACGATCAAATGGTTGAAATCCTATGGAGATCCGCGGAAAGGCCAGATCGACGCGGTAGACTGGATTGAGTCCATCCCGATCACCGAAACCCGGAAATACGTTCAGAAAGTGATGCAGAACGTGCATGTCTACCGCACCCGGCT
>JAHEFB010000058.1 GCA_024640405.1 Alphaproteobacteria bacterium | reverse complement strand
CCAATCCTAAAATCAAGGATTACATCTTGGGAACCACTGCAAGCCACGTCGTCGCACATGCAAAATGTTCGGTTTACGTGGTCCGCTCGTAGAGCCACCTTTGACGCTATGCTGAAACAAAACTCTACTTACTGTGTGCTGCTTTCGCGGACTTTGGTGGTGTCGTACATTTGATGCATTTTCGGCCCTTAGCTGCCGTTCGAACCTATCCATGCACAAGCCCGTTTGCGGACATTCGCTGCGGTTGCGAGCGGGACCAATTGTTGATGACCGCTAAGCGGACGAAGCGGTCATTCACTAGAGATGCATGACTTGTGCGCGCCCCAACACCCTGCGATTATAGTCGTGTGACAGACTTTGAAAAACATCTTGCGGCAATTATAGGCAGGCCGTCTACACAACGGCCATTTGTCTGCCACGGTGACCCGTCTGACTGCTCAGTATGGATCGTGGGCTATAACGCGGCAACGACTAGCGGTGATTGGTGGCGGTTTTGGTCGTCCGACAGCGGTTTCGATCTTGCTTCATGGCGCAAGAACTACGACGCTGAACGGGCAGAGCGCGGCAAGGGAACATCAGCAACACGCCGCCGTCTTGATCGATTTAGAGCATCTGTGCCAGATGTATTGGAAACTAATATTTTTGCAACGCCATCAACCAAAATGGCAAATATGCCTAATAGCAGTACAGAAGCTTTTGATTTGCTACTGGCTACGTTCAAACCTCGAATAATCATTGCTCATGGCGTGCCATCAGCGAGCCACCTTGCAGGCTGGACCGATGGAAGACTGATAACTTGTCCTCATCTCTCTCGGGCAGGATATGCGATAGTCGATGAAATCGTAGAAGAGCTTCAGGCCAACTAACACTTATCGGTGCAAGTACAGAATTCTGCGATCGCGAATGCTGTAGGAATGGGCTCCAAGCGGCCAATGCTGTATCGCATTAACCCGCTGTACGATGGGTTGCTCGAATGTCTCGAGTGGTGTGGCGGGTAGGAGTGGATCGGAGGAATCCGTTATGTCCACTCCTAATCTCCCGATGGTGATACCCTCAAAAAAGTCATGGAACCACGGCCGTATCATTGGCCAGAAAAGGCCGCTTCTTCCCAAGCATGTTTGGGCTATTCGAGTCCGGCTTGAATTGGCAGGTGCCGTACGTGATCTGGCACTTTTCAATATGGCTGTCGACAGCAAGCTACGCGGATGTGATCTCGTTCGACTAAAGGTTGCCGATGTGTACGCCGCTGGAGCCGTCAAGGAACGCACCTCAATCCTGCAAAGCAAGACCCGGTCGCCGGTGCGTTTCGAGATCACGGAAGGAACCCGCAAGTCGCTTGCAGATTGGGTCGCCCACCCGCTGATGATTGGACATGAATATCTCTGGCCTGGACGATTTCACGATCGGCCTCATATCTCCACGCGTCAGTACGCTCGGCTGTTGAAAGACTGGGTGAAGTCGATCGACTTGGAGCCAAGCGCCTACGGCACGCATTCAATGCGAAGGACGAAGGTCGCTCAAATTTACAGGAAGACCGGCAATCTGCGCGCTGTACAGTTGCTCCTTGGGCACACGAAAATGGACAGCACCGTCCGGTATCTTGGTGTGGACTTGGAAGATGCGCTCACGATTTCGGAAAGTGTTGAAATCTAACAATGGTGCTGGGCCGGCGTCGCTGCCGGACCTAAGCTGCCGTTCTCGAGCAAATTCTGGCTTCCTCAAAGCAGCCGCTCACCGAATTTACTCTTATCCTAATGACACAGTGAAGACCAACTGTCATCGCTTTGTTTATCGCGATCTGATATGTGTCAGGCCTACGCTCATCGTCAACGTATTGGCTTATGGTGGTAAACTCGGACTTATTTACAGACGCGCTTATCCAAGCAATTGATGATTGGCAGTCTGGCCCACGGGATAAGCAAGCCAAGGCGCAAGCTTTGAAGAGCACTAGTTCTCATCTGCCACAGTCTTATCGAAATGTGCCTGATTGCGCCTACAGGCAATTGCGCGTCAATGCCAAACTGGGTGTTGGTATGGCTACCAACGCCATGCCTGACGCCGTTTCTTCGTGGACCACTTCCCTGCAGGTTGCGAAACGTTTCCGGGAACATGATTTAGATTGTGAAAAGGTCATGATGATATTCGCGCGTCATCCATTACCGGCAGATGTCATCCTTAATCTCAATTCAGTTTATGCAAACCCCGATTTCATGGACACGGTAAAGGCCGCTGAGACTCGGCTGAAGTGTGAGTTCAAAGGGATTGCGCGATGGCAAAATACTCAACAAGAGATCATATTGGAGGAAACGATTGTCGGTAAAGACGACATCATATCGATTGGTGCCTTCCGGCAGCTTAGTGACGTCGTGCCTACGATTGGGGAACGTGATCCAAATGCGCCATCAGAAGACGAAATCTACCGGGAGCTTATCGGCAAACCGACTGACGAGCATTTCTGGACGTCCCCAGAAAGCGCCGCAGAAGGCGCGCGAAAAGCCGCTCAGAAATGTCGGGCTTTTCTAAAAAGAAAACGCCTCTGGCCAGAGGATTTGCCGAAATAGACCTTCGGCCCATAGTGGACGTTAATATGCCTGGCTGTCTCTGCAGCGCAGCATCCAGCTTGCGATCATGCTGTGATGCCCTCGGCACGCAGCAGCTCATTCAGATCAAGGTGCTGTATCCCTTCCCGATCGCACAGCTCTGGGATGCGCATTCTTTTAGGGCTCGAATGTACGTTCCGCCTTTCCATGCTGGCAACCGGCAGGCCAAGCGTTTTCCCGAGACAAACGATCGAACAATCATTGAGGCCGATGGTCGAACTCCGATTGCCATGATATTCGGAAATGTACCCGGCGTAGCGCGTCTTGATGTCATTATAGTGCGCTATGTATTGCGCCCAGTCCCATCGATCCTGCCCAAGTTCAAAACATCCGCCGTTGTCCTGACAGATCTGCAGGCTGTTCGCGATATCGCCGTAAACTGAACCGTCTATCTCTTCCCAGATCTCCTGGTTCCAGCAAAACGCTCCTTCCTCGAGCAGGGATGCGACGCGCTGCCAAAGCGAAACATGGACATCCTGTGGAAGGTCCATCACTGGATTTGAAATCCATGAAGTGTCCATCGCGTAACGCGGCATCTATCTCGGAAACCTCTCGCGAATGTCGGAAAGGTGCCGAATGTTCTTTATTCCGAGGAATTCGGCAGCGTTGTGCCCGGATATCGCACCAGTGCCCCACGCTTCCAGCACCAGTCCGGTGTAGAAGTTTCCAAGGCTGCTTTTGTAGCGCGAACCATAATATGCAGATCGCATCGGAGGTGCTTTATACTCGGCCTCGTTCTGCAGAAACTGTGGTCTTTTGATCTCCCAGTAGTATGCCGCGGCCACGTAATCCAGCGACACGAGCCGCACAAGCATCGCATGCGGGCTGACACCAAACCGGCGGGCAACATCATTAAGCTGATCGTCGGGAACCTCGGCAAGTCGTCGGTCGGGTTTCGGCCAGATATCGGCCAGGACGCGTCTTGGAACCAAGAAGTCAGATGCGAACCGATTACACCAGTCTTCCACTTGATCGACGCCCTCTCCTGTCGCCGCCGGCCCGCTGACACCGCTGCTTTTCAGGGCAACGTGCCCCAGTTCGTGAGCGAGCGTGAAGGCTTGCGCACCCGGCGCTTCGTTTCCGTAGACAATGATCGGCAGTGGTTCCGAGAACAGGCACATGCCCCGCATTCCGAGTTGCTTGATATCAGATCTTTTCAGGACCAGAATCCCGGCGCCGCTCATTCGTTCGCGGAGCCGGTCCGGGATCAGTCGTTTGTCGTTCACTGGTAGATCGACTTGCTCTTGGATCGTAAATCCGATGGATTCACGGGCGCGCCCGGCCGCGCTCTCGGTGGGCTCATCGACAGTCGTTGCCAGACCTTGGGGCAGGGCTGAAGGTTTGTCGCCGAGCATGTCCAGAAGATCCAGCGCGTTTAGGCGTTGCGTCTCAGCCCAGCCCTGTATCTCGGCGCGAGCCGCTTCATCCTTTGGCGTCGGTTTGTCACGATGCAGCCGATAGTCCGGTGCGAGCACCACTTCCTCGATAGCCGGAATCTCAGTAGAGAAGAATTCGAGAAAAGGTCTGCGGTAGACTTTCGCGAGTTTCCTAGCTTGATTGATTGTAGGGGATGCCTCTTTTAGTTCCCAGGCAATCAGGCGCTCGACCTTTACCGGCACCTTTTCTGCAGCCTCTACTTCAGACAGGCCCATACGCTTGCGCGCCCAGACGAGAACGTCCGGATTGATCGGTAGCTCTGGTCTTGCCGTTGCAGGACTCATGTGTCCTGAATCGCACAATATCATCGCACTGCCAATACCTGACCGATGGCTCCAGTCAGACCATTGCAAGCGAGACTCGGTCTCCCAATCTCATGATTATTAGCATCCGCAACTAGCGGGTCTAACATTAGCCACCGCTGCTGTTGATCTGGCTGAACGCAACAAACGACGGAAACGAGGACATTCTTGTGCGGTGCAGCGAACGACCGCATCCCGCCCAATCAGGACATGGCACGTCAAACATGTGTTGTTCGGTTTTCCGCTTTACTACCCTTGGAGATTGCGAATCCGAGTATCGGGTTCTGTCAGGTTCATTGTGCAGGATAACACACCGACGCATATTCCCCTGCCGGACTTGTCTTAAATCGCGCAGGATGAAACAAGGCACCAGGTCACAAGCCCCTGCACCTAATGCCACATATCCGGCATCGATTGCTTCCTGCGGGAAATGAAATCTGTCAGAGCCTCATCGACGGCAATATCCATATGGGGCGCCTCATAGTCATCCAGCATCTGCTTCCAGCGCTTGTTGGCGCGTTGCTCCATGGTCAGGCTGCCTGCTTCAGACCATTGCTCAAACGATGATGTGTCTGCCAGATCAGACATGTAATTCGCGGTTTCGAAATTCCTCAGCGTATGCGCGGTCCCGAAGAAGTTCACACCCGGCTGATTTTCCAGAAACGCATCACTCGCCCGGGAATTCTCGTCGATTTCCAGACCGCACAGCATTTTCAGCATCATGCCGCAGTGATCAAGGTCCATGACAAACTTCTCATACCCCACCGTCAGCCCGCCCTCGAGCCAGCCGGCTGCATGGAAAATGAAGTTGGACCCGGCCAGCACGCCCGTCAGCATGGAATTGGCGGCTTCCTGCATGGCCTGTCCGTCGGCCACCTTGGACGCACACAACTGCCCGCCACATCGCAATGGCAGTCCCAATCGCCGGCACAACTGCCCGATGGCAAAAGTCGACAGATTGGCCTCCGGGGTTCCGAAGGTCGGCGCACCGGTTTTCAGGTTCATGGTCGTCAGGAAATTGCCGTACACCATGGGAGAGCCTTTGCGGACCAGCTGGCTCAAGGCGATTCCCGCCATGGCTTCGGCATGGGACTGGGCAAGCAGGGCCGGTTGCGTGACCGGACCCATCGCACCCCCCAGAATGAAGGGCGATATAACGCAGGACTGATTGGCCCGGGCGTAGGTTTTCAGCGCACCCGTCATGATGTGATCGTAAACCAGTGGCGAGTTCACGTTTATGTTGCCCTGAATGACACAGTTCTCCGCCATATAGTCAGCACCAAACACGATGCGCGCCATGTCGATGGAATCCTCGGCCCGTTCCGGTGCAGTCACTGCGCCCATAAACGGTTTGCTTGAAAAGCGCAGGTGCGCATACACCATATCCAGATGGCGCTTGTTCACCGGAACGTCCATTGGTTCACATACCGTTCCGCCTGAGTGGTTCAGGTACGAAGACCGGTAGGTGAGTTTCACCAGGTTCTGAAAATCCTCCAGCGTTGCATACCGCCTGCCGCGGTCAAGATCGCTGACAAAGGGCGGGCCATAGCAGGGCATCAACACCACATGGTCGCCACCCAGCACAATTGCATTGGCGGGATCGCGAGCCTCCATGCGAAACCGTGAAGGAGCCGTCGCGCAGAGACTTCTGGCGTGGCCCGGATCAAACCTGACGCGCTCGCCGGAGACACTTGCCCCGGCCCGGCGAAACAGTTCGCAGGCTTCTTCATCACCGCGAAATTCGATACCAACTTCCTTCAGTATCCAGTCGGCGTGAGCTTCAATACTGCTCAGTGCCTCTTCGCCGAGAAGCTCATAGGCCGGGATTTTCCGGGTGACAATCGCCGGGGCCGTCACACTGCCGCTCGCCAGTCTGCGCTCAACCCGGCCTGCCCGGCCACCGTTGCGCCGGACAGGACGGGCCGGCCGGGGTACCTGCTCCACAGCATCAGCCATGCCAACATCCATCAAAAAAACTGTCCGGTGAATGACACGACATCAAGCCGGGGCGGCACAACTCAATATATTTGCTCTTGATGTGCAAAATCATTGTCCGCACAACCGATGCGGAAGCGATCGCAAAATTGCAGATGAAACCGGGTTAGGGAAATTTTGCAATCAACGGATTTCCAGGAGTGGGCAATCAACAGACGCCCTAGCGAGCGAGTTTTGAAACCTGTTCCAGCCTGATGGCTGCAGCTTCAATGCGCTCGGCGATGGCCGTTTCAGCAATCTTCGATTGTTCGATCGCGTCAGTGCCAATCTTGTGCGCACTGCTTATTTCGCCCGACAGGGCCTCGACACGGTCCAGGGATTCCGACAACTGGTCGGCAATGATCAACCCAGCCATGACCAGCAAGCGAATATCGCCGACTTCGCCAACTCCTGCCTTTATTTCCTTGACCTGGGTATCCAGCAGTTTTGCCAATTCCTGGAGATGTTCTTCTTCACCGTCGGCACATTCCATGGTGAATGAACGGCTGTTTACGTTGATGACGACTTGCCCCATGAATTCAGACCTTCTCGCCAATTACGGTTCTAACCCGTGCCATAGCCAGTTCGATACGCCGCGCCGCCTGCCGGCTGGCCTCCGCCAATTCGTCAGCCCGCGCGCGGACTTCATCCAGTTCGCCGGCAAGTTTGGCGCGATCTTCCTTGAGGGCGGAAGCTTCGGTGTTCAGTTTGGTAATCTTGCCATGATTCTGCTCAGACTGCGCCCAGGCTGCTTCAAGCTGACGCATGGCCTGCTCAAAGTGTGCAATTGCCCGATCCAGTTGAGATTTAGACGCCATGGCTGTATTTCCCGCAATTTGACGCCGCGGTACCGCAGTTCGCCAATGCCAATTCCCTTCAATACTGTAGGAGGTTACCGGCAATACCGTCAACAGCACATGAAACCCTCTGTTGGCAATCCTGTTTGTTCATAATATTCACAGCCATGATGCTGCGGCCTCACAGTACCATTGACTCCAAGTGCGGTAGTGCTATTGGTGGCGCCGAATTCTAACGGTGGAAAAGAGACATATGACACCGGCTAACCCAGCCGCCGCGTCCGGCAAGTCCAATGCCGACGCGGCTACTCCTGAAAACATTGCCAAATTCACCGAAATGGCGAACGCCATCCGGGCATTATCCATGGATGCCGTGCAGGCGGCCAACTCCGGCCACCCCGGGCTGCCTATGGGTGCCGCAGACGTGGCAACCGTGCTGTTTGCGCATTTCCTGAAGTTTGACCCTCAGTCACCGAACTGGGCAGATCGTGACCGCTTTGTTCTGTCCGCCGGTCACGGATCCATGCTGTTGTACTCGCTGCTGCATCTGCTTGGGTACGAGGACATGACCATCGAGGAGTTGAAAAACTTCCGCCAGATCGGTTCGCGTACCGCCGGTCACCCGGAATATGGTCACGCTTCGGGAATTGAGACCACCACAGGACCGCTGGGCCAGGGTCTTGGCAATGCGGTTGGCATGGCGATCGCCGAAGCTCACCTTGCGGCGCGTTTTGGCGAAGCGATTGTCAATCACAAGACGTATGTCCTTGCAGGTGACGGCTGCCTCATGGAGGGCATTTCCCAGGAAGCCATCACGCTGGCAGGCCATCTCAAGCTCAACAAGCTGATTGTGTTATGGGACGACAACCAGATTTCAATCGATGGACCGGTCAGCCTGACAGATTCAACCGACCAATTGGGCCGGTTTGCCGCTTCGGGCTGGGATGTCATGCGGGTCGATGGGCATGACTACGCTGAAATCGCCAATGCGTTGACATCAGCCCAGACTGCCACCAAACCCGTTCTTATCGCCTGTCGCACCATCATCGGTTACGGGTCACCCGGCAAACAGGGTACATCCGGCGCCCACGGCGCACCGTTGGGTGACGATGAAATCAAGGCGGCCCGTGAGCAGCTCGGCTGGACCCACAAGCCGTTTGAAATCCCCACCTCCGTCCGGGATATGTGGCGCATTACCGGCCTGCGCGGCTGCCGCGAGCGCAAGGCCTGGGAAAGCCGCTGCAAGGATCTGGATACCGCCGAGAAGGCTGAATTTGACCGCCGCATGGCAGGCACCTTGCCGGAAGACCTGCGCGAAACTGTGCTGTCCTACAAACAACAGCTTGCAGACGCACCCGGCCCCGTCGCCACACGCAATGCCTCCCAGAACGTGTTGGAGGTCATCAATCCGGTGGTGCCGGAAACCGTGGGCGGATCCGCCGATCTGACCGGGTCGAACAACACCCGAACCAAGGCCATGGTGCCGTTTACCGCTGATGATCGTTCCGGACGCTTCATACACTGGGGAATTCGCGAGCACGCCATGGCCGCAGCCATGAACGGCATGGCGCTGCATGGCGGGGTCATTCCCTATTCCGGTACTTTCCTGGTGTTCACCGATTACTGCCGTCCGTCGATCCGTCTGTCTGCATTGATGGAACAACGGGTGATCTATGTGATGACGCACGACTCAATCGGTCTTGGAGAAGATGGCCCGACCCATCAGCCGGTTGAACATCTGGCCGCCCTTCGTGTCATCCCGAACCTCAATGTGTTCCGTCCCTGCGATGCAGTTGAGACTGCCGAATGCTGGGAACTTGCGCTGGAAGCCGAAAGCACGCCTTCCATTCTTGCGCTTACCCGCCAGAAACTGCCCCCTGCCCGGACCCAGTTCAAAAAGGAAAACCTCTGTGCCCGCGGTGCATATGATTTGCATGCCGATGACGAAGCCAAGGTGGTGATATTTGCTTCAGGCTCGGAAGTTGAAATCGCCATTCAGGCGTCCGAGAAATTGGCGGAAAGCAAGATTTCCACCAGGGTTGTATCGGTACCCTGCATGGACCTTTTCCACCAGCAAGACGCCGATTATCGCAAGCTGATCACCGGAGACGAACCGGTGCGCATCGCGATCGAAGCCGGCGTGCGCCAGGGCTGGGATGGGCTGATCGGCAATGACGGCATCTTTATCGGCATGTCCACATTTGGTGCCTCTGGCCCTTATCAGAAGCTCTATGAACATTTTGGCATTACTTCAGACGCCGCGGTGCAGGCGGCTCTGTCCGGCCTCGAAGCCAGCGCCTGAAGCCCCATACCTGACGGGAATTCCATTTTGCCATGAGCAACTTCAGAACACTCGATGATCTTGACGTGAAATCACAGCGGGTGCTCGTCCGGGTCGATCTGAACGTTCCCATGCACAACGGCAAGGTATCCGACGCAACCCGGCTGCATGCCGTTGCTCCCACCATCCGGGAATTGTCGGACAGGGGCGCAAGGGTGATTCTGCTGGCACATTTTGGACGGCCCCGGGGGCAACAGGTTCCTGACCTGTCCCTTGCCCCGGTTGCACCGGCACTGGCTGCAGCACTTGGCCGGCCCGTCCAATTCGTTTCAACAGAGCCCGGCCCGCTTTCGGATGGCCAGATTGTGTTGCTGGAAAACACCCGGTTCAATGAAGGCGAGGAAGCCAACGACCCCGGATACTCGAAAACCCTGGCTGCCTTGGGCGATATGTACGTAAATGACGCCTTCTCTGCCGCTCACCGCGCGCATGCATCAACCGAAGGTGTTGCCAGGCTGCTGCCGTCGGCGGCCGGGCGATCCATGCAGAAAGAGCTGTCTGCGCTGTCAGCGGCTCTGACGGATCCTGCCCGTCCGCTGGTCTGCGTAGTCGGCGGCGCAAAGGTCTCCACCAAGCTTGAACTGCTCGGAAACCTGTCCAGGGTGGCTGACACCATCATCATTGGTGGTGGCATGGCCAACACCTTCCTGGCTGCCAAAGGCGTTCACGTCGGCAAATCTTTGTGCGAACACGACATGGCCGCCACCGCACTTGATATACTGAAGCAGGCTGAAGCCAACGATTGCCGCATCTTGCTGCCGGCAGATGCCGTCGTGGCGAAGGAATTTGCAGCAGGCGCCGCCAGCCGGGTCGTGCCGGTCACTGAGATTGCGGAAGATGAAATGATGCTGGACGTTGGTCCAGCCTCCGTCGCAGAGGCAATGGCTGCTTTCGACAGCGCTGGAACACTGGTCTGGAATGGACCATTTGGCGCATTTGAAATTGCGCCCTTTGACGCAGGGACTGTCGCAGCCGCCCGGCATGCCGCTAAACTGGCGAAATCGGGTAGTCTGGTTGCGGTTGCCGGCGGGGGCGATACGGTTTCGGCATTGAACCATGCCGGTGTAGCAGATGATTTTACATATGTATCCACCGCTGGTGGTGCATTTCTTGAATGGCTTGAAGGCAAGGCGCTTCCGGGTGTCGAAGTCCTGCGAGCAGCTTGACCAGACATAGGTTTTTAAGGGGCATAGATCGATATGAAACAGACACTTGAAGATATTGCCAACGCCATGGTTGCGCCCGGCAAGGGCATTCTTGCGGCAGATGAAAGCACCGGCACCATCAAGAAACGCTTTGATTCAATCAATGTTGAGTCAACCGAAGAAGCCCGCCGCGATTACCGCGAAATGCTGTTCTCGACCAGATCGGCGATGAAAAAGAATGTTTCCGGCGTCATCCTGTTTGACGAAACCATTCGCCAGTCGTCTGCCAACGGCAAACAGACCCTGGTGGAAATGATGCAGAGCGCAGGTTCCATTCCCGGCATCAAGGTTGATGCCGGCGCACAGGACATGGCCGGTTTCAAGGGCGAAAAGATCACCGCAGGTCTCGATGGACTGCGCGCGCGCATGAAAGAATATTACAAGCTGGGCGCACGCTTTGCCAAATGGCGGGCGGTTATCGACATAACTGAGTCAACACCGTCTTACGGTTGTATCAGGGCCAATGCCCATGCGCTCGCACGGTATGCCGCCATTTGTCAGGAGAACGATATTGTACCGATTGTCGAGCCGGAAGTCCTGATGGATGGCCCGGTGGCCACACATTCAATCGAGCGTTGCTATGACGTCACTGAACAAACCCTGAAGGTCGTATTCGCAGAGCTTTTTGAAGCGCGGGTAAACCTTGAAGGCATTGTGCTCAAACCGAACATGATCGTGCCCGGAAAAAACGCTGCCAAACAGGCAAGTGCTGTCCAGGTCGCCGACATGACGGTAAAATGCCTGAAAGCCTGTGTTCCATCCGCTGTTCCCGGGATTGCATTCCTGTCGGGAGGACAATCCGATGTTGAGGCAACCGAACACCTGTCTCTGATGAATTCGCGTCACGACGTGCCATGGAAGCTGACCTTTTCGTACGGCCGGGCGCTTCAGGCCGCCGCCCTGAAAGCCTGGGGCGGTCAATCAGCCAATGTCAAGGCAGCCCAGGCAGCTTTTGCCCACCGCGCCGCGATGAACGGTCTTGCATCAAAGGGCAAATGGACCAAAGCGGCCGAAAAGGCCAACTAGAGCGAGATGAGGTTAGATTGGATCATTTGATGGCGGAAACCCGGTTCACTCGGATAGGCGCGTCGCGCAGCGCGATGCGGTGCATCGGGCAAGCGGCGCAACGACGCCGATGGACCGGGTTTCCCCACCCAGATGGAATGGAAGATGTTGACATTGTTGGTAAAAGGGCCGGGCGATTTTGCCCTCTGACGTCGTTGTATTGCACTTGTGGTGGGGCTACACCACGGCTTGCAATCCGCCTAGCCAGCGACCAAAATCGCCGCGGTCAAATGATTCAATCTAACCTCATCTCGCTCTAGGCCTGCGTCCATGCGCGCATCCCGCATCATCCACATCGTCTCCGCCCATGCCGAAGGTGAGGTGGGTGATGTAATCGTTGGAGGTGTCGCCCCGCCTCCCGGTGATACCCTGTGGGATCAACGCGCTTTCATCGCAAATGACCAGACGCTTCGCAACTTGCTATTGAACGAACCGCGCGGAGGTGTTTTCAGGCACATCAACCTGCTGGTGCCGGCAAAACACCCGGACGCTCAGTTTGGTTTCATCATCATGGAGCCGGAACATACGCCGCCAATGTCCGGTTCGAATTCCATCTGCGTGTCAACTGTGCTGCTCGACACCGGTCTGATTGAGATGACGGAACCGGAAACCCGGTTCAATCTTGAAGCCCCCGGCGGTCTTGTTGCCGTCACGGCTCATTGCGAGGCCGGCAAGGCCAAAACCATTACCGTGCAAAATGTACCGTCGTTTGCCGACAAGCTGGATGCGAAGCTGGAAGTGGAAGGCCACGGCACGCTGAGTGTTGACACGGCCTATGGCGGTGACAGTTTTGTGATTGTGGATGCGCCGGCGCTTGGTTTTTCCATCCAGCCGGATGAAGCGGCTGACATCGCGACGCTTGGGGTGAAGATCACCCGGGCTGCCAATGAGCAGCTTGGTTTCACCCATCCCGACAACCCCGACTGGTCGCACATTTCTTTCTGTCAATTCGCCATGCCGCTGGTAGATGATGCCGGTGTGCCATCAGGTCGCAACGCTGTTGTAGTAGATCCTGGAAAAGTGGATCGTAGCCCTACAGGAACCGGGTGTTCGGCCCGGATGGCGGTGTTGCATGCGAAAGGTAAATTGCAAGTTGGTGACCGCTTTGTTGGCCGTTCCATTATCGGATCACGTTTCGACTGCCGGCTGGAGGGTGTAACCAGCGTCGCGGGACATCCTGCCATCGTTCCCAGCATCAATGGACGGGCCTGGGTTACCGGTACGCATCAGGTCATGCTGGATCCTGACGACCCCTGGCCGGAAGGTTATCGGCTGTCTGATACATGGCCCGTGCACACATAGCGCGGGCCGGTCCGATAAGCGTGAGACCCGACGCCGGTTGCGTGCTGGGACAATCCCGCTATCAATGACGTTTGTTGCAACTACCTATCCCGAGTTGATTCGCACCATGAGCAATATACCAGCAGATGACGTGCCCAATTGCCGCCTCTTCCTGATGCCACCGTCAGGCATGGCTGCCGACACCATTGCCGAACGCCTTACGGTTGCCGCAGACGCGGGCGATGTTGCCTGTTTGGTCCTGCCAGCGGACAAAGCGCTAACAGATAAAGTCATGCCGATCGCCCAGCAAAGAGACATCGCCGTACTGATAGCTGACGACAGCCGTTTTGCCGCCTACGAAAAGGCTGACGGTGTTCACACCACCACCAGCATTGAAGATGCCGTCGCTGCGCGGAAAACACTGGGACATAGTGCCAGTGTCGGGTTTGTTGCATCAGGTTCGCGCCATGCTGCGATGGATGCCGGCGAAACCGCTATCGACTACATTGCATTCGATCTTTCCTCTCCTGCGGGAGTTGATTTGCTGACCTGGTGGACGCCGTTGTTTGAAGTGCCTTGCGTCGGACTGAACCCGGGCGACGAGGCTGCCTGTCTGCAGGCAATTGCGGCAGGTGCCGAGTTTGTCATGCCGCCGGCAGACATGTGGAATTCGGCAGAAGAAGCAGCGAAATTGGCCGGTTCACTCACCGCTGCCGGCGACAGGAGCACGGCATGAACGTCTATCGCACAGCATTGCTGCTGGTTTTTCTGGCCCTGCCACATGACCCGGCCCACGCTCAGACAGTAGGGCTGGCACCTACATTCAAGGAAGCCGCAGCGCTTTATTCGGACGAGAATTACGCCTCGGCTTATGAGATCGCAGTGCCACTGGCCACAAAGGGCGATGTCAATGCGCAGATCATGCTGGGCGAAATGTACGAGCTCGGACACGGCAGAACTGCCGATATTGCCAATGCAATGCAGTGGTACCAGATGGCAGCTGTCCAGGGCCACAGCGGCGCCATGTTCCGGCTGGGCATGTTGACGCTGACCGGCGGGGCAGGTGCCGCTGATCCGTCAAAAGCCCGTGAATGGTTTGCCAAGGCCGCTGCAGCCGGGCACGTACAGGCCAGCCATGAATTGGGGCTCTTGTATTATCAGGGCACCGGCGTCCCGGCGAGCCCCGCGGAAGCCGCCAGACACATTCGCAAGGCCGCCGATGCCGGTCTTGCGCAGGCGCAATACAATCTTGGTCTCTTGTATGTGAACGGCCATGGCGTGGAAGCCAATCTGACGACAGCCAGTATCTGGTTTCAAAAAGCCGCCGTGCAGGGTTTGCCGGAGGCAGCGCTTGACTATGGTCTGATGGTGTATGGCGGAGATGCCGGCCTCCGCAAGGACTACAAGATCGGCGCACAATGGCTGCTCGTTGCAGCCAACGCCGGCAATGCCAGGGCGCAATTGTTTATCGCCCGTATTTTGGCGGCGGGTCGCGGCATGAAGAAGGATCGCATCGAAGCGGGCAAATTCTACACGCTCGCCAAACAGGCCGGACTATCCGATCCTGATCTCGATATCATGATGTCGGGACTTTCATCTCCACAACTCAGCGATGCACAACGGCGCGCCCGGGTTTTTGACGAAGATCTCAAGAACAAGCGTCTCAATGCATCACAAGGCAAAACCGACAGCAATGGCTGAGCCTCTCGCCTACATGCAACGCACCCGCGACTGGTATCTGGCGCTCGGTTATGGCAACCCCTATCAGTGGGCGCACAACGAGGACGTGCCATTTTCAGGCCTGGGCCGGCCGCTCTCCAAGTCACGGGTTGCACTGGTGACAACGGCTGCGCTGTTCCAGCCGGATAGGGGAGATCAGGGGCCGGGAGCTGACTACAACGGAACAGCAAAATTCCATGAAGTATGGTCCCATCCCGTTGATCCCGCGCCGGACGTGCGAATTTCCCACATAGCCTATGATCGCAGTCACACCAGGGCAGAGGACCCGCGAACCTGGTTTCCTTTGCCAGCCTTGAAACAGGCAGCGGCAGCCGGACGGATCGGCTCTCTCACCACCCGCGCGTACGGTTTCCCCACCAAGCGTTCACAGCGCGCCAACATCGAATCCGATGCCCCTGCCCTGCTTGAGGCACTGGCAGGCGAGGCAACGCAAGCCGCCATCCTGGTTGCCAATTGCCCGGTATGCCACCAGTCCGTGTCGCTTGCAGCGCGCCATCTGGAAGCCGCAGGCATCGCCACTGTGATCATGGGCTGTGCCAAGGATATTGTCGAACACTGCGGTGTGCCGCGCTATGTATTCTCCGATTTTCCACTTGGCAATGCAGCCGGCAAGCCATTCGATGAAGAAAGCCAGCAATTCACGCTGGGCCTGGCGCTCAGTGCGCTGGAGATCGTTTCGCGCCCGCGCACCACGCTAGTGTCGCCGCTGGAATGGACAGCCGGTAATGACAGCTGGAAGGATGACTACTCAAACCCGACGAAGCTAACACCAGAGGAACTCGCCCGGCGGCGCGCAGAATTTGAAAACGCAAAGACGGCCACAGCAAACTCAGTGACGTCCGGATAATTCGCAAAACCTTCACTATTGCTGCACGCAGCAACCCGCCAGTCTTCAACAGGCATGCAGATTGACAGGCTGACCATGCGCCAGGCCCACTGGTCAATCCGGCAATGCACTGATACTTCGTATCTGTATGTGGACACCTGAAATACTTGCGCTGATTGCTGTTACGTTCGTGGCGGCGGGGTTCGTCAAGGGAACCATCGGGCTTGGTCTGCCAACAGTGACGCTGGCAGTCCTGACATTGCCTCTCGGCCTGAAAACCAGCCTGGCTGTTGTTGTCATACCATTGATGGCAACCAACCTCTGGCAAGCACTCACCGGCCCGCATCTGAAGGAAATTCTCGCTCGTTTCTGGCCGTTTCTGTTGACCGCCATCGTTACCGTGTGGATCGGTATTCAGGTGCTGGCAACCGCCCGCTCCGACTACCTTGTTGCCATGCTCGGCATTGTCTTGATTCTCAACTCACTGATCTCGTTTAGCCGTTTCCGCATCCCGTCGCCACCGCCGGAACGCGAAACAATGTGGTCCATTGTCTGCTCGGCGCTGGGCGGAATGATGTTCGGCATGACCGGCAATTTTATCGTGCCCGGCATCCTGTTCCTGCAGGCACTTGGTATGCACCGCGACATGCTGGTTCAGGCCCTCGGGGTCACCTTCGTTACCATTTCAACGACGCTGGCGGTGTCCCTGACCAGCCGCTCCTTGATGACCGGCGAATTGACGATTATTTCAATCGCAGCCCTGATACCGGCATTCTTCGGATTGTGGCTGGGCAGGCGCTACAGGTCTTCCATTTCCGAAGCGCAGTTCAGCAAACTGTTCTTCATTGGTTTGCTCGTCATCGGCGCTTCGTTGTTGATCGGTTCTGTTCACAACTTGCTGGCTACCAGCTAAAGTCGGTCATTCACATGGCTTCCTTGAACAAAGCGGCGTAGTCGTCCGCAGAGGCCTCGCGCGGGTTTGTCCGGTGGGCAAGGTCTGCCAGCGCATGCGGTACAAAATCCTCTATCATGTCTTCGCTCACCCCCATTGCGCCCAGACCTGACGGCATACCGATTTCAGCATTCAGATCCTCGATTGCCACAGCCAAATCGGCATTGGAAGACAATCCCATCACCGTCCGCAGGCGATCATATTTTGCCTCGCAGCCTGCCTCATTGAAACGCAGCACAGCGGGTAGAATCACCGCATTCAGTGTGCCGTGATGCAACCGCAGGTCCTCACGCCGTCCGATGGCATGGCTCATGGCATGTACCGCACCCAGTCCCATTGTGAACGCGTGGGCACCTTCTGTGGAAGCCATCATCATTTCCCAGCGTGCGTCCCTGTCTGACCCGTTTTGCACCGCTTTGGCAATATTTCGCCAGCCGCGCCACAACCCGTCCAGACCAATCCCGTCTGCAGGCGGGTTCACTGTTGGAGTCAGAAACGCCTCGATACAATGGGTTATGGCGTCCATGCCGGTTGCCGCAGTCAGCATTGGCGGCAGGCCGAATGTCAGTTCCGGATCACAGATCGCCACCGTGGGAATAAATTTCGGATTGCCAAACGTCAGCTTGCGGCCATCTTCCATGATGATCACCATGCCAAGCGAAACTTCAGACCCGGTGCCGGACGTCGTTGGAACGGCGACCACCGGCGCAATCGCCTTGACCAGCTTGTTGCCGCCCTTCAGGGGATCAAACTGGCTGAGCGGCCCACCGGAACCCGCCAGCAGAGCCACTGTCTTGCCAAGGTCCATGGCTGAACCGCCACCCAGTGCGATTACACCGTCACAGCCTTCTGCTTCATAGACAGCCAATGCCGCCATAACGGCCCGCTCCGTCGGGTTGCCCGGCGTCTCGTCAAACACCGGGACCGACGCGCCGTCGCCCATCGCGCCGCGCACAATGTCGAGAATACCGGCTGCAACAATACCCTTGTCGGTCGCTATCATGGGACGTTTGATATTCTTGCGATCCAGTGATTTCTGAAGTTGGGAGATGGCACCATGATCAAAATGCGTGGTGGTCAGAAACGATAGTACGGGCATGTTGGCAGCGCTCCGGGTTCAGGTGGCTAAAATTTGCAGGCCGCACAATCGCGGCTTGGACAGTCCACGTCAATTGCAACCGCCATTTTCCCCTACCCATTACGGGCCAGCCCTGCTAAACCCCGCTCATCATGACGGCTTCAGCTTCCGTCAACTCCAGTGTTGTTTGAAAACTCCAGGTATCCCGAATGAAAATCAACGGTAATGAAATAAAGCCCGGCAACGTGCTGCTGCACAACGGCGATCTCTATATTGCAGTCAAGGTTGGCCACGTAAAGCCCGGAAAAGGCGGTGCCTTTGCCCAGGTCGAGATGAAGGGCATCGTCAACGGGACCAAACTCAACGAACGCTTCAGATCTTCAGAAACGGTTGAGAAGGTACGCCTGGAACAGAAAGACTTCCAGTTTCTCTACCAGCAGGGTGACATGCTGGTTTTCATGGACAACGAAACCTACGAGCAAATCGAGCTTCCCGAAGAGTTTGTTGGCGAGCGAACCGCCTTTCTGCAGGACGGCATGACGGTTACTGTCGAAAGCTACGAGGAAAAGCCGCTGGGTATCTCCCTGCCGGACCATGTAACTCTTGAGATCACCGAGGCAGACGCGGTCGTGAAGGGCCAGACTGCATCTTCATCGTACAAACCGGCGTTGCTGGAAAACGGTCTCAAGGTAATGGTGCCCCCGTTTATCGCAACCGGTGAGAAAATTATCGTCGACACCAATGAGGTGACTTACGTTCGCCGCGCATCCGAAAGCTGATATCCTGCCATGCCAGCCTCTCCCCTTGTTACCGTCATGACAGGCGCAGCGCGCAAGGCTGCGCGGGCTGTATCGCGCGATTTCGGCGAAGTTGAAAATCTGCAGGTATCGCAGAAAGGTCCGGCTGATTTTGTGACCCGTGCTGACCGCAAGGCCGAAAAGGTGATTGTTGAAGAACTCAAAAAGGCACGTCCCAAGTGGGGCTTCCATTTGGAGGAAGGCGGCGAGGTCCCCGGAACCGACGGTCAGCACGTCTGGGTGGTGGATCCGATTGACGGAACCACCAACTTCATTCACGGCATACCGCATTTCGCCGTTTCAATCGGGCTGACCCGCAATGGTGAGCCTGTTGCAGGTGTCATTTACAATCCGATCACAGACGAATTGTTTGCCGCCGAACGCGGCGGTGGTGCCTATCTGAACGACCGCAGATTGCGCGTATCCGGTCGACGTGACATTTCAGACGCCGTAATTGCCTGCGGCATTCCACATCGAGGACGCGGCGATCACGCCGAGTTTCGCCGCGAACTGGCCCAGGTTCAAGTCAAGGCTGCAGGCATTCGCCGGGCCGGAACCGCTTCACTTGACCTTGCATGGGTAGCAGCAGGACGCCTGGACGGATATTGGGAACGCGGCCTGAAACCCTGGGACATTTGTGCCGGCATCGTCATGGTGCGCGAGGCTGGCGGTTTTGCAGCCGACATTGATGGCGGGCCGGACGTCATGAACACCGGCGACATCATGGCCGGCAATGAACACATGCAGGCCCAACTGAAGGCCTGCATCAAGGCGGCACGCGCCGCTGAGTAGACAAATGCCGCACAACCTTCCTACGCTTCAAAGAATCTCGTTTGCTCGTGGCCTAGATCATATGGCGTCTTTACGGAACTTGCCCGATTGACCGGATTTGAGCCATCAAGTGATGCACAATGGGAGCAAACCGCTTTACAATGGTGACAAGATTGAAACTTTGACTACACTGCGGATTATACCAAAGGAATTGATTGTTGACCCTTTTGACCGATTTTTCGCATTTGCCGGCTAGGCATGCTTCACACTGTGGTCCGATCGACCACAAGTGGAGCCTAACAACGTCCGGCGGACGCGAAAAACCGGCCTTCGGTGGGCCAAATCCAACCATCTGGTGCGTTGCAGCACTTGCCCGATGCACCGCATCGCTCTGCGCACCGCGCCTGCCAGAGTGGCCGGATTTGACTCCATCAAAAAGGTCAACAATCAATTCCTTTGGTATTATTCTATGCTCGGGAAGGACATGAGAGCGGCATGCTGGCATCGGATCATCTGAAAGTCTTGGAATTGCCACGGGTGTATCTCGTGCGCATGGCGGTTTTTACTATTCTCATCTGCATCGGCGCAGCGGTGTTGTTCCCCAATATTCAGGTCGCCTTCATGGCCAATCCAGGTCTCAACGGTCTCATCGTTGTTGTTCTGTTATTGGGCCTTGCCTACACCTTCCGGATGGTGTTTCGGCTATGGCCGGAAGTGAACTGGGTCAATAGTTTCCGCATTGCAAATCCCGGCCTTGAGATTCCACATATACCGCGGCTGCTGGCACCGATGGCAGCGCAGCTTCGCGACCGGGAAGGGCTGACAATACTGTCTCCCATTACATTGCGGTCATTGCTGGACTCACTCGCTTCTCGTCTCGATGAAGCCCGTGATATCTCGCGCTACATGATCGGTTTGCTGATTTTTCTGGGTCTGCTTGGCACCTTTTGGGGCCTGTTGCAGACCGTTGCAGCGGTTGGCGAAACCATCCGCACGCTCAATATATCAACCGCCCAGTCGGGTACGGTGTTCGAAGAACTGAAAGCCGGTCTGGAAGCGCCGCTCGCCGGCATGGGCACTTCATTCTCGTCATCGCTGTTCGGTCTTGCCGGTTCGCTGGTTCTTGGATTCCTGGAGTTGCAGGCCAGCCAGGCACAGAACCGGTTTTACAACGATCTGGAGGACTGGTTGGCCACTTTGACTGATATCGACGCCGGAGAGTTCGCCAGTTCCGTAGACATGCCGTCACACATTCAGGCTGAAATGTCGACGCTGCGATCTGGAATGGACCGCATCAACCGGACACTTGAAACAGCTGTACAAGCCAATGGCAGCGGTCCGCAAAATGCCGAATCTATGGAACAATTGGCTGGCGCGGTTCACGGGCTTGTGCAGCAGATGCGCGAAGAGCAGAAAGTTGTCCGTCAGTGGGCACAGCAGCAATCTGAACAGAATGTCGAAATCAAACGCATGTTGGCCCGTGTCGGTGCACCACCGGGCCGGGGCCGGAGCTAGACCGTGGCAGGTATCGGCAGAGGACGCAGGAGTGGCCAGGATGGTTCCGGATTTTACTGGCCGGGCTTCGTGGACGCCATGGCGCAATTGCTCCTGGTTATCACTTTTCTTCTTTCAGTGTTCATGATTACCCAGTTTCTTCAGGCGCGCGAAATATCGGGCCAGGACAGCGCATTATCCAGACTGAGATCTGAAATCAGCGAGTTGACGGAACTGCTTGCGCTGGAGAAATCTTCAAAGGCTGAAATTGAAACAACCCTCGCAGCGCTTACCGACGACCTCAGATCCGCCCGTGACGAAACCAGCCAGTTGCAGGGCATTGTAGACACCTTCAGGTCGGAAGGTAATCAGGCCGGTTCACAACTCTCGGCATTGCAAACCCAGCTGGACGGTGAGAAAAAAGTCTCCTCCGAAGCATTGGCCAAGATCGAATTGCTGAACCAGCAGATAGCCGCACTGCGCCGGCAGATCGGTGCCCTGAACGATGCCCTGGAAGCTGCCGAAAAGCAGGATCAGGAGAGCAGGTCGCAGATTTTGGACCTTGGTCGCCGGTTGAATGTCGCGCTGGCCCAACGGGTGCAGGAACTCAACCGGTTCCGTTCGGAATTCTTCGGCCGGCTGCGCCGCATTCTGGCCAACCGCGACGATATACGGGTGGTTGGAGACCGCTTTGTATTCCAGTCTGAAGTTCTCTTCGGCAAGGGTGCGGCCGCCCTGTCAGCAACCGGACAGCAGGAAATTGCAAAGCTGGCGATAGCGATGCAACAACTGGTACAGGAGATTCCGGATGATCTGAACTGGGTACTGCAGGTGGATGGTCATACAGACGATGACCCCATCAACACGCCGCTGTTTCCCTCCAACTGGGTATTGTCGTCGGCGCGTGCTATTGCGGTGGTTGAGGCCCTGGTGGCCCAAGGCATTCCGCCTCAGCACCTTGTGGCGGCAGGGTTTGGCGAATTTCAGCCTATTGACCCGGGCCTATCCGAAGATGCCAAAACCCGCAATCGGCGCATCGAACTGAAATTGACCACAAGGTAACAATCAAAGGTGGACCCGGAAGGGTCCACCTTTGCTCATCATCCGGTCATCGGTATTTCAATCAAAACGGACTTTTGCAGATACGCGTATTGCCGTCAAAATCGGTCCAGGTGTTCGTGCGAACCCTATACGAACGGTACTTCCGGCGGCACCAGTCTTCATGAGAACCGGCACGATCTGCCCTGTCGCGGTCATAGTCATCATCATCATCATCGTCGTCGTCGCCATCATCATAATCGTAATCATCTTCATAATAATCGTCGTCATCCCAAAACGGACGAGAATAATAAAACCCGTTGCGGAAATGCGTAAATCCGCGCCGCCTTGTCCGAAACCTCTTGCGCCGTTTCTTTTTGATTTTCACCACTGGAAACGTGCCGTCAATCCAGCCGGCTGCACCTGCAATTTGCCCTGCGCCAACAGGCGCAGCCGAAGCCGGTCCAACCATCATCGTCACAGCGGCGATGCCCGCAAGCAAGGTTGCTGTCCTCTTTGAGATCATGGCGTCTGTTTCCTTTCGTTTGTTAACCCGACCGCTCAAGACAGGAATGTCTTGCAAACCTGCCTAATACCCGCAAACCTTAATACTTTCAGCAAGTTACAATGACACGCGCGTAAAGCAACAGTCGTATCACTTACCCAAGCTGGAAAACCGTGCTCGACCCCGCAAATCCACCATGTGACGATCAACTGTCAACCTCGCACCGATATCAGGCTGCTGCCTGAAAACTTCCACTCAAGGTGGTCGTTTCACAACCGGTGACTGGCCGAAAGGGCAATGGCGGTATTAACCAGATATTTGAACTGGTCCCGCGAAACCCGTGATGACTGGGCGCGCATCCCCGACGCGATATCTCCGAGCACGCGCGTGATCATCGATTCAGTAGAAAATCCACTCAACGTCGCAGCCCCGAGAAGGTAACTCTTGACGTCCAGGGGCATCATGCCCAACTGGAAAACCGCGTTGTCTATGATGCGCCACTCAGCATCGTTGTCCAGATAGCGGGTATCTGCAACGACCAGCCGAATGTAGTCATATACCCGGTCTCCAGACCCGCCTGGCTGAAGTGAATCGCGCCGTGGGGTGTTACTTGGACTCAACTGACTTCTCCCGATCAGGGCTTATAGCGGGCAGTTGTTTGATTACCCTGCCCTTTCATAGGATTCCTGAATCGCACAACTGAAAAGAGATGTAAACTGAAGTTCTCACTAAAGAATTGTTTTAGGGTCCGGACTCATTAGAGCCACCAGATGACGGTTGCGGCGATTGCGATTGTTGCCATGAAGGTTTTGATGTTTCGATCGAAGCGAGTTGCGACCCGTCTCCAATCCTTGAAGCGGCAGAACATTCGCTCAATGACGTTTCGTTGCTTGTAGATTGCCGGATCGCAATCGAGTTTCACCTTGCGATGTTTCTTGGGTGGGATGACTGCAACGGTTCCCCTGTCTGCCAGCCAGGCCCGCAAGTCATCACTGTTGTATCCCTTGTCGCCAACCAGTTCAGCTGATGGTGGCATGGCAGCAATACACTGCTTGGCAACACGCATGTCATGAGCATTTCCGGGCGTTAGAAGCAGAACACTAGGCCTGCCCCTTATGTCACAGATGGCGTGGAGTTTGGTGTTTCGGCCCCCGCGTGTTTGGCCGATACCATTGGCCAAGGCCCCCCTTTTGCCCCGCCCGCCGTGCGGTGGACCTTGATGCAGGTTGAGTCAATGAACAGTCTGTCAGGTGCGTCTTCGGCTCCAGCCAGCGCACTGAATATGTCTTCCCAAATTCCGCGCTCGGCCCAGCGAACAAAGCGGTTGTAGAGCGTCTTTTTCGGGCCATAGACATGCTCCGGGCAGTCGCCCCATCGCCCGCCACTCTTGAGTGCATGGACTATGCCTGACAGTACACGACGATCATCAACACGTCGTTTGCCACGAAGCCCGGTTGGAAGAAGTGGCGCAATCCGCTCCCATTGCGCATCGGAAAACCAAAACAAATCAGACATTTGCAACCCTCCTGAAAAGAGGATTGAATCAACACAATACTGATTTGGGAATCCGTTTATTGGGTCCGGACCCTA
>JAHEFB010000001.1 GCA_024640405.1 Alphaproteobacteria bacterium | reverse complement strand
CTCAGGCGTTCAATGGGCTGTGCGGCGGCCACACTGGACCGATCATCGTCAATCTGGACCAGAACAGGGATGTTTCGGAGTTAGCGGGCAAGCTGTTTGCTGAAGCGCGATTGCGGCATGTCAGTACAATAGGTATGTCCGACCAACCGGCCGCACTGGATCACTCACTGACAAGCATGGTCGACACTCTCGTTGTGACCCCGGGGCCCTGGGATGATCTTTTGCGAGAAGTGGCCTTTGCCAGTATGAAATTCGAGAAAGCTGTGCCCGATGCAGCCTGATGCTGCTTGCACTCAATGTGGGCCCCGGCCCCTTCAGCTCGCAGGTTGACGCAATTTTTTCTCCATTCCCGACGTGAACGGCTCAAATATCAGGGGCCGCTGGCATCACCATCTTCAGCAAGTCCGAGAGCCGTGTGAACTCCAGACTTGGGCATGGTGGCCGGATTTCGTGGCTGCCACCGTCCGCCATCCACCAGTGAAAGAAATTGCCGCACGCAAGAATTGAACAATTCCGGCTCTTCCAGATTCAACGCATGGCCGGATGCAGGAAATACGACCAGGCGTGCGCACCCCATGATCTGTTTCAACCAGATATTCACATTGAGGCATGAAATGTCCTCGTCGCCCACCATCAACTGGACCGGAACTGAAACATCTCGCAATTTATCTTCCTGTTCTCGCAATGATGGTCTGCCCACCTGGACACCACGCAGCATATTGGCTGCCGGTTCCCACGGATGCGATGCCAGATGGTTTACGCTCAACTGCCATGCCTGAGCATTTTTTGAAAGCAGATGAATGCGGGTTGGTCCCTTGCACATGGCTTCTGCCGGCATCGCCTGTGTCTTTTCCATCAAGGCCGCGAGGCCAAGGGCTTCACTCACAAACCCCTCCTGTGCCAGGCGATCTTCAGCGGAGCCGGAACCACCAGCGGCGGCAGTGATCGACAGAATTCGCTGAGGATGAAACTGAGCCAGCTGCAGTGCAGTAAATGCCCCCATGGACAAGCCAACGATATGTGCCTTTTCCACCTGGGCAGCATCTAGAACAGCGAGCGCGTCGGAATTCATCGCCTCCTGGGTGTAGGCTTCGGGTGCATCAGGACAGTCGGAAGGCGGATACCCCCGAGCCGCCGCTGCAAGGCAGCGATGCTTGCCGGACAGTGCCTTCATCTGGCCTACCCACGACCGGTGGTCGCCGGCATATTCGTGCAGAAACAAGATCGGCGCACCGTCTCCGCCACTGTCTTCGAAAAAAAGTCGAACACCGTCATTTTCCGCTAGCGCCATGGTCTTGCAAACTCCGTCAATTCTCTGGCCAGTTTGCCGTATTCAGCTGGCTGAACCAAGGACCTGTTTTGCAGCCCGCTCTCCGGCTGCCAACGCTCCCTCAATCAATCCGGGACTGACATCGGACGTCTCGGCAACACTGAAGACAACGCGGCCACCTGCAAGCGGTTGCCGTAGTATAGCGGGGCCGACTTCGGGGTGGCTCATTGGTTCAGCGAGATCACGCGGCGTGCAAATGAACGGATTTGCCGCCCAATCCTCGACACGCACATGCGTCGCGTGGTTTGCCTGTTCACCAAAACATCGCACCAACTGGGCGATGATTTCGATTTCCAGTCCATCGCTGTTTTCCGCACGAAGCTCATGCGGCCAACCGACAAACCCGAAAATGGCAGCAGGCGTTCCATCTTCACCGCTTATGTCATGTGCTTCCGCCAGCGGTCCCGTTCGACTGGCAATGCGGCCCGACAGCCCTGCACTTCGCCAAAAAGCTGTTGAATAAATGATCAAGGCTTTGGCTTGAACCGACATCCACGTGGGTGAACCCTGCATGGTACGGGCGAGGCCATCAGGTAAAACCGGTGACCATTTGATGCAATGGGCCGCGACCCGCAAAGGTACCGCAACAATCACCCGGCTGGCGGCAAATATCTCGTTGGGGGTTCTGACTGTCACGCCTGTTTCTGCGACCGACGCTTCCTGCACCGCACAGCCGGTATGCAACACTCCCGCAGGAAAACCCGCCACCATCCTGTCGACCATGGCGATGGGGCCACCCTTGATCCGGGCAATTCCGTTTTGACCCGGCACCGTCTGGAACTGCACCGCTGCTGCCGGGCCATAATCAAGTGCCGCTTTACCTGTCTCAAACTGCTCAAACGTATCCAGTTCGAGACGCTCCAGCCATTGCCCTACAACAGGTTGATAGGGTGGCCAGACCCAGGTCGGCCCCAGATCACCCAACACATTGCCGGACACCGGATCTCGCAATGAGCGTATACGCCCACCAGGTTTCTCCGATGCTTCCAGCAAAACCACCGACCGCCCGCGTTCGAGCAATAGGCTGGTGGCAGCAAGACCCGACAACCCGGCACCGATCACAATCACATCGGTGCCTGCCGTCTCTTCTATCACCGGGAGAACTGCTTGTACTTGATCCGCTTGGGCATGACGGCGTCTTCACCGAGCCGCCTTTTTTTGTCCTCTTCATAGTCGGCGAAGTTGCCTTCAAACCACTCCACGTGACTGTTGCCTTCAAATGCCAGGATATGGGTGGCGAGGCGGTCGAGGAACATGCGGTCATGCGAGATGACAACGGCGCAACCGGCATAGCTTTCCAGCGCTTCTTCAAGTGCAGCCAGGGTCTCGGTATCCAGGTCATTGGTCGGTTCATCGAGCAGCAGGACGTTGGAGCCCTTCTTCAACATTTTGGCCAGATGCACCCGGTTACGCTGACCACCGGACAGGGATCCAACCTTTTGCTGCTGGTCACCACCCTTGAAATTGAAAGCGGAGCAATAGGCACGCGAGTTCTGCTCCCGCTTGCCAAGATAGAAGATATCATTACCCTCGGATATTTCCTCCCAGACCGTTTTGTTGGGATCGAGGGTATCCCGGCTCTGGTCCACATAGCCAAGCTGCACGGTTTCGCCAATACGAATGGATCCTTCATCAGGTTGTTCCTGACCGGTAATCATACGAAACAAGGTGGTCTTGCCTGCGCCATTGGCCCCGATAATGCCGACAATGCCGCCCGGTGGCAGGCGAAACTCCAGACCGTCTATCAGCAGGCGATCGCCATATCCCTTTTTTAGGCCTTCAACATCGATAACCACATCCCCCAACCGGTCCCCCGGCGGGATGACAATTTGTGCGGAAGTGGACTTGAGCCGGTTATCATTGGCCTTGACCAGTTCATCATAGGCCTTGATACGCGCCTTTGACTTGGCCTGCCGGGCCTTGGGTGAAGCGGCAATCCACTCCTGCTCGGCTTCCAGCGCTTTCTGACGCGCCGCGTCCTCGCGGCTTTCCTGAGCAAACCGCTTAGCCTTCTGTCCCAGATAGGCGGAGTAATTGCCTTCGTACGGAATGCCACGGCCCCGGTCGAGCTCCAGAATCCACCCCGTTACATTGTCAAGGAAGTAGCGGTCATGGGTAATGATCAGGATGGCGCCCGGGTACTCGCGCAAATGATGTTCCAGCCAGTTGACGCTTTCCGCATCCAGATGGTTTGTCGGCTCATCAAGCAGGAGCAGGTCCGGTTTGCGCAACAGCAACTGGGTCAGCGCAACCCGGCGACGTTCACCGCCTGACAGTTTCGAAACATCCGCATCGCCCGGCGGGCACCGCAGGGCATCCATTGCCTGTTCGACCTGGCTGTCCAGGTCCCACAGGTTCTGGGCATCAATCTCGTCCTGCAGGCGGGTCATCTCGTCCGCGGTGTCATCGGAATAGTTCATCGCCAGTTCGTTGTATCGATCAAGGATGGCCTGCTTTTCCGATACGCCCTGCATGACATTGCCCATGACATCCCTGGTCTCGTCGAGCTGCGGTTCCTGAGGCAGGTATCCGGAGGTCGCTCCGTCGGCCAGCCACGCCTCGCCGCTGAATTCCTTATCGATACCAGCCATGATGCGCAACAGCGTGGATTTACCCGCCCCGTTTGGCCCGAGCACGCCAATCTTGGCATCCGGATAAAAACTCAGGTGCACATTTTCCAGTACCTTCTTGCCGCCGGAATAGGACTTTGACATGCCCTGCATGTGATAGATGAATTGACGCGCCATGGCAGGCTCGTACCTCGCTTTGATGAATAGTGTGGAAATGTTGAGCGGGTTCTAGCCGAAGTGACCACATTAGGCAATCACACATAGTGGAGCGCTGTTCATTGCGGCACAAAAATTATGCCGCCATAGCAATGGGCCCGGCACAGCATAAGTGTGCCAGGCAATCGTCAGCGGTTGTCAGGGAGATCGGGTTTGTCGGCTAACCTTTACCCGGCCAGCCGTTCGCCATTGCGTTATGCTCGGCGGACTTCTTCGCCTTGTAGCCTTCGGTTGCACGGCCTACCTGTTTGCCGTTGGAGGCAAAACAGCGCCAGCGATGCTCACCCTTTTTGTCCTTGTAGAATTCCCATTTGTCACCAGCCTTGGACTTGCGATTGGCATTTGACTGGCAATCTTTCTTGTTCACATATCCTTCAGAAGACGCACCGATGATTTCACCGTTCTTGTGAATCTTGCGCCACCGCCATTCACCTTTTTTGTCTTCGTAATATTCCGTCTTCACATCAGCCATGGCCGATCTTCTCCCAAGCCAGTTATCGTAGCAACAGCGCCATGTTGAAATTGATTCGGTGACAGAGTCACGCAGGTAATTTCAACTTCCGGACAAGGCGGTCAATTTGGTGAAGCTGTGCGACCCGACGATCTTGCCGCTGCCTCCGCCATGATCTTGCGCTGATAGCGCCCCTGTACCACGTCCACCAACACCAGCGTAACCAGCACAAAGTAGAAAGTGGCTTTGCTCATTGCGTTGATTTCGTATCCGAAGAACGCCAGATGCGCCAGGTGCCCCCCCTCACTCATCAGCATAATGCCGACCAGCAAAAGCACAAAAAGACCAAGCACTTCGTACATTCTGTTACGTTCCAGAAAACGCGCAACATGCTCTGCCATAACCACCATGAGGATACCTGACAGAACAATGGCCAGCGCCATGACCCAGAAAACCTTGGTCAGCGCGATCGCTGACAACACCGTATCGAACGAAAACACGATGTTCATGATCAGTATCCACATTAATGCCGAAAAAACCGTTCTTTTGGCCCGTCCGTCACCATTTTCCCCCTGCAGATCATGCACCACAAGCATGTGGAAAATTTCCTTCAGCGCCGTGTAAATAAGGAATACGCCCCCGAGCAAAACGATAATTGCGTGGCCGTTTACGTCAGCGTGAACAAACGGAAGGTCTAGTTTGAACAGCGAAGACTGGAATGACGAGATCATCTGCAGGACGACAAACAGCAACACGATCCTCAAACCGATGGCAAGGATGATGCCAACCTGGCGCACGTATTTCTGCTTGTCAGCAGCAACCCGCTTTGCCTCAATTGATATGTAAAGCAGGTTGTCAAAACCCAGGACAGTCTCAAGTGCAGTCAGCACCACCAGGGTAAACAGGTTTTCCAGCGTGAGCAGTTCGAGCATGTCTGATCTCCGGGATAAAGCGCAATTGGTTGGTGCAGATGAAGCCTGAACTTACTGAAGACCGGTTGCGTCGACAATGCCCGATGGACAGCCCGGTTCTGTTGGCGGCGATGCCGCCATCAGATCGGACATTTCGCTTGTTGCAGAAATGGTACCGGTCAACCCTATGGTCAGTTCGACAATCAGTCGCCGGCGTTGATCGTTCTTGCATGAAATGCGTACACGCTCGCCCGCACCGGCACCAAAACTTCTATCAAACGCGGCTCGTATTTGATCGCCGGTCAGTTGCCCGCCGATCCGGGAGGCGAACAGATCCCGCACATCGGAGCGGTTCAATCTGTCCATCAACCGGAGAGCGTCGGCGAAGTATTCATCCGATCCGGTACCGTCGTAACAGGTGCCATGCTTGACCCATTCGTGTTTGTGAAGCCCCGATCTGGTTCCCGGCATGACCCGTTGCAACCGCTTCCACAAGTCCCGATCAAGTCGGTCCCAGGAAAGTTCGCGCCAGCGACGGTCCTTGTCCTTGCGGATTTCACTCCGGTCCACACCACAATAGGTCTTGCTGCGCGGCTGCGGCCAGAGCCCATGCAGTGAGAAGTGCGATGCGTCGTAGCGTTCAGATGTCTGGGACCGGCATTCGGGCAAACGGTACCGGGTCTCGCAAAACGCCGGCTGCCAGCTGACTGCCAGGACATAACTCGGTTTGCCTGCCGCCATCTGCTGGTAACCAAGCAGCCCTGCCCCTAGCGCCAGCATCAGCAGGATGAAATTCTTGAAGCTCGGCGACAACATTGATCAGACAGGCTTCCTGGCCACAAAAACTGCCCAGAAGTAATTGCGATAGACCACATCAACCCTGGCAAATCCCGCCCGTTTCAACCATAAGACCTGATCATCCAGATCAGCATTTATGTCCATGGCCTCCATCCGGGCCAAGCCATCCTCAAGATCCTGTTGCAGGGCACCTGCGGCCAAGGCGTCTTTCTTCCACAGACGCATGTGAATATCCTGTACAGCCTGTGAACATGCCTGCACCTGATCAATATTGACAAATATACCCCCCGGTTTCAGTGCCCTGCACACATTGCCAAATACTTCGCGTTTGGCCTCATGCGGCAGGTGGTGAATGACAAATGACGAAATGATCCTGTCCCAGCCATCGCCAAACGCCCCGGTAACGATATTCAGCTCGCGAAACGAAAACCGGGGATCCGCTCCGAGTCTGGCCCTTGCCTGCTCCAGCATTGGCACCGACAGGTCGGAAAGTTCTGCCTGGGCTTGTGGGTAGGCGTTGATGACCTCCTGCGAAAACCCGCCGGTGCCCGCGCCGAGATCCAGAATGCATGCGGTTTGCGTCTGATCCAGTTCAAGCGCGGCAACCGCAGCCCCATACAATTCATCATAATCCGGAATCAGCGCGTGACGCGACCGGTCGTAGGTAGCTGCGGCATTGTCAAAACCAGACATGTTGGGCCCTCGCGGTTGTCTTTCATCTTTTAGCCCCGAGTTGCCTTGCATTGCCACCCGCAAAATAAGGCCTTGAATTTAGTACGATTTCGTACTATTTAGTTCGATATCGTACTTTAATAGGAAAGGAAATGACATGTCGATATCCCGGCGCAAGGCAATCAGTCTGATCGGCGGTGGCGTAGTTCTGGCCGCAACCGCAGCAACGACTGCATTTGTAACAACACGCACGCCACACAAGGCGCTTGCACCATGGCTGGCGGCGGGCAGTTATGCCGAACCCAGAAAATTTGCATTGTCCTTTGCCATCCTGGCGCCCAACCCGCACAACCGCCAACCGTGGATTGTAGACCTCTCTCAGGAGGGAAAAGTCGTTCTGCTGCGCGACAAACAGCGCGACTTGCCAATGACAGATCCTCACAACCGGCAAATCATTATTGGGCTGGGATGTTTTCTGGAACTGATGGGTATTGCCGCATCACAAAAAGGTTTTGAAGTCGAGCATGACTTGTTTCCCGACGGCGAAGATGGTCCGGTTTCCGTTTCAACGTTCAGGCCCGGCGCCCAACCCGTCCCCCTTTTTGCGCAAGTTATGCAAAGGCGATCCTGCAAGGAGCCATTCAGCGACACAGCAGTTCCGTCCAGGCTCGTCCGGGAACTTTCGAAATTCGCAAAAATCATCGACCGGCCTGACGACGTTGCCGCGGTACGCAAGCTGACCCTCGATGCATTCAAGGTTGAGGCACTGACACCGCACACCATGCGTGAAAGCGTTGAACTCATGCGGCTCGGAAAATCAGAAATAAACGCCAACCCGGATGGCATCGATCTGGGTGGGCCATTTCTGGAAGCCTTGATGTTGACAGAACAGCTCACCCGCGAGAGTCAACTTGATACGAACTCCAGCGGCTTCAGGCAAGGGCTTGATATTTATCTGGAAATGCTGACTGCAACACCTGCTTATGCGGTACTTGCCACTGCATCCAACGACCGCAAGGACCAGATCGAGACAGGCCGAAAATGGCTGCGGCTCAATCTCATGACCACCCGCCTTGGCCTCGCCTTGCACCCTGTCAGCCAGGCTTTGCAGGAATATCCGGAAATGGCGGATCACTACAGGTCCGCCCACGATATGCTGGCCAGGCCGGGCCATACCGTGCAAATGCTGGGTCGACTTGGCTTTGGCCCGACGGTACAAGCATCTCCGCGGTGGCCACTGGAGAAAAAACTCGCTCATGGATAAAGATACCAGATCGGCCTATTTCGGGTTTTTCAACGAAATCGGCATTATCAGCCAACTCAGTCGGGCAATCCTGGAAAGCAGGTTGCCCGACGGCATGCTGATTTCACATTTCTCAGTGCTCAACCACTTGATACGCCTAGCCGACGGTCGCACTCCGCTGGATATTTCACGAGCCTTTCAGGTGCCGAAGACCTCTATGACCCACACCCTTTCGGTGCTTGAAAAACACAAACTGGTACAGATGAAGCCCAACCCGAAGGACGGTCGCAGCAAGAATGTGTGGATCACCGCACTGGGGCGTGAATTTCGCGACAATGCTATAAGCGCAATGGACCCGGATATTGAAAAATTGTCCCGGCAGCTTGCAGGTGTCGATATTGCAGGCCTCAATGAACAGCTTGCAACCATCCGCAAGATCATGGATGTTGCCCGCGATAAAGAACAATAACTGTTCGTCGATTGTGCAGAAATGGAATATCTCATCCCCCTGATTACCCTTTGGGCTGCACAATTGCTGGCGGCAATCAGCCCCGGCCAGTCTTTCGTACTCATCTCCAGGCTGGCTCTGTCCAACCCCCGACCCGTCGCCATGTCAGCAGTTTTGGGCCTGGGTGTGGGCACTATTATCTGGTCAAGTGCCGCGATTGCCGGCCTCGCCATTGTACTCGAACACGCCGCGTGGGCTTACACGGCCTTCAAAATCGCTGGCGGCGTCTACCTGCTTTTTCTGGCGGTCATGCTGTGGCGGCACTCTCGCGATCCGGTTGAACTGGATCCTGCCAGGCAAAAACGGATGGGCCCCTGGCCTGCCTTTATGATGGGCCTTGCCACGCAGTTGGCCAATCCAAAGGTGATTGTGTTTTTCGGATCGATCTTTGTGGCACTCTTGCCGGCCAGTTCACCGGCATGGGTTTATGTTGTCGCTGTCATTATCGTGTTCGGCAATGAGGTCGGCTGGTATGCGGTGGTTGCCATGCTGTTTTCGGTACAAAAGTCACGCAACGCCTATATCAGGGCAAAAACCTGGATAGACCGCGCCATGGCGGGCTTCCTAGGCCTTATCGGAGCGCGGCTGATAGTGGATGCCTAGCGATTTGGCCCTAACGATCCAGCTGTTTCAAATAGCTCGCAGTGAAACGCGCATATCCGTCTTCCGTGACCAGTAGATGCTCCCGTGTCCTTTCATGAAACAGCGGCAGCTTGTGATAGGGCACTGAAGGATACGCATGATGCTCGGCATGATAGGGCATGTTCCAAGCCAGCCAGCGCACAACAGAGTTGGTAATAGTGGTGCGGGTGTTCTCGAACATGTTGGCGACAAACGCACACCGTCCGTGCTCCGCCAGCAGGTACAACCTCAAGAACGGCTGTCCGGCCAGCAGCGGGACTATCCAGATCCAGACTAAAACTGTCGACCCGGCCCGGACAGACAAGGCCAGCAGGCCAAGATACAGCACGATCATGATTTGAGCTTCGCGCATGACTTTGGTTTTGCCACTTGAGGGCACAAAACTGTCTGCATTCGGCCGGAATGTATTGCGCACCAGCGTCATCAGGTGCCCTCGCCAAACACCGATGCCCGAAACATGGATAGCGTACTGCCATAACGTTTCCGGCTTTGCCTCTGCCAACTCCGGATCCCTGTCCGGCTCCTGGGTATACCGGTGGTGCGCCAGATGAAAATACCGAAACCAGTCGGCTGGCAGGACAAGTACGAAACTGCAAACCCGCCCGACCAGCCTGTTGAGCCGGAGACTGCGAAACGGTGTGCGATGCACTGTCTCATGCAGGAGTGTGAACAGGAACACCTGCTGTATGCCAAGCGGCAGTATCAACAATGGCCAACCCGGGATTTCTGCCATGATCAACCATATAAGAACACCCACACAAACAACATGCTGAAGCAATTTGAAAAGACCTGGCCCATCGGACAGTTCGGTCAATTCATAGCGCTCTTCAGCGTTCAGACATGCCAGCAGACGTTTGTGATCCATAGGGGCGAGTCTAACGCTGATCCCATTACAGTGAAAGCGCCGGGCGAGCCGTGGCTTCAATCTTCACCGTGGCGCGCAGCAGACCGTTGTCATCGACGGCGTCCGGTAGCATGAATTTTTCGATATCCTCCTGGAAACTGACCTGTCCGCCGCCCATGGCGTTTACCTGCGCACCAGCGGTTTCGCGGGCAATTCGATTGGCCTCGCCTATGGCGTCCTTGGCACTGGCGAACTGCGACACATTCTGTGGCCCATGAACCCTGAACACCCCTGCCCCGTTTCCGTTGACTTCGATCGTCACCGTTCGGGCGATCATGCCTGTTGCAGCACCCACGGCATTGGCAACCTCGCACGATTGCGGAAACACCATTTCGCACTCAAGACGCCTGCCAACTTCCGGATAGTAGATTTTCACAGGACCGCCGACGGCAACCACCGGCACTTCCGGAGAGATAGACACCCGCGCCAGGGATCGTCTGCCCTCGCCTTTGCAAACAACGTCAATCAGTCCTCCGGCCTGGCCCGGTTCGATTGCGTGATGACCGAGAGCTGTTTCCAGCACCGCCCGTCCGGTCAGGCGAACGGTCTCTTCCCACACGGCTTGCGACAACATGGTAACCAGTTCGTCCGAAGCTGCCTTCTGCAACACGTTGCGCACCAGAAGTTGCGCCGCCAGCACCGCCGCCTCACGCGACCAGTTATCCTGCAGGCCAAGCACATGGGCTGCATCGGACGGGGTGAAACCGGCAAGTTGAACGTGACCTTTCCGCGCCAGTTTCTCCAGCGTTCGAAAGCTGCCCGAACCGCCTGCCAGCTTGTGCAGGGGCAGCGGCTCCACGGTTATGTTTGCCAGCAGTTCCTGTTCGCGTTTCGACAGTCCTGCAGGTTGGGAGTCGCCTGTCCCACGTCCAAGCGGCAGCATGACAAACTGGCCGGCCATGGAACCGGATTCAATATCCGAAATATCGCTCTCAAGCTGTTGAATTACGGCGGGAAACCGGCTCGCTATGAGGGATACCGGAACCGACCGGCGAGCGCCAATAGCGGGCATGCCTTTCATGTCGAACGTGACTTCGCTGTCACCGCCCAGGCCGAGGGTCCGCACGTCAATGGCCTGCACCATTGTACGCCATCCGCCAACATCTGCGCCATGTTCATTGACCTGCGGGCGGCTGTTTTTCAAAACCCCCAGGTCGGTCGTTGTACCGCCCATGTCGGAAAGAATAAAATCGCTCAGGCCGGACAAAGTAGCCGCACCGATCAGGCTGGCGGCGGGTCCGGACAGCACGGTTTCAATGGGACGAAGGGCCACCGTGTCGGCCCGGGCCAAAGAACCATCTCCCTTGGTCATCATCAACGGCGCATCTATGCCAAACCGTGTCATGGCCTGTTGCACTGCCTTGATCAACAGCGATATCCGCGAGATAAGCCGCGCATTGAGCGCAGCCGTCAGTGCTCGCCTTGGCGCGTCAAGCGCAGACGCCAACTCCGTCGAAATGGTAACGGGCAGAGAGGTTTGCCGAGTGATGAATTCGCGCGCGGCACGTTCATGCGCCGGATTGCGAACAGCAAACTGCGAGGCAATGGCGAAGGCCTCCACGGCATGTGCATGTTTGTTCACCACATCGGCCAGCGCTGCCTTGTCCAGCGGTGCAACTTCGCCGCCGTTGTGATCATGACCGCCATTGATGCACTCGACCACCAGGCCCGGAAACGCGGAATTAAGGCCAGATCGCTGCACCATGGTTTGATCGAAACCGACAAGCACTACGCAAATCGGAGAGCCGTGGCCTTCGACAACGGCATTGGTGGCAAGTGTTGTGGAAACTGACACAAGCTTTACTTGCGACGCCGCGCTCTTCGTGTCGTTGCTCAAGGCAGACAAGACACGTTCGATGGCCTCACAGACACCGACTGCCAGGTCACCGCGTGTGGTCAGCGCCTTGGCGCTGGCCAGCACTTCATTGCTGGTAGCATCCATGACCGCCGCGTCGGTATAGGTGCCGCCAGTATCCACGCCGATGAGATAGGATGTTTTCGAACCTGTCATGCGTTCCAACCGTGTAAAATCGTTCAGGTGATCACCTGGTGCGCAAGAGCAATGCTTGAACTCGATGCAAAGGTAAAGAGCCCGCACGACCGGACTGCGGAAAATCGCGACACAGGCAGGTTACAAAAAGGAGCAGATTGCGGCATGATCAAAGCTGCTGAACCGGAGCCCGGATACATGAAAATCAAGTCTTTCGACATTAACTGCGTACTGTCACCACTGGCCATCCCGCACAAGACCGCGTCCGGTACAATCGAGGCGGCACCGCTGGTTCTGCTCGATATAGAAACCGACACCGGCATCACCGGCAGTACATATGTATTTGTGTATACGCCCATGGGGTTGCAACCGGTTGCCAGCCTGCTGGCAGATCTTGGCAACCTGCTGGCTGGACACGAAGTTGCCCCGCGTGCTGTCGCCACACTGGTTCAAGGCAAATTCCGGCTGGCAGGCAACCAGGGCTTTGCCGGCATGGCGGCAGCTGCCATTGACATGGCACTGTGGGATTGTCTTGCCCGTGCAGCTGAACTGCCATTGTGCAGGTTACTTGGCGCTTCACCTGCTGCCACGCGGGCCTATGACAGCATGGGACAGATGCCGCCTCAAGAAACAGCTCGTCAGGTCGAAGCATCCATGAAGGCCGGATACCGGGCCTTCAAGATCAAGGCCGGTCATCCCGACCCGGCACAGGATAAAGCGGTTCTTGAGGCGATGATCAATGCCGCCGGTGGTGAGGACTTGTGGCTGGCTGCCGACTTCAATCAGGCATTCATGCCGGTAATCTCAATCGAACGTGCCCGGCGGCTTGAGCATTTCGAACTGGCCTGGCTGGAAGAGCCTGCCCGTGCAGAAGACAATGCCGGCCATGCCCAGGTGCGCGCAGGCACATCAATTCCCATACAGACCGGTGAAAACTGGTGGGGCATCGCCGACATGCAACGCAGCCTGGATGCAGGCGCCAGCGACCATGCCATGCCGGATGTCATGAAAATAGGCGGCGTGACCGTATGGCTGGACTCAGCGGCCCTCGCCCATGGCCAGGCAATGCCTGTCTCCAGCCACCTGTTCACGGAGATATCGGCCCACCTGATGTGCGCAACCCCGACAGCTCACATGCTTGAGGTTCTCGATGTGGCGGGAGCGGTACTGGCAGATCCTGTAAAAATCTCCGGCGATGGCACCATAGCGCCGGCAGATCAGCCCGGCTGCGGTATCGAATGGGATAGGCAGGCGATAGCAAAATACTCTGTTTGAAATTCAAACATTGCTAATCTTCGCCTTCAGGTCACCCTGCGGCGCAGAACCATCAAGCCGGCAATCACGATCAGGACCATGCCCGAGACTGAAGTTACAGTGGGAGCAATGCCGAAAAACACAATGTCCCATACAGCAACGAAAACCAGATAGCTGTACTCAAACGTGGCAACTATAGATGGCGGCGCAGCCTGATAGGCGCCTGCCAGCATCATCCCGATGACAATTGCGAAAACTGCAAGCAATGCGAGGATAAGCCAATCACTCAGGTCGACCGCCGACCACGTGCCGAATATGTAGGGATAGTTTACGGCCATATCGCCTCGCGGCTTCAACCACACCAGAAGCAGGCTGACAATTACCCCTGCCAGCAACATCACCGTATTCTGCGAAAGAGTTATCGCCTGAAGAGGAACGTCCTGGCATTTGACGCGAGTCGTGATGTGGGCCAGAGCATAAAAGGCCGCTCCAACTACTGGAAGCATCGCCCAGGGAGAAAACGCATCGGTGCCTGGCTGCAGCAAGACGACCACCCCGGCAAATCCCATAAACACCCCAAGCCATCCAAGCCAACCAACAGCCTCCTTGATCACATAAGCAGAAAGCAGTGCTACAAAAATCGGCGCGATATAGTTGGCGGCACCCACCGTCGACAAGCTCAGAAACGGAATGGCGGCATAAAACGCCAGGAAAGTGGTTGTGATGAATACAGCACGTAGAAGCGGCCATCTCCCGAACGCGGCACGCACAACACCCAGATGAGCTCCACGCATCCGGCTGACTGCCAGCAGCAATGGGACTGCCAGCAAGCCTCGCAGCGCGAAAATCTGCCAAAGCGTCAACTCGCTGCTGAACAGCTTGAACACCACATCCTGAAGAGAAATCATCAATGCAGTTGCGACAATCAGCGAGACGCCACGGACAAGGTTTTGTGGGCGGCTTTCAACAAGGTTGGTCAAACACACACTCCGCATTGAATGTCTCTGGTCAGTAAAGAGATATCGCAAATAGCTTGATTTGAATATGTGTTGCCAACTGAGTTTATTATTTAGTACTATTAAACAATGAGCCGCCTACCCATTCATGGCATAGAGGTTTTTCTGACCATCGTCCGGGAAGGCTCGATGCGCGCCGCAGCATCCGCTCTTGGGGTGGGCGCCCCGGCCATAACCCTGCAATTGAAAGCACTGGAAGAACGGCTGGGCACCGACCTGTTGTATCGCACAACACGCAGCATCGAGCTGACAGAGGCAGGGCGGGTTCTTTTTGACGCCGCCGCGCCCGCCCACCGCGATCTGGCCTACGCGATCAGGAAAACCCAGGAGATGACGCCGTCCACCACAGGAACGCTGCGGCTGACCATGTCCCGGGGCGCCTACATGGCTGCACTTGCTCCCGTTCTGGACGCTTTCATGACTGAAAACCCCGGCATCACACTGGATATCTCGTGGAACGAAGAACTGATCGACATTGTCAGAAAAGGGTTTCACGGCGGCATCCGCATGGGCGATGTTCTGGCACCGGACATGATAGCAGTCCGTATCACACCTCAAATCAAGTCAGTTTTCTTTGCCGCACCGTCCTACCTCAAGACCCACGGACGCCCGCAATCTCCGCGCGACCTGCTTGACCATCAGTGCATCAGGCACAAACATCCCACATCGGGAGAAATGCGCGAGTGGCGGGTAACAGAAGACGGCCAGGACAAGTGCATAGACCCGCCTGCCCGGCTGATATTCGATTCCGCAGCAGGTGTCATTCAGGCTGCTCGCGACGGGCATGGCATCGGATGGTCCATGCACGTGACGATGCAGGATCACCTCAAGACCGGTGAGTTGCAAACGATCCTTGAGCCATACGCCAAAGAGTTGCCGCCGTTTTACATCTACTATCCAGAGCAGAACAAACGGGTAGAGTGCCTGAGATTGCTGGTGAACTTTCTTCGCGTGGAGCAAGGCAAGCAGCCCGAGAAATGACCGAATGTCTGGTTCAACAATTCATACCGCTTGAGCAAATACGCTACTTCAGCCGTTCTTTTTCAGCCAGCCATCTACTATAGGTCCGCATTTGCTTTGGAGTTCATCGATCAACTCCGGATCCATGAACCTGTACTCGTCCGGTATATCCAATACATGCAGGGGCTTGAAACTGACCTCGTCGCGGAAATCAGCCTTGATTCTTGATTTGTGTTTTTCTTCCATCACAAAAATGATGTCCGCCCAGCGAATGTCACCGATGGTAATGCTGTGACGCGCATTTCTACTGGTCCCGGCAGACCGCGCCGAAACACCCGATGCTTTGCGCCAGATCCTTTCACCAGTCGGACTTCTCCATTGATTTCGGCTGCATACAAAAAGAATGTTCAGGTTCCTGTACTCCGTCGGTAGCAAAGTCCATTTCTGGCCGGCGAACCATCGCCGGGTGTTCCATCAGCCTTGTGTTCGCCGGGTAAAAGCAGCAGCAACACGATCTGGTTTGATTAGTTCACTCCCGGGAAATTCGCAATCTCGCACAGGTTGAACGTTGTGAAGGTCAGCCGCCGAATTCTTCGCGCAGCATCTCCAGTTCCAGCCAGCGCTCTTCCGCATCACTTAGCCGGGTTTGTGTTGCTTTGAGATTTGCCGCCGCCTTTTCGAATCCCGCCGGATCGCTTGCATAAAAATCCGGCACCGCCATTTTCTCCTGCAGGGCCGCGATTTCCTGGCCCAGCTTTTCAATCTCGCTGGGCAGGGTTTCCAGCGCATGCTTGTCCTTGAAGGACATCTTTTTCTTTTGCGGCGACTGTCCATGAGCAGCCGGTGTGCGGGCGGTCTTGTGGGCAGGTTTCACCTCTCCGGTGCGCTTGACCTCGGCGCGGGCATCACCTGCCTGACGCATCATGTCGGTGTAGCCTCCCGGGTATTCGCGCCACACGCCTTCACCTTCGAAAGCTAGCGTCGATGTTGCAACCCGGTCGATGAAGTCACGATCGTGGCTGACCAGCAACACGGTGCCTGCATAGGACGACAACAACTCCTGCATCAGATCCAGCGTTTCGAGATCAAGATCATTGGTCGGCTCGTCAAGAACCATGAAATTGGACGGTTTCGACAATGCGCGCGCCAGCATGATGCGGCCGCGTTCGCCGCCGGACAGCACGTCAACCGGCGTGCGTGCCTGTTCAGGACGAAACAGGAAATCCTGCATCCACGACATGACATGCCGGGCCTCGCCATTGACGATCACCTGGTCCGATCCGCCGCCAGTCAGCGCATCGCGCAATGTGGATCCCGGCACCAGTGATGTCCGGTCCTGTTCCAGCGATACGATCTCAAGGTTTGTGCCCAGCCGGACCGATCCGGCATCAGGTTCAATCTGCCCGGTAATCAAGCGGATGAGCGTGGTCTTGCCGGCACCGTTGGGCCCGGTTATGGCAATGCGGTCACCGCGCAGCACACGCAGGTCCAGATCACGTACTATGGGCCGCTCGCCGAAAGATCTTGACAGACCTTTGGCCTCGATCACAAGCTTGCCGGATACTTCAGCATCACCGGCGGACAGGTTTACATTTCCCTGCGCCCGCAATGCGGTACGGCGTTTTTCCCGCAGGGCCTGCAGATCACTCAGCCGGCGCACGTTTCGTTTGCGCCGCGCGGTCACACCGTAGCGCAACCAGTGTTCCTCACGAACGATCTTTCTGTCCAGCTTGTGCTGTTCGCGCTGCTCTTCTTCGAGCACCTCGTCACGCCAGGCTTCAAAGTGGCCAAAGCCACGGTCCATGCGCCGTGCCGTTCCCCTGTCCAGCCAGATGGTTGCCTGCGACAGGTTCTCCAGGAAACGCCGGTCATGGCTGATCAACACCAACGCGCAGCGCAACGATTTCAATTCTGCTTCCAGCCACTCGATTGCAGGCAGATCCAGATGATTGGTGGGTTCGTCCAGCAGCAGGATATCCGGTTTGGGCGCAAGCACCCTGGCAAGCGCTGCGCGTCGCGCTTCGCCGCCTGACAGTTGTGCCGTGCCCTCATCGCCGGTGAGCGACAACTGCTCCATCAAGTAACTGGCACGATATTCATCGTCACCTTCTGTTACGCCGGATTCAACATATGACCGTACCGTTGAATGCCCTGCGAAATCGGGCTCCTGCAGCAGGTATCTGATCGTTGCGCCGGGTTGCACAAACCGTACACCGGAGTCTGCTTCGACATCACCTGCAGCGATCTTCAGCAAGGTGGATTTGCCGGACCCGTTACGCCCGACAAGGCACAAGCGTTCGCCTGCTGCCACGCTAAGGTCCGCACCAGCCAGTAAAGGCCGCCCTCCGAAGGTCAGCGTAATGCCCTGCAATGTCAGAAGTGGCGGTTGAGCCATGATGGAAGCCGGAGATTGAAGTCGAGATTAATCGTTGTCGGTCAGACCTGCTCCTGCACCCTTCAACCGCGAGGCCTCGGTGGCAGGAACATAGGTGCGATGAGCAAAGACCGACAGGGCTTCCCATATTTCGTCTGCAATGTCCACTGGACCCCAGTGCGATGAGTGGCTGATCTTTGACGCATCCAGAGTGAACGATGGCAATGGTGTAATCTGCACAGTTTTGGCAACTGTTTTGGAAACCGCATTTCCCTCAACAAAAGCGTCAGTACGGTTGGCAACAATTGAGGCAGCGTCCCAGGTTATTTGTACACTTGCGCAGCGTAGTCGCGCGAAGGGCAACAGCAGCAGTGGTGCGTAAACGTCATCCAGCCTGGCGGCAAACTCTTCTCCTCCGCCATCTGAAATATAAGCCCCGGTCAACACCGGGCACAACGGCCCCTTTCCAACCCAAATCCGCTTGCCGGTTGCTACCGGGCGCATTCGCTCACACGGCAGACGGTCAGTTGTGACCAGAAGGTTGAGCAAGGATTGTGCACCGGGCAAGCGCATGGCTTCCAGGGCGGACACTGCCTTTCCAGCCTCTTGCGCCAGCCCCCACGGACGTCCCGCACCCCAGGCTGCCTTGGTTGCCATCCCCGCCGCCTCGTTCAGGGAAACAATCATGCCGGCTGAGCTTCATCGATCAACGGCCAGGCCCAGTCGTCTGCTTCCATAACTGCAATTTCGTCAGGAAACGGCGCATCCGCATACATGGTAATGCGCACCCAGCGGTCGGACTTGGGGTCAAACCGCGATGCGCCGAAAAACGCCAGCTTGCAGCGCAACATGTCGATCGGCATCATGGACGCCGACAGCACGTTGTCGTGTATCTCGGCATATGCACATCGGGCTGCAATCTGCACCCGGCGCGCGGCATGGCGATGTTCTGGATGACGCAGCAAAAACTCAGCCAGTAACGTATTCCCGTGTTGTTGTTCAAGCTCCTGCATCATCGCGACAATCTCGCAACCAATTCCAAGACGCTGCTCCAGCTCGGCACCGTCTTCCTCGTGCCGCTCACCCAAACGAGGTTCCAGCTTTTCCTCGGATACGTACCAGAAGCGGGCAGTCTGATCAGCCACCGAGAAGTCAGTCGCCATCGCCCAGCCAAACTTTTCCTTCGCCATTTCACCTACTTCTGACAATGTCATCTGCCCGTCGATCCAGTAGCTTACGGACTCTTCCGCCGCCATTTCTCCTGCCAGATCATCCACCAGTGCCCCATGGGGTTCGATCATCAGCGAGCCCACCGCTTCCTGTCCTTCAAGTGTGAGATTGGCGGCAGACCACTGATACAGTTCATTCCACGGCTCCGGTCCTGTCAGTTCCTCAGATTCGAGATGCTGTTTCAGCTTATCAAAATCACCAGCGAGTTCACACACCCGCAACGACTGGCGCTCATCCGGCGTGCGCCAGCGCTTTAGTCCGGCATGTGCCCTGTCCAGTTGCTCCCTGAAATGCCGGATTGTACCGGCAGTGGCGGCCGGCAATGCGCGAACCCGCGCCAGGGCTGTTTCTCTCGCCATCATCCAGGCATTCAGCAAGGCAGGATGGGTAACCAGGAACGGCGCCATGCCCAGTCCGGTTGAATTCCCAACCCCGAGGCGTCTGCGAATTTCACGATCCAGCGGAACGGCATTATCGCCACCCTTCACCCGCGCCATATGCTCGACAATGTCGACAGTAAACGCCCGGATCAGCCACACCGCCAGCAACTCGACCCGGAACGGTCCGCCTGCCTCTTCGCGCGCGGCATACAGGTCACGGTCAGCCAGTCCGAACTTTCCGTTGCCATAAACCGCAGTGGTCCGCATCAGATAGCCGACCTTGTCAATCTCGGCCACGTCAGGTTGCCGGCCTTGCGACAGACAGTCGGCTACATAATCAAACAGTCGCACAGACCGGTTTGCCCGCGACAACACCAGCTCGGTTGCGGCGCATCGGCCTGCTTCCTGCTTCGGCACGTTGTCGCTCAGCCGGTCAATGTCTGCCCGCGTCGGAACCCCGTCATATAATGCAAACGAAGCATCCCATTCGGTGGCGATGACCCGGTCGGAGCGTTTATCAGGCGGCAGGTCGTTGGCATAGGCGATAAGTGAGTAGGTTCGTTCAGGTCCGCGCGCTTCATAAACCCCCACACCAACACCTTTCTCATCCACATCCCAGACGGTGCGCTCCACTTGCCAGCCTTCCCGCTTCACCCGGCGCAGGATGGCCCTCATGAACGACAGGCGGGTCTGGTGCGATGCCCCCATGCGGGCAAGCCGCATGACTTCCTCAGGGGGCCGCATCAGCTCGATAACGCGCGCGTCTTCGCCAGATGCGATTTTCGCGTCAGCCATTTTCAAAGCCTTCAAGTACATTCACTGTGTTGACACCGATTTCTTCCACGGCATAACCACCCTCCATGCAAAACAGCGTCGGCAGTTTCAGCTTTGCAATCCGTCCGCCATAGTCGGTGAAATCATCGGACTGGAGCCTGAAGAAGCTGATCGGATCACGTTCAAACGTATCAACGCCAAGCGACACCACAAGTGCATCCGGTGAATAGTCCGCAATCCGGCCGATGGCATCATCCATTGCGCTGCCCCATTTATCGTACCCGGTGCCGGGCGGCATCGCGTAATTCGCAGTGAACCCCTCACCCTTGCCCGCACCGGTTTCATCTTCATATCCCAGAAAATGCGGAAACGCATGTTCCGGCGCACCGTGCAGCGACACGAACAGCACATCATCGCGATCATAGAAAATGTCCTGTGTGCCATTGCCGTGGTGGAAATCGGGATCAAGGATGGCAACGCGTTTTGCACCGTCGTTCAAAAACATCTGCGCGGCAATTGCCGCATTGTTCAGGAAACAATACCCGCCATACATGTCCTTCGCCGCATGATGGCCCGGCGGCCGGCACAGGGCGAAAGCCGATTGCGCGCCACCGGATACGATACGCTGCGCCGTCTGGGCAATTGCGGCACTGGCCTGCGCGGCCGCCCAGGTACCAGACGTTATGGCCGTTTCCACCGCCAGTGCATAATAACCGACAAGCCCGTCAATTTGCTCCGGCTTACGAACCTGCATACGCCGTGCCGGAAAGCAGGTTGCCAGGACTTCACCTTCATAACCCTCTTTAACCCACTGGTCCCAGGCAGTTTCCAGAAACTCCAGAAACCCTGCATCGTGAATCTGCCGCACCGATCCCATGTCCAGCGCTGCGGGGTCGGCAAAGTCGCTGAAACCACGCGCCTCAAGACGATCCATAATGTGTTGCCAGCGTTCGGGGCATTCGTACGGGCGGACAAACAGACCGCCCGACAGTTCGCCCTTCGGAAAATGCTTCAGGTGATCATTGCTACGGACGACTTGCATTGTGGCTCACTCCTCAACGACGCCGGCGGTCGCAACCACGGCATGAAGCAGAACATCAGCTCCCGCGGCCGCCCACTCAGGTGTTATTTCTTCTGCTTCATTGTGACTGATGCCACCGACACACGGGCAGAAAATCATGGCGGTCGGGGCAACCGCTGCAATGTGACAGGCATCGTGGCCAGCCCCGGACACCATATCCTTGTGGGAATAGCCAAGTTGTTCCGCTGCGTTTCTGACCGCTGACACGCAGTCCTCGTCAAACACCACCGGATCATAGGCGCCAACTTCCTGTGACGTACAATCCAGTTTCAGGTCGTCGGCGATCTGTTCAACACCGGTGACGATGGCAGTCTCCATGTCCTTCAGGTCTTCCAGCGAAGGATTTCGCATATCCACGCAGAACGTGACGCTGCCAGGAACGATGTTGCGGGAATTCGGCGATACATTGAGATACCCGACGGTCGCCACTGCATCGGGTTCAAAATCAAGCGCCACCTTGTTGACCAGTTCAACTGCGCGCGCGGCGCCCACAAGAGCATTTCGCCGGACCGGCATGGGTGTGGTTCCGGTGTGGCATTCATATCCCGTCAGCGTAAACTCGATCCAGCGAAGACCCTGAGCATGGCTGACAACGCCAAGTTCCAGTCCCTCGGCTTCCAGAATTGGACCTTGCTCGATATGCAGCTCGAACATTGCCTTGATGGGCCGGTCGCCGACCGGGTTTTCGCCCTTGTATCCAATGCGGGACAGTTCGCCGCCGAAGGTCTTGCCTTCATCATCGGTTAGAGCGTAGGCGTCTTCCAGTGACATCTTTCCGGCAAACACGGCTGACGCAAGAATGGCAGGTGCAAATCGTGCACCTTCTTCATTCGTCCAGTTGACCACTTCAATCGGGTGCCTGGTCCTGATGCCCATCTCGTTAAGGCTGCGGACCACCTCAAGACCCGCCAGCACCCCCAGCACGCCGTCAAACTTTCCACCTGTGGGCTGGGTGTCCAGATGCGATCCCATCATCACTGGCGGCAAGGTTTCGTCCGCGCCCGCTCGCCGTGCAAACATGGTGCCCATCCTGTCCACACTCACGGTCAGTCCAGCCTGCCGGCACCAGTGATCGAACAGGTCGCGCCCCAGCTTGTCGTCATCAGTCAGGGTTTGCCGATTGTTGCCGCCTGCCACGCCGGGTCCGATCTTGGCCATCTCCATGAGCGTATCCCACAGACGGCCGCGATCCGTTCTCTGATTTGATCTCAACATGATGTGTATTTACCCCTACACTGACTGACAATCCGATCGCTGCTCCCGATCATACGCTTCGCTAACGCAAGCGTGTCATCTGTTGCCCATCATTTCAATGTAGTTACCATCCGGCAGACAGGTTTTTTGGAGAATTATAATGCGTCCGACACTTCTTGCTATGTTGACTTTGTTCGGCGTGCTGGCATCGCCATCAGGTGTATTTGCCGGCAGTGGCTGGCAATCTGCCCATTTTCGCGATCATGAGCTGGTTGGAAAGATCTTCTCCAAACCGGACAGTCAGCAGCTAACGCTGGATCAGGTAAAAAACCGGGCCGCACAGGCACAGTTCGTGCTGTTGGGTGAAATCCACACCAATCCGGATCACCACCGTCTTCAGGCGGAAATTCTGCAATACATGGTCGATCAGGGGCGCCGCCCGGCGGTTGTTGTTGAAATGATTACCCGCGCCCAGCAACCGGTGCTGGATTACTTCAAGGCCAATCCGCCATCCGGCGCAGACGACATTGCTGATCGGCTCGAATGGGGTAAAAGCGGATGGCCTGATTTTGCCATGTACAGACCGGTGTTTGAAATTGCCCTGAAGCACAACCTCACCCTGCTGGCAGGCAATCTTGAGAAGAGCACCGTTCGTCGCCTGGGTGGCCGGGTGGGTTCAAGACTGAGCGAAGATGAACGTCGCAAGCTCGGCTTGAACGTTGCTGTTGAGGCCGAGGTCGGCAAGGCTTTTCTCGAAGACATTGCGGAAGCACATTGCAATATGCTGCCCGATACGGTTCTTCCGCTGATGGCCGACATTCAGCGTGCCCGCGATCATGTCATGGCAAGCGCATTGCTCGATCCTGCCAACAAGGACGGGGCAGTCCTGATCGCCGGTGCCGGCCACACCAGAACAGACTGGGGCGTCGGCGCGCTGGTGAAAAGTGACGACCCGAAGCGTCTGCTCAGCATTGCATTCATGGAAGTGTTTGAAGGCGCCAAACCGGAGGATTTCGCCAAGCCGAGCCATGATGTGGCAATCATAACCCCGCGTTTTGAGATCAAGGATCACTGCGCTGTGTTCCGGAAGAAAAAAACCTGATGCCAGTTTTGCTCACTCGGCTATCTTCAATCTGAGCACACGCCCGTCGAAATTGTCGGTCAACAGGTAAACCAGCCCGTCAGGCCCCTGAACCACGTCGCGGATGCGCTCTCCAAGGTCCTGCAGAATTCGTTCCTCTGACACAAACTTTCCATCCGAATAGACCAGCCGCGAAACCGCGGCACCGGCCAGGGCGCCGACAAAATAGTTGCCCTTCCACTTGGGGAAACCGTCACCAGAGTAGATCATCAACCCGGACGGCGCGATGGAAGGATCCCAATAGTGAACCGGCTGCTCCATGCCTTCCTTGTGGGTACCTTCGCCAATTTTTGCGCCTGAATAGTCGATGCCATAGGTGATGACCGGCCAGCCATAGTTCAGGCCTGGCTGCGGATTGTTGATTTCATCTCCCCCACGGGCACCATGTTCGGCCGTCCACAACTCGCCGCTTGCAGGGTGCAGCGCCGCGCCCTGTATGTTGCGATGCCCGATCGACCACACCCGCTTGTCCCACCCGTCAAGTCGCGGGTTATCAGGCGGCGCATTGCCATCTTCATCAATCCGAATGACTTTTCCGATCCCGGTTGACGGGTCCTGTGCCAGGTCGGACTTGTTGCCGCGATCTCCCGTTGTCACAAACAACATGCCATCGCGATCAAAGATCAGACGACAACCAAAGTGCCGTCCGGTTGCACCAACCGGGGTCTGTTCAAATATCCGGGTAACGTTCTCCAGATGATTGGCTGCCAAATCTAGATGGGCTCGCGATACCACCGTTCCCCTGCCTCCCCCGTATGACGAGGCGTGGCAGTAGAACATTGTGCCCGAGGTCTCGAAATCCGGCGCCAGCGCAATCCCGTGCAACCCTCCCTGGCCACCGGCCGAAACGCCTTCAACCCCTTCGACAGCTGCCGGTTCGCCGCCGTTGGCAGGCGCGATGCTGAGACGCCCGGAACGTTCACCGATCAACATCCTGCCATCGGGCAGGAACGCCAGCGACCAAGGTGCATCCAGCCCGTCCACCAGGGTTTCAACGTCCAGTTCATAATCCTGCGTCTGGTGCACCTCGGCAAACGCCGGAAGCGCACTCGCTGCCAGCAGGCTCAGGCCCAATGCAAAACCTTTCATGATCAGTCTCCTCAAGATCAGTGTGGCTTTTGATTGAACCAATCAAAGGCCATAAAACTGATTGTTTCCAAAGTGCCAGAGCAACTTTATCGGTTCTCTTGAACCGTTGTTGTTCTGGTGGGTACGGGCATGGATGACATAAGCGTCAGAACAAATGATGTCAGTTTGAGTTTTTCCGAAACAGGCAGCGCAAGGTACGCATCGCGCGATGCTTGCGCTTCTCCGCCATGCCAGAGAATCGCTTCATCTATATTTGCCGCCCGTCCGTCATGCAGCAGGCGGTGATCTGCAATGCTGCCTCTAAATCCGATCAAGGGCGTGGTTCGCCACTCTGTCGGCAAGGCAGCCCCTTCCCCGCCATATGATGTCAGGTCGTCGCCCATATCGTGCAGCAACAAATCGGAATAAAGAGACACCGACCCGCCGGCTTTCGCAGCCATGACGGGCTTGTGGCAGGAACTGCATCCTGCATCCGTAAAGCTTCGCGGCGCATCGGGCAGTTTTGCCTGCAGGCCCAGTGACCGCACGTGATCTGCCAGTAATTCTATCCGGCCATTGTCAAAATCGAGAGCCAGATCCGGAGACTGGCTACCCGACGCCGCAAGACAATCATGCTGGCGAAGTGTGCACTCGCCCTGCGGTGCCGGATGACGCGATGAAGTCAATCCCATATCGAACCAAAGTGCATTGGCGACCTGGTCTTCAACTCGTGCGCTCGTCGCCTTCCAGTTAAATCGGCCAATTTTCGGTTTTTCGCCCGGCACCTGCAACAGGTGCACCCTGCCGGATATACCGTCACCGTTCTTGTCCTGTGAGTCGGCCCCCCTGATGATGGCCGTGTCCGACACCTGTGCAACCAGTCCGGTTGAATCAAGCGCAGGCGCTGCCCGCAATGACATGGTAATGTCGGCGGTTCGCCCAGGCCCGCTTGCAAAGCGAACCGAAGCCAGGAACCGGGTCAGGCCGCTCCCGACCTGCAATGCGGTAAGATCAGCCACACCCTCCGGCCTGACACCTGCGACTGCCTTGTTCTGAAGCTGCACCCCATAATGTGGATCGCCGGTGCCATCTATGAAAGTGTGGCGCAGCAAGACCCCTGCACCCGCCACCTCGCCATCGGGTCTGATACGAATTCTCGCCCCGCCACCGAACCAGTGGCAGGCATGACAGGACGCTTCATTGTAGATCGGGCCCAAGCCGTCAGATGCGGTTTCCGCACTGGTCCAGTTTTGCCGGAACATCTGCTCGCCGGTCATCTCCTGGGCACCGGCTACAGATCCCAGCGTCAAAACCGCGACTATGGCTGCAACAGCATTTTTCATGCGAGCCATATAGGCTTCACATTGTGGCGCCTATTTGCCAGGGCACGAACTCGTGATCACCAAGCCCCTGACGTTCAGACAATGATCCTTCTCCCGATGCCAGACGCAACCAGGCCCGGAAAATCTCCTCCCCCACCTGCTCCACACTGGCCTCACCGCTCAGGATGCGGCCGGCGTCGATATCCATGTCTTCCGGCATGCGTGCGGCAAGTTCCGAATTGGTGGCAATCTTCAGTGTAGGGGCCGGTTTTGAGCCAAATGCCGATCCGCGTCCCGTAGTGAACGTCACCAGGTTGCAGCCCGATGCAATTTGACCGGTTACCGACACCGGATCATAACCGGGACTGTCCATAAAGGTGAACCCCCGCGCAGTGACCGGTTCTGCATATCTGTAGACGCCGTTCAGGGGTGACGTGCCGCCTTTGGCGGCAGCACCAAGTGACTTTTCTAGAATGGTGGTGAGGCCACCCTTCTTGTTACCTGGTGTGGGATTGTTGTCGAGCGAACCATTGTTGCGGTCCACATAGTCCTGCCACCAGTTGATCCGGTCTATCAGTTTGCGCCCGATTTCCGGCGTGGCAGCCCTGCGGGTAAGCAGGTGCTCCGCCCCGTAGATTTCCGGTGTTTCCGCCAGCACACCGGTTCCACCCTGCGCCACCAGCAAATCACATGCATATCCCAGCGCCGGATTGGCCGTAATACCCGACCATGCGTCCGATCCGCCACATTGCAGCGCCACCATCAATTCAGACGCCGGACACGGCTCGCGAACCGCCTTGTCAGCCTCAGGCAGCATTTCCCTGACCTTGGCAATACCGACTTCGATTGTGCGACGCAGGCCGGCAACATCCTGGATGTTCATGGTCTGAAAACGCGGGCCTCTTTCAAGGCCGTATGCCTCCAGCAGCCAGTCGATTTGGTTCATTTCACAGCCCAGCCCGACCATCAGCACGCCAGCGTGGTTCGGGTGACGGGTATAGCCCCACATGACCCGCTGCAGTGCATCAAACCCGTCACCGGAATCCGCCATGCCGCAGCCGGTTCCATGCACGAATGCAACGACCCCGTCGACATTCGGATAATCGGCAAGTTCGGCCGGCGTAAAGTGGTCGGCGATCATGCGGGCTGCGGTCGCGGAACAGTTTACCGAGGTGATGATGGCGATGTAGTTGCGCGTCCCGACCTTGCCATTGTCACGGCGAATCCCTTCAAAAGTTGCCCGTTTTGCAGCATCAACCATTGGCATTTCACGAACAGCAGTAGAGAACTCATAAGTTTGCGATGTGCTGGCAAAATCCACGTTTTGGGTATGGACGTGCATACCGGCTGCAATGTCGCTTGAGGCAGTTCCAATGAACTGGCCGTATTTTGTTACCGGTCCACCGGCACTGATGGGTCGAAGAGCAATCTTGTGGCCGCGTGCAACCCTTTCTGTGGCTGTAATGCCAAACACTTCCTCTCCTGCTTCCAGTGCCTTGACCGCAGTCGCCACATTGTCTGATTCATCAAGCCGTATTGCGGCGGGTGCCGTCATGTCATTCGCTCCAAAAAACATATCGCTGAGATGGCGGAAGAATAGGTAGCCAGGCCTTATCCGGCAAGTATTTGCTGGCGAACCAGTTTGACCAGACTTTCATGTGCCACGTCGGGTGCACGACCTGAGGTATTCAGGCTGAAGTGCGACCTGGCATAGTCGGCATTGCGTTCGTCAAGCAGCTTGCGCAGTTGCAGCATGGCTGCGGGATTACCTTCCATTGGCCGCACATCGCCCTGGGCCCGAACCCGGTTCATGTGCTCTTCAGCACTTGCCTTGAGCCAGATCGTGTGAAAATCGCGTAACAGGCAATTATAGGCTTCGTCATCACCGACAATGCCGCCGGCGACGGCCAGTACAACACTCTTGTGCCTTTCCGAAATGGTCTCGAGGGCGTCTGCTTCCAGCTTGCGGTAACCTTCCTGGCCATAGAGGTTGAATATTTCCGAAACAGGTAGTCCGCTGCTGCGTTCAATTTCGTCATTCAGCTCCACAAACGGCATGTCGAGAGAACGGGCAAGACTAAATCCCAGTGTCGATTTGCCGGCCCCGCGCAATCCCACAAGTGCAATGCGCTGCCCGCGTCCTGTATGGCCATCCGGAAGCGATCGTGTTTCGCAAACCAAATTCTCCAGCGTCACACCCAGCGACATCGCAATGTCGCGCAGCAGCACAATGGAGATATTGCCGGACCCGGTTTCCAGCTGGGCGAGATAACGCTCTGATACCCCGGAAATTCCTGACAGCACCCGCCGGGACAGTCCTCGCGTCTTTCGTTCCGCTCGCACCCTGTCTCCGAGGCCAATCAGAAATGCTTCTGAATCGCGCCTGCCTTCCGGCTGTGTGCGCGGCGTATGATTGCAATGTGTCAAAGTGGCATGATCAACACGCTCAGTAGGTTTCAACATGATACCTCCCGCTGGTTCTCATTTCTGGCTTAAGCACTGCCCAATCCAGTCCACCATTGCGGCAGATGTCGGCAAGCGCTTCATCAACCCCGGTTTCCATTCCCTTCAATCCGCAAATGTAGATGTGGGTCTCATCCTGCTGCAGCAGAGCCAACAGGACATCGGAACGCATCCGCATCCGGTCCTGCACATATTCTTTACGCTTCCCCTCGACCCGCGAGTAGCAAAACTCGGTGTGCATAAGGCTCTCCGGCACTTTCTTCAAAGGACCAAAGTAAGGAAGTTCTTCCGGGCGACGCGCTCCGAAGTACAACAGCAGCTTGTTTTGCAGATTAGGCATCGTCCGCCGACGGCGCTCGGTAAATCCGCGAAATGGTGCGGATCCTGTACCGGTGCAGATCATGATCAGATTGGCCTGCGGATCATTGGGTAACAGGAAGGTTGCGCCGAACGGTCCGGTTATATCAATTTCAGCCCCACGATCCAGGTCGCACAGGTAATTCGACGCGACACCCTTGTCTTCGCGCTTGACTGTCAGAGCAATATTGTTTGTGTTCGGTTTTTCACCATCACGCGGGCTGGCAACCGAATACAGACGTGGCTCATGCGGTCGCCCGTCTGCATCTTCACCCGGCACCACAACGCCAATACTCTGGCCTTCCAGAACTGGAAACACCTGCTCGCCCAAACTCAAAATGATGTGCCGAACATCATTCTCCGCATCTGCGTCCGTCAGCCTGAAGTTCCCCTGAACGATTGCCTTTGCAGGCTTGGCGCGATTGAACAGGTTGATCGACGGCTTGGAGGCCGATGCTGGCGCTACCGGTTTTCCGCCGGTGCCCTCGTGAGCTTTGGCCAGCAATGCTTCAATTTCATCTTCGAGCGCTTCGAGAGACCCGCCGCCATCGCTTGCTTGCTCAAGCCCTTCCTCCTGCTCCGGCAGTTCCAGCATATCAAATTGCTGTTCCAGGGTGTAGGGCTCGGCTACCACCCGCCAGTTGTCGATTGAGCCGGTGGGACATGGGCTGATGCAGTCCATGCAGAAATTGCAAATGCTCACATCCACCACGACATTGTTTTCGTCATGCGTGATTGCGTCGATGGGGCAATGTTCTTCACATGTGTAGCACCGGATGCATATTTCCGGGTCGATCAGATGTTGTTTAACCAACGCGTTCATGCGTCTGAAGCGACACCGGAGACTTTTACATATTCAAAGTCACCTGGCTTGTTGTCGATACCGACACGCGGTGGCGAGATCCAGTTTGCGTACTTGCCGGTTTCCCATTGCGGTTTCATCAGGCTGTCAATGAAGTCGCCGTCTTCTTTCGACGGGATCCACTCATCCTTGCGCTTCTCCCACTCTTCCGATGACAACAGATTACCTTCGGGATCCGCTTGTATTGCTGAAAACTCACCCTGATGGCGATGGAACGCCACGTGTGGCAGAGTTATTTCAAACTCAACGCCCGCCTTTTTGAGAATGTTGTTCCAGCGATTGACGCCGCCGGTTGCATCTTTCACATAGTCGTCACGCAGGCGCATATTGATGGCAGACAATGCAGGTTCATCCGAGATGACAACCTTGCCGTCGATCAGCCTGAGCACCGGATAGGTATCGCGCTCCAGTTTGTGGTCGTCTTCGATCTTGGCTTCCCTGTAGCGACCCTTGATGCCTGAATTGAATGCATTGGCCGCATTGGTGGAGATTTCCGATCCGAACAGATCCAGCGACAGCGAATAGTGCATGTTGGCCTTCTTCTGTATGGTCGGCAGGTCGATGACCCCGAGTGCACGCACGGCATTGATATCGTACGGATCGGTGATGCCTGCCTCTTTCATGGCTTCACAAGTCCGCTGGATCGTCCGGCCCACCCCTGTCTCACCCACAAACATGTGGTGAGCTTCCTCGGTCAGCATGAAACGGCAGGTTCTCGACAGCGGATCAAAGCCCGACTGCGCCAGCGCCTCAAGTTGCATCTTGCCGTCGCGATCCGTGAAATAGGTGAACATGAAGAACGACAGCCAGTCAGGCGTTGCCTCATTGAAAGCTCCAAGCATGCGCGGATGATCCTCGGAACCTGATTGGCGCTGCAAGAGCATGTCGGCTTCTTCGCGGCCATCGGCCCCGAAATACTTCTGCAGCAGATAAACCATCGCCCACAGGTGGCGGCCCTCTTCAACATTCACCTGGAACAGGTTGCGCATGTCGTACAAAGACGGCGCGGTTTTGCCCAGATGGCGCTGTTGCTCAACCGATGCCGGTTCCGTGTCACCCTGTATCACGATCAGGCGGCGCAACATGGAACGATACTCACCGGGAACTTCCTGCCACGCGGGATTGCCGGCATGTTCACCACACGGAATGGTACGGCCTTCTTCTTCGGGTGCCAGCAAAATGCCCCAGCGATATTCTGGCATTTTCACGTACCCGAACTTGGCCCAACCCTTTGGATCCACCGAGACAGCTGTGCGCAGATAAACCAGCGACTCCTGAAACCCTTCCGGGCCCATGTTGCTCCACCAGTTCAGATAGCCCGGATGCCACTTCTCCAGAGCCTTCAGGACACGCCGGTCATCTGACAGGTTCACATTGTTGGGTATTGAAGTATTGTAATCGACGTTGACGAGATCAGCCATGCTGCTTGGTCCTTACCTACACACGTTCCATATTGAAGTCAGCGCGCTTGCCCGATCCGTATCGTTGCAAGGCGCCATCAGCACCCACAGCATTGGGGCGCTGGAAAATCCAGTTTTGCCAGGCGGTAAGCCTGCCGAATATGCGTGTCTCCATGGTTTCCGGGCCTGCAAAGCGCAGGTTGGCTTCCATGCCGGTCAGTGCATCCGGAGAGAAGCTGGCGCGTTCTTCCAGGAAAATCCGCACCTCGTCTTCCCAGTCGATATCATCAAATGCGAACGTGACGAGACCGAGTTCACTGGAGTCCGATGCATCCAGGGGCTCACCCTGTCTGGATTTCGCCGCTTCAACTGCCTCAGGCTCACCGAGAAACCGTGTTTCGAGCCGGGTAATGCCATTGCTCATCGGGTAGGCACCAAAATTCAGTGGCCCAAGCGCAATGGTCGCCTCGGGACGGTTGTCGCCTTCAAACTGACCATCCGCCATGTAGGAACGATCTGCAGCAAACAGCAATTCAGCCAGAGTGCCGGCAAAGCATGACCCGGGCTCCGCCATGACTGCCAGTGTGCGCGATGTCAGATCTACTCGCTTCAGCACACGGCGCCAGTACAATAACAACTCCCGCACCAACCAGTGTTTGGCGTTGGCATTCATGAATTCATCATATGCCAGCACCAGTGCCGGGTCGCCGGCAGACTTGAATTGCACAACGGCCACCTCCAGTTCGTTGAACCGGATTTCCAGCAGCGCATCATCCAGTTCGCGTGCCAGCAGCAGCGGCCAGAACTGGTCACCCAGGTTTTCCACTGCATCCACATCTTCCGGCACCGGCGTGCCTGGGCCGGTGATATTGATGGTTGCGACCCGCGCATCACGATCAAGCTCGACAGAAACAGTTGAATAAGCGATCGCGTTGTCTGTGATGGTCTTGTTCAGCGGGTTGAGTTTGACACCTGCTGCATCAGATGGCCGGTCGGATTTTGCCGCCAGCTGCCTTGCTCTCTCACTCACGGCATCAGCAAATTTCGACGCCGGGGCCACTTCATCCACCAACCGCCAGTCAACCGCCTTCTTGCCGCGAATCCCTTCCTCAAGCGAACAGAAAACATCAGCGCGATCGCGTCGCACCTTGCGCTTGTCTGTTACCCGCGTCAGGCCACCAGTGCCTGGTAACACCGCGAGTAATGGCACCTCCGGCAAAGCCACTGTGGATGAGCCGTCGTCAGTCAACATGATATGGTCGCAGGCAAGTGCCAGCTCATAGCCGCCACCTGCACAGGCACCGGAGACCGCACACAAATATGTCTGGCCGCTTTCGGCAGAAGCCTCCTCCATCGAATTGCGGGTCTCATTGGTAAATTTGCAGAAGTTGACCTTGTGGGAATGTGCTGATCCACCCAGCATCCGGATGTTGGCGCCGGCACAGAATACCTTGTCCTTGCCAGATGCCAGCACAACTGTCTTTACCTGCGGGTGTTCAAACCGCAACCGCTGAATGGCGTCGGCCAGTTCAATGTCGACACCCAGGTCGTATGAATTGAGTTTCAGCTCATAGCCTTCAAACAACCCCGCCGTTTCGTCCACGTCCATGACCAGGCGCGCCACTTCACCGTCAGGCTCGATGCGCCAGTGACGATAGGTCTCGGGTGTGGTCTGAAAATCAATTCGGCTCATGTCAGGCCTCTCCGGCATTTTGCAACCAAAGTGCACAATCATACATATTTTCTGAAATGGTCAATGTTTTTACAACTAAAATGCATAAAAAAGAAGTTTTTATGCATTATATTGCAGTTTTAGGTTGTTAGTAGCAACACCCATGTAGAGGTCAACCTTACCGCCAAGCCTGGAGGATAGGTCCGACCGCAGTTCTGCGATCTGCACATCCAGTTTGTCGGCCGCTGCCAGACGCCCCATTTTCCGCTTCAATTGGGCGTTGGCATTCTGGATCAGCATTCGCAGCAACAGGCGCTCCGGGCAATTGGCTCCGGTAGCCAGCCAAACTGTTTCCCATACCTCGTGCGCCTCCCAGTAATATCCGGCTCGCATCAGGTCATGACCATAGAGATAGGCTATATTCTGTTTCCAGTTGGTCGCCTGCGTGACCCGTGGCGCAAGTTGCCTGGCCATTTCAAGAGGTGCCAGATCCGGCCTGCTGCCGGTTGTCGGAATATGGACGTGTGTTGGCAGGGCAATGTCAGGAACCAGTCTCACGATTCAGGCAAGGCCCCACCCTCGGAAATACGCCGGGCGACATACTCATCAAGCGCCTCGTGTACAGCCTGATCCATTGCAGGTGCTTCAAAATCCGCAATGATTTTTTTCCAGATACCGTTAGCCCGCTCATCAGCGGTTTTCGAACCATTTTCCGTCCATTGTCCGAAATTGCTCCAGTCCGACACGAGCGGCGAATAGAACGCTGTCGAATATCGTTGCATCGTATGCTCGCAGCCGAAGAAGTGGCCGCCCGGCCCCACTTCCCGAATGGCATCGAGCGCCAGTTCGGCTTCATCGAACTTCGCCGGAGCACACAGTTCGGCAACCATCTGCAGAACTTCGATATCAAGAATGAATTTCTCGAATGAAGCCGTCAGTCCTCCCTCAAGCCATCCTGCCGTGTGAGCGATAAAATTGGAGCCACCCTGGATAGCACCCCACAGGGACAACTGGGTCTCGTAAGCCCCCTGCGCATCCGGCGCATTGGAAGCATTGGGTGCCGATGATCGCCACGGAAAACCCAGTTTCCTGGCAAGCTGTCCTGAACCCCATGCCGCCCTGACATATTCCGGTGTGCCAAAGGCCGGCGCGCCCGATTTCATGTCCACATTCGATGTAAACGCTCCATAGACAACCGGCGCTCCGGGTCGTGCAAGCTGGTTGATAACCAGTGCAGCGAGAAATTCCGCGTGCTGTTGCACAAGCGCACCGGCAATTGTGACCGGAGCCATGGCTCCGGAAAGAGTAAACGGCGTAATGACGACAACCTGGTTCTGCTCGGCGAAATCCATCAGCCCGTTGAGCATCGGAATATCCAGTTGCAGCGGCGAATTGGTGTTGATTACCGTGTAGGTATGGTGAGCCGATCTGAACTCATCCTCACTCAGACTGCGGGCAATGCGTATCATGTCAAACCCGTCCCGCGACTGCGGGGTACCGCGCGCCCAGGTAAATACCGGTTTCGAAGTCAAGGTAAGATTATCGAGCTTCACCCACAGGTGGCGTTCGTTCACCGCCAGATCCTGCGCCTCAACACACGGACCTGCGACATGCATCACGTCGAAATGCTGGCACAGTTTCATGAAGTTCTGTGCCGCTGTTCGCGTACCGGTCTGTTTGCCGTGATCCAGGTCGGAAAATCCCGGAGGCCCTCCTACCGGCATGAAGTTCAGTGACCTGCCACCGAGATGAATGTTGTTTTGAGGATCGCTCGCCTGCAGGGTGAACTCGCTCGGCGCAGACGCAACAGCCCGTTCGATAATGTCGTCACCAATACGCACCATCATGGTGTCGTCATCTACAAGACACCCGGCTTTGCGATAGGCATCACGAGCCCGGGGCAGCAATACCCGTATGCCTATTTCCTGCAAGATCTGCTTGGCCAGCTGGTGAATGTGATCGATCTGATCGTCCGAATAAAGCGGCTGGCTCGGAAACGGGTTTATCAGATTGCGGTAGGTCACCTGCCTGGTTGGTGACACAAAATCAGCTTTCCGCCGGCCGCTGCGTCTGGTTCGTTGAACATTCATCGCCAACACCTCCTGGCAGCGACGCTATTCCTTTTCCGGCTCCAGCGAAACCAGTAAATCGCCATCACTTACCTGATCACCATCTGACACGAAAACCTCGCTGACGGATCCATCCCTGGCGGCTGTGAGTGTGTGCTCCATTTTCATGGCTTCCAGAACCGCAAGAGCATCTCCTTTGACCACCTGATCTCCAGGTTTCACCCGAACCTGCTTTACCAGTCCCGGCATGGGCGCGCGGATATCATCGCCGGATCCGGTTTCACCGGCATCGCTCACCCCGTCCGGTACATCGAACACATATGTGTCACCGTTCAGAAACACGCTCACCTGTGAAATGCGGCCGGATGTTTGTGAGGCGGCATAGCGCAGGGGCTGCGCGTGTCCATCGACAATCATCCTTCCCGGCGTGCGCGCCACCAGAGACAGATTGATTGCATTCGTGGGCGATGAAACCTTGAAATCACGCGAATTGCGCAGCGACACGCGCAAATCAAACACTGCTGTTCCCTGCACCAGCTTTACAAAATGTTGCGCCGCGCCCCATAGCCGCCATCCTGACAGCGAAGTCCACGGGTCCGCATGGCTCTCGCCGGCCGCCAGTCCCAGCACTGCAATTGCGGCCACTGCCTGCGCCAGAACCGGCGCTTCGCCTTCGTGAACAAGCTGTTCAAGATCACGATCAATCAGTCCGGTATCGACTTCACCCCTGGAGAAACCTTCATGCCGGCACAGGGCAGACAGGAACGCCTTGTTTGTGACTGTACCGGCGATCTGTGTTTCGGCCAGTGACACGCGCATTTTGGCCAGCGCTTCATCCCTCGAACGCCCGTGCACAATTACCTTTGCAATCATCGGGTCATAATACGGCGTGATTTCATCGCCCTCACGCACACCGGTGTCATTGCGCGCCGTCATCGCAAACCGCAAGTGATCCAGTGTGCCGATGGCCGGCAAAAAGCCCTTGGGAACATCTTCGGCATAAACCCGTGCCTCAAACGCATGGCCATCGATGACAAGATCGGATTGGGAAAATGGCAAAGCTTCGCCGGATGCCACGCGAAGTTGTAGCTCGACAAGATCGAGACCGGTTATGGCCTCCGTAACCGGGTGCTCAACCTGCAGCCGGGTGTTCATTTCCATGAACCAGAACCGGTCAGGCAGCAGCCCGTCTGAGCCATCAACAATGAACTCGACAGTACCGGCTCCCGAATACCCGATTGCCTTGGCGGCTTTGACCGCCGCATCCCCCATTGCGGCTCGCATTTCATCCGTCATTCCTGGGGCCGGAGCCTCTTCGATCACCTTTTGATGCCGGCGTTGCAAGGAGCAGTCGCGTTCGAACAGATGAACCGCGTTACCGTGTTGATCGCCAAACACCTGAATCTCGATGTGACGCGGAGACGTCACATATTTTTCGATCAGAACCCGGTCATCTCCAAAACTAGCCCTGGCTTCGCGTTGCGCTCCTGCCAATGCATCTGCGAACTGATCCGGTGCATCAACCTTGCGCATTCCCTTGCCGCCGCCACCGGCCCGCGCCTTGACCAGAACCGGATACCCTATTCCTTCTGCCTGTGCGGCGAGAAATTCCGGCTCCTGCCTCTCACCATGATAGCCCGGAACAACCGGCACCAGTGCGGTTTCCATCAGTGCCTTGGCGGCATCCTTGAGACCCATGGCTCGAATGGCGTCGGCCGACGGTCCGATGAAGGTCAGCCCCGCTTCTGACACCTTCTCGACGAATTCGGGATTTTCCGACAGAAAGCCGTAACCGGGATGAATGGCCTCAGCACCGGTGACTTTCGCCGCTGCAATAATGGCGTCTGCCTGAAGATAGCTGTCTGCTACCGGAGCCCCGCCGATCCGCACCGCCTCGTCTGCCTCCGCCACATGCAAGGCACCGGCATCCGCGTCCGAATAAACGGCGACGGTCGCCACGCCAAGACGCCTGGCAGTGCGGATGACACGCACGGCAATCTCGCCGCGGTTCGCAATTAGTATCTTTGAGAACATCGTCGCGCCCTCACATCCTGAACACGCCGAAGCGTGTTTCTTCTATGGGTGCGTTGAGCGAAGCAGACAGTGACAGTCCCAGGACATCACGTGTCCTGCGGGGATCAATAACCCCGTCATCCCACAGCCGGGCTGAGGCGTAAAGCGGATGACCCTGGTGTTCGAACTGATCGGCAACGGGTTTGCGGAACGCGGTTTCTTCTTCCTTCGACCATTGTCCGCCCTTGCGCTCAATTCCATCACGCTTGACGGTCGCGAGTACACCGGCCGCCTGTTCACCGCCCATTACCGAAATACGGCTGTTGGGCCAGGACCATACGAAACGCGGATCATACGCCCTTCCGGACATGCCGTAATTTCCGGCCCCAAAGGAACCGCCGACCATCATCGTCACCTTGGGGACTGACGTGGTGGATACTGCGGTCACAAGCTTGGCTCCATCCTTGGCTATGCCGCCTGCCTCGTATGATTTTCCAACCATGAATCCGGTTACGTTCTGCAGAAACACAAGCGGAATACGACGCTGCGAACACAACTCCACAAAATGTGCACCCTTGGTCGCGCTTTCCGAAAACAGCACGCCGTTGTTTGCGATTATTCCGCAGGGGATACCATGAATGTGGGCAAACCCGGTCACCAGTGTCGGCCCGTAGCGGGCCTTGAACTCGTCAAATCGCGACCCGTCGACAACCCGTGCCAGCACTTCGCGAATGTCATAGGGTGTCTTGAGATCGCCCGGCACAACGCCCATCAGTTCATCCGGATCATACAAGGGGTCTTCCGGTGTCTGCAGTGCAACCGACACCTGTTTCTGCCAGTTCAGGTTGGCTATGGCGCGCCGGGCAAGTTCCAATGCGTGGGCGTCATCCATCGCCATGTGATCGGCCACTCCGGACAACCGTGTGTGAACATCTGCACCGCCCAGCTCTTCCGCGGTTACCACTTCTCCGGTTGCAGCTTTCACCAGCGGCGGACCAGCCAGAAAGATGGTGCCCTGTTCTTTCACGATGATCGATTCATCGGACATTGCCGGCACGTAGGCTCCGCCCGCCGTGCAAGACCCCATGACCACCGCAATTTGCGCAATACCGCGAGCCGACATGTTGGCCTGGTTGAAAAAAATGCGGCCGAAGTGATCGCGATCCGGAAACACCTCATCCTGATTGGGAAGATTGGCCCCGCCGGAATCCACAAGATAGATGCAGGGCAGATGGCTGGCCCTGGCTATCTCCTGGGCCCTGAGATGTTTTTTGACGGTGAGTGGATAATAGGTACCGCCTTTCACTGTGGCATCGTTGGCAACGATCATCACTTCCCGGTTCTGGACCCTGCCAATACCGGCAATCATACCGGCGCAAGGTGCTGCGCCGTCATACATTGCATGAGCAGCCGTCGCTCCGATTTCAAGAAACGGCGACCCGGGGTCAAGCAGCCGCGCCACCCTTTCACGCGGCAAAACCTTGCCGCGTGACACATGACGTTCGCGCGCGCTCTCGCCTCCGCCATCAAGTGCTGAGTTTACTGCATCTTCCACCACCGACAATGCATCCAGCATCGCCTTGCGGTTGGCGTCATAGGCATCGCCACGGGTTGGCGCAGTCGGCTTCAAAATGGCCATTATGCCGTTTCCACAAACATTTCACGGCCAATGAGCATGCGTCTGATTTCCGACGTGCCGGCACCGATTTCATACAGTTTGGCGTCACGCAGCAAACGGCCGGTGGGATACTCATTGATGTAACCGTTGCCGCCAAGCGCCTGAATGGCTTCGAGTGCGCACCAGGTGGCCTTTTCCGCCGCATATAGAATGCACCCGGCCGAATCCTTGCGGGTCGTTTCGCCGCGATCACACGCCGCAGCCACCGCATAAACATAAGCGCGGCAGGCATTCATGGTAGTGTACATATCGGCAAGCTTGCCCTGCATCAGTTGAAACTCACCGATGGACTTGCCGAACTGCTTGCGATCATGGCTGTAGGGCACAACCACATCGAGACACGCCGCCATTATGCCCAGCGGCCCGCCTGCCAGTACAAGACGTTCATAATCGAGACCGGACATCAGAATCTTTGAGCCCTGCCCTTCCTCACCGAGCACATTTTCATAAGGAACCTCGCAGTCCTCAAATACCAGCTCGCAGGTGTTTGAGCCGCGCATGCCCAGTTTGTCGAGCTTTTGCGCTGTGGAAAAACCTGTCATCGACTTTTCAATCAGAAATGCCGTTATCCCCTTCGAACCTGCATTCGGGTCCGTCTTGGCATAGACGACCAGCGTTTCGGCATCGGGACCATTGGTAATCCACATCTTGTTACCGTTCAGAATGAACCGGTCGTTGCGCTTTTCGGCATGCAGCTTCATCGAAACCACGTCGGACCCGGACCCCGGCTCAGACATGGCCAGCGCACCGAAATGCTCTCCGGAACACAATTTTGGAAGATACTTTGCCTTCTGTTCAGCGCTTCCCCATCGGTTGATCTGGTTGACGCACAAATTCGAATGTGCGCCATAACTCAAACCCACCGATGCTGATGCCCGGCTGATTTCCTCCATCGCGACAACATGGGCCAGATACCCCATACCGGACCCACCGAATTCAGGATCAGCAGTTACACCCAGCAGTCCCAGTTCTCCCATTTGCGGCCACAGGTCTTTCGGTGCTTCATTGGTCTCGTCTATTTGCGCAGCAAGCGGAGCGAGATTGTCGGCTGCCCAGCGCTGGACCATGTCACGAAGCGCATCAACTTCCTCGCCGAGCCCAAAATTCATTCCGCTGCCAAACATGAGGCCTCCTTTGGGAGTGCGCCGGCACTGCGCAGCACCATACTTGTGTAAATCTCTTCAATTTCCGCCAGGGACAGGCGCCCTTGTGACCTGTACCAGGTGTTCACGCCGGTCAGCATCGCGATAATGGCCATGGCCGAAATGCGTGAATCAACCAGTGTAAACTCGCCGCAGGTCAGGCCTTTTTCAAGGATACCGACAACAAATGCCTCATAAGTCTTTCTCAAGTTCTCAACCCGCCGAAAATTTTCCGGCTCCAGGTTGCGAAGTTCCATGTACGAGATAAAGACGGCATCAGAACGGCTCACGTGGTAGCGAATGTGAAACCTTGCAAATCGCTCCAGCGCTCTTTCTGGTCCCTCCTCGGCGCACGCTTCCGCTTCCCACGCCGCGATCAGCTCCTCCATGTGAGTGACCAGCAAACTTTCGAGTAACGCCTGCTTGTTGGAAAAATGGTTGTAAAGGGCAGCAGCTTGCACCCCAACTTCGCCTGCAATTTCGCGCATCGACACCGCTGCGAAACCACGCGCGGCGAACAGCTGCTCGGCAGCCGAGCGAATGCGTTCGGCCGTTTCCGTGCCAATGCTTCCTGAAGTGCGGGCCAATACAATCTTCCCAATTAAATGAACGTACGTTAAATTAACTCCATGCTGACCGTAAGTCAAGCTCTCATGGAAATCCGCGTGACGAAACAGGAAGCCGAAAGCGCCGATTTCCGGAACTGGGCGGTTACGCCGCCTCCAGCGGATCAGGTCCAAACTTGTTGGCCCCGATGGTTCCGGGCAATATGCCAAGATCAATGACAGCCCATATGAAACCGACAAACGGGATCAGCAACAACAGGCACCACCATCCCGATTTGTCCCGGTCATGGCATCGCTTTATGTGCAGCATGATGCCAGCCAGCCATATGAGGATGCCGATGACAAACGGTATCAATCCATCCCGCCCCAGCAAAAGCGCGCTGATCAACCAGATCGCAACCAGGATACCGATACCGATCCACCATTGCTGCCTGCTGATGCGCCCGTCAGCTGATGTGAAAAGAAAAGTCATGTCTATATTGCCCATGTTCAATCTCCCGCGATTCACCGTTTGACAATTACCCATATCATGCTGTCATGAACGCCTGAGACACACAACATGGGGCTCAATGACAGACTATGGCGCACGACCAGCTTCAATACACCGTCGACTTGTTGGATGAACTCGTCGCCTTCCCCACAATTTCTGCAGACAGCAATCTTGACCTGATCAACTTTGCCGCTGAAAAACTCGAAACATCGGGTGCAAAAGTTCGCGTATCGCCCGATGAAACCGATACCAAGGCAAACCTGTTCGCTACACTTGGGCCGGAAACGGACGGCGGTATCGTCTTGTCTGGCCATTCAGACGTCGTGCCGGTCGAGGGCCAGGACTGGACATCGGACCCGTTTCAGTTGCGCCATTCGGACGGAAAACTGTTTGGACGTGGCACCTGCGACATGAAAGGCTTCATTGCAGCCAGTCTGGCCATGGTTCAGCGGTATGCCACCCTGCCCTTGACCCGTCCTGTGCATTTTGCCTTCACCCACGACGAGGAAACCGGCTGCCTGGGCGCCCGGTCACTGGTGGAAGAACTGCGCGGCATCGGCATGAAACCGTCTGCCTGCATTATAGGCGAACCAACCCTCATGCGAATTATTGAAGGTCACAAGGGTTGCTCCGAATACACAGTGGAATTTTCCGGCCTGGCAGGCCATGGTTCCATACCGGACGCAGGAGTAAGCGCCGTCGAGTATGCCGTGCGTTATGTCAATCACCTGATGTCATTGCGTCCGGAACTGATTTCCAGATGTCCGGAAAACTCACCGTTTGAGCCGCCTTACACCACCTTGCAAGTTGGCCGCATAACAGGCGGAATTGCCCACAATGTCATTGCCGACAAATGCAGCGTCGACTGGGAAATGAGACCTGTCAGGGTCAGTGACGCAGACTTCGTCAAATCGCGTGTGCGTCAACACGTCGAGCAGGATTTGCTGCCGGCCATGCGAGCTGTACACCCGGCTGCAGATATTGTGACCCATGTCGTTGGAGAAATAGCCGGCCTGGAGAAAATGCCCGAAAGTGAGGCTGTGAAGCTGGTGTCGGAACTCACCGGTGCAAACACAACCGATTTCGTATGCTTTGGAACAGAAGCCGGTCTGTTTCAGCAAATTGGTATTCCCGCTGTCGTATGCGGGCCCGGCTCAATCGAACAGGCCCACAAGCCTGATGAATTTGTCGAGCTTGACCAGCTCGACCAGTGCCTTGCCATGCTGGACAGGCTCAGTAGCAAGCTCGTTTGAAAAGCGTTAGCTGTTTCCGCGGCGCTCCCGCCATAGGCCGCATTTTTCCTGCACCGGCCGGTCGGAATAACTGAACAGCACGCAGTCTTCGGATATCTCGTGCGTGACTTCTCGCCAGGACGGCACTACAACCACATCACGCGGCGTCCAGTCAAAAGCTTCACCATCGACAATGATGCGCCCGGTGCCCTCGACACCGACGAACACCGTCGCGTCGGTCGAGCGGTAGCTCTGGGATGTAAATCCTTTTGGTAACAATTGCAGACAGGTGCCGATGGTTGGCATCGCCCAGCCACCGTCCACAGGATTGATGTAACGCATTTTGAGCCCGTGACACGGGTCCCACTCCTCCTGCCGTCGCATTTGTTCCAGCGCTTCGCGCGAACGCTCATAGGGATAGTTGAAAATCGGCGATGTCGGCGAAGCCTTCTCATACCCGAGCGGCAGCATGTTTGCGCCGTAACGCGCGTTGGAATCTCCCTGCGGCTTGCTGATCGGTTGCTGGTCTTCGCCATACCCTTCAGCGAAAGACGCATCAAGAAACTGCACCAGCGGTATATCCAGTCCGTCCAGCCAGAAAACCGGATCGGCGCTGTCGTTGCCGTGATCGTGCCATTCCCAGTTCGGGGTGATGACAAAATCACCATAGTGCATTTCCGTCCTTTCACCGCCGACTGCCGTATGACCACCAGAAGCCTCCAGCACAAACCGCAAGGCCGACTGGGTGTGCCTGTGAGCCGGTGCCACCTCGCCGGGCATCACCAGTTGCACCCCGCAGTAAAGTGAGGTTGTGCATTTCGACGTCCCCTTCAGTCCGGGATTTTCCAGAATCAGTACTCGGCGTTCGGCCTCCTTTGCCGATATCAGCTTGCCGGCTTCCAGCAGCCGGGACCGAACCTTTTCGTAGTGCCACATGAACGGCACACAGTCACTCTTGGGTTCCGGAGTGATAATCGCGCCCATCACAGACCACAGCGCAGTCATGCTTTCCGGCTCAAGTGCCTTGTAAAATGCCTCGCGTTCTGCAGTGTTTGAAGCTGATGCTTTTGACATTTTTCAGTTTCACTCCGATTGGCCCGATTATTATTTCAAATAGACAGGGAAATGCCGCTGGCTTCAAGTTGCGCCGCAAATCCAGGCGCAAAACAGCGCAACTTGTCCGCGTCCAGGCGACCCGCGCGGCGTATGTAGCCGAGTGCAAACTGCAGCGGCTCAAGAGCCATATGTTCGTCAAATGCTTCATACCAGAAAGCTGATCTTGTTGCAGCATCCGTAATTTTTTGCAGAGCCGGTTGGCGCATATCCTGAAACAATGCCAGACCCGCCGGCACATTCCATCCAGTCGACGTCAGGGCCGTTATCAGGGACGCCGCGTCTTCAAATGCCAGCCTGGTGCCCGAACCGACAGAGAAGTGTGCTGTATGCAGCGCATCTCCGATCAGAACCCTGTTACCGGAAAAATATCGCTCACAGGCCAGGTTCGGAAACTGACGCCAGTCGGAGTTGTTGTCCACAAGCCGCGCGCCTTCCAGAACATCATCAAACAATTCCTCGCACACCGAGCGGGTAGTTTCAGCATCTAGTTCCGCAAATCCGGCCCTGTCCCATATGGCTTCGGTGGTTTCAATGATAAACGTGCTGCGATCCGTCTGATAGCGATAATGATGGGCGTTGAACTTGCCCAGACGCGTCTCGACAAAACTCTGTGTCAGGGCATCAAAACCACGTGTTGCGCCATACCAGATGAAGCGGTTAGACAGGTTTTTTACCCGTTCTCCAAACTCTTCAGGAGCAGACGTCCTCACGATCGAGTTGATGCCATCCGCTCCGATAATCAGGTCGGCGTCATCCGGCAAATTTCCGGTTTCCTGACGGCATTCGAATTTCGGATGAATACCCAGTTGTGCAGCACGCTGTAGCAGGAGCTGAAGTAAATCCAGCCGCCCGATTGCAGCAAACCCGACGCCATCAATGGTCACGCGTTGACCCTTGTGGACCACTTCGATATCCGGCCAGCGTTGCATGTGCGGCTCTATCAGGGCAACCGTATCAGGATCGCCTGCACGCAAAAACCCCAACGCCTGGTCAGAAAACACCACCCCGAATCCGAAGGTTGCATCACGGGTGTTCTGTTCAAATACGGCAATCTCGATATCAGGCCGCGCCCGCCTGATCAAAATGGCTGCATAAAGCCCGGCCGGCCCGGCTCCTACGATGGTCACCCGCATAAGCTAGGACTAACCTGCCGACAGCTTGTTCAATTCAGCTCGCGCGGTCGACAAATCTGCCGTCGTTGCCGCCAATCGCTCGGCCAGCACTTTCATCAGGTCAATCGCCATCGCCGGAAACTCCTTCAACAGTTTCAGCAATTGCTCTTTTTCGATGCAAAGCGTTTCCAGTTTTGTCGCCGCGCGCACGCTGGCGGTTCTCGGTACATCACACAAAATGGCGATTTCACCGATAATTGCGTTCTTCTCCAGTGTTGCCACGACCACATCGCTACCATTGATTTTTACAATAACTTCAGCCGTGCCACACAAGACAACATAGGCGGCATCGCCAGAGTCATTCTGATTGAACAGCATATCGCCTTTGGTAAACGTCAACCGTTGCGAAGTGAATGCCAGCAATTTCAGCTGGCTTGGTTGTAACCCGGCAAACAGTGACACGTTGCCAAGCATTTCGACTTCATCATTAAGCGCCATTGTTTTCTCCCTGTTGGCGCAGATCGCTGTTGCTACTCTGCCAGCATTTTCGAATAGGCACCATTACTTTTCATCAGTGCTTCTCGTTTGCCCGTTTCAAGTATTTTACCACCTGCCATTACACAAATTTCATCAAAATCCGATGCAAGCGACGCATCCGACACCACCCATATCACGGCAGGTTTGTTCGGATGGTGCTCAATATACTTCATTACGTTGCCCACAATTGCGGCCTGTTGACGGCCATCAAGCGCGCTCAGCGGACGATTCAGGACCAGCATATCGGGCTGCTTGATCAGCGCTCGCGCCAGGCCAAGCTTTTGCCGCTGTACCGAACTCAACCGCTTGCCGGCCGAGCCAATATCGAACTCCAGGCCCAGATCAAGGATTTCATCCCGCAACTCCATTTCCTTCAACGTCGCCGACATGGCCTCAAATACCCGCTGGGGGCCCCTTGCTATTCCATGCGTAACACGGCCCATCAGCAGATTGTCCTGAACCGAAGCTGCCGCATTGTATGTTTCAGGGTCGTAAAAGCTGATTGTTTCCGTAAGGTTTTCCGGCAAGCCGTTCTTGAAGTTGTTGCGGCCGTCCAGTATCCGGTTTTGCAGCTCTTCATCAATCAGCCCCATACGATGCTGTGGCTCTACATACGAGAACGTGAGTTCTATCAGCATGTAGCGTTCATCGGATGTCAGCGCTGCCTCACCTGCCTGTTTGGCACGCTTCAGCAACGCCGCATAATCGGGTAGACGTTCAGCATCCATAAAGGTTATCTGGTTGAAAAACTCATGGTCAGGCGGAAGGTCCTGAAACAACCCAATCGTTGTTTCGGCAAGCTCTATACCTTTTGTCACCAGAATATCTTCCAGGCCGGCATCGCGCAAAACCGACCGAAGATACTCATTTTTGGCCAGCTTCTCTGGCGCGAATTCTTCTCCCACCGGTGTACCGAACAGAAGGTTTTCGCCAATAGTCGCTTGCTCTGCGTACGCTTGCGGGTCAAACAACTCGACCAGTTCTGAAAGTTTCCTTTCTTCAATTCTAGACCGCAATGCCTTGCGCGCACTGAGAATGTTATCTGCAAATTGCGGGTTCTTGTGAGGGTCAACCTCACCGCGCAGGCCAAGGTTGAAAACATCGTCCTCCAGCCCGGACGCCTCCAGAACATCAACCAGGAGCTGGTGAATGACCGCGCCTTCACCGCTTTCGGCGAGGCTGTTGTCAATACTCAACCAGTCAGCGTCGATATCCAGTTTGCTGTTGGAGGTGATGGCCGCCTCCCGCACAAATCTCTGGCGGGTCTGTTCATCCGGCCCCTCATAAACCCGCTCGGAGACGGGTTGATGTTTCAACGCATACAACAGCCCGTCTCGCAGACTGCCTTGCGGCAGAAAAATATCGCTGGCGGCATAACCAACCCGCCGACCGATAACGCTTTCGCTAATTTCAAACAAATCCTCACCGCCAAAGCTGACTGATCCGCTATCCGGCACATAAAGCCTGACAATTGTGTCAGCCAGAACATCAGCGCCGGAATTTGACGGACCGACAACCGCAAGACTGCTACCTGCATTTATTGTCAAGCGCGCACGGCTCAACAAGGTTGTCCCGGTGTCATCAGTGATGGACAAACCGTTTACTTCAATTGGAAATGCCAGGGGCCCAACGGGATCTTGCGGTATTGCCTGCAGTTTTTCATCGAGCATGTCTTCGATATCAAACTGCTCTACCACCTGGCTGAACTTGACCTCGACATCCAGGCGTTGCTGGTCCCAGTCGATGAGCTCCTTGATCGGCGACGGCAAGTCCTTGTAGGCGGCGATCACCGCTACCAGCTGGCCGACGTCAATTTTACCCTGCAGGGCAAAATACCCGCCGACAACGTAGAACAGAAATGGAGTTATCTGCGCCAGCAGGTTGTTGAGGAATTTGGTGAAGAATTTCCGCTGAAACAATTCATATCGAATATAGAAGATTTTCGCCAGTCGACTGGATATGTCGGCACGCTCATAATGCGAGGTATCGTTCACATGCACATGAGTGATGCCGTCAACAATTTCACCTACACGGCCTGCAAGCTTGCGTGCCGTGATCTGGCGTTCCTTGCCGAGCCGGATCAGGTGACGGCGCATCCTGGGAATAATAATGAACTGTATGCCGATCATGAAAATGGCAATCAGTCCAAGATACACGTTTTGAACCATGATGAAGGCCATGGCCGTGATGGCCTGACCGCCCAATAGCAAGGGCTGCACGAAGGCATCGCCCATGAAGCCGCCAATCGGCTCGACCTCATCTTTCACCATGCTGGCAATCTCGGACGACTTGATTCGCCGAAACGCACGTACCGGAAACCGCAGCAAACGGTCCATCAGTGAATAGCGAATTCGCCGCAGCATGCGTTCGCCAAGCCTGCCCTTGTAGGTATTGATGTAAAACTTGAACAGGCCATTCACGATAATCAATGTCAGGAAAGTACCCGACAGGGCGAACAGCATATTCAGACGTTCAAGCTGAATCCCTTCAAACAGGATCCATTCCTGACCCGAGATGGTCCAGCTGAGTTTCAGGAATGTCTGTTCGACGCCGGCAGTTTCAAAACCCTGCCCCAGAATCGGTCCGTTGACGATCTGCTTGGGCAAATCCAGCGACATGAAATAGGTCGGCATCGACAGCAGTACAATAAACAGGATCCAGAGCTGGGACGATCGCGAATGAATCCAGGTAAATTTGAGGATACTGCGCTCAAGCATCGGTAGTCGCATTCTGCCGGCTGAAGGCATCGCTGCGAGGCCGTAAGACTACCAGGCGGCGCACGCCGTATTCGGTTTTTTCAAAAGACCCGTCTTGTATTGAAAAGTCCAAAGAGCAAACCGCCTCCATCCCCGGTCGCGCCAGCAGATGGTGCATCTGTTCACTGGCCCGCAATAGGTTGGGTGAGAATTCAATGACTGTGATGGCTGAATTATCAATCAGCGAGAACAGCTTTTCACCAACCGCGTCCTGACTTCCAAACCCCTTCAGCGAATACCCGACAAACACCAGGCCATAATTTCCGCGCGGCAGTTCAAGATCAACATCCTGAAACTTTCTCGCAATATGGCGTACCCGACATGGCATTCCGTTCAGTTTATCTGATTCGAATGGTTTGGATTTCGGATCAATACAGACGAAACTGTCCGGTATCTGGTGCAGAAATCCCGACACTGGCCGCAAATGCCCGCCAATTTCGACAAGGTTTGAAACACCTTCAACAAAATGTGCCGCCATTGCCTGCCGCACGTCCGCTGCCGGGCCCGCCAAATGCGGCATCCCAGCCGGAGAGGCCGGCACATCACCTGCGATTTTAGTCGCCGACTGCTGCATCAAATCTTCGTATGAATCTGGTTACCGTCATGTTTTTACTAGTATAGCGGCGGATCATTGCCCATACCAAAGGAAATCGTGAGCTGTTTCGTGAAGGTGATTGGCGTGACCAACCGCAACTTTGACAAAGACTATGTTTTCGACCTGTTGCGCGGAGCGGCACGGTTTACCGGGTCCGACCTCCTGTCGGCACTCGCTGAGACCGTAGCGGAATTTCCCCAGGCACCACTCGACAATGCCTTTAACCACAAACAGGTCGCCTCCAAACAGTGGGCTCGCGACATGCTGGCTATCCATACCAGTGCAAATTTTGATCACATATGGGTCATGGGCGGTTGGATCGGCATTTTGCCTGCCATGCTGTTCGACGACGCGAGATTCAACATCAAGGCAGTCAGCAGCTTTGACATCGATCCCTCGGTTGCCCCCGTCGCTGAAAGATTGAACCGGGAACTGTCTGGCGAGGCAAAGTTTTCCGCCAAAACAGCAGACATGTATGCCCTGGAGTACACCGGTCCGGATGCACCGGATCTGGTGATCAATACGAGCTGCGAGCACATCGAGGATCTGCCCAGATGGTTGTCGCTGCTGCCAAAGGGCTGCCGGGTCCTGTTACAGTCCAACAATTACACTTCTGAACCTACCCACGTAAACTGCGTGGAAAGTGTAGATGAATTGGCACAGCAGGCGCATTTGGGTGAAATGAGTTATGCCGGCGCATTCAAGCTGCCCAGGTACACGCGTTTTATGTTGATCGGCCGCGTCTGAAGGTTTCGTAGCGCTGTTTCAAAATTGCTGCCGTGTTGCCGGCGCCGTCAAGTTTCATGTCTGAAGGGTTCGCCAGATCAAGTTTGCATGCGCTTTCGATGGCAAACGCCATTCGACAAGCCGACAGGTTTTGTTGCGGCAGGCAAATAGCAAGGCCGGCCTTTTCCAGCCGGGTTGCGCGCATCGTCTGCTCCTGCTCACCTCCGGCGGCAAACGGCACCAGCACACCTGGACACCTGGCAGACAGCACATCTGCGACGGTGTTGTACCCGGCCTGCGAGACGGAAACTTTGGCATTTCTCAACAAGCTTGCGAGATCAGGGCGAAAGCGGGTGATCTCCATCTGGCCGGAAAGACCGGTTTGCAATCGCCTGAACGCCTCTTCCGGCAGGTTTGGTCCCGTAATAACAAGCCAGCGTGCAGATTTGAGCGAAGTAAGTTCCCGCGCCGCAATACAGGCTTGCAGCAAATCCTCGCCGACGGCACCGCCTCCGGCAGACACAATCACATCATACCGATCATTTGCAGGTACCGCTTCATTCGACGGCGCGACCATGCCTGTGTAAACCAGCCGATCCGATATCCTAGACGACGCCGAAAACGTTTCATCCAGCGTTGCGAAACGCTCGTCTCCGTGGACCAGCACCAGATCAAAATGATTTCGCACCAGTTGCGCTGTTGCTTCATCCCGCTTCGCCGACCTGGGCTGCAGAATATCTCGTATGGAACTGACGATCATCGGGCGCGGAGCTTTGGGCAAGGTTGCCACGTGTTCCAGCAAGGGTAACAGTTCAAAACGCATCTGCCGCCGGGCAAAGGGAAAGGCCTCAATCATCAGGCAATCCGGCTCGATCCTGTCAAATGCGTTGATCAATGCATCCCGCCTGCTCGCCAGGTCTGAATCACTGACCCGGTTGCCCTGTTCATCAGCCAGACCCGAAAAATTGTCGTCCAGACTGCGCAGCGGCGAGAGTTGGATGCGTGTCATCTGTTGGTCGGGAAATCCATCTACAGCCATGCCGCCAGTGACCATTGTTACTTCCTGCCCCGCCTCGCTCAAAGCCGAAGCTATCCGGCTGGCGCGCACCAGATGGCCGATGCCAAGCAAGTGCTGTACATAGAACATGACCTTCATGTACTGGTATCCATACGGCGTTCGGCAAACAATTCCATCAACTGTCCTATGGATACCAGATGGTCAAAATGCCCCCTCACTTTCTCATCGGCTGCAACACCAAGCCGGCGACGCAAGGCAGGGTCACGAGCAAGTCCTGAAAGCGCAACCGCCAGGGCAACCGGATCATTCGGACTCACCAGCACGCCGTGATCTCCATCATCAATCAACTCCGGGACCCCTGAGACATTTGTTGAAATACACGCCAACCCCTGAGAAGCCGCTTCCACCAGCACGTTGGGCAACCCATCGCGATCGCCGTCGGGAGCAATACGGCACGCTAAAACGAACACATCGCACTGCCGATAAAGTTTCAGCACATCCTCCTGCGCCATTGAGCCATGCCAGTTTATCCGCCCGGCGATACCCAATCCTTCAGCCTGTTGCCTGAGCTCATTCAGCAACTCCCCGCCCCCGGCATGGTCGAAACTCCAGAAAATGTCCTTTGGTAACAGGGCCAGAGCATCCAGCAATGTGTCATAACCCTTCTTGGTCACTGCCCGCCCGACACTGACAAACCGTATGGGTAAACCAGGCTTGCTGCCGTCACGGGTTTGTTTCCGATTGTCAAAACGCGCAAAACGCGACAAATCCAGTCCGTGATAAGACAGATGCACCCTTGAAGGATCTGCCGCCAGCGACTTCAGGGTAGCGCATCCGTTTTGTGTGCATGTGACCGCCCAGTCCGCTTCTGCCAGCTTGTCGGCAAGGTCCCAGTCTTCGCTGGTCCAGATGTCCTTGGCGTGCGCAGAACAGCTCCAGTCCATCTGCAACATTATTGCGGCGTATCGCGCAACCGATGCAGGAGTGTGTATAAAATGCGCATGCAGCGCCGATATGGAACCTCCCCTTTCCGCCGAGAGCACCATTGCCTGAACAAATCGCCGTGCACGGTTCGGTGTCCTGTCACGGGCCCAGTCTTTTCGAAAGGCCCTGCAGGCTGTCGAGTATCCCGCCAGTTTGCGTACTCGCAACCACGCCCTGAAGCAGCGTACCGGCTCGTCTCCAACGTATTCTGGCAAGTATATGACCGGTGCCTTGATCTCATCATGCACCGGGTGCCGCTTGGTATCGGTGGGTCTGCGCAGAGAGATAATTTCAAGCGGCAAACCAGCCCGTTCCAGGCCAAGTATCTCCTGGGCAATAAAGGTTTCCGACAGGCGCGGATAGCCCTTCAGAACAAATGCAACCGGTTTTGTCATGGCACGTTCCAGGCGCGATCAGCTTGCACCGGCAATAGCATAAATGTCAGCTGCCGGACGACTTGCAGCCCATTTGCTTACGAATGCGTTGATCGTTTCGAGGCCATCCAGCATCTCTCCTCCGCCGGCGTCATCCGGCAACTCGCGCTCCGGCAGATTTGCCAGCACCTTCGACAGAGCAGCAACATCATCTGCTTCGCTGGGCAGCATCATATCCACCAGGTTTAGCTCCTGAGCCCGGTGCGCTCGAATAAACTGCTCCTCGCGGGGGTTGGTACGCGGCACAATCAGGGCCGCCTTGTTAAACGACAATACTTCGCAAAACGTGTTGTAGCCGCACATGCCGACAATCGCCGAGGCACCTTCGATGAGGTCCTCCATGTTGTTGTCGAATTCGATGACATCCACATCCTGCATCTCAGCGCATTTCCGGAATATTTCAGTACGCTTTTCGGTTGGCATAAGCGGCCCCAGAACAAGCAACGCCCGCGGCAGATCATGCGCGCCGGACTGATAGGCGGCAAGCACTTGGGTCATAAGCCGGGCGCCGTCACCCCCTCCCCCGCCGGTTACCAGCAGGTAGGGTTTCTTCGGCCGGTTTATAGTTACCTGAGATGATGATCTCGACCGGCGCAGAAAACCAAGGTACAGCATCTTGTCACGCACCTGATCGCTGACTTCAAGCCCGTTCAGCGGATCCCAGAATTCCTCCGGCCCATAGACCCAGATATCATCATAGAGTTTCTCCACGTGATGAATGGCATTGGTCTGCTGCCATTCCCGCTCGAGTTTTTCAGCGGAATCCATCACGTCGCGCAAACCGAGGACCAGCCGGCATCCCCGCTCGCGAAGATATTTCAGGGTCGGTAGCATTTCACCACGCAGGCCAAGCGGTTCCTTGTCCACAATCATGATATCGGGTTGAAAGGACTCTGCCGTGTGCTGTATGATCGATTGGCGCATTTGCAGCGTTTCAGTCAGGTCGATATGTTTGTCAATCGATGTGTACTCGCCGTTGTACAGTTTGATGACTGACGGGATCTTCACGAAGTCGACGCGGGCTGAGAAATTGAATGCGCCGGCAATTTGTGATCCCGTTATGATCAGGATGCTCACACCCTTGAAATTTTCGACCAGCGAATGCGCAATTGCACGGCACCGGCGCAGATGACCCAGCCCGAATGTGTCGTGGCTGTACATCAGGATATGAACATTCCCGAGACGTTTCATTTGTTCTCACTCAGAAACAAATTGGTTCCAAACTCCCCCAGAGCACTATTTGTATGGGTCCGCTGCATCGCGCAGTCCGTCTCCCAGGAAGTTAAACGCCAGTATCACCAGCACGACCGGAACCACCGGCAGCATCAGCCACGGATACAGCGCCACCACATTGATGTTTTGAGCTTCAATCAACAAGACCCCCCAGGAAGTGATCGGCGGACGCAACCCCAGTCCCAGGAAGCTAAGTGCTGTTTCACCCAGAATCATGGTTGGAATTGCGATGGTTGCCGTCGCGATCAGATGCGACATGAAACCGGGCACCAGATGCAGCGATATGATGCGTGACGGTTTTGCCCCCATAAGTTGTGCTGCCATCACATAGTCTTCTTCACGCAGTGAAAACAGCTTCGAACGCACCGCTCTGGCCAGTCCTGTCCAGTCCAGCAAACCGAGTATGACCGTAATGCCGAAGTAAACCACCAGCGGACTCCAGGTGACCGGCATAATCGCCGCCAGGGCCAGCCACAGCGGTATGGAAGGCAACGACTGCAAGACCTCGATCATGCGCTGGACGACCATGTCGACCCAGCCGCCATAATATCCCGCCATACCGCCGATCACGATGCCCAGAACAAAACTCACCATGACGCCAAGCAGGCCGATCGTCAGCGAAATACGGGCACCGCCCATGATACGCGAGAACATGTCACGTCCCAGACGGTCGGTTCCAAGCAGGAACAACTCGCCACCTTTGGCGGGGCAAAACAGATGGGTTTCCATCTCAATCAGTCCCCACCACCAATACTTGTCACCAGTACAGAAGAACCGGATCTTGTCCAGTGTTTCAGTATCCTTGGTGTACTCTCGTTTCAACGTTTGCATGTTGAGCGTGAATTTTTGCCGATAGACAAACGGTCCTTCAAATGAACCTTCGTGGAACAGATGGACACGTTGCGGCGGCGAATAGATGTGATCCACGTGGCGGCTTTGAATGTTGTAGGGCGCCAAGAACTCACTGAAGAAAATGGTCGCATACAAGATACCCAGAAACACACCGCACCACACCGCAATACGGTGTTGCCTGAATTTCCACCACATCAGTTTCCACTGCGGCGCCAGGTAGATTTTCTCCTGATCAGGCGAAATCTTCTCGATTGACATCACGTCAAACGGCGCAGCGGATACGTAATGTCCCATTTCCTGGCCAGGCGGCGGCAGCGGTGAGCTCATATTCATTTTGTCTGAGCCCCCTGCAACCGGATACGTGGATCAAGCAAGGCCAGCGCGAAATCTGAAATCAACACACCGATGACCGACAGGAAAGCCAGGAACATCAGAAACGACCCTGCCAGATACATGTCCTGCGCCTGCAATGCCCTGATGAGCAGAGGCCCGGTGGTTTCAAGGGACAACACAATCGCAGTGATCTCGGCCCCTGAAATAATCGCCGGCAGGATGGAACCGATGTCGGAGATGAAGAAGTTCATCGACATGCGCAACGGATACTTCATCAAGGCCTTGAACGGATGCAAGCCTTTGGCTCGCGCCGTTGTCACGTACTGTTTCTGCAACTCGTCGAGCAGGTTGGCGCGAATGCGCCGGATCATACCGGCTGTGCCGGCCGTACCGATAATGATAACGGGAATAATAAGGTGTTCCAGAATTGACTGGGCTTTGGCCCAACTCATCGGCTGATTGAAGTACTTGGCATCCATCAAATGGCCGATAGAAGTCCCGAACCACAAATTGGCCAGATACAGAAACACCAGCGCCAACAGGAAGTTGGGCGTTGCCAGCCCGAGCAATCCTACGAATGTCAGCCCATAGTCGCCCCATGAATACTGATGTGTAGCTGAATAGATGCCGATCGGAAATGCAATGACCCAGGTAAATATGATCGTGACGAACGATACCAGCATGGTCAGCCAGAGCCTGTCACCGACGACGTCTGTTACGGGAAGCTCGTATTCAAACGAGTAACCGAAGTCGCCCTGCACCATTCCCCACACCCAATGGAAATACCGTTCGACGGGTGGCTTGTCGAAACCGTACTGAACTTTCAGTTGCTCTATCGCCTGAAGGTCGACGTTTTCGCCCTGGGCCTGAAGTTCGGCAACGTAACTTTCAAAATAGTCGCCGGGCGGCAATTCTATAATCGTGAAAACCAGTGCTGATATAATCAGCAATGTGGGGAACATGACAGCGATGCGCCAGGCAATGTATCTCAACATGGTTCAGTCGCTCCCCGTGCCGCGTTTGAACCAGAATGTGTCAACCATGAAGACACCGAAGTAACTGCCGGGCTGGAAACTGTAGACTTCTTCTTTTGGCATATTTCGGATTTTCTTGCTGACAACGATTGGTTGCAATGTCGAATTCACCGTTCCGATGGAAAAAACACTGTCGGTATAAATCTCCAGCATTTGTTGCCAGATCCGCGTACGCGCTTCATCATCGCGGGATTGCTGCCACTCCCCCAGCAGCGCCATCAATTGCTTTACAGGGGGCAAATCTGGCTCCGTGCCGGATTTACCGCCGGTCATGCCGTACAATCCCCACTGCGGCCATTGGGTTTGAGAATCGTTACTGGGTGCCAGTTCCTCAGGAGACATTGATGGTTGAGGCAATGCATTGTCGAGGCCGGACCAGACACTCATCATTGTATTGCCTGCTTTCAGCCGGGAGCGAAAAATGTCCCTCTGGGTGGCACGGGTAAAGACTTTCAATCCGAGCTCTTTCCAGTGATCGGTAATCAGCTGCAATACGTCTGTTTCTACAGTGCTCTCACCGGCGCTTTCTATGATCAGTTCTGCCCGTTGACCGCCCGGCAACAGCCGAATTCCATCCTCGTCACGTTTTTCAAGGCCTGCCTGATCAAGAAGCTTGTTGGCCAGAACCGGGTCAAACGATGCCCAGGCGCTGGCATATTTTTCATCGAACAACGGGCTTTGCCTGAGCGGTGAGTCAGCAACTTCCTGACCCAGGCCAAAAAACGTCACCATGTTGATTTCATGACGGTTGATGCCAAGTGACAGGGCCTGACGGAAGCGCACATCCTGCAAGACGGAGCGCCATGCATCGTCCTTGAAGTTCAGATTGGGCCGGATGGCAACCTTAGATCCGACAGCCGATTTCCACAGCAGGACATCATAGGCCTGTTGCTGCTCGTTCTGTTTGAGAAAGGTGTAATCCTCAAAACTGATATATCGCCCCTGCAGATCGCTTTCGCCGGCACCGGTCTTGAGCGGAATCAGGTTGGCTGCGGAAATATTCATCTCAATGGTATCGATGTACGGCAGTTGATTGCCTTGCGCATCGACCCGGTGGAAGTAAGGATTACGTACAAATACAAACTGCTCTGACGGTGGCGCAATCGTGTTCAGCCATGGTTCCAAAGTTGGCAGATCAGGATTTTCCGGCCGATTTTGCCGGCCCAACCGGATGAACATGGCGCGCCAATGCTTGTACTTCAGTTTCTCCGACAGAGCCTTGGCCGCTTCTTTGCCAATATGGTCTGCATGAAACTGTTTCATGTAGCGCGACGGATAGGTGATATACAGCGGCAGAGGTGCCGCAAGGGCTGCCAGAAATTTCGGGTTTGGCTCATCCCATTCATATTTGACGGTATACCTGTCGACAATCGTGAACTTCGGCCCCTTGCCATTGACCAGCATCGATTGCGGCAACCCCCCGCGATGCAGCTTATTGTGCAGCATCACGTCTTCAAAAGTGAAACGGAAATCCTCGGTCGTGAACGGCGAACCATCTGACCAGCGATGCCCCTCACGAATACGAAATGTGAAAATGCGGCCATCCTCGACATCATAGCTTTCAAGAATATCGGGCTGCAGCTCATAGTTGGTGTCGTAACCGATCAGACGTGAATAGCCGTAATAGACCATCATTCTCACGTCTTTCTTTCGTGCCATCAGCATCCGCAGGTTCCCGCCGTGCTTGCCGGTCTGACGACCAAGTTTCTCCAGATCGATCACTCTTGGCTGCCTGGGGAGGCGTTTCTCGACAGGGTCAATCTCTCCTTCCTGCACCATTTGTGCGAAATACGGCGTTTCGTTGTAGGTGGTCGCCATCGCGCTGGCGTGAAATCCCAGCACCAAAAACAACCCCAAGAGTCCAACGCGAAGGCAAACTGTCATGTGCGAAGCTCCTTCATACTGGCTTGCGAATTTGCCAGAACCATATGTCCGTCGCTCACCTCAATGGACGCCATTTCGCCGTTACCGGTTTCTCGCTTGAACACTTCCGGCCACAATGTATCGTCTGAAGCGCCGGACAGGGACAGGGTATCGTAGTCCAGCGGCCTGTCCAGATCAGGAAATGGTACTGCCGCGAGTAACGACCGGGTGTATGGATGCACGGGATCGCGGAAAATGTTCTCGCGACTCGCCATCTCCACAATACGCCCCCGGCACATCACCGCGATGCGGTCCGCCATATAATCGATGACTGCCAGATTGTGGGACACAAACAGATAGGTAAGATTGAGCTGCCGCTGCAGGTCCTTGAGCAGGTTCAGCACTTGCGCCTGCACCGAAACATCAAGTGCTGACACCGGCTCGTCGCAAATCAGCAGGCCGGGATTCAGGGCCAATGCTCGAGCGATCCCGATACGCTGCCTCTGACCGCCTGAGAAACTGTGCGGATAGCGATTCAGAAAACGCGGATCAAGACCAACAGCCTGCATCAGTCCTGCAGCATGTGCCCGGCGGCTGTCGGCGTTGCCGACACTGTGTATCTCCATTGGTTCTGTAAGAATATTGGAGACCGTCATACGTGGATTTAGAGAAGAAAACGGATCCTGAAACACCATCTGAACACGGGTCCGCAACGTATTGAGTTCGGCTGCGTTAGCCCTGGCCATATCGATTGGCTCGTCACCATGATCCGAATAGATGATTTCTCCGGCATCCGGAGTAATTGCCCTCATGATCAGCTTCGCCACTGTAGTCTTGCCGCAGCCGCTCTCGCCCACCAACCCGAGGCATTCACCGCGTCTGATATCCAGACTGACACCGTCGACTGCCCTTATGACATTTTCCTCTTTACTGGAAAACCAGCCGGACTTCTTGGTCATGAACCGCTTCTGCAGATTGCGAATTGACAACACCGGCACATCGCTGCTGTCAGCCGGCTTTCGAATCCTTTCCGGCTTCGCCTTGCCTTCGCGAACCTCCGGGCCTTTCAGTAGAGTCGCGGCATCAACCTTGACATCCCTCAGCGAAACCAGTCGTTCGCCGCGCTTCATGTCAAAGTGCGGGACCGCATTCAGCAATGCCTTGAGGTACGGATGCTGCGGCGATCGGAAAATATGCGATACCTGCCCTGCTTCGACAACCTGACCGTGATAAATCACCACCACCTCGTCAGCCATGTTGGCGACGACACCAAGATCGTGGGTGATCAGCAGGATCGCCATATTGAAGCGCTGCTGCAGATCTTTCAACAGTTGCAGAATTTGCGCCTGGATGGTCACATCAAGTGCCGTCGTCGGTTCATCGGCAATTAACAGCGCCGGCCGGCAAATCAAAGCCATCGCAATCATTGCGCGTTGACGCAAGCCGCCGGACAACTCAAACGAGTACATGTCGTAGGCACGCTTGGGATTGGGGAAACCCACCAGTCCCAGCATTTCTTCAGTCTTCGCCCGCGCCGCCTGTCGGTCCACCGGCTGGTGCAGTTGGAGCGCTTCTTCAATCTGATTGCCAATCGTGTGCAATGGTGACAGCGATGTCATCGGCTCCTGGAATATCATGGCGATGCGTCCGCCGCGCATTTCACGCATCTCGGGCCCGCTGGGCAGAAGTGCTTCAATATTCACTGGATCAGCGTCGGAATTCGGATCGTTGAAGGTAATCGATCCACCGGCAATCGATCCCACGGTCGGCAATATACCCATGATGGATTGGCCGATTACCGACTTGCCGGAACCGGACTCGCCAACCAGTGCTGTCACCTTACCCGGACGGATACGAAAACTCACGCCCTTCACCGCTTCAATTATCGATGAATGCACGCGAAAATTTATCCGCAGGTCTTCGATTCGGAGAAGATCTTCAGAAGAACTCATGACACCCGATTACGCCAAACGCCGTTAATTTCGTCACGATAGCCGACAAGCAGCCAACGGGATACAGATTTTTGTTGTATATGACTGTATGTGGAAAACCCCTTTATTGCCGACATCAATCACGTCCTGGTGTAGTGCAAGCGCGCATCTGTGAGTGGACGTGAACCAGATTGAATGCATCTGCCCTATTGATGGTACCTGGAAACGTGTAGATCATTAGCCGTCCAACCTTATCAAACAGGCGAAACAGCTGCCTGGAGGATATACATGTCATCCCCGCAACATCTCGCCAAAACCACAGAACTTGAGCCACCATCATTTTGGCGCAAGGTTCAAAGTGTTGTACCCGGCGCGATTCCTGCGCGCCCTATGTCTGCAAGGGTTGTAGCTGCAATAAGCCGCCATGACCAGTCCAGTGAGGTGCTGATCAAAATTATCCAGCTGGTTGTTGTTTTAACCTGGGGCATTTTGTACGCGCTGGCACCCAAAACGGATTTCGGCACTGCGTTTTCACCGGTTTCGTGGGCGCTGGCAATATACTTTGCCCTCAATGTTGTCGGGCTTATCTGGGCCCGCCGCACCGGGTTGCCGAACTGGGCGGTTTACCTTTCGATTATTTTCGATATCGCGATTTTGATGGTTTTGATCTGGAGTTTCCACATTCAATATGATCAACCGCCGTCGTTTTATCTTAAAGCCCCGACACTGCTCTATGTGTTCATTTTCATTGCCTTGCGCGCCTTGCGGTTTCAGGCGCGTTTTGTTGTTTTCTCAGGCCTGGCGGCGGCGATTGGCTGGCTTACCCTTGTTGCCTATGCCGTATTTTCTGCTCATGGCATGAGCACCACCCGCAATTACATCGAATACCTGACCGGCAATGAAATTCTGCTGGGCGCCGAATTCGACAAGACCATCACCATAGTGATGGTGGCAGGCATTATTGCCGTGGCGCTGACCCGCGCAAATGATCTGCTGGTAAAAGCAACCACCGACGCTCAGGCAGCCAACGAATTGTCGCGTTATTTTGACAGTGCTGTTGCGTCCGACATCCGCAACTCGGATGAAGCCGCCGTTCCGGGAAAAGGCAAGCGGGTCGAGGCAGCCATCCTGAATGTCGATCTACGTGGCTTCACCGCTTATGCCTCGGGCAAGGATGCCGAACAGGTGCTGGGTCTGCTCATCGCTTACCAGAAGCGCATCGTCGGCATCATCCAGAGCCATGGCGGTTCCATCGACAAGTTCATGGGCGACGGCATCATGGCTACCTTCGGCGCCGTAAGGACGAACGAAACCTACGCAGCAGATGCAATGCGCGCCATTGATGCAATCATCGCTGAAACAGATACCTGGGATACCGATGAAACCCTGAAAATTTTCGGTGGCGGGAAGGTTAATACCGCGGTCGCAGCCGGGCCCATCGTTTTCGGTACAATCGGCGACGACTCGCGTCTGGAGTTCACTGTGATCGGCTCAGCCGCCAACTTGTCGGCCAAGCTTGAAAAACACAACAAGGCGACCAGGTCCCGCGCCCTGACTGACGCTGATACCTATGCCATTGCCGTTCAGCAAGGTTACCAGCCGACCAAGGCCCATCGGAAGCGCAAGTCAACTCTCGCCGGAGTGGATCAACTGGTGGTACTTGGGTGAGCAAAGGCCTGCTCAACGGTAACCCACTTCAAGTCCGGATGTTCCGCGATGGCGGCAAGCGTGGTCCAGGCAACATTGTCATGAACCAGGTGGTGGGTTAGCAACCCGACAGGGTAGAAACCATTGGCCCTGGAAACACTCAGTGCTGCGGCCAACTCAACCTGTACCGCATCAAGCGACTTGCCGGCAGCACCGCCACGCGTTTTCCAGTCCATCACATCCACATGGGTGTTTACCTGCATGTCCGGCACAGATCGGTGATGGGTAAAGGTTGAAAATGCCCTGATGCCAACCTCTGGCAATCGCGGCGCAAGGTCATCCCGCATCCGGTTCCATGGCGGCACAAGCACCGGCAACACAGCATTGCCGAACAATTCTTCGAGCCGCTGATGACCGCGTGCGACATCACCCAGAACCACGTCAATGTCCCGGTGCGCGCCCAGTTCGGACTTCTTCTCCTGGGCCGGCGCATGGTTGGTATGTGACCAGCCGTGAACACACGGCTTGAGTATCGGTAATCGTTCTACGTAGGCTGCCAGTTCATTGTTCGCGTTAGCCGGGATGACTGCCAGCAGGATTTCAATACCTGCACTGCCGACGATCCGGGTAAGATGTTCCAGTTGCGGTGTTACCGAAACTGCATCATCGTCCCGCCACCATATTTGCGGTCGTTCACCGGCAGCCCGCCAGAAATGCAGTTCGTTGTCAAGCACCCGACAGCTCATTCGTCCACCACACCCTGCAGCATTTCACCAAGCTGCGCTGAAGCACTTGCAAGGCCTCTTTCTTGTCTTGCAAACACCCTCGCCCGTCTTCCCATTGCCACCCTTCGCTGCCAGTCATCAATCAGTTCATCGAGTGCGGCGGCAAATTTTTTCGCGTCGCCTTCCGGTGTCAAAACACCTGTCTCGCCATCCTTTACCACGGCCTCCACACCTCCTGAATTCATCGCAACGACAGGAAGGCCTGCGCCCTGGGCCTCAAGATATGCCAGGCCAAATGCTTCCCTGTAGCCCGGCCATGCAAACACGTCACTTTCCGCCAGGTATCCCGCAACGCCCGCCCCGTCCATCTGGCCGGCAAACCGCACCCGCCCAAGCCCGGAAAATATCGCCTCGACTTCTTCCCGTTTGGGCCCGTCACCCACAATTGTGAGTTGCCAGTTGCTCGACCTTAGATGCCGTATTGCTTCAGCCAGCAACCGAAAGCTCTCAAGCTTGTTGCCTTTCAACATCATGGCAACCGCAAGCAGCTCGACTGGCCCACCGGCATCTTCCGGATTGCGTTCCCGGACCACCCCGGAAAAGTCGGCAAACGGCGGCAATAGAGTCACCCGCGCTGGCGATACCAGTTGCCTGACACCCTGCGTGTCTCTCTCGGTAAAGCAAACGTTCAATGCGGCCAGACGAATTGCGGCAGATGAAACAGCCTGTGCAGCGGCCCAATCATCGTGGTCCCGCTTACCGGCATAGGATGCTTCGATTGTCACGTATGGAATTTTGAACCTCGAAGCCAGTGCCGCGCCAACAAGGTCCGGTGACTTGTAGTAGACATGATAGGTGACGATCAGGTCCGGAACACATCCTGCCGTCCAGTCACCGGCAATCCGTTCTACTTCGCGCGCTGCATCAGTGCGCAACGAGTGCAACACATCCGGCGAACGCACTCTGCATTTCAAACGCGAGACCAGTTTAACCTCATGGCCTGCAAATTCCATCGCCTTGACCAGTTGCCGCGCCATCGTCCGGTCGCCTGACGGCACCGGGTCATCTGGTGGTTTCATTGTTGCGTAAAACCCAATGCGCACGTTATTGCCGTTTCATCCAGTCTGTCCTGTTACTCGGCCTGTATAGAGTGCAAACTGACTTCGCACCATCACTTGAACTGAACAAGAAAGAACCCTGTTGACCGAAACCAGCGAATTCTACCGCAATCTGGATTCGTCCGGGGATTTTGATTCGATTTCCGACGGTCGCGATTATGCTCCCCTGCCTGACAACTGGACAATTCTGATTTCCGATGTCGTCAATTCAACCGGCGCAATCGAGCGAGGAGAATACAAATCCGTAAACATGGTTGGCGCGTCTTCCATAATAGCCGTTCTCAACGGCTGCGCAGGTTTTGAAGTACCCTTCATCTTTGGCGGCGACGGCGGCGTGATCGCGGTGCCGCCGGGTGCGTTGAAGGCCGCACGCACCAGGCTGGCAAGCCTGCAGGATCAATGCGAAAACCTGTTCGGGCTGACATTGCGGGCGGCCGCCATACCTGTCCGTGAACTGCGGAACGCAGGCACAGACGTCAAAGTCAGAAAGTTTCAGTTGTCCCAAAACAATCACCTGGCCATGTTTGCAGGCGGCGGCCTCGAACTGGCGGATCAATGGCTGAAGGACGAGGCCGAAACCGCCTGGCATCTGACACCGGATGACGCAGGAAAATCACTGGACCTGGGTGGTCTGTCCTGTCGCTGGCAGCCGCTCGCGGCCCGCAACGGCGTCATGCTGACCATCATACTGCAGACGACCGGCGACAAGATTACACCAAGCAATGTCAGCAAGAATCTGGCGCGCATACTTGGCAAACCAATCGACGACTGCGCCCCGGTGCAAAACAGCAATCTGAAACTGTCCAGCTTCAATTCGCCCAGCCTGTCCATGGAGCGCGCCGCGCTGCGCGGCCGGTATGGCCGCTACGGAGCATTTGCCTGGACCATGCTGACCTATGCAGTTCAAGCTCTTGCCGAGCGCTACAACCGCAAATATGCCGAGTACAATGCGCCAAGGTATCGTGAGGAACTGAAAGCCAACACTGATTTTCGGAAATTCGATGGTGCTCTGAGGCTGGTAATTGATGTGACGGAGCAGAAGGCAGACGAAATCGAAAAATATCTTGATGAAGGTTTCAGGTCAGGTGATCTGAACTATGGCACATGGCGATCAGATGCTGCCTTGATGACCTGCCTGCTGTTTGACCTGGCGCAATCGCTGCATGTTCATTTCATTGATGGTTCAGAAGGCGGATATACCAAGGCTGCAAAAGCCATGAAGGCACGGATACCGGCAAAGGATTCAGACGTCAGATAAACGGCAGCTCACACAATTGGGCAGCAACCTGCTTACCCTTCTTGGCAACAGTCACCGCATCGCCCGGTTTTGCCTCCACGCTCACCAATGCAAAGCCGATGTTGCTTTTCAGGCGATAGGACCATGCGATGTTGGTCATGTCTCCAATTTTGGTATTCCCGTTGTTTATATCAAACCAGTTGAATGCCACCTGATCGGGTTCATCGCCTTCCAGCATAATGCCAAGCTGATGCCGCTTCGGACCTTCCGCCTTGATCCTGCGCAGCGCCTGGATGCCCACCACGTTATCCGGCACGTCCAGGTCGACATAACGGCCCATGCGGATCTCAAACGGGTTTGTGTGCTCATCCGTATCTCCGCCAAATGACAGCAGGCCGCTCTCCACTCTCTCGCAATGATTGGGATTGCCCGGTCCGATACCCCATGGCCTGCCGGCTTCGCTAACCATGTTCCACAGCCTTGTGCCCTTGGACCCGTCCATCAGGTAGAGCTCAAAGCCACCCTGCTTGGACCAGCCCGACCTTGCAACGGCAACCGGAATGCCCTCGATCTCTGTTTCCCTGAACCAGAAATATTTCAGATCCCGCACCCAGTCACCGAACATGGATGCCACAACATTTTCCGCCTCCGGTCCCTGCACCGCCAATGGAGAAACATCAGGTTCGCTAACCTCTACATCCAGACCACGTTCGGCCGCAATGGCACCGGCCCAGAACCAGATATTACTGTCAGCAATGGACAGCCAGTAACGATCTTGGTCCAGCTTCAGAAGGATTGGGTCATTGATTACTGTACCGGCATGATTGCAGACGGCAACATACTTGCCCTGCCCTGCAACGCATTTGGTGAGATCACGCGGACACAGTATCTGAGCCAGTTTGCCCGCGTCCGGCCCCAGTAGTTGCACCTGGCGTTCCACCGCAACATCCCACATGGACACGCCATTAATGATGCGCCAGTACTCTTCTTCCGGATTTCCGTAACCCGTTGGCATCAACATGTGATTGTAGGTGGTAAAACTGGTTACGCCGTCAGCCACTGTGGCATCGAAAAACGGGGACGGGCGCAAACGCGCAGACGGAAAGATGGAAAACATGACTTGAGGCCTCCCTGACCGCCAATGTTGTAATCTGCCGATGGCATTTCCTTCATAAAAAAACCGGCATTTGCCGGTCAGGAAACGCCAATCGGCAACAAACTGCTGACAGGAACATCAGTCTGAATACATCATATGCTTGCCAGGCAGGTCAGCTGCGGCGCGGTCGCGGGCACAGATCAACTCTGACCCCGCAGCCAAAACCATCACGCCGGAGGAATATTCTGGTTGAGATGGAACCGGTTTTCCGGATCATACTGGCGCTTGAGTACTTGCAGCCTCTTGTAGTTTCCACCGAACGCCTGCTCTACCCGCGAGGACGTCTCGTCATCGCCCATGTAGTTTGCATATACCCCGGTATTCATGTGCGGCTGCAGTGCTGCATAGGTATCCCTTGCCCAGGCAACGTTTTCATCACTCTTCGACCCGTCCATCCATTGAGCGATTATCAGAATGTTGTAACCGCTCTGGCGATGCGGAAATGCAGTTGCATCCGCCTCATACCGGGTTGCCGCACCATGAAACCGTTCAACGATCAGCTTGCTCATTGCCGACGGGCTGCCCAGAAATCGCCTTTTCAGGATATCAACAACCTCATCCGTCAGGTCTGCAACAAAGCAGGACTTCCAGTAGTTCAGCGCGCCCTTTGGAAATCCCTTGTCCAGCATGGTGTTGAGCCGCCCGTAATTTATCGGCCCCAACTGATCAAGAACAGGTTCGCCAAATGCCTTTATTTGCCCGATCGACTGTTTGGCGTCTGTTTGTGATCCGCTGTGACATGCCAGCATGGCAATCAGCGGCGTACCGGAACCATCCGGCGTATGCGTCAGGCTGGCCACCATCGAAAGTTCATCAGGTTGAGCTTGCGTCTGTGCGCGATAAAACTTCAGCACGTCGCTCGCCTGATCGAAGGAATGGGCGATCAGGCCGCCCTGGACATCTCCGTCAAGCCGGTGCAATTGAAATTTCAGGGATGTTGCAACGCCGAAATTACCGCCACCGCCCCGCAACCCCCAAAACAGCTCGCCGTTCTCCGTTTCGCTTGCCTGCACCACTTCACCTGTTGCAGTCACCAGTTCCGCCGCAATCAGGTTATCGATGGTGAAACCGTGTTTGCCCATCAGATAACCAAAGCCCCCACCGAGGGTGAGGCCTGCCACACCGGTGCTGGAGACCGCTCCACCGGTTGTGGCAAGTCCATGCAACAATGTTTCCCTGTTGAATTCGCCCCAGGTGACACCTGGTTGAACACGCACTGTCCGGGCTAGCGGGTCAACGTGTATTCCTTTCATCAGGCTCATGTCGAGCATCAATCCGCCGTCGCACACGGCATGGCCTGCCACATTGTGTCCGCCGCCACGCACTGCAATCTCCAGGTTTTGAGAAACAGCAAACCGGATGCCGTCAACCACATCCGCAACGCCGGCACAACGAATGATGACCGCGGGACGCCTGTCAATCATGCCATTGTGGATTTGTCTGACGGAGTCAAACGTCTCATCGTCGGCCACGAGAACCAGGCCGCTGATCATCTCCCGAAGCCCTGCAATATCAACCAGTTCAATCATTTGCATAAATTCTTTCTATTGAAATTAGCCTCGGCTACTGCTCCGGGATCAGGGCTGTCGACAAGAACAAGGTTTGCGTTTGCCGAATTGTGACGGTGGCCCGCCAGCAGCCTGTAATCCGGATCAGCATACCAGTTGCGCGCCTTCTCACTGTCGGGAAATCTCATGATCACCGTCCGCCCATGGGCCCAGTCGCCTTCAACGACTTCTGTTGTGTTTCGAGACGTTGCCAGCAGTTCTCCGCCATACCGTTGAAAAACCGGCATGAAGCCTGCTAGGTATTTCTGATATTCCTCCGGATCGAAAATCTCAATTTGAGCGATCATGTATGCGGCCATAGCACCCTCCTTGATCTGTTGGAGCTAGCGTAAGGAAATAAAAACGCAACGGAATGGGTTCTTTTGCCGACTTTCCATGCAATAATGCATAGCTATGAGATGGGATGATCTGAGAATTTTTCTGACTGTTGCCCGCTCACGTTCGTTGAGCGAGGCTGCAATGACTCTGGGTGTCAATCAGTCAACGGTATCGCGTCGACTGACAAATCTGGAACGCCATTTGAAGACCCAATTGCTTGATCGAACCTCATCCGGGCCGGTACTCACCGAGTCTGGCAATGATCTGCTAACGATGGCGCAAAAGGTAGAGGACGAATTCTTCCAGATCGACAGGCAGGTGACAGGGCGCGACATGCGGCTGAGCGGCAGGTTGCGCATTACCTGCATTGACATGCTGGTGGACCGTCTGCTGGCTCCTTACCTTGCCGATTTCACGGCACAACATCCCGACATCGAACTGGAAATACTCACAGCGTTCCGGCCGCTGGACCTGATGCGCCGCGAAGCCGATGTGGCAATCAGGGCCAGCGATGACCCGCCACAAACCCTTGTCGGACGCAGGATGTTTGATTTCAACCTGGCTGTCTACGCATCACGAGAACTGGCAGCAAACGTGCCTGATACACCCGACCCCGCAATGCTGAACTGGATCGGCTTGCATGATGTCGACAATAACAATCGTGTTGTGAGAAAACGTTTTCCGACAGCAAACATCTGTCACTGGGTCGACGGGCTGTTCATGCAAAATGCGCTGGTTCGCGAGGGAATCGGCGTGGCCGCCCTGCCCTGCTACTGGGCCGACAAGGACCCGGACCTGGTCCGGATATATCCTCAACAATATGCGCCGAACGGACTTGGGTTCTGGGTGCTTATCCATCCGGATATGCGCCGTACCGCCCGTGTCCGCGCATTTGTGGATTTTGTGACCGATGTCCTGAAAAGCCACCAATCCGATTTCGAGGGAAAACACCCACCGTCGGTCAGTTGAACGGATAGTCTTTTCCACGCCAACAAAACCTGACAGCGCATCGATTGACCTGCGCCTGCCACGCGAGCTGTATCTCGCCAGCAGCGGTTCCATTCTGCACCGAACAGCCGTAGAATCATAAGACAAGCAATATGAGATTGCTGGAAATTCGCCCTCAGAAGGCGACGCGTGTCAGGAAGATTTCCTGCAGCCACATTCTCAATTCGAGGTTCGTCCGCACGGCCGTCGAGATCAATGTAATCCGCCGCGCATCGGCTACAGAAATCGACACTGCGTCTTTTGATAAAAACCTCAACCGGCAGAAGCACAGTGTTGAGGCCATGAGAGTGGAAGATTTTCATGACCTTGATTACGCGTTTCATCATCTGATCTGCCGCGCCAGCGACGCCGGGTTCGCGTTTGAGACCATCGCCAGCAACAAGGCCCACGTTGACCGATTGTGCGTGATCCGGTTGTGGTCCCGGGCAGCGCTCACAGAGGTTTATGAAGATCACGCGGAGATCTATGATCTGCTCAAGAAGCGTGACGAAACCGGAACCATCAAGCTGATACGGCATCATCTGGGCAGGCTCGATGCGACGCTTGACGCAACTCGCCAGTCGCATGGCGAATATTTCGAAGATTGGTCCACAAGATGCAGCACGGGGTTTTTGTCGGCATTGGCGAGTGCATGGTTGAATTGTCGCAGACAGATGCGGGTCTGCTGCGAAAATCCTTTGCCGGAGATGTGTTCAACACGCTTTGGTACGCCCGTGCCGGACTTGGTGATAGCTGGATCACCCGTTTCAGTTCGGCTGTTGGCACGGATCCGGTTTCTGCTGAAATGCTGGCCTTTATGGAAAATGCCGGCATTGACACCAGCGGCATTCAGCGTCTGGAAGGCAAGCGGCCGGGTCTGTACATGATTCATCTCGACGCTGGCGAACGCAGTTTCAGCTACTGGCGCGAAACCTCCGCCGCACGATCTCTGGCTGCCGACCGTACAAAACTGGCAGACACGATGGACGCAGCGTCCGCCATCTATTTTTCCGGCATTACCCTGGCAATATTGCCGGAAGCCGATGCACTGTCCCTGATCGACTGCCTGAAAGATGCCCGTTCACAAGGCAAGATCGTCGCCTTCGATTCCAATATCCGGCCTGCTCTGTGGGATAGCCCTGAGAAGATGAAAAACCTTTTGCAACTGGCTGCGGCAGCGTCAACCGTTTGCCTGCCAAGTTGCGATGATGAAAAAAACGCATTTGGAGACACGTCCGGCCATGTAGTAATTGAACGCTACGCCAAAGCAGGCGCCGACATGATTGTCCTCAAAGACGGTTCCGGGGACGTACTGGTTCAATCAGGTGACGATTTGGTAAACTACAGCACAAGCCATATTGCCAACCCGGTCGATACGACCGGAGCCGGAGATTCTTTCAATGGCGCCTTTCTGGCGGAATTTGTTCAGTCAGGACATATTGCCCGATCGGTACAGGCCGGGCAGCAGTGTGCCGCTAGGGTAATCCAGCACCATGGTGCGCTGGTCACCTTGTAAGGCTTGTTTTCGTCTCTTACGAAAACAAGACGCCACCATTGATATCCACGCTAGTTCCCGTCATGAACGACGACTGGTCGCTTATCAGAAACACCACCAGGTTGGCCGTGTCTTCAGGCGTACCCTCACGTTTCATCGGTGTAATATTGGCGACATGCGCCCTCACCTCAGGCTTGGTGAAGATGTTGTGGAAGTCGGTGTCGATCATGCCGGGGCAAATGGCGTTCACCCGGATGCGCGGTCCCAGCTCCTTGGCAAAGCCGCGCGTCATGGTCATCGCGGCACCTTTTGATGCGGCATAGGCGACCGCACCGGGTCCGCCGCCATCACGCCCTGCCTGCGAGGCAAAGCCGACCACCGAACTGCCGTCCGGCATGAAGCGTTCAACTGCCTTGATCATGCGAAAATAGCTGGTGGTGTTTAGATCCATGACATAATTCCAGTGATCTTCATCCATCTCGTCGATTGTCTTGCGGGCTACCAGGCCGCCGGTCACGTGGACCAGTCCATGAATGTCATCACCGAATTCAGCACGGGTCTTATCCACCAGGGCTGTCACATCTGCACTCTTGGTCAGATCACCCTGCAAGGCAAATGCCTGCCCTCCCGCCGCCTTTATTTCATCGACGGCAGATTGCGCACCGGCGCCGCTGGCATAGTAGTTGATCGCGACCTTCGCGCCTTCTTCAGCCAGCCTCATGACGCAGGCACGACCGATGTCTCGGCCACCGCCGGTGACAATCACCGTCTTGTTTTCCAAAAGCATATTGTTCTCCTGCAAAAGTTGGGGCGGCGTTGGGGGTGACAATTACGGGCATGCCCAGATTTACGTGTCAATCACTGCTAGCCGGATATCAGGCTCCGATCAATACGATGTTGCCTGGAGGTGCTGCAAAATGCGAAAATCAGGGCCGGTTTGGAGATTGCTCGCCCGTTCAGGGCAGGAGTTTTCGCCAGGCAATCCAATGGGCACTCGGAGATCAGCAATGACACTCACCGGCAAGCAAAGTTCAACGAAACTGAGAGCCCTGCTTGGCGATGTGCCCGTCATCCCGGTGCTCGTCATCGACGATGTGGCCCATGCGATCCCTGTCGCGGAAGCTCTGGTCGCCGGTGGCCTGCCGGTTGTTGAAGTGACGCTGCGCACCCCGTCGGCCATTGAGGTGATCAGGGAAATGATCAAGGTTGCCGGTTGTGTGGTGGGCGTCGGAACATTGTTGTCTCACGCCGACGTTGCGGCTGCAGTGGCTGCCGGTGCCGAATTCGGGGTATCGCCAGGAACGACAGACCCGCTTGTCAAATCTTGCGAGCAGCACGGCCTGCCGTTGCTGGGCGGCGTGGCAACAGTTTCAGAAATGATGCGGCTTCATGAACGCGGATACAATGTAGCCAAATTCTTTCCCGCCGAAGCGTCCGGCGGCGTATCCGCGCTCAAGGCGTTTGCAGGCCCCCTGCCGGAATTCCACTTCTGCCCAACCGGCGGACTCAACCCCGCAAATGTCGAAACCTATCTCGAATTGCCGAACGTTTTGTGCGCCGGCGGCTCATGGGTTGTGCCATCCGTGCACCTGGATAGCGGAAACTGGCCTGCAATCAAGACCCTCGCACGGCAGGCATCACGCCTGCGCCGTTAGCAGGCAGACGTCTCGCAATGTGAAATTCAACGAGATTTGATCAGATCACAGACATCATACCGGTTAGTGTTGTAGACCCTGCGGTATTCTGCAGCCGCGGCCCGGCACGCTGTGATCCAGGTGATTTGAGCATCGGGCGGCAGCGAAGTATCCGCTCTACACCCATGCGCAGGCGGGTGATTGTGCTTGCGCGCACGCTCAATCAGCACATCCGGGCTCCTTGAGCGGATGAGATAATGTGAGGGAGTGTTTCATGAAAATCACGGTCAATGGAGTCGAACACACATTCGAGGGAGATCTTTCCACGCCTGCGCTTTGGTATGTGCGCGATGAACTGGCGCTGAACGGCAGCAAGTTTGGCTGCGGCACCGGTCTGTGCGGCTCATGCACGATCCATGTGGATGGCGAAGCGGTTCGCGGCTGCCTTGTTTCCATGGAGGAACTCGACGGCAAATCTGTCACCACGATTGAAGGCCTGAGTGAGGACGGCAACCACCCGGTCCAGGTGGCATGGCGCCAACAGAACGTTCCGCAATGCGGTTTCTGCCAGTCAGGCCAGATCATGCAGGCCGCCTCTCTGCTCAAGACCAATCCGAAACCCAGCGATCAGGAAATTCTGGATTCAATGAGCGGCAACATCTGCCGGTGCGGTTGCTATCAGCGCATCGTTTCCGCCGTCCGCCAAGCATCTACGGGAGCGTGAGACCATGTTACATCAACTCGAATCTTTCGCGCGTAATTCACAATCAGCAACCGGGCTGGCTCTTCAGGCGGTCCTGCGCAAGGTTGCTGCAACCGAAATCAGTCGCCGTGGCGTTCTCAAGGGAATGTCGGGTTTCGTCCTCGCCGCCCACTTCATGCCGGACACCGCTCAGGCTTTTGACGCCTACCCGACCCAGGGACTCAACATGCCTCATGGCGTGCGCAACGACCCGCACATCTTCGTGTCGATTGCGTCTGACGGACAGGTGTCGATTGTCGCCCATCGCTCGGAAATGGGGACCGGAGCACGCACGTCCCTGCCGATGATCATTGCAGATGAAATGGAAGCTGACTGGGATCGAGTGACCATTGTCCAGGCTGAAGGCGATGAACCGAAATACGGCAACCAGGATACCGATGGTTCGCGCAGCCTGCGCCATCACATTCAGCCGTGCCGTGAAATCGGCGCTGCGATTCGCAAGATGCTGGAAATGGCCGCCGCCAAACAATGGGGCGTCAGTGATGGTATGGTCGAGGCAATCGGCCATCAGGTGATCCACAAGACACTCGGCACCCGCATCGGTTATGGTGACCTGGCCGAATCCGCAATGGCTCTGGAGACCCCTGCCCGCGACCGGCTCCGGTTCAAGACCGATGAAGAGTTCCGCTATATCGGCAAGGGTCAGATCCAGATCTATGACCTGCACGATATTACCACCGGCAAGGCGGTTTATGGTGCTGACGTGAACCTGCCCGGCATGAAGTTTGCCGTCATCGCCCGGCCTCCCGTCGTGGGCGCCATGATAAAGTCTGTCGATGACAGCGCGGCATTGGCAATTCCCGGAGTTGAAAAAACTATACAGATTCCGGTGTCGCCACTGGGATCGAAGTTCAAACCGCTGGGTGGCGTGGCGGTGATTGCCAAAAACACCTGGGCCGCCATCCGAGGCCGTGATGCACTGAAAATTGAATGGGACCGTGGCGAGCATGGCTCATTCAACACGCCTGCCTATGAAAAGGAACTGCGGGCCTCGGTTGCGCAGCCCGGTTCATCGGTGCGCAATCAGGGCGATACCGAAAAAGCGCTGCAATCGGCTGCGCAAACATTGACCTACGAGTATTACCAGCCGCACCTGGCTCACGCGCCGATGGAACCACCCGCTGCGGTTGCCAGCTTCAAGGACGGCAAGTGCCAGATATGGGCACCGGTTCAAAGCCCCTATGTGGCACGCACCGACACGGCATCATATCTCGGCCTGAAGCCGGATGACGTGCGGGTGAACGTCACCCTGCTCGGCGGCGGGTTCGGTCGAAAGTCCAAGGCTGACTTTGCCACCGAAGCTGCCTTCCTGGCAAAGCAGATCGGTGGCGCCGTGAAGGTTCAATGGACGCGTGAAGACGACATTCGCAACGGATATAGTCACACCTCATCGGTTGAGCGCATCGATGTCGGCATCGATGCAGACAACAAGGTGACCGCGTGGCGCCATCGCAGTGCCGCACCGTCCTTCCTGTCGACATTTGTCAAGGATGAAGGCAGGCAGCACGAAATCGAAATCGGCATGGGTTTGGAAAACCTGCCCTACGCCATCGACAATATCAGCGCCGAGCAGTGCAAGGCATATGCCCATACCCGCATTGGCTGGTATCGCTCGGTGTCGAATATACCGCGCGCCTTTGCCGTGCAGTCCGCAACGGCTGAACTGGCCGTAGAACTGGGTAAGGACCAGAAGGACTTTCTGATCGAAATGATCGGGCCCGACCGTATACTGGAGGCCAAGGCATCCGGCCTGCCGGGCAAGTTCTGGAATCAGTATGAACCGCAGGAAGAGTTTCCATTCGACACCGCACGCCTGCGCGCGGTGGCTGAACTGGCCGCCGAAAAGGCCGGTTGGGGCAAGACCCTGCCCGAGGGCGAAGGACTAGGCATCGCGGTCCATCGCAGTTTTGTGTCCTACATCGCCATGGTGGTTCACGCCAGGGTCGAAGACGGCACTGTCAGGGTGCCGGAAGTGCATGTGGCAATTGACTGCGGTTTCGCCGCCAACCCTGAACGCATCCGCTCACAGATGCAGGGAGCTTGCGTGTTCGGCATGTCTGCAGCCCTGCATCAGGGCCTCAGCTTTGAAAACGGTGAAGTCCAACAAGGCAATTTCAACGACTATGCAATGGTGCGGTCAGACAACTTCCCGGAAGTCGTACACACTCACATCGTGCCGCATCCTTTCTCGGTGCACGCAACAGGTGTTGGGGAACCCGGTGTTCCGCCATTCATTCCCGCGCTAACCAACGCGATATACAACGCCAGTGGCAAGCGTATCCGCAACCTGCCAATTGATAATCAACTCGCCTGAACTGTATATGGCAAGCAACTTTGGGAAGCGATCAACCGATCGCTTCTCCAACCTTTGAAAGACAGGTTTCAACATGAGCGAAAGAGCCCGGACCGGATCGCAAGCCACTAACAATCCTACAGTTTCAACTCGCTTTGGTAAGCGAACAAGGCCGGCTGACCGCCGGTATGAACGAACAAAACCCGTTCTCCTGGCTTGATCCGGCCTTCCCTGACGAGCCCCGGCACTCCGGCAAAACTCTTGCCCGTGTAAACCGGGTCCAGAAACAGACCCTCCTTTCGGGCCATCATCATGATCGCCTCGCGTGCCGGCGGTCCGACATGGCCATAACCCGGCTCCAGCGCTCCGTCCCATGTCAGGATATCAGACACTGCGACAATCGGGTCACATTGCAGCAATGTGTTGAGGTACTCGCCAACTGTCGTCAATCTCCTGATTTGCGTCGCCGCGTCGCGACGTACGCAAATACCGTGAACCGGCGTTTTGCAGCCAAGCGCGCGAAGTCCCGCCAGCAATCCGAAATGGGTCTGGCCACTTCCCGAGGCAACCACCATACTGTCAAAGCCATCGTCCTGTTGCAGGATCTCCTCGGCTGCCTTCATATACCCCAAAGCCCCCAAAGGCGGATTGTTGAGGCCGAGCGGAATAACATATGGCGTACGGCCTTCCTTGCCCAGTTCCTCTGCCCGCTGGCGTAATGCCAGGTCGGCGCCGGCTTCATCCTCACCTTCAGGATAACGCATGAACTCCGCACCCAGAAGCCGCGACAGGAGGACGTTACCGGACGTGTTGTAGGTTTCATCCATCCCGTGCACGCGGTTTTCCATCTGGATCACCGCGCCAAGCCCCAGCTTGGCAGCTGCAGTGGCCGCAGTGCGGGCGTAGTTTGACTGAACCGCTCCCGTGATCAGGACGGTATCGGCACTTTTCTCAAGTGCTGCACCAAAGTAGAATTCAAGCTGCCGCACCTTGTTGCCGCCAAATCCAAGCCCGGTCAGATCGTCCCGCTTGATCCACAAATCGATGCCAAGCTCTCCAGACAGACGGTCAAGCTTTTCGATGGGCGTAGGCCCTGAAAGCAATTTTGCTCTCGGGAATTTGTTGACCCCGGCAAACCTGTCGCTCATTGAACCCGCCTCCAGACTGAAAACTTCACAACTTTATCCTGATGCAGTGTGTTAGATACAGGTTATCTCTATCACAGATTTCACATGGTCACCCGGCAAGCCGAATTTGTGTCCTGGCTGAACGTGTTAAGCCACTCACCGTTTACCTCTTCCCACAGCGACGACACATACATTCGTTCTTCTCTCGCAGGGTTGGCCGGTTTTGTGTAGCACCCAAGGTATGACAACAGCACGGCCTGGTCACCGATTTTTCGAACCCTGGCATCCTCGATTCTGTACTCCAACACGATGGGCTCGTTATCCAGCATGGACGCATGTTCGGCTCTGTCTGAAAAGCCGGTTTCATAGACACCGAGAAAATCTTCCGACAGCATGGCGGCATCCGCAGCACCGTCGCCGCTGACCAGCGCCTCCCAGACCGCGGTTTCCAAGGCAACAAATTTCTCGATCATTGTGCTGTTCATGTGTCTTTCCCTGTTGCGTCAATATCTGCTTGTTGCGCAAACCTGTTTACCACGCAACAGCTGAAGAAGCAGGCGGCCGTTTCACCTCCCTACCCTCCAGACCCGGTCCGGGACAGACATGTCAATCAGGCCAGACAATGCCAACCGGCAGCCCTGTGCGGAAACTGGTGGTGGAAAGACCGAATCATGGTCATGCTCCACTATTTGAGGCGCCCCCTGCAGGACGCTCAGCTCAATGCAGGCGGACAACCGGAAGGAATGTGAACCGATCGTGGGTTTAATGCTGCAAAGTCTGTGTGGACTGATCGTGATTCCACTCATTGCCTGGCTGCTTTCAGAACAGCGAAGCGCATTACCGGTCGGCATGGCATTGAAAATCGCCGCCAGCGGCATTGCGTTGCAATTTGCAATTGCTGGCCTGTTCATTCTGATCCCGCAGTTCGGGTTTGTCTTTGATCTGCTAGCGGGCGCTGTTGCCGCGCTTCAAGCTGCAACCGGTACCGGTATGCAGTTTCTGTTCGGTTATCTGGCGGGTGGCGCCACTCCATTCACCGTTACCGATCCCGGCAAGGGATTTGTGCTGGCGCTGCAAGCACTGCCGATCATCGTGATGATGAGTGTGCTGGCCCGACTGTTTTATCACTGGGGTATCATGCAGAAAATAGTAGCAGCACTTGCCTGGTTGCTGAACCGCAGCATGGGCATTAGCGGACCTCTCGGCACCGTGGCCGCTGCAAATGTTTTCGTCGGTATGGTCGAAGCCCCCATTCTGGTGCGGCCCTATCTGGCAAAGGTCGGTCGCGGCAGCCTGTTCGCAATGATGACTGTAGGCATGGCAACGGTCGCCGGATCGGTAATGGCACTGTATGCTACTTTCCTCCAGCCGGTGCTCGCAGGCGCTGCCGGGCATATCCTGCTTGCGTCGCTGATGAGCGCGCCGGCAGCCCTGATTATTGCCCGGTTGATGGTGCCCTGGTCTGACGAAGATGGCGTCGGTGATGTGACGGAGATAGGCGAGCCGTTTAGAAGCCGCAGCACAATGGAAGCCATCGCAACCGGCACCTCCGATGGCGTGCGACTGGTGGTCTCGGTTGCAGCAATGCTCGTCGTCATGGTGGCACTAGTCGCGCTGGTCAATATGGCGCTGTCGGCGGGAGCCTCGCCGTTTGGCATATCAGTATCGGCGGAGCAGATATTCGGATGGGTGATGACCCCGCTGGCACTTCTGATCGGAATCCCCTGGAATGAAGCCGCACATGCGGGCCAGCTGATCGGAATCAAGACGGTCCTGAACGAGCTGATTGCCTATCTGCAACTGGCTGGCGCAGGCGACGCGGCCTTGTCAGAGCGCAGCAAACTTATTCTGACCTATGCCCTGTGTGGATTTGCCAATTTCGGATCGCTGGGGATCATGACAGGCGGTCTTCTGACCCTGTGTCCGGACAGACGCTCCGACATCCTGTCGCTGGGACCGCGTTCACTGGTTTCCGGCACGCTGGCAACACTGATGACCGGCGCGGTGATAGGCGCAATCACCCCGCCATGAATTCCTGGTGTCGATGCCTGAACGAGCCTGGCAAATATTTGCCAGCTTCGTCTTCTCAATCATCAAACCTTTCACGACGGCGACGATCATGCCTTCGGCCACGATGCAGGCGATTGTTCAAAAGACCAAGTCCAATACCTATTCCGACATCCACGGCCGGATCATAGTCGTCGTCGCCATAATCATCAAAGTCATCGTCTTCATCTCGGTACTGCGGTCTGCGGCGTCTGGTCTTGGAAATCCGCTTGACCGCTTTTGGGGGACTGAACAATGAAACTCTGTGGCAGTTTTTCTCGCCCGATATGCCCAACCTGCCGAGCCGGTCCGGCGAGATTCCATACATGGCTTCGAACATTCCGGGCAAATCTTCAGAATTGCCATCACCGTTACGATCCGCATACTGTTGCATGGCAGCGGCAGTCTTCGGCCCCATTATACCATCGGGCCGGCCAACCTCGAACCCGCGCTCGCCCAACCCGAGTTGCACTGCCATCAGCAAAGGATTGACCCGGCCGCGAACCTCCTGGTCGAAGACGTCAATCTGCAAACAGTTGGATGCCCGTTGAGACATTCGCCTCGGCAGCTTGAAACCCAGCGACCAGGTTTGTTTGGCTCCCGGCGAGAGCGAAACCTGATTGTGGCAAATCTGCTTGCCACGGCCGCTATAGGCACACTGCCACTCTCCTTCTTTGCCCGAGCCAAGCCGCGTTCCGTAAATAACACCGGTCAGGAACAAAGGACCCTTGTAAATTCCATCACCATCGTTTTGTACTTCCAGGCCATAATCGCAGTTGTTGCCACGCCGGCATTTTTTGGGTTGCGACAGCTTGATCGACAAACCCGCATCAACCGGATCATACGCTTCAATCGCAACTCGCGATGTGTCCTTGCCAACCCGCACCGGGTCACGCTTCACAACTTCATCGTCCTTGCTGACAACAATGATCAGATCGCGGCCAATGAATTCGTCCGGCACTTCGACCCGAATTCCTCCCCCGTTTGACGCTTCATCGTCCTGCCCGGTCTTACGTTCGGGTTTGTCCTCGTCATCATCATCACGATCAAAACCGGACTGGTCATCCGGATCGCGGGCTGGCGGAGGCTCTTTTTCAACTTCGCGTTTCGGTTCTTCCTCTTCCACAATGGCTGTTAGTTGAATCACCGGAACATCTTCTCCGTCAGGAGTGCGGAACGAAACGGATGCGCCAGGAACCGGTTCGCCCTCGGTCTTGATGTCGATATCGACGGTTACCGCCTTGGCAGGCAGCGCCACACACATTCCCATCGACAATGCCAGAGCCCACAAAAATCTTTGATGTTTCATCGCAACCAACTCCTAGTTAAAACGGGATTGAACAGGGAAATTCCCTATCCAAGTTTCAGGCTGAAACGTGCTTCTCTTTCGGAACCGTTCTTGTGTCGAGTGATCAGCCTGATGGTCCATTGTTTCGTGCCCTTGAAAACCCCTGCCGGCAATTCAATAAGTGTATTTTCAGTCACCGGATTGGTGATTTTTACATTCACCTCAAACCACTTTTTCGGATCTGAGCCTTTTCCAAGCCGCAAGATCGCTTCCTTGAACTCGTTGGCGTCTGCGGTTCCGACAACCCGCAGTACCGGCTTGCCGTTGCGCGCGACCACCTTAACACCGCTAATTCGGCTCTCGTTGAAATATTCCGGATCCGCAGCCAGTGCCGCCGTCGCATCCAGAAGGCCGTAACCGGTATAGTTGTCGACGCCCGGTGTTTCTATATCACGCGCTGAATGCAGCACCATACGGGTGACCTGTTCAGCCGTAAGCCTGGGATTGCCGGCCAGTAATTCGGTTATGGTGCCGGTGACAATCGGAGCTGCAAAAGAGGTCCCGCTTGCCCTGTAGTAGGATTTGTCCTCCCCCAGGATACCTTCACCGCGTTTGTATTTGACGCCGCGAATGAGCGCCAGCAGATCCGTGCGCCGGGCACGCAAACTCAATACATCGACACCTGGCGCGGCAATATCCACCAAGGGTCCCCAATTGGAAAACCCTGCCCTGTTGTCTTCGCGGTCCGTTGCTGTAACGGTGATTACACCGCGAAGACCGGCCGGGGAAAAATCGGTAACCGATTGCCCTGAATTCCCGGCCGCAACAACGACTATGGCGCCCCTGGTTTTGGCATGATCGATGGCGAGCTGTTCAACCTTGGTAAGCGTCCTTCCGCCGAGACTCAGGTTGATAACGCGCGCGCCCTGTTCGGCTGCATAGTTGATCGCCTCGGCCGCCATGGAGGCATACCCGCGGCCGAATGCATCAAGTGCCTTCAGGGGCATGATCCTGGCTGAAGAGCTGATGCCGGAGATGCCGATACCATTGTTTTGAGCCGCCGCAATAACACCGGTCACAAATGTACCGTGCCCATCATAGTCCCACGGCTTGTTTTTATTGCGAACAAAATTCCAGCCGACAATATCATCCACATAGCCGTTTTGATCATCGTCGATGCCATTGCCCGGCACCTCGCCGGGATTGGTCCAGATTTTCTCGTGTGCAATGTCAGGATGATACCAGTCCAGGCCGGTATCGATAACAGCAACCGTTACATCAGCTGCAGTCGGCGGCTTCTTCAGCCACTGCGGCAGCTTGTTTTCTTCGTACCCCACACGTTTGATGGCCCACTGGTTGTCGAATTTCTGTCCCCATAACCCGGAGCTTTCATACAAAGGATCCTTGCTTTCCTCCTTGTTGCGGCAAGGATCCGGCTCGACGAATTGAGTTTCTTCCCAGCTGCTTGCGTTGCGTGTGAATTCGTCAACAAACTCCCCCGGCAGACTGACAACGTGGATACTGTTGTCTCCAATGCGGAAGTTGCGATTGACACAGACTTTCGCACCTTGTGGCGCCAGTCTCACCGGAAGGCGCGTCCTGTCGGCTCCCGTTGCAACAACCAGTTGCGGGTTTTGCCGCACAACTCTTGCGGTTCTGGTCACGGTTGGTTTGCCGGCCGGTTGTACATCGCTTTCCGTCTGTTCATCCGCCACTTCGGTCAACTTGATCCCGGAGATATCTGCGTCAGTTTGCAAACTGGCCGACAACAGCACCTTCGCGTCGTCTCCCAATTGCACACCTTCAACACCTTCGGCGTAATGTTCCGCACCTGTCAGTTCAGTACCGGTATTTTCGCCGTCGGGCAGATCCGGCTCCGGTGCAAGCAGTTTTACAATGGCCCCTTCCAGCGGCTGGCCGTCATCTTCATTGGTGAGAATAAGCGACACCAGTGTCTCTTGCGCCTTTACCAGTCCCAGTTCCGGTGTCTCTTGCGGCTGATCCTCTTCCGGAGGCTTCGATGTAATTTCGGGCTGCTCATCCTGGCTGGTCGGCTGCTCTGCCTTCTGCGGTGCCGGGGTGGTCGTCGGTGCCGGTTGTCCTGGAACGCTGGTCAGGGCGGGGCCCGGAGTACAGTCGGGGATTTCATCCGGCGGCGCGGTCAATCCAGTCAGGGGTGGCGTGATGGAGATAACGGGGCTGTGCCCGCTCTCCAGAATGTCCCGGCCGCTGGTATAAAAAACCGAGGCAACACAAATGTTCGGATCGTCATAGGATACGGCAAACCCTTGCTCAAGCGGCTGTTCCGGAAGCAGGCTTCCTGCGGGTTCCAGAAGAGCAACCTGCTTGTCGTCTTTGAACAATCGAATCTTCAAACGAACATTACCATTGGCAACAGTATGTGTGTGCTTCATGTCCGGAAGATCTTTTACGTTCTTCAGGCCGTTGCTTCTTTTGTCGATTTCCTTTTTCGCTTTGTCCGGCTTGTTTTTAAACTCATCGCCGAATTGTTTCTCGGCAATCTCGGGTTCGTATTCGGTTGGCTTGTTTATCTCGCTGGGCTCGGAGCCGGTGACCTCCTGGTACTTCCTGCTAACGGATTTTCTGCGGGCCTTGCCGGTAAAATGCCGATTGAAGCCCGGGCCGAACCACTCGTCGACAATGCCTCTGGCCGCCGCCTTGACGTCATCGTGGGATTTGCCGGATACCGAAAAACCCTTCCTCAATGCCTCGTGCGACATCTCCCAGGCATGCTTGTATTGCTTGACATGCTCAAGCTCATGAGCAGCCGTCTTCAGTCCTTCGACGGTCTTGGGATCCATCATCGAGTGGGAATACGCGAGCAGCTTCAGATCGCGGATGTTCCCGTCATACCCCGATCCGTTGTCTGAAATATCAATGTCAAGGCAGATTACGTACCATGACGCCCCGACACCGTGGGTGGTATCCTTGACTCCTTCGGCAGTAGGATCGCCGAATTTCAGCCCGCCGAAGCGAAAGCCGGAATCTGCGGGTTTCTTGCCATCGGCATCTTTGGATGGTTTTGCGGGCTTCTGGTCACCATCGGCTACCGGCGCGCCGTCCCCCGATAGGTTTCCCTTGTCATCAAACTTGCTGCCGCGCTCCTTCAAATGCTCCTTCAGCGCACGCAGATAGGGTTTCATCTTCTCGCGCGCATCGGCGTCTGTTATCGAATCGCGATGTTTTACAGCGTCTTTGTAGGCTTGCTCGGCCTTGTCGAGCGGAGTGTTGGAATCAAAAGGGTCAAAATCCTGGGCGCTGGCCAGAGTGCTGCAGAAAAACACCACAACTGCCGCTATTGTGAGCCTGAAAACCCTACGATAACTGAACAAAATCGCCGATCCAATCTGCCCCGGAAATATCTGTCTGGCTCCGCCTGTTGCTGTAAACTTCCGCTAAGCAGGCTGGTTTGGCTGAAGTTTGACGCCAACGGGCCGCAAGGTCAATTGGTTGCTTGATCGTGGAGTTGAAAACTTCTCCGCCATCATTCACAAATCCTGTAATTGTAGGACTTGCCACGCTTGGCATAATCAACATGGAAGTGGTGATTGTGCGCAGAGTTTGCACCGGGACCAAGCACCGTCGTAAAATAGCCGCAAGCAGAAGTGCGTAACGCCTGAAGCGCCCGCTTTTCCGACTTGCTGTTCTTGTCGCCAATCTTGACAGAACGTTTGCCGGACAGGCGAAAGCCGGTTATGTCGATGGCGTTTCCCTTGGCATGCTCACTGACCTTTGTCTTGGCTCCACCAACCCGGTTTCGGCAAACAATCCCCGGGCCGGTGATAACCGACCGGAGCTGCCTGCCGGAATATGCAGAAAAAACCGGCCCGGCTATCTCACCCGTCCATCGTCCAAGTAGCGCCGCAAAATTGCAGCTCAGTACAGGTTTCTGGCGAAATTCGATTAGATCGATACCTGTATCCACAGACAGCAATTCCACGGCATCGGCAATTGTACATGATCCTTCGGTCGCAATAACTACCCAGTTGAAGGATGCGCCGGCAGCTTTCAGGTCCGCCTGGCATTGCACTGCATGATCAGGCCCGTTCTCCCCAAGATTCGAAAAACTTGCATCAGGTGCCGAAGGCTGAACTGACGTTTGCGGCGGCTTGGAACGCGGCAGCGGCACATCCTGCTGCGCCGATACAATCGATGGGAAGCCTGTTTGCCCAGCCATTAGGCAGACTGCAAGACCAACCGGTTTCCTCAGCCTCGAAGCCTGTCGGACATTATCCAAAAACATCATTGTCAAAACGGGGAATACTCTTACAGAGGCCGGCGTCATCCTCAGGATTTCCGAGCCATATTCGTCTCAATTCAGGCTCTCTTTATAAGGCCGATCAGAAACAGCAGAATAACGGCTCCAATGGTGGAATGGATAATCGACCCCAGTATCCCGCTGCCGATAGAGACGCCGATTGCCGGAAGCACCAGCCCGGCGATAAATGCCCCGACAACGCCCACTACAATGTTGCCGACCAGGCCAAATCCGTAGCCCTTCATTATCTGTCCCGCCAGCCAGCCCGCAACGGCACCTACCACCAGCAGTACAACAAGACTTTCGATTTGCATGTGCATGCCTCCGGTTGTTCAGGTCGGCATCCTGACCAGCAGGATCAGACAATGCCAAGTCCCGATCATCTTGGCACAAAGCATAATTGTTCGCATTGAATATGCAATGCCCTGCAGAGTGGGATTCCACAGGCAGAATTATGTCTCTGCCCGTTGGCCACATCCAACAAAGTTCGACCGCAAGGCCAATCCCCGGTCAAGCCCTCCTGTCAGTTGACTCATCACGCCGATTAACGGTACCGGATGAACGTAAATATCCGCACGCAAGGTCAACTTTGAGATTTGTTGATAAGTTAACGTCGCCACACAATTGCCTGTAATAGAACATAATTTTACCCGATTCTTTACGCGTTTAAACCTGATTCGATATTCACAATCTGGTCTGAAAATGGGACGGCACGGCGTGTAAGTGTACGTATAGTTGCGTATAGTCTTACCCAGGGGCTTGGCGTTTACGCCGGGCAAAGGGGTCATATGTTTCGTTTGCTTTCTGTGGCGTTTGCCGCACTGTTTTCTCTTGTCGCAATTCTTGTTCTAGCCGCCGGACCGGCTTTCGCGCAGGCACACTCAGACAGGGTCCAGGCTGCCAACAACGATACCGTAAGTGTTATTTCGGGCGGCATAGGCGGAACCTACATCAGGATTGCAGCAGACCTCCAGGCCGAGCTGGACGATATTGACAACCTGAGAATACTGCCGATTGTCGGCAAAGGTTCAATCAAAAACATCGAAGACTTGCTGTATCTTCGCGGTGTCGACATCGCCATCGTGCAGTCCGACGTGCTGACATATTTGCGCAACAAGGAAATACATGAAGACATCCAGAATCGGGTGAACTACGTCACCAAGCTGTATAATGAAGAATTTCATCTTATTGCGCGTCGCGACATCACCAGCATCAAGCAACTCCGCGGCAAGAAGGTAAATTTCGGCGGCAAGGGATCTGGAACCTACATGACCTCCGAAACCGTGTTTGGAGCACTGGGCATCGACGTGAAGCCTTTCAGTCATGGTTATGAAGATGCACTGGAGAAAGTGCGCACCGGCCAGCTTGACGCCATGGTGTATGTAGCCGGTAAGCCGGCCTCAATCTTCACCGCCGTCAAGAAGAGCGACGGATTGCACATTGTGCCGGTGCCTTACACCAAAAAGCTCCAGCAAAGCTACTTGCCTGCCAAGCTTTCGGCAAAGGACTACGGTAATCTGGTACTCACAAAAGACCCCGTCGATACCATAGCTGTTGGAGCGGTCATGGCAGTGTTCAACTGGAAACCCAAAACCGGTCGCTACTATCGCGTAAAGCGGTTCGTGGAAAACTTCTTCACCCGGTTTGACGAATTTCAGAAAGCGCCCAGACACCAGAAATGGCGTGAAGTAAACCTGGCTGCAGAACTGCCGGGCTGGCGCAGATATTCCGTCGCCAAAGACTGGCTTGACGCAAACAGGGCCCAGACGCTTGCCGAGGCACCGACCAATCAGCAACGCAAATTGTTTAAGGCATTCCAGGCTTATCTGGAAAGCCGGGGGCGGACCGTGGTATTGAGCCAGGCTGATCAAAAGGAACTATTCAACAAGTTTATTCAATGGAATGAGACAGTTACGAACGCAAACTGAATACCAATACCGGGCAAACCGGCAGCAAAGTGATCCAACGAGGTCACGTGCAAAACAGGGAAAATTGGGTCATGGCACAAAAGGCTGAAAAGCGGCAAAAAACTCTTGCGTCTTTGCAGGTGGATTTGGCTGAAATCGGTGATGAAATCTGGAACCACGACACGGTTCCAAACCTTGATGACAGCACTTTCGACGATACAGGCCAGCAAACTGCTTCACAGGACAAGGCGGGCGAAGACCCGGCAGAATTTCGAGAAGCTGCGGATCAGCAACCAGATCCCGCATCGTCTTCCCGCCGGCCGGGTGCCTCGACCCGCCGCCCCGCACGGGCTACTAAATTCAGGACCCGGGAAGAAATATTTGAACACCGCATGGCTGTGATGGCTCACCGCCGCGCCCAGCTTGAAGCCCATCGCAACAGACAGACCCGTAACTGGTACGCCTTTACGGGCGCGCTGCTGATCATCGGCGTGAGCGGGCTTGGTGGATTTTACTACAAATCCAATGACTGGAAATTCCTGTCGTCTTACAGTTTCGGCACCACGGAGATCCAGAACCTGGAGATTGCATCTGCCGCGCAGGAAGAAATCTCTGCCGGGCAATCCTCCAGCTCACACTTCCAGAATGCATCTGCGGCGGCATTGTTGCAGCCTGCGAAAGTACAGCAGCCCGTGGAAGAAGTGACTGACATTCCGGTTGTAAAAATACCGCAGCAACTTGAGACATTGGTCGAAAAAATTGCCAAACAGCCGCCTCGAGAACCGGTTGCTCCAAAAGTGATCCCTCAAACTCCGGCTGCTCCCAATCTCAGCGTCGCCGAGGTTGCTCCAGTTGAACAGCCACCTCAAAAGGCAGCCGAGGCCGAGGTTGCCCAAACGCTGGTTCGCATAGCGCCCACGGCTGGCCAGGCACCGGTAGAGACGGTTTATAACCTGAACAAGGCACCCTCGACTGGAACCGCACTCAATAGAGATGCTGACGGTGAGTGGGTGATGGTTCCGGTGGAAACGAAGATTGCTCAACCTAATCAGGTCGTTGCAAGCTTGTCGCCCCGGATAACTGCACCGAAAACCGGAATTGCTGCGGCAAACACCGGTAAAAAAACCCGAAGCGACGATGACGCTATTGAAACCGCCTTGAGTTTGCCGCCAAAAGCATTGGATTTGGGCGCTCCTGCTCTGACCGACCAGCAGGCATCCTCAACAGGTCTGCTTGCGCCCCTGCTGGCCAGCGACGGCAAGGACGTCAGTATATTGCTGGATCGCGGAGATCAGCTTTTGTTACTCGGCGATATAGTCTCGGCTCGGCAACTGTATCAGCACGCTTTCCAGCAAGGCAATGCGCGCGCCGCTGCAAGAATCGGGACGACCTACGATCCCCGAATTTTTGCGCAGCTCGGCGTGCATGGATTAAGGCCCGACTCAAAGAAGGCACTCGACTGGTACAACAAGGCTGTCGATGCGGGTGATGAAACTGCACGTCAACCGGCGCAAACCCTCAGCGCGCAAATCAGCAAACCCTGATCTGGCTTCGCTCTGACGTCGGATCTTTGCAAGGCTGGCCGCTGTGACGTCTGGGGAACACAGACATTCGGGTTTTCGACGAGTTTGGTCGAAACCCCGGGCGACATTCAGTTGTCGGCTGCAGAAATTTTCATTCCAGTAAAGATATTCGCTTCCAGGTAATTGCGATTGCCTCACATTCGTCAATGCCACCAGACTGACTTAAGTATCCTTTCCAGATTTATGTTGCGATTGTTCACGTCGAAGTTGTCTGCTATCGAAGAAACCGGTTGAGAGGGGGTAGTGGGCAGATCATGAGCGTGCAGGGTGTTACATTACCAAAGCTACCTGATTTTCTAAGTCTGGTTCCGGAAGTCAAAGCCGGAGAAGATATCGGCAAGTACGTCAGGCTGGCGATGGTGGCAGCCATGCTGTCTGTCTGCTTTGAACAATTGACGGGGTACTGGCTACCCGAGAATTTCAACTGGTTTTATTCGATAGTACTTCCTCTCGGGGCGGCGATAACATTGACAGCCGTCCTGAATGAGAAATACAGCAGGATTGCCGTTGCTGTTTTTTCCGCCGTGTTTCTGTATGACTTTTCCATAGAATGGGTTGGTGCCGCCAACCATGGATGGCTGGCTGTGTGGACGATAACAGGGGCGGTGCTTGTTGAATAGCCCCTAGATTTGTAGACACCTTGCCCCCTAAAAAAGAGGACAAGGAGAGCACGATGGGCAAGCCAAGATTTACCGAAGAGTTCAAGATTGATGCCATTAAACAGATTACGGAACGCGGGTATTCTGTTGCAGATGTATCGAAGCGATTGGGCGTTAGCACGCACTCGCTTTACGGTTGGATAAAGAGATATTCAGTTTCTCCCAACAATACGGCCAAGGACGATCAATCTGCCGAGATAAGGCGGCTGAAGCAGGAACTGGTAAGGGTGACCGAGGAGCGTGACATCTTAAAAAAAGCCACCGCGTATTTCGCCAGGGATGCAAAGTGAAGTACGCGTTCGTGGCAGAGCATCGCCCGGTATTTTCGATCCGTGCAATGTGCCGAATGCTTCGTATTCATCCCAGTGGCTTTTATGCCTGGCTGAAGCGACCGTTCAGCAAACGTGCGGTTGAAGACAAGCGGCAAACGGAGTTGCTCAGGGATGCCTGGGAAGACAGCGGCAAAGTCTATGGGTACCGCAAGCTTCATGATGATATGAGGGATCAGGGCGAGACATGCTGTCCGAACCGGGTGGCGAGGTTGACCAGGTTAGCAGGGATCAAAGCACAGGTTGGCTACAAACGTCGCCCTGGCAAGTATGGTGGCAGGCCTTCAATCGCAATCGACAACACATTGAACCGTCAGTTCGAAGTCGCAAGTCCAGACCGTGCCTGGGTCACGGATATCACGTACATCAAAACGTATGAGGGATTCGCCTATTTGGCAGTTGTCATTGATCTGTTCTCCCGCCGTGTCGTGGGATGGGCGATGCAAAGCCGCCAGACAATTGACCTGGTTCTACAGGCCTTGCTTATGGCCGTGTGGCGCAGGAAACCAAAAGAAAAGGTGCTCATTCATTCGGATCAGGGATCACAGTTCACCAGTATGGATTGGGCATCGTTCGTCAAACATCACAATCTCGAACATAGTATGAGCCGTCGTGGAAACTGCCATGATAACGCCGTCGCTGAAAACTTCTTCAGTTTGCTCAAGCGCGAACGCGTCCGCAGAAAAACCTACCGGACACGAGATGATGCAAGATCAGATGTGTTCGACTACATCGAGATGTTCTACAATCCCAAACGCAAGCATGTTAACAACGGGATGCTGTCACCCGCAGATTTTGAAAAGCAGCAAAAACTGAACCCGCTGGGTGTCTAGGAAACGCGGGGCTATTCACTCTACCATGGTAAGATTGAATTAAAGTCATGAGTTCCCCGCCAATTATCCTTGTGTATGACGGAGATTGTCCGGTGTGCCGAAACTATACCAAATACCTCTCCATCAAACGGGCCGCAGGGAATTTTGAACTTCTGAATGCCCGTGACAATCCACCGATCATACAGGAGATCAACGCCGCCCGACTGGATATGGATGAAGGATTTGTCCTCAAGATTGGCGACCGGTTTTATCACGGCGCAGATGCCATCCACACTCTGGCATTACTGAGTACCCCAACCGGTACTTTCAACAGATTGAATTTTCTGATTTTCAGATCAAAACTTCTTTCACGCACTATATACCCCATCCTCAAAACAGGTCATGCCTTGCTGTTGCTGATGCTGATGCTGATGCTGATGCTGATGCTGATGCTGATGCTGATGCTGATGCTGATGCTTGGGAAGCAAAAGCTGAACAACTTGCAACATTGAATTTGGTATGACACCTCACTTGGCAGCAGTAATAGCCTGTCTGAGAACGTCGATGTTGCCTATGTGATTTGCCAGGATCAGGATCAGGCGGGCGTTGAACGCCTGGCTATCCTCATCATTCATACCTTCATGCGCCATCAGCAGTTCTGCATAGAAATCATCATGCTCGGTAATGTTCGCAGTCGTAACAAGTCGATCATCATGTGACATTGGGATGGTCTCCGCTAAGGACAAGTTCTGCCGACATGGCCGCTGTTACTGCCGCCTTTGAGTAATCTGCCCATCTTCCCGCTATGTGCTGGTCTGGCCTGAGCAGGTAAACCGCTGCATCTTCCTCGCCAAGATAACGCTGCCGGAGAAGCTCGCCCGGCTGAAGTTCGACAACTGCGATACCTTCCGGTATCTGCGCGTCTGCAGGCCTGGCATTACCAATAAACAACAAGGTGAATTTGTTTCCTACCGAATTCAACAACCATCCCTCATCGGTGGGTGCATCCTGAGCAGGTGCTCCGGGACCTGCACCCGCGGGAAGCCGGTGTGCGCCGGTATCATCTCTGGCATTGCCCGAATAAGAGCAAGGCAACGACAGGCGGCCCGAATTTACCAATGCTCTGGCAAAGTCCAGTTTTCCGGCCAACTCTAAAACAGCATCGCGCAGTCGCCGCTCCATGGCAGATTTCGGCGTCATGAACGACGTCGCGCGTGCCGAATTGCTCAAATTCTCGTCAGCCGCAGCAACTCGCTCTGTGTTGTAGGTTTCCAACAGTTCGCCCGGTGCAGTGCTGTGCAGAACCTGTGCCAGCTTCCAGCACAGGTTGTCTACATCCTGTATGCCTCCATTGCCGCCGCGCGCACCAAACGGCGAAACCACGTGCGCTGAATCACCGGCAAATATGATCCGGTCATGTAAGAAACGTTCCAGTCGCGCGCATTGGAAAGAGTATATTGATACCCAGTCCAGCTCAAAAATCCGGTCTCCCATCATCTCCTTTATGCGCGGAATGACCTTTTCCGGCCTGCTCTCTTCATCGAGGTCGGCGTCCGGTCCCAGTTGCAGATCAACTCGATAAATATTGTCCGGCTGCTTGTGCAGCAGCGCTGATTGCCCGGTGTGAAATGGCGGTTCGAACCAGAACCAGCGTTCGGATGGAAAACCGGCTTTCATTTCAATATCGGCAATCAGGAACCGTTCATCAAATTGAATTCCCTCAAATGTCAGTCCGAGCATCGAGCGCACCGGCGACCGCGCGCCGTCGCATGCGATCAGGTAATTCGCTTCCAGCCCATACCCGCCATCCGGCGTGGAAACCTGTACCGCAACAGTGTCTCCGCGTTGCGCAACGCCGACTGCCTTGTTCTTCCATCGCAAATCTATCAGTTCCGGGAAATCAGCGCATCTTTCAACCAGATACTGCTCGACGTGGTACTGTTGCAAATTGATAAACGCCGGCATCTTATGACCGGCCTGACGAAGCAGATCGAAATTGTAGACTTCTTTCTCGCGATGAAACAGCCGGCCAACTTTCCAGGTCACGCCTTTGTCGACCATGCGGTCGCCAACGCCGAGCCGATCGAAGATTTCCAGAGTGCGCTTGGCCCAGCAAATGGCCCGCGATCCGACTGACACGACATTGTTGTCATCCAGAACAACGGAACGAACACCATGCAGCGCCAGATCTATCGCCGCGCTCAGGCCCACCGGTCCTGCGCCGACAATTGCCACCGGATAGGTGCCGGTATCATTACCAGACAATTCCGGCGCCTTGATATAATCGAATGGTTGAGGGTCGTACCTGCTCATCAACTACCCCTGCAACGCTTGCCACATTTCCTTGTCGCGCGCCGCCGTCCAGATACGCGGCGTGTCAACGTCGCGGGCCTCATCGAATGCCCGTGCCACATTGAACGGCAAACAGTGTTCATAGATGGCATAATCGGCAAACTTCGCGTCACACTGTTCCCGGCAGGCATCATACGCCGATTTTAGATCGCCCCCCTTCAGGGCAACACGAGCGACCGGATTGTAGGTTGACTGAATAAAGTCCGCTGTAAGATCCAGCGCCTCGCCGACCTTCTCGCGTCCCACCAGTGCATCGCCCCTGCCGGGCGCGATGGCATCGACATCCCAGTCACGTATGGTTTCAAGCGTAACCGGCCAGTCATGGAAATGTCCGTCACCGCAATAACATGCAGACCTGTATTCGACGATATCGCCGGTAAACATCACATTTGCATCCGGCACATAGGCCACAATGTCTCCAGCCGTATGGGCGCGGCCGAGAAACATCAGATCAATGCGCCGACTGCCAAGATATATGGTCATCCGATCATTGAATGTGGTGGTGGGCCATGTCAGGCCGGGAATACTCTCATGGCCCTGAAACAACCGCGGAAACCGTTCAAATTCCGAATCCCAGTCCTCCTGCCCCCGCTCGACAACCATCGCCCGCGCCATTTCCGACATGACAATTTCCGATGCGCCATAAGCAGATGCCCCAAGCACCCGGACGGCATGGTAATGGCTCAGCACAACATGCTTGATCGGCTTGTCGGTAACCGTCCTTATTTTCTCGATAACCTTTCCTGCGAGCCTGGGTGTGGCCTGGGCATCGACAACCATCACACTGTCATCACCAATAATGACGCCGGTGTTCGGATCGCCCTCAGCCGTAAACGCGTACAGGTTGTCGCCGATCTCATTGAAGGAAATCTCCTTCTCTTTCATATCGCCGGTAGATGCAAACTGTTTAACCATCGTATCTGACAACCTTTTGAATGATTGAGCCAAAAATTGAACTGCCGTCTTCTGCCGCCATATGGATATCCACAATATCTCCAAATGACATGAACGGAGTTGAAGCCGTTCCCGAGTTGATTGTTTCTATCATTCGCAGCTCTGCAATGCAGGAATATCCACTGCCGCCATCTGCGATGGATTTGCCCGGCGACCCATCAGGTCCCTTGTTTGAAACCGTCCCGGATCCGATGATCGTTCCAGCCTGCAGTGGACGGGTACGCGCGGCATGTGCAATCAGTTCTCCAAAACCAAACGTCATATCCGCACCGGCATCCGGCTTGCCAAACAATTTTCCATTCAGCCTTGTCAGCAACGGCAGGTGAACCCTGCCCTGCCGCCACGATCCGGCAAGTTCATCTGGTGTAACGGCAATCGGTGAAAAGGCCGTTGAAGGCTTTGCCTGAAAGAAACCGAACCCTTTCGACAGTTCGGCTGGAATCAGATTTCGCAACGAGACGTCATTGACCAGCATGATCAGCACAACATGACTAAGCGCCTGATCCGGCGAAATACCCATCGGCACATCATCGGTAATCACCGCTATTTCCGCTTCAAAGTCGATACCCCAGGCCTCTTCCGCAAGAACGATGTCTCCGTGTGGATCGAGAAAACTGTCCGATCCACCCTGATACATGAGAGGCTCTGACCAGAAACTCGCGGGCATCTGCGCACCACGAGCCTTGCGCACCAGTTCCACATGGTTCACGTACGCTGATCCGTCCGCCCATTGAAAGGCTCGCGGAAGTGGAGACCGGCAATTGGACTGAACAAACCGTTTGCCCGCCGCGTCATCACTTTCCAGCAATAAAACGCGACCGGAAAGTTCCGGCATAACAAGGTGCCAGTTGTCCAGTGCATATTGAAGCGTGGGCGCGACATCCGCCACGCTCGCACAGCGCGCCAAATCCCGTGAGACAACCACAAGAGAGCCATCCCGGCTTCCATCTGACAGAGTTGCCAGTTTCATAGAGCAATCACGCTGTATGCTCGCCGGTAAAACGCTTCTCCAGACCGTCCCAGCAGTTGGTGTAATCGCCCTGCAGCGTTTCCAGTTCGGCAGCGTACTTTGTCAGATGCTGCGGAAATCTGGTTTCAAACATGAAGGCCAGCGTGTTCTCCAGTTTATGCGGTTTAAGTTCCACTGAGCTTGCTTTTTCAAAAGCATCAACATCGGGTCCATGTGGCAACATGCAGTTGTGCAAGCTCATGCCGCCGGGCAGAAAACCTTCTTCCTTTGCATCATAGACGCCATGAATTAGCCCCATGAACTCCGACATTATGTTCATGTGATACCAAGGTGGTCTGAACGTGTGCTCCGCAACCGTCCAGCGCTCGGGGAAAATGACAAAGTCGATGTTGCCGGTGCCGGGACTCTCCGAAGGTGCCGTGAGAACGGTAAATATTGACGGATCGGGATGGTCGAAAAGCACCGCGTTGACAGGTGAAAACGTTCGCAAATCGTATTTGAACGGCGTGTAATTGCCGTGCCAGGCCACCACGTCGAGGGGGGAATGATCTATCTCTGTTGCATACAGGCCGCCACACCACTTCATGACAACCGTATGTGCCCCCTCCAGATCTTCGAATGCCGCCACCGGTGTCTTGAAATCGCGCGGGTTGGCCAGGCAATTGGCGCCGATTGGCCCGCGTTCCGGCAAGGTGAATTTCGCACCGTAGTTTTCACACACATAACCGCGTGCCGGGCCTTCGATCACCTCTACCTTGAATTTCATCCCACGCGGTATCAGGCAAATTTCCGAAGGCCCCACGTCCAGCTTGCCCATCTCGGTAAACACCAAAAGCCGTCCCTGTTGGGGAACCAGGAGCAGTTCACCGTCGGCGTTGAAAAAGCTTTCCTTCGTCATGGACTTGTTGGCAAAGAACAGGTGTACCGCCATGCCCGTGTGGGTGTTCACATCGCCAGCGGTGGTTACGGTGCGAATGCCTTCCACAAACGATACATCGGCTTCGGGAAACGGTGGAGGATTCCAGCGCAGCTGTGCAGGTGGCAGATCATGATCATTTACGCACGGAGCCGTTTTCCAGCCGGAAAGGTCAGCCTTCCTGAATTCGCCCACATGCTTCACCGACGGCCGGATGCGATACAGCCAGGATCTTTCATTTTGTCCGCGCAATGCCGTGAACGGTGACCCGGACAACTGCTCCGCATAAAGGCCATAGGCACAGTTTTGCGGCGAGTTCTGCCCTTGTGGCAAAGCGCCGGGCAGCGCTTCTGTCTCGAAATCATTGCCGAAACCCGGCTGGTAATCCAGATGCATGATATGGGACCAAAATTGTTACAATTGCTTCAGAGTTCGGTTAAGAATGATGGTTGCAATTGTAACTATCAAGAGGGATTGATAATGCAGAAACTGCAGTTGGAAAAGTTTCTACCGTACAGACTGAATCGTGCGGCAGCTGCCGCAAGCACTCAACTGTCATCAATTTACCGGCGCAAGTACGGGCTAACCGTTCCCGAATGGCGAACCCTTTCCACCCTGGCACAATTCGGCGAACTGACGGCAAAGCAGATTGGAGCGCATTCGGCCATGCACAAGACCAAGGTCAGTCGCGCCGTCAGTTCACTCAACACAAGACGCTGGTTGTCTCGCGAAAGAGACGAGGCAGACCGGCGATTGGAAAAACTGAACCTGACACCCCACGGTCTGCAAGCCTATAAACAACTTGAACCGCAGATGCTGGGGTTTGAAATCGAGCTCCTGTCACGCCTCACTTTAGCCGAGAGAAAGTCCTTGCTGCACGGCATGTCCATACTGGAAAAGGCACTGGGTGTGACGGACGACTGACCTGCTCAGAACAACTCAAGGACAAACAATGTTATTGCCGGAAATGCCAACAGCAGGGCAACGCGGACGAAATCGGAAATCAGGAATGGCATCACTCCCTTGAAACTGTCGGCAAGCGGCACGTCTCCTGCCAGCTTGTTGATCACAAACACATTCATTCCCACAGGCGGTGTGATCAGTCCGACCTCCACGACAATCAACACAATAATGCCGAACCAGATGGCCGTGTGTTCAGCGCTCATGCCAAAATCGAGCGCGCTGATAATCGGGAAGAAAATCGGAATGGTAAGCAGGATCATGGATAGCGCATCGATTACACAGCCCAGCACAAGGTACAGCAACAGGATCATGATGAGAACCATCATCGGAGACAGGCCTGAACTTCCAATGGTTTCTGCCAAAGTCTGTGGCAACTGTGTTTGGGACAAGAACGCATTGAAAATGTCAGCGCCCAGCAGGATCATGTAGATCATACCGGTGGAAACCGCCGTACCGGTCAGGGCTTCCTTCAAACCGTCCAGACGCATTCCATTGGCCAGTGCCGTAGCTCCCACACCAATGACACCAAAGGCAGCCGCTTCGGTCGGAGTGAACACGCCGCCATAGATACCACCGATAACGACAACAAAGATCAGAACAGCCGGCGCTGATCCGGTCAGCGCCTCCCGGACCTGCAACTTGCTGAGAGGTTCTCCGGCAGGACCTGCTTCCGGGTTCAATCGCACGTATATTGCAATGGCAACCAGATAACCGACTGCAGCAAGTAGACCGGGAACGAATGCGGCAAGAAACATCTTGGCTACATTCTGCTCGGTCAGGATGGCGTAAATCACCAGAATGACCGATGGCGGAATTAGTATCCCCAGTGTGCCGCCTGCTGCCATTGTGCCGGTTGCCAGTGCATCGGAGTATTTGTGACGTTTCATTTCCGGAAGTGCAACCTGCCCCATCGTGGCAGCCGTTGCCAGAGATGACCCGCATATGGCGCCGAACATCCCGCATGCGCCGATCGACGCCATCGACAACCCGCCGCGAAACCGGCCCAAAGCAACATTGGCTGCATTGAACAATGCCTTCGACATGCCTGAATGTGTCGCAAGGTGCCCCATCAGCAAAAACAACGGCACAACGGAAAGCGAGTAGGATGACATCTGGTAGTACGGGCTGGTCTTCAGGTAGCCCAGCAGCGGAATCCAGCCTGAAACCGAGATATACCCGACCGCTCCGGCCAAAAACATGGATATCGCAATGGGTATGCGAAACGCCATCATTGCCAGCATTGACCCGATTGCCAGCACACCTAGAACCGGTCCGCTCATGACACTGTTTCCAGCGATACAGGGTCATCCGGCTTGCCGTCATCAGAAAGTGAACGTACAGCCGTCAGCACTCCGACGGCACTTAGCAATGCCATAGAAGGTACAACAATCACAAATGCCCACCAGGTTCCGACCTGCAGTACCATGGTCTGATCATTGCTGGAATACAAAGACAGGCCGCCCGCACCAAGGCGCCATGTCATGAGCATGGCAACAAGCGTCAGCAAGATACAACCCACCGCGTCCAGCCAGCGTCGCATGACAGGTGGTGCCTTCAGGGTAAAGAAGTCGACAATCACATTGCCCTTGTTCAGCTGGCAGTATGGCAGGAACAGCGAAACCGCCATCGCGCACCCGATTTCGACAACTTCAAAATCACCTGCAATGGCACCGCCAAAAAACTTGCGTCCCAGCACACTGAAAACCGTCACCAGCGCGATGACGCACAATACCAGGCCGCCGGTCATGGCGAATGCGCCGCAAAGCTGTTCAACCAGCTTTGCGACGCGAGCATAAAGGGAGCCCTGCTGGACGCCGTTAGCCATTGTCTAGGTGTGTTCCAACCCGGTCGTATCCAGGATCACTTGCTGTATTTGTCGAGTAGCGCATTGGCGGCATCGTACAGTATCTGACCGTCAGCGCCCATATCAGCAATCCATTTTTCGGTAACCGGTTTGGTCATCTCGCGCATTTTTGCAATGTCGTCTTCGCTTAGATCAATGATCGGATTTCCCCTGGCGGAAGCAAGCCCCTCGCCCGGTTTTTCCGCCTCATCCCAGGCTTCACCGATTTTCTTGGCCATCGCCATGCCCGAATTGTCATCAATGACCTTCTTCAGGTCGGCTGGCAGACCTTCATACTTTGCCTTGTTCATCGCATAGACGAAGACTGCGGTATAAAGGCCTCGTGCACCGGGTGTGCGTGTGTGGTTCGGCGCCAGTTCATGTATCTTGAGTGCCGGTACGATCTCCCAGGGAATCACAGCGCCGTCCACCACCTTCTTTGACAGAGCTGCCGGCAACGCAGGTACAGGCATGAATACCGCGGACGCCCCGAGCGCGCCAAGCGCTTCCCCTATGCCACGGTTGGGAGCCCGCATTTTCAGGCCCTTGAAGTCATCCACTGACTTGATCGGCTTTTCAACTGTGTGAAACAACCCGCGAGCGTGGGTATGAAATTGCAGCACGTGTACATCTGAAAACTCGTCTTTCGCATGAGTTTCATAGTATTCCTGAACCGCTTGTGATGTTGCCGTCGCATTGGACACCATGAACGGAAGTTCGAATGCAGCTATCTTGGGGAAGCGGCCCGGAGAATAGCCAGGCAACGCCCAGACTATATCTGCTACGCCATCGCGGACCTGATCCATCAACTGAGGCGGCTTTCCGCCGAGTTGCATTGCCGGATAAATCTGCACCTTTATCCGTCCGCCGGACTGGCTTTCCACAGCCTCTTTCCAGGGCACCAGGACCTTGGCATGGGTAGTTGCCTTCGGCGGCAGGAAATGATGCACCTTCAACGTCACTTCCTGAGCCATCGCAGACAAGCCCGCAACTGCCATACCCGACAACATTAACCCAACACTCAGCGCTGCTTTAGAACCAAACTTCATAGCCGAAGATCCTCCCGGAGTATTTTCATTATTGTAGCGCGACCTACTGCAAAAGTGACACGCGATTATCAACCCGGCAAAAGTGATAGTTTCTTTTGTAACTATCAAGCCCCTCACCCACATGCACAGCCACGACGTGTGTCATCTCCGCCGGTCCCGCAGTCCACGGGTTTGCTGACAGTACTGCCTGCAGCCAGGGAGTCTTCTATTTCACAATCGCACCGTCAAGGTCAAAATGCTGCGGATATACACCCGACAAGAACCGGAAAATGATGCGCGCAGCAGATTTGCGGCTGAACGAATCGGAGTGCAACAGGAAATCCGTCCACATCCCCTCAAGCAACGCCAGTGTACCGTGGGTTGTATCTCTGGCAAATTTCGCCGGTTCAGGCTCTCCTTGTTCAATTGCGACCTCGACAAACGCATCGAAGATCATGCCTCGCAATTGTTCATCGCGAGTATCGCTGAATTGGGTTATGGCTTTGTTGGCATGGGCTTCGCCACGGAACGCAAACCAGATTTTGACCATTCGTTCATTCAGCAGGGCTTCACCCAAATCGCTCAGAATAACCGTCTCAATTATCTCCTGCGGCCTTGATCCGGCAGACTCCAGTTGGTCAGAAAGATTACGAAAATAGACTTCCGCCGCATGTTTGGCAGCAGCAACCAGCAGAGTATCCTTGTTGTCGAAGTACAGATGCACCATGCCGCGCGACAGATTCGCCCGGGTAACGATCTCGCTAACCGATGTACTCGAAAACCCGACATCCACAATGGAATCAAGCGTTGCTTCGATCAACAGCCGGCGACTCTCCTCACTGGAATATCTGCGCGGCTGGCGTTCTTCCTGCTTCGGATTTTCCTTTGTACTCAACTTTTTCTTCACCCGGATTTGCAACGCCCCCCGATTGAGGCCAGTACAACCATAGGATGAATTGACTCTTGGCTGCAATCACATCATAAAATGAATGTACGTCCATATATGGGCAATCTTAACGCTGGAGCGCTTGCATGGCAATCGATAGTAAATACTCGATATTGTTTGAATCGGTGAATATTGGGCCGGTCACGGCGCGCAACCGGTTTTATCAAGTCCCCCATTGCTGTGGGCTCGGCCATATGCGTCCGCGCGCCCACGCGGCAATGCGCGCAATGAAGGCTGAAGGCGGCTGGGCCGTTGTCAGCACCGAAGAAGCGGAAATTCACCCGTCGTCCGACTTGTCGCCGTTTCCCGAACAACGCATTTGGGACGACCACGACATCCCTGCCCTGCGCCTGATGACGGACGCAGTACACGAACAGGGCGCGCTCGCGGCAATCGAACTGGTCCACAACGGAAGTCATTCGGCCAATCACCTGTCCAGAACCCCCGTTCTGTCGCCGTCTGAAACGTCTATCGATCTGATTTATCCCAAGCAGGCAAGGGCCATGGATAAAACGGACATCCGCACCTTTCGCCAGTGGCATAGGGATGCTGCCTTGCGTGCCAAACGCGCCGGTTTTGATATCGTCTATGTTTATGCCGGTCACCGTCTGACACTGGCACATCACTTTCTGCTGAAAGACAGCAATGACCGCACAGACGAGTATGGCGGCAGTCTCGAAAATCGGGCCCGGCTGACACGGGAATTGCTCGAGGACGCCAAAGACGCCGTCGGCGACAAATGCGCAGTCGCACTTCGCTTTGCGGTGGACGAAATGATGGGACCATCCGGCATGCAGGCATCTGACGAAGGCCGTGAAGTTGTCGAAATGCTGGCTGAAATCCCGGATCTGTGGGATGTCAACGTTTCCGATTGGTCAAACGATTCAGCGACCACCAGGTTCCAGCCGGAAGACGGCTATCAGACGTCCTACATTGACTTCGTCAAGCAGATGACTTCCAAGCCGGTGGTGGCGGTTGGCCGGCTGAGTTCTCCTGACATGATGGTGTCGATGGTCAAAAACGGCATAGTTGATTTTGTCGGCGCTGCACGACCTTCCATTGCCGATCCGTTTCTGCCGGTCAAGATAAGAGACGAAAGGGTCGACGAAATCCGCGAATGCATCGGCTGCAACATCTGTGTGTCATGCGACAACATGGGAATCCCAATCCGCTGCACACAAAACCCGACAATGGGCGAAGAATGGCGGCGCAACTGGCATCCTGAACAAATTGATGCAAGAGGCACCGAGCAGGATGCGCTTGTTGTAGGCGGCGGCCCAGCAGGCCTCGAATGCGCCATGCAACTCGCAAGGCGCGGCTATGAAGTGACCCTGGCTGAGGCCCGCAGTGAACTCGGAGGCCGGGTAACAGCTGAATCCTCCCTGCCCGGCCTGGGAGCATGGAAGCGGGTTGCAGATCACCGCACATATGACCTTGGTCAGCGCGGCAATGTACAAGTGTTCCTGGACAGCAAACTGGACGCCTCGCACATCGGCGAACTGGGCATTCGAAATGTGTTCATTGCCACAGGATCGATCTGGCGACGCGACGGCGTGGGAAGGACATGCAGAACCCCTGTTGACGTCGCTGACGGTGCGTCTGTCTTCACGCCTGACGATATTATGGCGGGGAAACTGCCCGATGCCGGGCACGTGTTGATTTATGATGATGATCAGGCGTATCTGGCAGGCGTAATCGCTGAACATCTCGCGATGCTGGGCAAAAAGGTCAGCTTTGTAACCCCGGCAAGCATAGTATCGCCATGGACGCGCGAAACGCTGGAGCAAACCAGAATTCAAACCTCGCTGCTGGAAAAAGGGGTCGATATCATACCGCACGGCCAGTTGCGGACTGTAGGCCCGGATCACAGTCGCGTCGCTTGCACATTCACCGGCAAAATCCGGACGCTTGACTGTCACTCGGTTGTACTGGTCACCGAAAGGCATCGGGTGAGCGATCTGTTTGACGCGTTGCGACAGTCGGCAAACAACGACGCTGGCCCGGAACTTGCGGCACTTGAATTGATTGGCGACGCGGCCGCACCCGGTCTGATCGCCGATGCCGTCTACTCGGGTCACAAGGCCGCACGTGATTTTGAGCGTGACAAGTCTGAAGTTGAATTAGCGTTTTACCGGCGGGAAATAATCGCCTTGTCATGAGGTTGTACAGGAGCTTTGGTATGGAAACAGCACTTGATCAGAACACCCTTGCCGAGGTGAAGCAACTGGCCAGAAACCGCCGGCCCGGCTTTGCTCTTACTCGCAGCTTCTACACCTCACCGGCAGTGTTTGACCACGACATCAAATCGTTCTGGAGCAACAGCTGGATCTGGGTTGGCCATGAATGCCAGATCCCCGAACCGGGCAACTTCTTCAGGTTCGACTACGGAACTGAATCCATCATAGTGGTGCGTGACAGACAGGGTACCGTACATGCCCACGTCAATGTCTGCCGTCACCGGGGTTCAAGAGTATGCCTTGAAGCGTCGGGAAAAACTTCCGTGCTGTCCTGCCCTTATCATGCATGGACATATGACCTGGATGGCCGTTTGAGAACCGACCGGGCAATGGACGGGCAATTTGATCGCACTGACTACAGCCTGTTTTCCGCCAACCTGATAATATTCCAGGGGCTTATTTTTGTCTGCCTGTCCGATAACCCGCCAGCTCTTTCACCTGCACTTGAGCGTCTTGCACCGCTGACAAAGCCGTTCGAGTTTGAAGACATGAAAATTGCCCACGCCGCATCCTATCCGGTGCCGGCCAACTGGAAACTGGCACTGGAGAACTATCTGGAATGCTATCACTGTGCGCCTGCACACAAGGAATACTCCCGCTCTCACAGCTTGAAGGACCCGGCATCGATGACCGGGGAACTGCTGTCGGCGTTGGCAGAAAATTCCTGCCAGGCAGGCCTGCCCTTAACTGTCTTGAATGAAACCGGGCCGGATGCCGACAACACAGGGTGCGACATCTATTATCGCCGATACCCTTTGTATCCGGGTTACAAGACCGGCTCCCGCTCCGGCGAACCGGTTGCACCCCTATTGGGCGAGTTGAAGCAATATGACGGCGGCACCACCGATGTCATGATCGGGCCCTTGAACAGCTTTCTGGTATATGCCGATTATGCGGTAGGCTACCGCTTTGTGCCCAGAACATTGCAGGAAACCGACATCCAGATTGTCTGGATGGTTCGAGGAGACGCCGTCGAGGATCGCGACTACTCGCTGGAAACGCTGACATGGCTATGGGACGTTACTTCGCAGGATGATGAGCGGATTATCCGCTACAATCAGCAAGGCGTGAACTCGGTGGCGTTCCAACCCGGCCCGCTTTCCAGCATGGAATGGGGAATAGAGGCCTTCTATCACGGGTATCTGTCCCGACTTTTGGAATAGGCGGGCAGACTTGCTGTTGAGCACAATTGGCGAGCCAACACATGTGCCCAGCGCCTCAGCAGTCTCTATCCGCTGTTACGCAGTCCCGCAGCTATGCCGTTGATGGTCAACTGGATACCGCGCAACACTTTTGGATCTTGTGATTGAGCCCGGCTAAATTTCATCATCTCGACCTGAATGTGGTTGAGCGGATCAAGATAGGGAAAGCGGTTCTGGATTGACCGGTTCAGCAAAGGATTGCGTTCCAGCAACTCATGCTGGCGGCTGATGCGCAACACGGCGTCGATGGTGGACTGCCACTCCTGACGAATGCGTTCGTAGATTTTCTCACGCAGCACTTCATCTTCGACCAGGTTGGCATAACGGCGGGCAATGACCATGCTGGTCTTGGCCAGCACCATGTCCATGTTCGACAATTGCGCCCGAAAGAACGGCCAGTCATTGTAGAGTTTGGTCAGTTTGTCTGTCGTGTTGCTTGGGTCTGCGGCAAGCCATTTTTCAACAGCCGCGCCAAATCCATACCAGCCCGGCAGCATGATGCGGCACTGTGCCCAGCTGAATACCCAGGGGATTGCGCGGAGCGCCCGGATATCCCTGGTCTTCGCTCTCGATGCCGGACGTGACCCTATATTCAGGGTGGCAATTTCATTGATGACAGTGGAAGACCAGAAAAAGTCCTCAAACCCTTCGGTTTCATACACCAGGTCACGATAGGCCTCGAAAGCATAAGCTGACAGGTCTTCCATGATGCTCGACCAATCCGCAGGGATGGCATGTTTGTCCGGCTGTGCCAGAGATGCCTCCAGCGTCGCCGCCACCAGCGTTTCCAGATTGCGCCGGCCCAGCCAGGGGTTCGAATACTTGCTGGAGATGATTTCTCCCTGCTCGGTGACCCGTATCTGCCCCTGCACGGCACCGGCAGGTTGAGCGAGAATACCGTCAAATGCCGGGCCGCCGCCACGCCCCACGGATCCGCCACGGCCATGAAACAGGCGCAAGCGCACCTTGTGGCGCGCCAGCAGTTCAACCAGTCCGGTTTCAGCCTTGTACAGCTCCCAGCCCGAGGTAACAAAGCCGCCGTCCTTGTTGCTGTCGGAATACCCAAGCATCACTTCCTGCACGCCACCGAGATGATCAACCAGCTTGCGATAGGCAGGAATCGACAACAGCTGATCCATGATCTCGGTACACGAGCGCAAATCCTCAATGGTTTCGAACAACGGCACAATATGAACGCTGCTGGTCCCTTCCGGCGTTACCATGCCGGCTTCCTTCAGCAGAATGGCCAATTCCAGCAAGTCTGAAACGCTGGTGGTATTGGAAATAATCGAAGTGGTGATGACCTTGGAACCGTATTGCTGGTGCGCATCCTGCGCCGCCTGGAAAATGGCCAGTTCCTTGGCTGTCTCTTCTCCATACTGCCAGTACGGGCGACGCAAGGGCCGATGTCTGGCAAGTTCCGCAGTCAAGACATCGACCCTGTCTGCTTCACTCATGGCGAGATAGTCAACACCCGGTTCTACTGCAGACAGCAGATCAGCCACGGTACGCTGATGAACATCGGAGTTTTGCCGGAGGTCGAGACTGGCGAGATGGAATCCGAAACACTGCACAGCCCGGCGCAGATTGCTGAGGCGGCCGTTGGCGATTAGTTTCGAGCCATTCTCACATAATGAACTGTACATGACGTCAAGGTCGTCAATCAGTTCTTCAGGAGACTCGTAAGGCAGATACTCATAATCGCCAGTTTCCGGATTGCTCCCCGTCAGGTTGTGCCGGGTTGCCATCACCCGACACTTGATAAGCAGTGAAACTAGCCGGTACGGCTCCTTCTCCCGATGCGCTGACTTGTCGGGAGACATATCCGCCATTTTGAGTACCACCTCCGACACATTGGACACGGTAGTCGCGATAGACAGTTCGCTCTGTAAACGGTCAAGTTCGTCAAGATAATACTTCAGCGCAGCTTCTGTCTGCAGCGTCAGGGTCTGCCGCAGCACATCGGCTGTGACAAACGGATTGCCGTCTCTGTCACCGCCAATCCAGCTGCCCATCTGAATGAACTTCAGCGGCGGGACTGTCGTTGTGCCCAGGTGTTGCCCAAGCGCATCTTCCACCTGTTTGTGCAGTCGCGGCACTTCGGCAAGGAAGGTGCTGTTGTAGTAGGAAATGCCGTTGGTAACCTCATCTGCAACAGTAAGCCTGGAACGCCGCAGCAGGTTACTTTGCCACAAGGTTTCAATTGCTATGCGCAACTGGGTTTCCATGGCCGCCAGTTCCTGCGCGGTGTGCTGACCACGCTCACGCTCGCGCAGCAGTTCAACAATATCGCTTTCCCAATACATGGTCGTGCGGCGTCGCACCTCGGTCGGATGAGCCGTCAAGACCGGTGACACCAGCGCCGTCTTGAAAAACCCCGCCAACCGGTCTGCAGTCATGCCCGAGGCGAGCGCAATGTCGATGGCTCGTTGCAGCGAGCCGGGCCTGGGTGGCGATCCTGCCAGTTCATGGTGATGTGTGCGACGGATATGGTGCTGATCTTCGGCAATGTTTGCCAGGTGAGAAAAATAACTGAAAGCCCGGATCACCTCGACGGCCTGTTCGGGGGTCAGTTGCTCAAGCAGGTCTTGCAACTCGTCGTGGGAGGGTTTGTCATCTGACCGGTGCAGTCTGGTAGAAGTCCGGCGGATGTTCTCGACAAGATCGAATATCTCGTTGCCTTCCTTGTCGCGCACGCAATCTCCCAGCATTCGCCCGAGCAGGCGGATATCTTCCTGCAGCGGAGCATCTTTGGATGCATCACGTATCTCGGACGTATTATGGCTGGCGAATGCGGCGGTGGAAATTGCTCTACCCTTTCGAGTTTGGTTTGTTCCAGAATGCGGATTGTCAGCCTGCAAAGCAACGGCGCCTATGTCGCAGTGCAGCAACACGACAGTACTTCTATCGCAACGCAGCATTTCAGCAATCTGCAATTGGGCAGCCGAGCGCGGCTGATACAGCCCCGGTCACCTGGGATGGCGGCCTGTACTCTCAGGTTCCCGCTCTAATCCCGCTGCCCCTGTATCACCCGGTTGAGGATCATGGCGCAGAACAGGATCGCAAAGCCTGCCAGAATTCCCTGTCCTACCGATGAGTACTGCAGCGCTTCCAGAACGTCTTCACCAAGCCCCTTGGCGCCAATCAGCGATGCCACCACGACCATCGCCAGAGACAGCATGATCGTCTGATTGACTCCCGCCAGTATGGATGGTGAGGCAAGTGGCAGATCGACCCGGGTCAGCAGGTACCATTTTGAGGCACCATAGGCGATCGCCGCTTCGCGCACCGCTTCCGGTACGCCGCGCATGCCAAGCACCGTCAGGCGTACCACAGGTGTACCACCGAAAATCATTGTCGTGATAACCGCCGCCGGCTTGCCGACACTGAAGAAGGCAATGACCGGGATCATGAACACAAAAGACGGCATGGTCTGCATGAAGTCCATGATCGGGCGAATGATCGCGTAAAACCGTGGCCGGCGGGCACAAAACAACCCCAACGGGATGCCCAGGACAATGGAAATACACGCAGCCGTCCCCAAAAGCGCCAGCGTTGTCATCGCTTTCTCCCAGAAGCCGAACAGGCCCATGTAAGCCAGAAAAGCAGCTGATGCCACGGCACCCATAAGCCCTGCCGACAACCATGTCAGCAGAATGATAAAGCTGGCGATCACTGGCCACGGCGTCGAAACAAACAACACCTCCAGTCCATCAAGCACCACGCGGATACCATAACTGACGAAGTCGAATGCCCATTGCCCGGAGGAGCGGACAAATTCAAAGAACTGCTCGACAAACTTGATCGCTGTCAGGCGAATATTGACGTCGGTCGGGAATACCGCCAGCCAGGATACCGTTCCCGGAAACGCAAAATGTATTATCGAGACAGCGAATATCAGCAATACGAAAATTGCACTGGTGGCGGTTCTGACCGGGTCCAGTCCGGCATTTATGGACCGGTCGGAAAGCCACTGCGAAAAGCGGCTTTCAAGAGCGGGGTTGCCCATCACGCCCTCGGCCGCCTTGACCACTAACAGCACAACTATTCCAAACAGGACGATCCAGATCGCATTTGCTTCGGCAACAATTATCTCGGCCTGGATGTCGGTAATGGCAGTTTCGAGCGATTTTATGGTTCGTCTGAACACATCGACATTGTCGGCATTTTTCTTGATCGCCGCTTCCAGTTGCTGGTGGCGAAACGCCAGCGTACCTTCGATCTGCGCAATTCTGTCCCGGGCATCAGCTCCCAGGTCGCCGAATGTACCGCGGGCAATCTGAATAAAAGCAAACGTTTCCAGTATGACAAACGGTAGTCCCCACTTCCAAAGCCCCCTCATGCCGTACCAGATCGGGCCCAGCAGCGCCGCCATCATGTTGAATGTCCATGTAAAACCAGATTTCGCACCAATCTTGGCGAACTGCTGGCGATAGTAATCCGGGTTTGTCTCTACAAACTCCCTGATCAGTTCGTCGCGGTTCTCCGCACGGTTTTCCGCAAGCTCTTCAGTTGACTGGTTTGCAATTACCGGATCGGTATTCATCATGATGTCTCCGTACCTTCAACCACCGTGCGCAACAGATCCGCCCGGGTGATGACGCCGACGCGTGTACCCTTGGCGTTGACGACCGCGACCGGGTCTTCAGATGCGATGGCATGATCGATGAGTTCCTTCAACGAGGCATCCTGCCCAAAGGTCTTGGCCGTCTTTTTCAGGCCGCCGTTCGCAGATTCAAAGGCCTTCATGTTCTGCATGACCGCATGCGCACGCACCACTTTCAGCCGGGATATGCCGGCAACGAAATCCGCCACGTAATCGTCTGCCGGATTGAGGACAATGTCTTCCGATGTACCGGTCTGGACCACTCTTCCGTCTCGCATGATGGCGATGCGGTCGCCAATGCGTACGGCCTCGTCCAGATCATGGGTGATGAATACCGTAGTCTTGTTCATTTGCGAGGCCAGCTTCATGAACTCGTTCTGCAACTGCCGCCTGATCAGCGGGTCGAGCGCACTGAACGGTTCGTCCATCAACAGGATTTCAGGGTCTGCTGCCAGCGCTCTTGCCAGCCCTACCCTTTGCTGCATGCCGCCTGAAAGCTCATGCGCAAACTTGTTGCCCCAACCAGTGAGTTCAACCAGATCGATCGTGCGCTCGGCAATTTCAATACGGTCATTCTTGTTGATGCCGCGAATTTCGAGCGGCATGGCCACATTGTCCAGAACCGAGCGATGCGGCATCAGGCCGAAATTCTGAAACACCATCGAGATATGCTCGTTGCGGTATTTCCGCAGCACGTCTGCCGACATCGCCATGATGTCCTCGCCATTGACGATAATCTGCCCGGCAGTGGGTTCCAGTAGACGATTGATGTGGCGAACCAGTGTGGATTTGCCGCTGCCGGACAAGCCCATGACACAGAATATTTCACCGGGCTTGATCTGCATGCTCGCATCGGCAACACCGATCACACAGCCATGTTTTTCAAGCACCTGCTTCTTGGTCAGACCGTTGGACTTGATATCGGCAAGGGCATCAGTTGCCTTGTCGCCGAAAATTTTCCAGACATTGGAAATCTCTATGGCATATCCGCTGTTGCTCATGGGATCGACCGATCAAATGGTGAATGTTTTCGAATGAACCGGTGCCCGACCCAGCCGGGCACCGGAATGTTGTTTGTCAAATCAAGCCCTCACAGGCCGAGCCAGCTGTCCACACGGGCTGAATTGGCAGCTACCCATTCCTTGGCGACCTGGGCAGCCGGTTTGCCACCTTCGATCTGGAAGGCAAAGTTGGACACATCTTCTCCAGTGAGCTTGATGTTCTTCAAGAGATCGGTGATCGCGGGAGAACGTTCCGCCAGTGACTTCGAATAGGCGATCTGCACTTTCTTGAGCGCGTCCTCAGTCATCACCTTGGAGTTCTCATACCAGTTTGGATCCTCAGATGGCTGCAATGCCTTGTATTTGGCAGGATCGAATGGAGGTTCTTCCAGGCGAACAACGTCGTGCTGGAACCAGATGGCATGCGGCGAATAGCAATAGAATGCGTACCCGATACCCTTCTTGATGGAATCACCGACAGTTGCGGTCATGACAGACTGATCTGCCCGCACCGGCTCCATAAACGGCAGCAGGCCATAGTCTCGCACCTTGACCTGATTCACATTGGCGGAAGCCCAGCCCGGAGCACCGACCCAGATTTCGCCCTTCCCGTTGCCGTCGGAATCCATCAGTTTGGCAATTTCCGGCCGCGCAAGGTCAAAGATCGATGTAACCTTGTTGGCTTCAGCAAACTGCTTGGTTACGCAAAAACTCTGCTTGCCCTCGTAAGGATTTTCCGACAGGGCGACCTTGCCGGTGCCCTCGACATACTTGTCCGTGAAGCTTTTCTGGTTCGGCAGCCAAACGTCCGGATGAACATCGATGTCACCTTTGCTGGCATCCATGGCGGCAAATATTGACGCGTTGTCGCCGGGCACAAGGTCGGCCTCACCGCCAATTTTCGTGACCACAATCTCCTGGATGAGATGGGCGATGGCCTGGGCCCCGGTCCATGGGGGCGCACCTATCTTTACTTTCTCGGCCGCAAGCGCAGCGGTTGATACTGACATCGAGAGCGCCAGTATTGCACCGGTAATAATCTTCTTCATTTGATTTTCTCCTCCTGGTTTACGAAACGGTCGCTTCAGTATCGGCTCCCGTTCTTATGCTTCAAGTCTTGGTTAGAGCCACACCAGCGGGCCCATTCGGCGTTTCGCCAGAAAACTCATAACCATTGAAAAACAGTATTTATTCGGCATGTTGATTCAAGAAATCAACCTGATCTACGCGGTGGTCGGCAAAAAATCTCCTATTATCGAGTTAAACAGATTTGGCTTTTCCATGTGGACATTGTGGGCACATCCCGGCACCACGGCCAGCGAGCTATTGCCTATCCCGCGCCACAATGCTTCCGGTTGCGACCAGCCGTAGGACCGGTCCCGATCGCCCCAAACTATCAATGTATCGGCTTTGATGTCGGCCATGGTTTTTTGACCGTCCCATGTCTCCCAGGCCGACAGACTTGCTAGCGCTGCCTGCATGGACGCCTTCAAACCGAGAGACACGCACGCCGGGTAGCCTGCCGCTGCCTCACCTTTGCGAAACCAGGTTGCGGCAATCCGCCTGACAGTTTTCTCAAGTCCCTCGTTCTTGAGACGAGAGCGGGATACTTCAATTGTTTCAAACCGGTCAGGCAGAACACCAACAGGGCCCGTGCCGTAACAAACCAGACTGCCAATCCGCTCAGGGGAAATCGCAGCCATGGCCTGTACAATCATGCCCCCCATTGAATGCCCGAGCAGATGGAACCGCTCCACACCGCAGGCCCGCAATTCATCCAGCAGACGCTTTGCAAATCCAATGATCGTGTCGGGAGCCGTCAAATGGGCGCTGTCGCCGAAACCGGGCAGATTGGGAGCCAGAACCTCAAATCGGCTCTTGAAGAATTCAACCTGTTCATTCCATATCCCCGCGCCAGCCAGATAGCCATGCACAAGCACCAGCGGAAACCCACTGCCTTCTCGTTCAAAGATGAGCCTGTCCTTATTGTTCAAGCTAACTCCCCTAAACTCCACTTCTCCGGATGCCGTACCATTCGCCGATAGAGTCTTTCCCTGACCGGCATTGAGCCAATCCTCTTCAAAATTAATTCGCGTAGCCTGGAAGATCGAAGACTTCGGGATAACCAAACAGTGCAGCGCTGCCTCCAGTGTGAAGAAACACGACATTGTCCATGCCTTCAAAGGCACCCTTGCCGACAAGATCAATCAATCCATCAAGGCCTTTGCCCGAATAGACCGGATCGAACAGCAGCCCTTCAGTGCTGGCCAGTGTCTTGACGGCTTTCTTCATGCCCTCGGTCGGCAGTCCGTAACCCGGGCCGACATAGTTGCAATTGGCCCGCACGCTGTCGCGCGATATGCGGAGACCGGTACCCAGATGGTCTGCCGTTCTCTGCGCAAGGTCAAAAACCATTTGCTCCTGTTTTTCCTGCGGCGCACGGACCCCGATACCGAGCAACTGGATATCGCTTTCGATAGCCGCCAAACCGGCAACCAGCCCGGCTTGCGTGCCGGAACTGCCCGTAGCGTGGACAAATGCATCTATCTGCAAACCGATATCAGCAGCCTGCTCGGTGAGTTCCCTTGCACAATTCACATATCCGAGCGCGCCGATTGGATTTGATCCACCACCCGGTATGATGTACGGCACAGCACCCTGCTGGCGCAGTTCGCTGGCCAGCGTTTCCATCTCCGCCGCCATGTCAGCGCCACCTGCACGTTTTGAGACAGAGGCCCCGTGCAACATGTCCAGCAGCACGTTTCCGTTGAAGTTATACTGAGGGTCGTTTGAGCCGGTTCTGTCTTCCAGCAGAATTTGGCATTTCATGCCAAGCCTGGCCGCTGCAGCCGCAGTTTGTCGAGCGTGATTTGATTGTGTCGCACCCTGGGTGATAATCGTGTCGGCACCGTTTGCCTGTGCATCGGCCATCAGGTATTCAAGCTTGCGGGTCTTGTTGCCTCCGCTAGAGAGCCCCGTACAATCGTCCCGCTTTACCCAAAGTCGCGGCCCTCCCAACAACTCGCTAAGCCGGTCCATGGGTTCCAGCGGCGTCGGCAAGTGCCCGAGACGAACGCGTGGAAAAGCTGCCAGAGCAATCGACAGCGATTTGCATAAACTCCTTGAAGCTTCTGGAGATTGCCGGTTCCCGGCAACCACTTGTTTTAAAGGCTCGGCCATATTGTCTGTCTTCCCTGATACTCGTTACATGAAGGGTCGTGCAACTCCGCGGCAAAAAATAATGCTTTCTTCTCTGCCTACCCATACATAATGTATGAGCAAGTGGAGGAAATGACATGGACTTACGATGGCTAGAAGATGTTCTGGTATTGCTTGAAGAAGGAAATTTGACCCGGGCAGCCAACCGGCGGCACATCACCCAACCGGCTTTTTCCCGACGAATTCGGGGGTTCGAGGACTGGCTGGGTACCCGTGTTCTTGATCGTAGAGTCAACCGAGTGGAACTCAGCCCTGCGCTGCTGAACAACGAAACCGAGATAAAAGCGCTCGTTGCCCGCATACGAGAAATACGAAGCCAGATTTCAAACTACGATCCGGCAAGCACCACCACCACGATTGCAGCACAGCATTCCTCGATCTATTCGACATTTCCAGACATGGCATTGCGAGCCTTGAAGGAATATCCATCCCTCAAATTTCGCGTTCGGGCCGGCAACCAGCGAGACTGCGCCTCGATGTTTCTGCGCGGCGATGCTTCAATGCTGATGTTTTATGAAGCCGAAGGAGCAGCCTCACTGCCGTTCGGCGACACCGTGAAACGCGGAACCTGGGGCGCCGACAGGCTGGTCCCGGTTGTCGGTGGCGGCATGCGATACTGCGTAGCGAGTGATGGATCAATTCCGGATGACAGCCCGGCAATTGTCTATCCCGAGGAAAGTCATTTCGGCGCCATGTTTGCAGGAACAGAAAAGAAATTCGCAACCCGCAGCCAGGCAATCAATCCGGTTTTTGAAACCGCATTTTCCAACGGCATAAAGGAACTGGTACTCAAGGGATTGGCGGTCGCGTGGCTGCCGGTCAGCATGACATATCAGGAGATTGAAAACGGCCAGCTCGTCAGCCTCGGCAGCCATTACGGCAGCATGTCAGTCAACATTGCGCTTTACGCGGATATGCAGGATGACACCGCCAAAAAACTGCTGCAGGTGTGGACGGCCTGAAATTGATTCAGTTTCTCACAATAACAAGAAACAGCTATATACTATATATGCTTAAAGCGATTACTGAATCGCAAAATCCGCGAATTACGCTGCTTGCCCAGTCCGCGAGCGCACCATGCCGGCACCCGATATCCAGCCTGCAGGTTTCTCACTCTTCGGCAATGTCCTCGTTCCACAGTTCCGGCTTTTCGGCAATGAAGCGGGTCATCAGCGCGATGCAATCCGGATCATCCGCAACCAGAACCTCAACGCCCTTCGAGCGCAGGAATTCCTCATTACCGCCGAAGGTGGTGTTCTCGCCGACCACCACACGCGGAATACCAAACTGGATGATTGTGCCGGTGCACATCATGCACGGGCTCAGGGACGTATAAAGCGTCATGTCGCGATACGACCGTTGCCTGCCTGCATTGCGCAGGGCGTCCATTTCGCCATGCGCAATCGGGTCGCCTTTCTGCACCCGTTGATTACGCCCTTGCGACACCAGTTCATCTCCCCGCGCAAGCACCGAACCAATCGGGCAACCGCCTTCGTCAAACCCGGCCAGGGCCTCATCGTACGCGATGCGCAGAAACTTCAGATCCGTATCACTAAGCATATGAACCTCGTATTTGCTAATGAACTAAACTCTTTCGCCGCGCCTGAACGGCACCAGCAAAGCCTGGGGATATCTGGTCTTACGGGCCATCACGATCATCGCCAGTATTGACATCACGTAGGGCAACGCCAGAAAAAACTGGTAGGGGATAAATGCGCCGGCGGATTGTTGCGCTCTTACCTGTATGGCTTCAAGCCCGGCAAACAACAACGCTCCGAGCAACGCCTTGCCGGGCTGCCAGGATGCAAATATCACCAGTGCGACACAAATCCATCCGCGGCCATTGATCATCCCGAAATAGAAGGCATCAAACCATGACATGGTGATAAATGCACCGCCGACCGCCATGAAGGCGCTGCCTACCATGACCGCACCTGTACGCACTGCCAGCACGTTGATGCCCTGTGCTTCCACAGCCACCGGGTTTTCCCCGGACATGCGCACAGCAAGTCCGACCGGCGTTCTGAACAACACATACCAGACCATTGGCACTGCCGCCAAAGCCAGATAGGTCAGCGCCGATTGTGTAAACAACGCCTCACCGATGATAGGCAGGTCAGACAGCCACGGTACCGCGATGGGTTTGAATGGAACGATTTTCGGAGGCGTGGTGGCATCCGGCAGCAGCATCCGATAGACGAAATAGCTTAGCGATGAGGCAAACAGCGTTATCCCGATGCCGGTTACATGCTGCGACAGGCACAGATGCACAGTGAACACCGCATGCAGCAGCCCGAAGATCGCACCCACGCAGGCTGCAAACAAAACGCCGGTCCACAGGTCTCCACCCTGGTAGACCCACATCCAGCCCGACATGGCGCCCACCGTCATGATACCTTCAATGCCCAGGTTGAGCACCCCTGCCCGCTCGCAGATAAGTTCCCCCAGTGTGCCAAAAATCAACGGGCTCACGATGCGGATTGTAGCGGCCCAGAAGCCTGCGGTCAGCAGAATGTCAATGAATTCACTCATGTCCGCCACCTGATCCGGTACTGGCTCAGCATGACGCTGCACAACACGGCCAGTATGGACACACCGACCAGAACGTCGGCGATATAGGTCGGTATGTTGACCGCCCTCGACATGGCGTCAGCACCGACATAGACAGCAGACAGGAAAATGGCCGCAGGCACCACTGCCAGCGGATTGAGCTGGGCAAGCATGGCGACGGCGATCCCTGTGTATCCAAATCCGGGCGATAGATCGAGTGTCAGATACCCTTTGAGACCTGCTGTTTCGCTGACGCCTGCGATGCCCGCCAGCCCGCCGGAAATCATCGCCGTCATAATGACCGTGCGATTGACATTGATGCCGGAAAACTCTGCGGCCTTGGCATTGTGACCGACCGCCCTGATTTCGTAACCCTGCACCGTGAACCGCATCATCAGCCAGATTATCACGGCCATGAACAACGCAATGATAAGGCCGAAGTGCAATCTGCCCTTTGCCAGAAGCGTCGGCAGCACTCCTTCATCGATAATTGACGCTGCCTGCGGCCAGCCGAGTGAGGCGGGGTCCTTCCAGGGTCCCTCTATCAGATAGCTGACGACCAGCAACACCACGAAATTCAGCAACAGTGTCGTGACAACTTCGTCAACCTTGAGATGCGTTTTCAGCAACACCGGTATGATCAGCAAGGCACCGCCGGCCAACGCACCCGTCAACACCAGGAACGGCACCATAAGCGCAGGTGGCAAGGTGATCAGTCCGGTACCGAAGAATGTGGCAGCCAGGGCGCCTGCATAGAGCTGGCCTTCGGCGCCGATATTGTAGAACTTGGCGCGAAATGCCACCGATACGGCAAGCCCGGTGAAGATCAGCGGAATGGAACGTGTGAGCGTTTCATTGAGCGCAAATGCCGAGCCAAACGCACCCTTGAACAACAGGTAATAGGCGTTCGGGATCGACGCGCCGGCCCATGAAATCAGCATGGCGCAAACAACCAGTGAGGCCAGTATGGCCCAGACCGGAGCCAGCCCGGCACGCCATACAGACACAGTCTCCCGCGGTTCAATGACCATTGGCGGAGATCCCCATGTTGCTTTGGCCCTGATCGCCATGCCCGGCCATCATCAGGCCAATCTCCGCAATCGTCCGATCGCCGGTCGGAAGAGCGCTGCTGAGAGTACCATGTGACATCACTGCCATTCGGTCGGTCAGTGCCATCAGTTCGTCGAGGTCTTCGGATACAAGCAGGATTGCCGCGCCCCGTTTGCGCGCTTCCAGCAATTGTTCCTGTACATAGGCAATTGCGCCCTCGTCCAGGCCACGCACCGGCTGGTTGGCCAGAATGAAGGAAGGAGTATTTGACAGCGCACGCGCCAGAATGAGTTTCTGCATGTTGCCGCCCGACAGTAGCTTGGTTTCTGCATCGGGACCTTTGCAGCGCACATCGAATTTTTCGATCTGCTTTTCTGCCCGTGCCCTCGCGCTGGTGCCGTCGATTATAAACCCGGCCCTGCAAACCTCGTCCGATCTGATGTCTTCGGAAATCAGATTCTCCCATATGTCCATATCTGCAACGACACCGCGCGCGTGCCGGTCTTCAGGAATCCGGCCGACGCCGGAAGCAACAATTGCCCGCGGATTACCGGCTTTCAGCATTTGACCGTTGAGTTGGACAGTGCCGGAAAAATCTTTCCTCAAGCCTGACAGGATGTCTGCCAGGGTACCCTGGCCATTCCCTGCAACACCTGCAATTCCAACGATCTCATGCTGATGAAGAGTCAGGTCAACCTGTTTGAGTTCCGTCGCCCCTGTCCCGCTTGTCGACAGATCTCTCACTTCGAGTACAAGTTCACCCGGCTCGATCGCTGAAAGCCTGGGCCGGGTGACCATACGGCCCACCATCAATTCGGCCAGTTGCTCGCGTTTCGACACTGCCGTCTCCAGAGTGCCCACAATGGCGCCCCTGCGCAGGACAGCGATACGATTGCTCACCGCGAGGATCTCATGCAATTTGTGGGAGATGAATATGATGGCCAGCCCCTTTTCGGTGATCGACTTGAGTGTCGCAAAAAGACGCTCCGCCTCCTGTGGTGTCAGTACAGCGGTTGGTTCATCCAGGATTAGAATGCGGGCATCGCGGTAAAGGGCTTTGAGTATCTCGACACGCTGCCTTTCACCGACAGAGAGTTCTGATACCTGTGCGTCCGGATCAACCACCAGACCATAATCGCTGATCATGGCGGCGAGTTTTTCACGGGCTTTTGCCTGATCCTGCCGCAATGACCACAGGCTCTCGGTGCCAAGTGTGATGTTTTCCAGAACACTGAGATTGTCAGCCAGTGTAAAGTGCTGATGCACCATGCCGATACCCGCATTGATGGCCGATTGTGTGGAACCGGGCGGCAATGTTTCTCCGTCTACCAGTATCTCGCCTTCATCGGCCTGATAGTGACCGAAAAGGATATTCATCAAGGTCGTCTTGCCAGCACCGTTCTCGCCCAGCAAGGCGAGCACCTCGCCCTGGTGAAGCGTCAGGGACACATTGTCGTTTGCGGTGAGGGTTCCGAAGCGCTTGGTAACGCCTCGGAACTCCAGGACTGGCGTTTTGCTCACTCCACTATCAAACTTCAGAATGAGGACTTTGGTTCGGTATCAGTAATGGTGACGTCAAACTCTCCGGAAAGAATTTTCGCCTTGGTTTCCTCCACCTTGGCCTTGACGTCTGCCGGAATCCTGTCTTCGAATTCATAGTATGGAGCAAGGCTGGCGCCGCCTTTGCGCATCATGGTCCATTCCTTGTAGTCAGCCGCCTTGAATGTGCCGCTCTTCACTTCCGCAATCGCGTTGGCAATGGCCGCTTCCATGTGCCATAGCGCCGACGTAACCACTACGTCGGTACCGTTTTCTTCCTTGTTCATGTCATTGACATTGCCGAATGCCAGAACGCCTTTCTCGCGCGCTGCATCAACCACGCCTGCACGTTCTGCATACATGATGTCCGCACCAGCTTCGATTTGCGCAAAGGCGGCTTCCTTTGCCTTTGGCGGATCATACCATGAGCCGATGAAGGTTACCTTGTACTGGATATCAGGATTGACCGACTTTGCACCATCAATGAATGCATGGAACAACCGGTTTACCTCACCGATCGGATAACCTCCAACCATGCCGAGCTTGTTGGTCTTGGTCATCGCGCCGGCAATCATGCCCATCAGGAAACAGGGCTCATGGATGTAGTTGTCAAAAACGGCAAAGTTCGAACCGTGAGGCTTGAACGGATCGCCCATCAGGAATGCAATATCGGGGTACTCATCTGCTACCTTTCGGGCTTCCTTGGAAATGCCGAATGCTTCGCCGACAATCAGCTTGACCCCGGATTCACAATACTCCCGCAATACGCGGATGTAATCCGTGTTGGCGACTTTTTCCGAGAACACGTATTCGATCTCGCCCTTAGCCTTTGCCGCTTCCAGTCCCTGGTGCAGACGGGCATCCCATTTTTGCTGGATCGGCTGGGTGTAGATACCTGCCACTTTGATTGTTTCTGCAAGGGCGGGCTTTATGCCAAGTGATGTTGCACCTGCTGTTGCTGCCAACATGATGTTGAACTGGCGTCTGTTTGTGTTCCAGGTCATTCTTTTTGCTCCACTAGGTAGGTTTGAAATATGTGCGATGTGTCCCCCCGGCAATTCTTCGGCAATCCCTCATCCATTAATTTTACCAATTGGTAAAATTAATGGTAACCAAAGAACTCAGGCTAGGCCAGCAGTTTTTGAGCCTGACAGCGGTTTTTCAGCAGCAATTCGACTTCTGCCCACAGTTTTCATCAAAAATGGGCGGCCGCCTGGCCGCCCTTTGAAAGCTGCTTGATTTAAGTTGAACTACTTGAGCGCCTTGTCGGTTATCGCAGAGGTCCACGCGCCAACCGGCTCTTTGGTGATAACCGGATCAGAACCGCCCTTCAGCAGGGTATCGACCGTACGCTTGTAGTCAGCCTCATCCAGCGCACCATTGGAACCCGCCGTAAGTTTGGCAATTTCTCCCATCATGCGCCGTTGGTGCTTTTCCGTCTGTGCACCGGAAGCATCGTTTTCCAGAACGATGTCCGCTGCCTCGTCCGGATTTGCCTCGGCAAACTTCCAGCCCTTCATGGACGCGCGGACAAATCGGACCATCTTGTCTTCAAAGGCCGGATCCTTGAGCTTGTCTTCCAGAACGTAAATGCCGTCCTCCAGAGTTGCTACGCCCTGATCCTCATACTTGAACACAACAAGATCGTCGGCAGACAACCCGGCATCGATGATCTGCCAGTATTCGTTGTAGGTCATGGTCGACACACAGTCGGCCTGCTTTTGCAGGATCGGATCAACATTGAACCCCTGCTTGAGCACCGTCACGCCATTGGCGCTGCCGTCGGTCGGGATGCCAAGCTGGCTCATCCACGACAGGAACGGATACTCATTGCCGAAGAACCAGACACCAAGCGTCTTTCCCTTGAAATCCTGCGGTGAACTGATACCGGAATCCTTGCGGCAGGTCAGCATCATGCCGGATGACTTGAACGGTTGCGCGATGTTCACCAGGCCAACGCCCTTCTCACGAGACGCCAGCGCAGACGGCATCCAGTCAAGCACCACATCCGCCCCGCCGCCTGCCAGCACCTGAACCGGTGCAATGTCAGGCCCGCCGGGCTTGATTTCGACATCAAGGTTTTCTTCCTTGTAGAAGCCCTTGTCCTTGGCGACATAATAACCCGCAAACTGAGCCTGGGTGACCCACTTCAACTGCAGGGCGAGTTTATCCGCTGCCATCGCGGCACTGGCAGCAACCGACAGGGCTCCTGCAAGTAAGACAGTCATGAGTTTTGATTTCATAAGCCTACTCCTTGTTAAGTCCGTCCTCTGCGAAGAGACGGATGCCAAAACGTGACGGTGCGCTCAATCAGCGCCACCAAACCGTAGAAAGACGAACCGGCCAGGGCTGCCACGGCAATTTCAGCCCAGACCATATCTACATTCATTCTCCCGACTTCCGTGGAAATACGGAAGCCCATTCCCACAATCGGTGTGCCGAAAAACTCCGCAACAATGGCACCGATCAGTGCCAGAGTAGAGTTTATTTTCAGCGCATTGAAGATAAATGGTGCAGCAGACGGCAGCCGCAGCTTGGTCAGTGTCTGCCACCAGGTGCTTGCATAGGTGCGCATCAGGTCGCGCTGCATGTGATCTGCCGCGCTTAGCCCCTGCACGGTGTTCACCAGCATCGGGAAGAAAGTCATGATCACGACAACCGCTGCTTTCGACTGCCAGTCAAAACCAAACCACATCACCATGATCGGCGCGACACCGATTATCGGCAACGCAGATACGAAGTTTCCCAATGGCAGCAGTCCGCGCTTCAGGAACGATGATCGATCACACAACAGCGCAACCAGGAATCCCGACCCGCAACCCAGCACATAGCCGGCCAGAACCGCCTTGAGGAATGTCTGTTGAAAGTCAGCCCACAGGACCGGCAGTGAATTGCCGATGCGCTCCCAGATCATGCTCGGTGGCGGCAACAGAACTTTCGGTACGCCAAGGCCGCGGGTAAACCCTTCCCACAAGACCAGAATAGCCACGCCAAACAACAATGGGATTGCCAGGTTGACTGTTCTTTGCACGAACCCGCTGCCAAAACTCTGACGCGACAACCATTCGTTCAGGGCCCAGCTTCCCATCCAGAACAATATCGCAAGGATCACGAGCCAGATCATGCGGTTGCCCCGTCGGGTTTTTGCCCCATGCGCTTGAGAACATAAGCATGGGCAAGGCCGACAATCATGACCAGAACCGCGGCCAGGATCGCTGCCGTAAACAGGGCCGACCAGATTTGTATCGTCTGGCCATAGTAGGATCCGGCCAGCAACCGGGCACCAAGACCAGCAACGGCACCGGTCGGCAATTCTCCGACAATGGCACCAACCAGTGATATGGCGATGGCGATTTTCAGCGATGTAAACAGATACGGCATGGAAGACGGCCAGCGCAGTTTCCAGAAAGTCTGCCAGGTCGACGCACTGTATGTATGCATCAGGTCAAGCTGCGCCTGATCAGGGCTGCGCAAGCCTTTCACCATGCCGACAACCACAGGGAAAAATGACAGATAGGTGGATATCAGCGCCTTCGGCAGCAAGCCTGACAGTCCGACGGCATTCAAGACCACGATAATCATCGGCGCGATGGCAAGGATCGGAATGGTTTGACTTGCAATGACCCATGGCATCACGGACTTGTCCATAGCCCGGTTGTGAACAATACCGACAGCCAGCAGCACGCCCAGCAGGGTTCCTATGACGAAACCAAGCAGCGTGGCGGACAGCGTAATCCAGCCATGATAGATCAGGCTGCGTTTCGAAGTGATCTTTTTGAGCACGATCGTCTTGTACATTTCCTCTACGATCTGATGCGCTGCCGGCAGAACAGGTCTTTCCTGGTTCATTGTGTTGGAGACAAGTTGCGAAAATCCGATCTCCTTGCCGGCTCGTTCGGCTCTGTCATATTCAAACGGCGCGTTCATCCACACAACGCAGGCATACCAGATCACTACGATCACCGAGATGACCGTGAGTACCGGAATGGTTTTGCCCCTGCTGTTCATGATCAGACTGGCTCACTCGTCATAGCTGTGCCCTGCCCTCAACCCTTCGCGCACACGATGCGCGATCTTCAGGAACTCGGCACTTTCGCGGATTTCCAGAGGCCGTTCTTTTGGAAGGGTAGATTCTATGACATCACTCACCCTGCCCGGTCGCGGGCTCATCACTACGATTTTTGTAGACAGGTAAACTGCTTCGGGAATCGAGTGAGTGACAAAGCATATCGTCTTGTTGGTCTTGTCCCACAATTGCAGCAACTGCTCATTAAGATGATCCCGCACGATTTCATCGAGCGCTCCAAATGGTTCATCCATCAACAACAGATCTGCATCAAATGCCAGCGCACGGGCAATCGATGCGCGTTGCTGCATGCCGCCTGAAAGCTGCCAGGGATATTTTTTCTCGAAACCGGACAGGTTGACCAGATCCAGCGTGCGGGCGATCCGCTGCTGTGTTTCTTCGGCCGAATACCCCATGATTTCCAGCGGCAATCCGACATTGCGTTCAATTGTGCGCCAGGGATAAAGCGATGCTGCCTGGAACACATACCCGTAAGCCCGTGACTTGCGCGCAGCTTCGGGATCAACGCCGTTTACCCTGATCTCGCCACCGGTGGGCTTTTCCAGATCGGCAATCACCCGCAGGAATGTCGTCTTGCCGCAACCCGACGGCCCGATAAACGAAACAAACTCTCCCTTTGCAACACTCAGATCGACGCCGGACAGCGCATGCACCGGACCATCATTGGTTTCAAATGTGAGCGAAAGGCCGTTTGCCGACACAACATCTTGTGACATCAAACCCCACTCGCCGGTATTCCCGTGCGCTGCACCTTGCGAGGCGCAGTAATCTGTTTCCATTCAGACAATGCCTTGTTCACCGCCTGGAACGGCTCGCGCTTGACGAACTCACCGTGGCCTTCCTTAGTCTTGACGGCACCTTCCTCAATCGCCACTTCGCCTCTGGTCAGGGTGAAACGCGGCAGGCCTTCGACCTTTTTGCCCTCAAAGACATTGTAGTCGATTGCGGATTGTTGCTTGTCCGCCGAAATTGTTTTCTTCAGCGTTGGGTCCCACACCACCAGATCAGCGTCGGAGCCCACCAGAATGGCTCCCTTCTTCGGATAGATGTTGAGTATTTTGGCTATGTTTGACGATGTAACCGCGACAAACTCGTTCATCGTCAGACGGCCGGTCTTGACACCATAGGTCCACAGCATCGGCATTCTGTCTTCAAGGCCGCCGGTTCCATTTGGAATCTGGGTGAAATCACCCACGCCAAACCGCTTCTGTTCTGTTGTAAACGCGCAATGATCCGTTGCCACCACCTGCAGGGAACCTGCCTGCAAGCCTGCCCATAGTGAATCCTGGTGGCGCTTGTTGCGGAACGGCGGCGACATCACCCGGCGCGCGGCATGGTCCCAATCGGCATGGGCATACTCGCCTTCATCGAGGGTAAGATGCTGGATCAGGGGTTCGCCGTATACCCGCATGCCATTCTGCCTGGCGCGGCGGATCGCTTCATGAGACTGCTCGCAAGAAGTATGCACCACATAGAGCGGAACCCCTGCCATGTCGGCAATCATGATGGCCCGGTTGGTTGCTTCGCCCTCAACTTCCGGAGGGCGCGAATAGGCATGGGCTTCGGGACCGTTGTTGCCTTCTGCCATCAACTTGGCCTGCAGCTGCGCGACAACATCGCCATTTTCAGCGTGAACCAGAGGCAGCGCCCCAAGTTCGGCACACCGCTGGAAAGATGAGTACATCTCGTCATCATCGACCATCAGGGCGCCTTTGTAGGCCATGAAATGCTTGAAGGTGTTGATGCCCTTGTCGCGGACAACGGTCTCCATTTCATTGAACACCTGCTCATCCCACCAGGTGATCGCCATGTGGAACGAGTAATCGCAATTGGCGCGACCCGACTTGTTGTCCCACATCTGAATGGCTTCAAGCAGTGACTGGCCGGGCGACGGCAAGGCGAAATCGACAACCATGGTTGTCCCGCCAGACAGTGCGGCTCGGGTGCCGCTTTCAAAATCATCCGATGAATAGGTTCCCATGAACGGCATTTCCAGATGGGTGTGCGGGTCGATCCCGCCCGGCATCACAAAACAGCCGGCCGCGTCCAGCACCTTGTCTCCCGACAGTCCGCCGCCAATGGCAACAATCTTCCCGTCTTCGATTTTGACGTCCGATTCATAAGTCAGGTCTGCGGTAACGACTGTCCCGCCCTTGATGACTGTACTGGCCATGATTTCCTACCCTCTCATCCGACAATTTCGGCAGTTTCGACTACCGCATGAAACAACACTTCTGCACCGGCCGTCGACCATTCCTTCGATATATCCTCACCTTCATTGTGGCTTAAGCCATCCACGCACGGACACATCACCATAGCGGTCGGAGCCACCCGGTTCACCCAGCATGCGTCGTGACCGGCGCCTGAGATTATGTTGCGATGGGAATAACCCAGTCGTTCCGCGGCACTGCGGATCGCCTGCACGCAGGTTTCATCAAACTCCACCGGATCAAATCCGCCGGTCTTCTCGATTTCCATGCTGAGACCCATGTCATCGCATATTTTCTGTGCACCCGCCGCCAGACGCTGTTCCATGTCCTGTATCACCGCAAGATTAGGTGAGCGAAAATCGACGGTAAATACTACCTTGCCCGGAATGACGTTTCTGGAATTGGGATAAACTTCGATATGTCCGGCAGCGCCAACTGCATCAGGTTTGTGCGACCAGGCGATTTCGTCGACCAGGTCCAGAATGCGGGCCATGCCCAGCCCTGCGTTCTTGCGCATCGGCATCGGCGTTGAACCGGTATGGGAATCCTTGCCGAAAATCGTCAACTGTGTCCATGACAGGCCCTGGCCGTGTGTGACAACACCGATATCAACACCTTCAATTTCCAGAATTGGGCCCTGCTCGATGTGCAGTTCGAAGAACGCCTTCATCTTGCGGGCGCCAACCTCTTCGTCGCCGCGCCAGCCGATGCGCTGCAGTTCATCACCGAACTTCTTGCCTTCAGCGTCTTCAATACCGTAGGCCCAGTCCTGCTCGTGCATGCCGGCAAACACACCTGATGCAAGCATGGGAGGTGCGAAGCGGGCCCCTTCTTCGTTGGTCCAGTTGGTGATCACGATCGGATGCTTTGTCTTGATGCTGAGATCATTCAGGGTTCGAACGATTTCGAGCCCGGCCAGCACACCCAGAACTCCGTCATAGCGCCCGCCAGTGGGTTGTGTATCAAGATGTGATCCGACATAGACAGGCAGGGCATCCGGGTCTGTTCCTTCACGCCGCATGAACATGGTGCCCATCTGATCGACACCCATGCTGCAACCGGCATCTTCGCACCAGCTCTGAAACAGTTTGCGTCCTTCCCCGTCCGCATCAGTCACGGTTTGGCGATTTGATCCGCCAGCGATGCCGGGCCCGATTTTCGCCATTTCATGGATGGTATCCCACAGCCGGTCGCCATTGATGCGAAGGTTTTCGCCAGGTGCTGTCATCTTGTTCCCCGTACAAATCGAAAAATTTGATCAATTGGTAAAGATTACAGGTTTCACATCGTTCCTCAAGATGTAAAATGAAAACTCCAGATGGTAATCTAAATTGGAAAACCCCTCCGCAGGAGACACTTCGTTTGGCCAAGCCGAGAGCTGCAGAAACCCGAAAACGCACCCGTATCCAGCAGGAGAAGGAAGATCGAATTCTCGAAGCAGCGCTCGACGTCTTCTCCGTTCACGGCTTTAGAGGATCGACCATCGACCAGATCGCCAAAGCCGCAGATATGTCGAAGCCGAACCTGCTGTACTATTTCCGCACCAAGGAGGCGATTCATCGGTTGTTGATTGGCCGGCTTCTCGACACCTGGCTGGATCCGTTGCGGGAAATGAAGGCCGACGGCGATCCCTTGTCGGAGATTTGTTCCTACATCAGACGCAAACTTGAGATGGCCCGCGACTACCCCCGCGAAGGCCGCCTGTTTACCAATGAGATCTTGCGGGGAGCTCCTCACATTCAGGACGAGTTGCGAGACCTCAAGTCGCTGGTGGACGAAAAATCAAAGATCATGCTGGGCTGGATGAAGGATGGCCGGCTTGCCAGATGCGACCCGCACCATCTTATTTTCTCCATCTGGGCAACCACCCAGCATTATGCCGACTTTGATGTTCAGGTTCGAGCCGTTCTGGGGCCAGGAAAAGCTGGCGCAGGACGCTTCGACGATGCCGCCCGTTACCTTGAAAAACTGTTTCTGGAGGGATTGAAGCCTTAAATGTATTGTCATTACCCAAGAGTGCCCACCAACGTACTAAGACCGATTGCTCTACGCTCTCAAAAACAAGGCGATCATCATTAGAGTTGTTGCGGCTAACCAGTCGGCAGCGAACCAATCGCGGCCGGTTGCCCCTTACCAGGCATCCGTGACGGCCTCACTCGTCTGGCGCGAAAGCCATGAACAGCATGGCCGCCGCAGTGATCAGCGCGCCCGCCAGTATTGAGGGTCCAACCCAGCCGTGCCCGATAATGCCTTCGATCGCGATCACGAAAGTAGGCGTGAAATAGGTGTACGACAGCACTTTCGACGCCGGCAGACGAAGCGAGGCAAACTGGATCAGAAAGAATGTTCCTGCAGTTGTGAATACTGACAGGTATGCAACGGCCAGCCAGACGATGACCGGAAGGCTTGTCCAGTCTGTCGACAGAATATCCCGGGCCCCTATCGCCCATATCCACACGGCAGTTGCCAGCAGCGTATATAGCGTGAAGTGAAGCACCGGTTCACCCCTGTTGAATTTGCGAACCAGCGGCGCATAAGCGGCATGCGCCGCGCATCCCACAAAAAAGATGGCTTCCCCCTTGCCGATCTGAAATCCGACAATGGCGTCGAGGTCCCCCTGAAATATGACCCAGACGGCACCGGTCGCAGCAATCAGCAGGCTTATCAGCACAATGCGCGGGGTCGTCTGGCGAAGGAACAGCCAGCCGAACCCGGCACTCATAAGGGGAACCAGCATGAACACGGCGCCGGTTGTGATGGGTTGGGCAATCTGCAGCGCCACAAACATCAATATGAAGAACGTTGCCATCAGGGCGCCCAGAATTCCATAGCGCCAGATAGCGGTCGGCCTGGCGATCGAATGTCTTGAAATTGCCAGTACAACGCCGGCAACAAGGCTTGTAGCGATGACAAACCGCACTGCGTTGAGCGCGGCTGGCGCAATGTAGGGCGCTGCCAGATCACCGATCGAAAACGATCCGGCTATCAACAGCGCAAATGACAGCGAAGCCAGATGGCCGAGCAGTTTCTGCCGACCCGTTGCAAACACAGTCCGTGTCGCTGTATTCGGCTGCTCAACCATAGCCGAAACTCTTGCCGGAACAGCAGAGTGCCGATTGCCTGTGACCGGCCGTACTGCCGGGCTCAGGAGCGTATGTCACTCGGCGGCCACGCGCGACGGATTATTTGGATGCTCCGTCCAGTTGGCATAGTCGCCGCTTACTTTCTCGCCGGTTCGCAGATCTGTCTGACCTGCCGCCAATTGTTCCATGGTGATGCAGTTGTCAACCGGGCAGACGTTGACACACAGATTGCAGCCCACGCACTCTTCCTCGATCACCTCGAACCGGCGCTGGCCATCCACCTCCTGGGTAATTGCCTGGTGCGATGTGTCTTCACAGGCAATGTGACATCTACCGCAGGATATACACATCTCCTGGTTGATCCGCGCCTTGGTCACATAGTTGAGGTTGAGATACTGCCAGTCGGTCACATTCGGAACCGCTCTCCCGATGACGTCATCAAGGTTCGCATGGCCCTGGGCGTCCATCCAGTTTTCAAGACCTTCGATCATCTCCGATACGATCTTGAAGCCATAGGTCATGGCGGCGGTGCACACCTGCACATTGCCCGACCCAAGCGCCAGAAACTCAGCCGCATCGCGCCATGTGGTTATGCCGCCAATGCCGGAGATCGGCAGTCCCTGCGTTTCTGCGTCCCGGGCGATCTCGGCCACCATGTTCAATGCGATCGGCTTGACAGCCGGACCGCAATATCCACCGTGCGATCCTTTCCCGTCAATGGAAGGTTCAGGCGAAAAATTGTCGAGATTGACGGATGTGATGGAAGATACGGTGTTGATCAGCGAAACGGCATCTGCGCCGCCCGCCTGGGCAGCACGTGCGGGAAATCGAATGTCCGTAATGTTGGGTGTAAGCTTCACGATTACCGGCATGCGCGTGCTTGCCTTGCACCAGCGCGTAACCATCTCGATATATTCGGGAACCTGGCCGACGGCAGAGCCCATGCCGCGTTCGCTCATGCCGTGCGGACAGCCGAAATTGAGCTCGATGCCGTCAGCGCCGGTTTCTTCAACCAGAGGCAGTATCTTCTTCCACGCCGCCTCCTCGCACGGCACCATGATCGACACAACCAGCGCGCGATCCGGCCAGTCCTTCTTGACCTGCTTGATCTCGCGAAGATTGACATGCAGATCGCGGTCCGTGATCAGTTCGATATTGTTGAGACCCAGAAGCCTGCGGTCCCCGCCCCAGACTGCTCCGTATCGCGGGCCGTTGACGTTGACCAGCGGAGGCCCCGCCTCTCCGAGCGTCTTCCAGACCACTCCGCCCCAGCCGGCCTTGAATGCACGCTCTACATTGTAGGCCTTGTCGGTTGGAGGTGCCGATGCCAGCCAGAATGGATTGGGTGATTTGATGCCGGCGAACGTGTTTCTGATATCAGCCATGCTGGGTACTCCCTTGATAAGGTCGGGCTACTGCCTGAGTGTCTGGTTAATCGCCTCTGCGGCGTCTCTGCCCTGGGCAACCGCTGTCACCGTCAGGTCATCACCATTGTTGGTGCAGTCACCGCCGGCCCAGGTTTTCTCGGCAGACGTGCGGCCATCCGCATCCGTCACAATGCGCCCGCCTTCAAGTTTGACCGGCGACCCCAGGCCCGACGCCGCGAGTTTCTGACCGATGGCAACCAGCACCTGATCCGCCTCGATGGTCATCAGTTCCCCGGTCCCATTCAGTTTGCCGCCATCCTGCGATGTATACTCCAGGGTTACGGATTGCAGTTTGCCGTCCGTGGTGTTGACTGATTGCGGTTGCAGCCAGTGCCGGATGATGACGCCACGCGACGTGGCGAGTTCCTGTTCAAATACCGATGCATTCATCCGGTCCCTGCCCCGGCGATAGCAGATCGTCACGTCTTCCGCACCGAGCAGTTTGGCCTGCACGGCTGCATCAATTGCAGTCATGCCACCACCGATAACCACAATCCGCCGTCCAACGGCAATATCCGACTTGTCAGCCGACTGGCGTAACCCGGCAATGAAGTCCACCGCATCTACAACACCTTCTGCATCGGATCCCGGCATGTGCAACGCATTCACGTCAGCCAGTCCGAGCCCCAGGAACACCGCATCATAGTCAGACTGTAACTGTTTCAGCGAAACACCTTCACCGAGTTTTTTGCCGTACTGGACATTGATGCCTCCAACAGACAGCACAAATTCAACCTCCCGCTGGGCAAATCCATCGACAGTCTTGTAGGCCGCGATGCCGAATTCGTTCAGGCCTCCGGGCTTTTCCCTGGCCTCGAGGATTTCAACGTCGTGCCCATACATCGCCAGACGGTGCGCGCATGCCAGTCCGGCGGGCCCTGCCCCGACCACGGCGACCTTCTTGCCTGTAGCCTTGGCGCGCCGGTGAATTTCAGCACCGCTGTCCATTGCATAATCTGTTGCGTAGCGTTGCAGAAGACCAATCTTGACCGGCTTGCCTTCCGCAACCTCGCGAACGCAGACCTGCTCGCACAAGGTCTCGGTCGGACATACCCTCGCACACATTCCACCCAGAATATTCTGGTCAAAAATGGTTTCGGCCGATCCTTGAGGGTTGCCGGTGGCGATTTGTCTTATGAACATCGGAATGTCGATCGACGTCGGACATGCGGTGACACACGGCGCATCATGACAAAAATAACATCTGTCGGCAGCGACCACTGCTTCATGAGTGCTCAACGCAGGATGAAGATCCTGGAAATTATCCTCGATTTCAGGTGTCGCCAGCCGCCCGGCAACAACGCCACTTGCATGCTGTTTGCTGTTCAATGGACTTACTCCCTGGCCTTTGACTGTTCAATCTTGCTGCAGCCAGATTAGGCAAATTCAAAATATTTATCAATTGGTAAATTTTCTTATTGTTATCCACACCCCGCACTTGCCGAAATTGTAATGAGTGCGTATCCACTGCCCCACAACCACTGTCACTTCTGCAATAGTTCGAAAGGGTTTCAATCATGACATCGCCGGTCACCGTGATCGACCACCCACTGGTGCTGCACAAATTGTCCCTGATGCGGGACAAGACCACGCCATCTGCGGTGTTTCGCAAACTGCTGAATGAAATTTCGCTGTTGCTGGCTTACGAGGTGCTGCGCGACCTGCCGCTGACAACCCGCACCATCGACACGCCGATTGAAACGATGGACGCACCTTTCCTGGCCGGGAAAAAACTCTGCCTCGTTTCCATTCTGCGAGCAGGCAACGGCCTTCTGTCAGGCATGATGGACCTGGTCCCGTCAGCCCGTGTCGGACATATCGGATTGTACCGCGACCCCGAGACCCTGAAAGCTGTCGAGTACTACCTGAAGCTGCCTGACGAAATTGAAAGCCGTCCGGTTATACTCGTCGATCCGATGTTGGCGACGGGCAACTCCGTTTCAGCAGCCATAGATCGTCTCAAGCAGGCCGGGGCAAAAGACATTCGTTTCCTGTGCCTGTTGTCAGCGCCGGAAGGCATCAAGGCGTTGTCGGCCAAACACCCTGACGTGCCGATCTTTACCGCTGCTATCGACAGTCACCTCAATGATCACGGATACATCGTACCGGGCCTGGGTGATGCAGGTGACCGGATGTTCGGCACCAAGTAATCCCAAAGGCACCCGATGCGGAACTACACCATCGCATCAGTCGGCGTTTGACAGTTCGACACCTCTGCGTGCCGCCATCTGCATCGCCATATTTTGCAGGTCGTCTGCGGTAAGCCGGACCCGTGCAAGCGGCAATACAACTGCATTTTCCAGCGTCAGGTGATTGCGTTCATTTTCAGCAAATCGATGCAAGAGCTTGCCAAGCGAAGACTTTGCTCCGGTCGTGGTCTTGCCGGCAAGCACCTTGGCCAGACCTTCTGTAATCAGCTTGGCATCCAGCCTGTCTGCCGCATGCTCCTGGGTCAGTTGACCAATCACGTCGTCAACGCGGTCTTCCGGTTCAGCCCGTTTGCGAAGCAATGGGAACAGATCATGTTCCTCATCCTGCATGTGCGGGGCGAAATCCACTCGCAGGAACCGCAGAACAGCCTTGATCAACTGGTGATCGGGCCGCTCCTGGTCGGCAATCTCATCCAGCGCATTGCACAGAACACGCTGGCGAAAATGTTCTGCAAAAATATAATCAAGCGGCTCGGCAAGTTGCGATGCTGCAGGCGCTTTACTGAGTGCCTCCAGTGCCAGAACCTCACTCTCCTCCTCAACCGACATTTCCGTTTCCTCCTGTAGCCCGTCACAAGTTGCACAGCTTGAGGCCAGGCCGCTTCAACAGCCATGGGACAGGAAATGACAAAACCGCGGCTGCCGGGTTGACTTAAGTCAAAAAATGACCAGGTGCGACTATCGGACCAACCATGGCCCATGGTTCCAGCAATGACGTTGCGGACCCCGACAAGGCTGGAAACATTGGCAATACCCAATCCGTTGATCAAGGATCGCAGGACCTGTTAAAGGGATTGTCACCCTTTCATAACCACCAAACGATCAAGCCAGGGGCGGATTTGCATGACCACATTGCCGGACTTCAAACTGGAAGCCCATTTTTCCAGGTGGGAGTTCCAGGCCCGATACCACCTGACTGCCTCTGATGCCGAGAGCATTTCCATGCGGGAATTGCTGGCCATGGCAACGCCGGAAGAACGCGACGAGTTCGATAACCTCTGGCTGGGCTATACGGAAACCTTCGGCGCACCTGATTTGCGCGAGGCCATCGCGTCCACGTTCCGGAACCGGGCCGCGCACGAAATCTTGTGTTTCGCTGGTGCCAGCGAAGGTATTTTCGCAGCCAACTCGGTGATCCTGGACAAGGACAGCCATGCGATTGTGGTTACGCCCAATTACCAGTCTCATGAAACACTGCCACTGGCGATCTGCGAAGCCACCGGCGTGCCGCTTGATCCTGATGACAACTGGTCTCTGGACATAGACAGGATAGCTGCAGCGGTGCGGCCAAACACCAGGCTCGTCACCATCAACTTCCCTCACAACCCGACCGGCACGATCCTGCCGCTGGATCGCTATCAGGCGCTGATCGAGGTGTGCCGGAAACACGGCATTTACATACTGCACGATGAGATATTCAACGGACTGGGGCGCACGGGCACAAAACACCTGCCGTTCGTCGCAGACGTCTATGAGCGCGGGCTTTCACTGAATGTGATGTCGAAATCCTATGGCCTGCCGGGCCTGAGGATCGGCTGGATCGCCTGCCGGGATGCTTCCATCATCAGCCGGATGGAGCGCATGAAGCATTACCTGTCGATCTGCAACTCCGGCCCAAGCGAGCGTTTGACCAAAATTGCCCTGAACAATCGCGGCAGCTTGCTGGCGAGAAACTGCGCCATAGTCGATGAAAACCTGCCCAAATGGGACGCCTTCTTCGCCCGTTACCCGGATTTGTTTGACTGGCAGACACCCGATGGATCCTGCATGGCATTTCCGCGCTACAAGGGCGCAGATGGCGTGGAAAACTTCACCCGTTCACTGGTCGAGGAAAGCGGCGTCCTTCTGCTTCCCGGCAGCATTTACAAGTCAGACCTGAACGAGGCCCCGACAGACCACTTCCGCCTTGGCTATGGCCGCAGCGGTCTCGACGAAGGCCTGGCGGCACTCGACGCACACATCATGCGTAACTGAAATTGAATTGTGTTAATAACCGAAAGTCTTAGCCGAGGAATTGATGACTATATCCTGTACACACATCATCATTCGTCCAGACTTGGGTTTGCAAATTAACCTAGTATTCTACTGTCCAGGTACAAACCGACGTAGCTTGCTACAACTGCCAAGTCTGACATGAGCCAGTGAAGGTCGCCGCTGATCATCAAATTCGTCAGCAATTTGACACATCGCAATACCTGTGAAGGAATCGGCTCTGTTGTGATTCCCATGCAGCGTGGAATTTGTGGCTCTTTGCGTCTAAGCTCCGCGCCAGGAGGAAATGAACTTGGATCGCAGGTTGGCCGCAATACTTGCTGCTGATGTTGTCGGCTATTCGAAGCTGATGGCGGACGACGAACAAGCAACACTTAGATGCCTTAAAGCGCATCGCGCAAATCTGTTTGATCCCAAGATCGCCGATCACGGTGGGCGCATTATCAAACTGATGGGCGACGGCACTCTGGTCGAGTTTACCAGCGTTGTCGATGCAGTGAACTGCGCCATCGCGATCCAGTCGGAACTGGCTGACTCCGATGACCCGATTTGCCTGCGCATCGGCATCAATCTCGGTGATATCATTATCGACGGTGACGACATTTATGGTGATGGCGTCAACGTCGCCTCTCGTCTCGAGGCTCTGGCGGAGCCCGGCGGCATTTGTGTGTCGGACATGGTGCAACAGGCTGTACACACAAAGATTACTGCGGTTTTTGAGAACCTGGGCGAACAATATCTGAAGAATATCTGCCGACCGGTACGTGTCTGGCAATGGTCTAAGCCAAATGCCGCAACGAGGCCAAAGTCAGACGATGCAGCGGGTATCCCGGCTGTGTCCCACAAACCATCAATCGCCGTGCTGCCATTTGACAACATGAGCGGCGATCCTGAGCAGGAGTATCTTGCCGACGGTATCAGCGAGGACATTATAACAGCACTGTCCCGCATTCGCTGGCTGTTGGTAATTGCGCGAAACTCAACGTTCGTACACAAGGGCAAGGCAGTAGATGTCAGGCAACTGGCACGGGAGTTGGGTGTACGTTATGTGCTTGAAGGCAGCGTGCGCAAAGCTGGCAATCGGGTACGTGTTACCACCCAGCTGATTGATGCGGCCAGCTCGAACCATCTTTGGGCCAATCGTTACGACCGCGAACTTGTCGATATTTTTGCATTGCAAGACGAGATCACCGAGACGATCGTCGGCAGTATCGATAGTGAATTGCGCGGAGCCGAGCGCGACCGGGCGAAGCACAAACCAACCTCCAGTCTCAACGCATGGGATCTGTATCAAAGAGGGAACTGGTTTCTCAATCGGATGACGAGGCAGGGCAACGATGCTGCACGGGAGTTATTCGAAAAATCGCTAGCCGCGGATTCTGACTTCGCGCTTGCCCACGTCGGTTGCGCCCTGGTGGGAGTATCTGATGTGATAATGCGATTTACCGACCAGCATTCTCCAACCGCGGAAACCGTGCAGAAAGCAATACGTTCTGCGGAGAAAGCAAAGGAACTGGACGACCGCGAGGCCTTGACCCATTATGCACTTGGACGCGCCTTGGCTCTATCAGGTGATACCGATGCGGCGATTTCCAACCTGGAGAAGGCAATCGCACTCAATCCGAGCTTTGCAGTCGCACATCATGGGATGGCGTTTGCATTGAAGTCCGCCGGCCGCGCCGAAGAATCTCTCCCGCATATCGCAATGGCCATTCAATTGAGTCCGAGCGATCCGATGCTGTGGACATTCTACATAAATAATGCATCCTCCTACTATCAGTTGAATGATTATGAGGTTTCTGAACTATGGGCTCGCAAGGCCATCAGGGAGAACGAGCGAGAACATTGGCCATATTTGTTTCTGGCGGCAGCGTGCGCCAAACAAGACAAGTTGGAAAATGCTCGCGCGGCTGCTTTTAGGGCGCTCAAGCTGAAGCCGGACTTTTCTCTTTCGATACTGGCGCAAAGCCTTCCCGGTTACAATCAAGGTTATTTTGAACACCTCGTTGAGGGTCTTCGAATAGCGGGCGTGCCTGAATGATCCAGTCGGTCGCAGGTTGATCTGCGTGGCCTCTGCAACAAGTCCAAATTGGATAGTGGCCAGTTATCAACCCACACAGAACATGGGCGCAAATTCAGGTGTCTTGCCAACTCAGATCACACTCTTGCGGCCAGTCGGTCGCATCAAGCAATGCCGCCGAATTATCATTCGACATGCAGAGTCAGTTGAAAACTTCTTTGCCCTTATCAGATTTGCTGCAATCAGGCTCTGGCCAGCAAATTCAGAACTGATCGACCATTGCATCCGGGCAACTCCCGCAAACGAACTCTGTTCAACGATGACGAATTCACGAAGTATGTGCGCAAGCGGGAATACTGTTATCTGACTGACTTATTGTTTGAGTGCCGCTAACATAGATCGGTAAGTCGTATACGCTACCCCCGCGCCGGAGTCGTTATGTGGTCTCACCTGCCTGCCCTTGCCTACGCCTTGTTCCTGGTCCTTTTGCCCGTCCCGGCCCTTAGCGCCGCTAAGGACAGGATTGCGGCCCTTGCGCCGTCGGCTCTGGTGCTGGTGCTGGATGAAAAGGGCAACGAGCTGGTGGCCCGGAACGCTGACAAGCCCTTCGTGCCGGCGTCCGTCAACAAGGTCGTCACCGCCTGGCTGGCTATGCAGGTTTTGGGCAGTGACTACCGCTTTGAGACCCACTTTTACCTGGACGGCGACCGGATGCTGTATGTGCGCGGCGGCGGTGATCCGTTTCTGATCTCCGAGGAACTGGCGCTGCTCGCCGCCAAGCTCGTTGACGCTACCGGCATGGAGCCGCTCACCGGCATCGTGCTCGACGCGAGCTACTACCCGGCCGATCTTCGCATCCCCGGCATCGAGAAAACCGGCAGGGCCTATAACGCGCTGAACTCAGCCCTTGCGGTGAACTTCAACACGATCCACGCCGTGCGCCGTGGCAAGGCTGTCCGTTCCGCCGAGAAACAGACCCCGATCACCCCCTTGGCGATCAGCCAGTTCCGGGCGCGGGCCCGCAATGGTCGCAGCCGCATCAGCCTCACCCAGCAGGACGCCGCGGTGGGCGTGCGCTATGCCGGCGAGCTTCTCGCTGCATTCATCAAGCAGGCCGGCGGCAGCATCAAGGGCAAGATCACGACCGGATCCGTGCCCGGGGGCCTGAAACCGGTTTACGTGCACCGCCAGTCGCGCGCCCTGTCGAGTATCCTCTCTCAGATGCTTATCGGCTCGAATAACTACATCGCCAACCAGGTTTTTCTGGAGATTGGCGCACACCGTTTGGGCGGGCCCGTCAGCCTCAAGAAGTCACTCCAGGTCGCTGGCGGGATCCTCGCCGAACACGGCCTCGCCGAAGACATCCATCTTGATGAGGGTTCGGGTATAAGCCGAAAAAACCGCTTCACGGCCCGTGGCCTTGCCAGGCTGCTGCATCACTTTGCGCCCCATGCCAAACTGCTTCGCCGCAGTCGCGGCGGCTCGCGGTACAAGACAGGCAGCATCTCCGGCGTGCGCACGCTGGCAGGCTACGCCAAGACCTCGAAGCACGGGCAGGTGCGCTTCGTGATATCGCTGACCGGCAACACAGGCAGGCTGCGCTTCCGGCTGCTGCAGGCCATCGAGCGCGGGCTATAGCTGCAGATGCCGGCCAGGTGCGAATGAGTCCGCACTTTGGTCAGGTCGAACTCGCACGCATGCGATCCAGCCGGATGCGGTGACGATGATCGGTCAGCCGCCAGATGCTGGCAAAAACCGCACCAAGCACTCCAAGTCCGGTCGCACCGCCGATCAGGAACATGATCAGAATCTGATATTTGACCGCCTCCTGCGGGTCGACACCGGATAATATCTGACCCGTCATCATGCCCGGCAGGGATACGACACCGGTCGCCGCCATGGCATTGATGATCGGGGTAAATCCGCTGCGCAGGGAACGCCGCACGCAAGGCAGCACAGCCTCCCAGCGGGTCCGTCCCAACAGCAGCTGCGCCTCTATGGCCGTTCGCTCGCGATAAACCGCACCATGGAGCGTGTCCAGACCCAGGCTGACGCCGGTCATGGTGTTTCCCAGCACCATACCGAACAAAGGCAGTGCGAACTGCGGAGTCCACCATGGTTCCGGTTCGATCTGGGTCACCAGCGCACAAACGGTTATAATCGTTCCCGCAAACATCATGGAACCGGCGCCCAGGCCATAACCCCATATTCCGGATAACCGCCGTTCCTGGCGGGCCCAGACCTCACGACCGGCGAACATGATCATGGCAACCGCGATCAACAGAGTGACGATTGCCGAGGACGCGGCGAAAACTGCTTTCAGCACCAACCCAACCATGAGCAGCTGCACGACCATCCGAAGGCTTGAAAACAGCAGTTGCCGTTCAAGATTCAACCTCAGAGCATATGAAAACACCGCGTTCAGGATCAGGAACACCGATGCGCCGGCCAGGTCCAGGTATGACAATGAAATATAGGCGCTCATCGTGCGGCCCCGGTTTCGGATTGCAATCGACCACCGATCATTTTGACTGATCGGTCGGCAATGCGCCCGGCCTGCTCCGGATCGTGCGTGACAATCAGAACACAGACGCCCGCCGCCAGTTGCTGTTTGATCAAACCCTCCACAACATCTGTCATTCGTGCATCCAGAGATGCCGTTGGTTCATCCAGCAGCAACGCGGCGGGTTTGACCTGCAGCGCACGAACGATACCCAGCCGATGCCGCTCTCCGGTCGAAAGGCGGCTTACTTCCCAGTTCAGCGCGTCTTCCAGTTCTACAGCCTCGAGAAGGCCTTCAACATCACCGCTGGCATCAAAGTGGTCTCCCACGCGATCTGCCCACCATCCCGTTTCGGCTGGCACGAATGACACTTGCCTGCGCCAGTCACAGGCCGGCATCTCCTCGCGGGATTTGCCGTTCAGGCGGACATCGCCGGTATTGGGATCAAGATCAGCGATGGCGCGGAACAGCAGGGACTTGCCTGCTCCCGACGGACCCTGAACAGCGACACATTCACCGCCGGCAACATCAACGGTGATGGGGCCAACATGCCTGGTTTCAAGCTCTGCAATTTCCAGCAAAATGAAGACCCACTTTCTGCAGGCGAGTTTCGCTACAGCATGTAAAGCAAGTTCCGCTATTTGGCTATGGAATCGAACAGGTTGAATCCCCTGCTCGTCAACCTATTTAGGCGCCAAGGGGGTCTCCTGATACAGCCTCTGCACCCAGCGGCCATCCCGTTGAACCCATATCTGGGTCGCAAGCACCCGTTCCGGCAAGGTCTTGCCGTGAAATGTACCTTCATTTTCCACGTAATAGGTGCGCATGTAGACGCCCGGGCCCAACTTCACCAGTTGATGATCTTCGACCTTGGCGGATCTGATATCGAGATTCTTGATCGCATCGGGAAGATACTCGCTCACCGGACTCACACCGGTGTAAGTGGTCACGACCAGATGATCGGGAGCGAAGAAGGTTTTGATTTCATCAAAATCCTGTCTGGCGAACGCCGCCCCGATTTCATCTATTGCCTTCTGCACCGGCAGCGGAGAGTTAGCCTGCACGGACACCAGAGTGGTCAGCCCGACACCCATGCAAAAAGCACCAAATATCGCTGTGCGACTGAAAATTCGTTTCATTCTTGAACCTCATTTCAAATGGTAGTTGTGGGCGAAGACCTCTTCACCAGCTCTTCGCCGACCTTGATCTGTTTCATCATACCGTGGGTCAATCAGTACACAACCAATCATTTGAACTTTACGCAAACTCGACGCAAACCAGGGATGACATCGACAATACGCCAGCCGAACAACACAGCCCCAATCGGGAAAATAAAATTAAGAAAATCTTGCATAAATCTAGCAGCCGCTCCATGAATTGAAAATAATATTTACGCAAGGAGCGCCTGTTGTCTATCCGGGTTTTGAGGACGCTGATCGCCGTAGAAGAAAACGGAACATTCAGCGCTGCAGCCGACGCGGTCTTCGTGACCCATGCTGCGGTGAGTCAGCAAATGAAATCCCTGGAAGAAGACTGGGGCATTGCGATTTTTGACAGGACGAAACGGACACCCGTTTTGACCCCGACAGGCCGGGCACTTGTCAGCAAGGCCCGCGACGTTGTCGCGGCATATGACGGTCTGGTTCCATCAGTATTGGGAGATGATGGATTGCGCGGAAAGTTGATGCTTGGCGCGGTTCCAACCACATTGACCGGACTTGTCCCTGCAGCAATGTCCATGCTCAAGACCGAATTCCCCGAATTGCACGTTAGCGTACAACCTGGACTGACCAATGAGTTGCTACGCCAGGTTGAACGGGGAACCCTTGATGCAGCAATCATTTCAAAACCCAATCTTCTGCCACGTAGGTTGAACTGGAACCAGATCGCTACCGAACCAATGCACCTTCTGGTGTCCACCGAAACCGAGAGCGATGATCCGGTGTATCTCCTCAAGAACAACCCGTTTATCCGATTCTCCAGAAATGCGGTCGTGGGCATGATGATAGAGAAGTGGCTGCAGAGCAGCAAAATCGATGTGAACGACACCATGGAACTGGAAGGGCTGGATGCCATTTCCAGCATGGTCATGTGCAACCTTGGCGTTTCGATTGCGCCCAGAAGTTGCGTGCCCGCCATGAACCAGCCTCCCCTGAAGCGACTGTCACTCGGACCTGATGCACCACAGCGGCATTTGGGCCTGACAAGCCGCGACGACAGTGAAAAAGCCCGCGTGATTGACGAAACCCACGCCAAACTTCTCAAAGCAGTCGCAAATGCGGAAAATGTTGCAACCGACCCTGCAAAAAGTAACCTGGAATGACGCCTGAATTCCTGACCTTTTTGTTGCTCGGCGCGGCTGCAGGCGGTCTAATCAATGGATTTGCCGGTTTTGGCACGGCATTGTTTACACTGGGTTTCTGGCTGCACATCATGACACCCGTCCAGGCTGTATCGATGGTCGTCGTAACCTCCGTCGCCAGTGGAGTCCAGGGCTTGTGGCTGGTGCGCCAGTCCATCGCCGGTCAACCCTTCAGGCTGGCCAGGTTCCTGATACCGGCACTGTTTGGAATACCCGTTGGCGTTGCGCTGTTGTCAGTACTGGATCCGAAAGTTCTCAAGCTCACCATTGCCGGTTTCCTGATCCTGTATGGCAGCTTCTTCACGTTCCGCAAGTCATTGCCCAGGCTTGAACGCCGGATGCTGGCAGGCGACGTGATTGTCGGTTTCCTGGGAGGCTTGCTTGGCGGCGCTGCTTCCCTGTCAGGCGCCCTGCCCACCATATGGTGCGCGTTGCGCCCCTGGTCAAAATCCGAAACCCGGGCGGTCTTGCAACCATTCAATGTAACGGTACTCACTATCGCAATTTTGCTGTTTGCCCTCAACGGCATGTACAGCTGGCACATCCTCGAACTTCTGGCCATTGCACTGCCAACGACCCTGATTTCTTCGCAACTTGGCATTGCCGCATTCAAACGCCTGACCGACGATCAGTTTCGCCGGGTGATAATCTTGCTGATGCTGGTGTCCGGTGTCGTATTACTGTTTGGCGAACTGTTCTCCTGAGCGGTAATGCCAGATTACATGCACGCCGGTTCGCGATATTATCCGATCAGTTCGTCGCTCTTGTCGTCGGTTTCACCAAATCTTTTCAGCGTCGCCGGCCTGGTGCCTTCATAAGCCTTGTGAAGGTTTTTCGAGATGCGTTCATTCTCGCGTTCGAACAGGCAGTTCCCGTCAAGATCGGAGGCAACAATGAACGGGCCCATCCTGTTGCAGCGGATCACCCACATGGCTTGCGCCAACCCCAGTTCCTCGTTCCAGTGAACTGCCTCGACGTTTTCAACCCCACGGCCCAGCAGCGCTCCGGTTCCGTAGCCTACAGTGCTGAGATAAATCGCACCGTTGGGCACGAAATAGCTCTTGTAATCCTTGCTGCTCATGCCGCCCTTGCCGATGACCAGCTTGGCGCCTGACTTGGCCAGCCATTCCGGCAGCCATTTGGCAAACCTGAACGATGCCGTCGCTGTCACCGCACCCATTTCGAAACTGCCGTCGGGGTTGATCCGGGCTGCGGGTGAACAATGGAAGTTGGCCGCACTTTGTGACGGCAATTCCATGGGAATATTGGCTTTGTCCTCCAGGGCCCGCATGTAGACACCTTCGCGCGCCGTGTACATCAGCCCGTCCAGATAGACGATGTCACCCAGTCGCAGTTCAGCCAGGGCTTGCGCGGTTGGCGTTGTGCTCAGGCGGATTTCTCGTGGCTTGCGGGCATTTCCCATTCCACAGTCTCCCGGCGTTGATAATCAGTGAACCATTCAGGATCGGTGCGGTGTTCCACACGCCCATCCGCATATACCCGCGCAACCGCCCGGCGCGAAGACAGACAAAAAGCATGCACCGACATTTGCATGCCGCCGGTGTGGCAGTATCCCACCTCGATGTGCGTATCGATGACCATGGATTTGCCGACAAAACCCATGGCACCCATCCCAATGGAATTGCCCAGTTCTGTGAACTCCAGTTCCAGTTCGGCAATTCGCGGATCCGTATTCCGGTCTCCGACCGTGCGCAGGCAGGCAGCGCGCTTGCCAAGGACCATGCAGGTATCCTTGCAGCCACCCAGCCCGATACCGATGATCGCAGGTTGACAGGCAAGCCCGCGCTTGCCGAAGGCCACGAGGCTGTCGAGGAAGAACCGCTTGATGCCCTGAATACCATCCGACGGGAACAGCATCCGGTAATCCGTGCCGAACAGGCCGCCCTTGTGAACCGTAATCAGGTCGATCCACTCACCGCCGGGTTCATAGCCGTACTCAATTTCAGGCGCGCCGATGCCGACATTGTTGTCATGGTCGGTACGCCACAGCGGATGCACCCGATTTGGGCGCAGCGGCACGCCGTTGGTAGCGTTGGCAGTTGCCCGGCGCAAAGCTGCCTCCAGTGCGACCGGCCCGCCTTCAATCTGGGTTTCATTGCCCATCTTCACATACCAGCGTGGCGTGCCGGTATCGCCACACATTGCGCGCCGGTCTTCCTTGGCCGCCTTGTAGTTCTCCAGCATGGCCTGCAGCACAAATGATGACAGGTCACCGTCCTCAACACTGGCTGCCGCCTTGAGCCCTTCCAGGTAGTCGTCCGGGATTTCAATGGCTGCCTTGTCCATCAGGGTTTCTGCGGTTTTCTGAATCAGATCAATCGGGATCATTGAGCAGCCTCCACCAGCGTTTCCGGTTCGCCATCGGGCAAAACGGTCTCGCCGGGCCTGACGATTGTAAACTGTACCGCCTCGCGAGCCACATCAACTTTGCCATCCTGCATCCGGGCAACCGTAAAATAGGAACTTTCCATCGACCCGCTGTCCGGGAAGTCCTCGCGATAGTGAGCACCGCGGGAATTCTCGCGCGCCAGCCCGGCCTTGGCAATCACGTCGGACACATCACACAGGCTGGCCATGTTCAACCAGTCATGCCACGTCAGATTGAAAGCCAGGTTTTCCGCTGCCACGCCGGTTTCCAGCAATGCCGACTTTATATCCGCCACCCCGGAAATCGCACGCTTCATACCGGTCGCGGTTCGCATCACCCCGACGTCGTCCCACATTATGTCCTGCAGGGAGTTGCGCAGTTGCTGCACATTTCCCGCAGGTCTGGACAATGGATGCTGCGCGCGGTCGATCTCTGTTGCAAGAACTCCCTCATCAGGATCGCGCAAGGAACGCATGTTGGCGATGTCGACACCCATCACGTCGCCTGCCACGCCGCCGTAAACGGTCGAATTGGCAACACCGTTGCCGCCAAGCCGATTTGACCCGTGTGCGCCACCGGCGTCTTCTCCGGCAACATAAAGGCCCTCCATTGCAGTCCGAGTATCGGGGTCCACCACGACACCGCCCATGAAGTAGTGAGCCGTCGGCACGACCTCGACAAGGCCCGCCGCCAGATCAAAGCCGCTGTCTGCACAACGCTTGACCATGCCCTTGAATTTCCGACGCACGTTTTCAGGGCCCAGATGACCCATCGAAATGTAGACACCGCCATTTGCCGATTTATTGTTCTTGCGCATTTCGGCATATATGCCACGGCTGACCACGTCACGGGTGGCCCGTTCGCCGAGGTCGTCATAATCGAACATGAAGCGCTGTTCGGCACCGTTCAGCAATCTGCCGCCGGCGCCCCGCAGTCCTTCTTCCAGAACCGTGCCGGTCATCTTGGTGTGATCGCCTGCCAGCAGTCCGGTCGGATGAAATTGCACCATTTCCATGTCGCGCAGCGGCAGCCCGACACGCAGCGCCATGGCCAGTCCATCCATCGTCTTGTCGCCGGACGGCGTGTGATACTTGTACATGGTCGGCCCGCCGCCTGTACCCATCATCACCGCTTTCGCCCGTACGAAGCGGAACCTGCCGGTGCGCATGTCGATAAACAGAACCCCGGCAATGGACGAGCCATCCTTTGTCGGTATCAGGCCAACCGCGCGGTGTTCCTGCAGCTTTTCAACCGGCTTGCTGAGCACCTGCTCCATCAGACGGTTGATGATTTCAATACCTGTCAGATCGCCTTTGTGGACTGTACGGTCGGCTGTCTGGCCGGCAAAAGCCTTCTGGTGAAGCGAGCCATCGGCATTACGATCAAAAAAACAGCCCACCTCATTTTCCAGTTCCCGGATCCGAACCACCGCCTGTTCGCACAATTTCCATGCCATGTCCTGATCGGGAAGCCACTTGCCGCCAATGATGGTATCCATGAAATGACGTTCGACGGTATCGCCGCCGCCAAGGGCTACATTGTAACCGCCCTGCACCATGCGGGTGCAGCCGCATTTGCCGATCAGGCCTTTTACCGCAATGGTGATCTTGGTGCCGGGTGCAGCCGACTGTTGCGCATGCAAAGCCGCAAACATCCCTGCCCCGCCGGTTCCCAGGATAAGAATGTCGGTGTCATGGCGCTCAATGGATCTCGTTGGCAACATGGTCATATCGCTCTCAAAAGGAACAGGCCTGAAATCAGAAATGATATCGCTGCTGCACCCGCCGCCAGGGTCTTCTGTCTGTCTGACCAGGGCAGCCATTCCAGTGCCATCAGACGCAAACCACCAAACATGTGCAGGGCCAGAAGGAACACGAGACCGAACTCGGCAAACTTTACCGCTGCTGTATCAGTCCACCGGAAAAATTCGTCCAGACGCCCGGGCGCCGTCAGGGCCAGCGATAATGTGTAGAAATGAACCGGCAGAAACAACGCAAGTCCCACTCCGGAGATGCGGTGCAGAATGAAGGCGTACCAAAGGGCGTGGGTGCGGTGCGGCCGTATCATGACAAGGTCACCGCCATCACGGCCCGCCCACCAAGCAGAAACAGGCCTGCAGCCACAGCCCACGTAAACAGGTCGAGCAAGGTGTTCCTGAGGCCGAATGTCTCGTGAACAACTACCCGCAATCCGATTGCCGCGTGTACGGACACAGCAACAACAAACCCGCCATAAAACAGAAACCAGGCGATGCTGCCCTGGGTGCGGCCCAGAATCTCGGCCGCCGATATGCCGCTCTGAATCGCATAGATCATCACCGCCAGATGGCCCAGCACCAGCGGCGCCATCAGCAGTGCGGTGATGCGTTGAAGCATGTAAAGCCTGACTGTCAGCATGCTCAGGTCCGCCTCTTGAAAAACGACAACGCTGTCTCGCGTTTCAGCCCGGCAATCGCTGCCATCGGATTCAGATCGTTGGGGCAATACTGGCTGCAACTGCCCTGGCTATGGCAGTTGTGGCAACCACCCTTGCCAGACACTGCCTCGAGAATGCTCACCCTGCCGGCATCTCTTGCATCATTGAAAAGTGTCCAGGCACGTTGCAGGGCGGCTGGCCCCAGATAGTCGGCACTGCCGGCCACGGTATCGCAGGCAGCGTAGCAGACCGAGCAGTTGATACACTCAATCCCCTCGTTTGCTTGCCGGCGCGCATGATCTTCCGGATCAATCTGTTCGATCGCATCGTCGCGCGACCTGGTCGGGTGATGCACGCCCTCTGCTGATATCCATTTGTCAAAGAACGGATCCATATCCGTCGCCAGATCCTTGATGACCGGCAGATTGCGCAGCGGACCGATGCTGATCCTGTTGCCTTGCAGCGCCACCTTGACATGCGTCCGACAGGTCCAGCGCGGCACGCCGTTGACCATCATGGCGCAGGATCCGCACATGCCAACACGGCACGCATAGCGATAAGACAGCGTCGGATCGCAGTTTTGTTGAATCCAGGCAACCACATCCAGAATAGTCTGGTTTTCCTGTGCCGGAACCTTGAAGTTCTCGAATTGGCCCGCAACGCCGGCGCCACGCCAGACCGAGACTTCCATATCAGCTGAATCGGACAACAAATCACTGCTCCGCTATTTGGCCGGATTTTATCACCGCTCTATCTATATATTTTTGATTTTCTAACGGAAAGAGATAAAAATTAACCAGAAATATAAAATTTTCTTACAGAAAATTGCTCACTTAGCTTCATCTCCACCAGCGAGGTTGCTGTGGATCCCTTGCAGGAAATTGCTGTCAATTCTTTCCAGGTACTTTTGCAACATTGCATTATTTTCGCTAACGCCCAATGATTGCAGTTTCTGCTGCACCATCAATGGGCGCTGATGGAGCGGGCTGGTTGAATTGTTCTACCGGCAACAACTACGCGCCGATATCCTGGGAGGGATTTTGAATGAAAAGACTACTTGGAGCAGCGCTCGCATTGGCGCTGATGGCTGGCCCGTCTCTAGCAGCTGAATATCCCGAGCGAGAAGTGCTCGGCGTCGTGATGTGGGGTGCTGGCGGCGCTACGGACACGGTTGCCCGTGCCGTAAACCCGGCCGCTGAAGAAGCGTTGGGCAAGCCGATTGTGGTGCTCAACAAATCTGGCGGTGCCGGCGCGATTTCAACCGCATTTGTCAATGCGGCACCTGCCGACGGTTATACGTTCCTGTATGGCGCGGAAAACCCGCAACTACACCCGATCATGGGTGTCGCAGATCTCGACTACTCGAAATTCTACCCTGTCAACATTCTGGGCCGCGGTGTTGCTGTTATCGCCGTCACCACGGAATCAAAATACAAGACCATGCAGGAATTGCTGGCTGACATAAAAGCCAACCCGGGTGCCGTAAAAATGGGATCCACAGGCCCTGGTGGTCTGCCGAGCACTATTGCTGCCCTGATCAAAAACTCCGCCGACTTTGATGTGACTGCTATTCCCTTTGGTGGCGAAGGCCCCGGCCTGACTGCCATGCTGGGCGGCGAAGTCGACTTCATGCCGGCAGGTATTTCGGCCGCAGCTGCTCAGGTTCAGGCTGGCAAAATGCGTGTACTTGCTGTGGTGAACCCTGAACCGGTGGCCACACTGCCGGATGTTCCCGCAATCACCGATGCATTGCCTGAGATGGCGAAGTTTCTGCCATGGGGTCCGTTTTATGGGGTCTTTGTACGACAGGATGTTCCGGATGACGTGAAAGCAAAACTGGTGGCATCGTTTGACACCGCAGCCAAAAGCGAAACCTTCACCACTTTGATGGCAAACAAGGGCAATGTTGTCATGAACATTTCTGGCGATGAAGCTGCCGCATTTGTGAAAAAGTGGCAGCAAGTCACAGCCTGGGCATTGCAGGATTCCGGCGCCGCCAAGGTGAGCCCGGAAAAACTCGGCATTATGCGCCCGTGATATCTGGCAGTCGCTGGCTGATCGGCTTGTATTTCTCACCAAAGGCCAGCCCGTTTCCGACGGGCTGGCCAACTGAAAAATCAATATCCCTGGAAGGAAACAGCCGATGAGCGGCGCGCAAAAGGAGTCCTTACGGCGTCCGGGTGAAATGGTTTTCTCAATCCTGTTGATCGTCTTCAGCGTCACTGCGTTTTGGCAGTCCTATGCAATATCAGGTCTGCGCGGCCTGTCTGAGCCGGGTGTCTTTCCCATGCTGGCTTCAGCGACAATGCTGCTGAGTTCATTGGTCATCATGCGCGAATTGATGGCCAAGGGATCGACCTCACAGGATCGGCAATCGTCATTTTTGAGAGACATTGTTCCGCTACGATTACTCGTGGTCGTCGGTTTCATCCTTGCTTACGTTGTCGCCATGCCCCTGATTGGTTTTGTCTTCAGCTCGGCGGTTTTCCTTTTCGCTTCGTTCTGGCTGCTTTGGCGCAAGGGACCTGTCATTTCAGCTGCGCTCACCCTGGCCTCCCTGGCGATTGTTTACATCGTTTTCCGCATGGTCTTCCAGGTCGTGCTGCCGGGCGGCAGCATGATCCGGGGCATCATCTGACATGGAAGCACTCGCCAATCTCTCGATTTCCTGGCTGGATCCCTGGTTGATGTTCCTTACGGCAGCAGGAACGCTGGCCGGCATTTACGTTGGAGCCATCCCCGGTCTGTCGGTGACGATGGCAACTTCCATCCTGATCTCATTCACGTTCAAATGGCAGGTCAATGAAGCCTTGGCGCTGATCGCAGGCGTATTCATTGGTGGCGTTTATGGTGGCGCCCGCACCGCCATTTTGCTCAATATTCCTGGCGCACCCAGCGCCATCGCAACCGCGTTTGACGGGTATCCGCTAGCCAAGCGTGGCGAGGCGGGAGAGGCCATCGGACTGACAACGGTCATGTCGGTATTCGGCGGATTTGTCGGAATCCTCGCTTTGGCTCTCATGGCGCCGCTGATCACCAGTTTCGCGATCCAGTTCAATTCCCGGGATTATCTGTTACTCGGCCTCATAGGCATCCTGCTCGTCGGAACTCTGTCAGGAGAGAGTTTTGCCAAGGGCGCGTTCGCCGGCGCACTCGGCGTGTTGATCGGGATGGTGGGGCTTGATCCCATGACGGCGGAAGGGCGCTTCACCTACGGCTCAATCACACTGATGGGAGGTGTCCCATATATCGCGGCCATGATCGGATTCTTTGGTGTTGCCGAAGCGTTGGTCCAGTTGCACAATCTCGATCTCGCAACGATCAAGCAGAAGATCGACCGGATCATTCCCAAACTGTCGGATGTGAAGAAGTATTTCTGGCTGGCCATGCGCGCGTCCGGCATTGGCACGATAATTGGTGCGCTTCCCGGTACCGGCGGCGATATTGCCGCTCTGCTGGCCTATGATGATGCCAAGCGAACCACGCCCAACCCGGAAGTACCGTTCGGAGAAGGGGCAAAAGAAGGACTGGTCGCGCCGGAAGCAGCCAACAATGCAGCCGTTGGAGGTGCGTTTGTTCCAATGCTGACGCTGGGAATACCGGGCGATGCGGTAACTGCCGTTATTATCGGAGCGTTGTTTATTCACGGCTTGAAGCCCGGGCCGCTGATGCTCATCGAGACACCGCATCTGTTCTGGTTCACCGTCGGTAACCTGCTTCTCGCCAATGTCTTCCTGCTCATATTTGGGCTCACAGGCGTTCGGATATTCACAAAAATTATCGAGTGCCCCAAAGCCGTTTTGATACCACTCATAATTGTGCTCTCGTCAGTGGGCACTTATGCAATCCAGAATAATCCGTCGCACGTCTACTGGATGCTCGGGTTTGGTGTGATCGGCTATTTTCTCAAGACTTACGGCTTTCAGGTCGGACCGATAATTCTCGGCGTTATCCTCGGTCCAATGATGGACTCAAACTACCGGCGGGCCATGATCGGTGCACGCGGCGATATTGGCACTTTCCTTTGGGATTTCGTCTCCCATCCCATCTCATTTATGCTGACAACGGCCTTCGTCCTCATGCTCCTGTCCCAGACGCCGCTGTGGCGGCCGCTGACGGCTAGAATTCGGCGAACAAGAGAATGAACAGGATGGAAGTCTAATTGCCGCGGTTCACTTGCGGTAGGCAGCTTGCGTGCGACGCTCAAAAAAGACGACACAAGCCAATCATCAGACGACCTGTATTCATTTGATGACGGTCAAGGCAATTGCAGTCCCTGATCGCTACAGTATGAATTGAGAATTCACCCTTGGAAGAGACGCGCTGTGGGACTTTTGACGAGCATTGAAAACCCCGGTTACGTGCGCCGGATTGTATCTGGATTACTCGGAAAAAGCGCGCCTTGCTTTCTCGCAATCTCGACAGCAATGCCGGCAGTGGCCTTTGCGCAATCAATTGATCCACACAAGCTGTATGAGCAGCGATGCGGCGATTGCCACGCACCGCATGCAGGCACCTTCGTGCGGAAAAACCTGGTAATGTCAAATGGCAACCTCATCGGTCGCGAGACCGGCCGCGAGGTACGTGCATTTCTGGATGCGGATCATGGCAGGCTGACGCCGGCCGAGGTGGCGACCATCATGGTCCATTTCATCAGCATCCAGCAGTCGGGAGGGCTTTTTCAAAAGAAGTGCCGAATCTGCCATGACAGGGCAGTGAAGCTCTCCCGCAGCGAACTCATCATCGATGATACCCGGCTGATGGGACGTTATTCGAAGCGCGATATCGTTCTGTTTCTCGCTAATCATGGTCGTCTCAAGGAGGATGAGGTGCAAGGGATGGTAAATGTCCTGAAACGACATCTCAGAACCAGGCAAGAGAAGTGAATCTTTGGTCACCGGTGCATTGCGATTGCCGCAAAGATCAATAAGACTGACCGGTGACAGTCGAGATGAATCGGAGCAGCCCTGCTTCCGAAGACATTCTTCATGATATGGGATCGAATGCGTCAAGGCGCTGCAGTTGCAGTGATTCCCTTGAATTGCATCGGCAGACCGGGTTGGAACAGAATTGCCATGGAACACTACGACTTCATTGTTATCGGCAGCGGACCAGCCGGACGCCGCGCGGCGATTCAGGCTGCAAAATTCGGCAGGAAGGTTCTGGTCGTTGAACGCGGAAGACGTGTCGGCGGCGTTTCCGTACACACCGGAACCATTCCATCCAAGACACTCAGGGAAACCGCACTGAACCTGTCCGGCTGGCGTGAACGCGGTTTTTACGGAAGATCATATCGCGTCAAACAGGACCTGACCGCCAACGACCTGCGCGCGCGCCTGCATATTACCCTCAATCACGAGATTGAGGTTCTGGAGCATCAGTTTGCCCGCAACCAGGTAACAACCCTCAATGGCGAGGCACGCTTTGTCGATCAACATGCCATTGAGGTTGTTGGAGATGAAGGTGAAACACTCTCGTTCACTGCCGATAGAATTCTGCTGGCTGTCGGAACCGTCCCCTTGCGCCCTGCCCATGTGCCATTTGACGCGACGAGTGTCTTTGACAGTGATGAAATTCTCAACCTGGACCGTTTGCCCCGTACGATAACGGTAATCGGCGCAGGAGTAATTGGAATAGAATATGCCACCATCTTCAGTTCACTGGATGTGCATGTCACCGTTGTCGAACCACGCGATACCATGCTTGATTTCATCGACCGCGAACTGATTGATGATTTTACCCACCAGATCAAGGACCGGGGGATGGTGCTGCGGTTTGGCCGCAAGGTTGAGAACATCACCAGACTGGAAAATGGCGGATGCGAGGTTGAGATGCAGGGAGGTCGAAACATTCGCTCTGAAATGGTTCTGTTCGCAGCCGGCAGAATTGGATCAACCGCCGGTCTCAACCTTGATGCCTGCGGCCTGGATGCCGATGATCGCGGAAGGTTACAGGTCGATGCCGGAACTTTCGAAACAAATGTGCCGGGAATTTATGCCGCCGGTGACGTAATCGGCTTTCCCAGCCTCGCGTCAACCTCGATGGAACAGGGAAGAATTGCCGCCTGTCATGCGTTCGGTGAGCCCGCACACAATCCGCCCGAATTTTTCCCCTATGGCATTTATTCGGTACCTGAAATGTCGACGGTCGGCATGACGGAAGAAGAGGTTCAGGAGCGCAATATCGCTTACGAATGCGGCATAGCGCGGTTCCGGGAAACTTCGCGTGGACACATAATGGGCCTCAACACCGGCATGCTGAAGATGATCTTTTCACTCAAGAGCCGCAGGCTCTTGGGCTGCCATATCGTCGGCGAGGGCGCGACCGAGCTGATCCATATAGGCCAGGCGGTGCTCAATCTCCAGGGCACCCTGGAGTACTTCGTGGAAAATGCCTTCAACTATCCCACTCTGGCAGAAGCCTACAAAATTGCGGCACTGGACGCGTGGAACCGGATGCCAACGGCAAACTCCTGATCCTGACGATTGATCTGCGTCAAGATATTTCATTTTCTCCAGCTTAACATGGCAGCCATCATCAACATTGAGGTGATTGACATGTTTAACACTATCGTCGTTGCAATTGACGGATCCGAACAGGCTGAACACGCGCTGGCCACAGCTTGCGATATCGCCAACAAGTACAAGTCAAAAATTCATCTGGTCCACTCCCCGGAGCTTGAGACCGCAGCGATAGTGGTAGGCTCCGGCGCAGTGGCAATTCCACCCACTGAGGAAAAGATTGCCGCAGCTGGAAAACAGGTCATGGCGCAAGCTGTCGAGCAAGCCAAAAAACAGGGCTGCAGCCCCGCCGAATGTGTCATTGCCAACGGCGACCCGGCTGACGAAATTCTGCGGCAGGTTGAAAAATCCAAAGCAGACCTGATTGTAACGGGCAGGCGTGGGCTTGGTGGTCTTGCCAGTCTGTTGCTTGGAAGCGTGTCACACAAGGTAAGCCAGAATGCCCCTTGCACCTGCATGACCGTGAAATAACCTGAGATCAGGCCCCTTCAGAACAGCGCGGCAACGCGCGGTCCGTAACTCGCACTGTGTCACGACCGGACGTCGGAATTCTTCTCCGTTCTTGCGGAAGACGCCTGTCGCGATCACCTGAGGCCCGGGCTCTTTTTGGTGCCGTTAGAAAAAATTCTATAAACATGTCGATTTCAAGCAATCCCGTTCGTCTGGTATGTACAAGGCCATGATGGCCCTGGTGCATCACAAGGAGAAATCAAATGCAGTACATGCTTCTAATTTACGCGACAGAGGGATCAGGCCCACAACCGGGAACCGACGAATTCGGACCATTCATGAAAGGTTACGTCGACTTTACCGAAGACGTAAAACAGGCAGGCAAGTTTGTAGCCGGAGACGCCCTGCAGCCGATCGCGACTGCCACCACGGTTTCCGTGCAAGGCGGCAAAACCGAGACAATGGATGGACCTTTCGCTGAAACCAAGGAACAACTGGGCGGGTACTATCTGCTCGACTGCGAAGATCTCGACGAGGCCGTCAGATATGCTGCCATGATCCCCACAGCCGAACACGGTCACGTTGAAGTTCGCCCGGTAATGATCTGGGATAGTTAGCAGGCGCTGAGGTCCGACATGCTGCCCCCTCTTGATCTGCAACGGACCATAGACAGAACCGTTCGTGAAGAGTGGGGGCGCATTCTCGCTTCGCTCATAAATACGGTAGGCGATTTCCAGTTGGCGGAAGACTGTCTGCAGGACGCCGTGGTCTCGGCCATAAGCCACTGGCAAAAACACGGCTTGCCAGATTCTCCGGCCGCCTGGCTCATAACTGCAGCCCGCAGAAAAGCCGTCGACCGGCTGCGACGCCAGAAAAACTTCGCCGCCAGGCAGCAGGAGATTTCATATCTTGCTGATCTGGGAAACGTGCCTGCCGACGAATTCCAGGCGGAGATAATCCCGGACAAGCGACTGGAATTGATTTTCACCTGTTGCCATCCGTCGCTGGAGGAAAAGACCAGGGTAGCTCTCACCCTGCGCACTCTGGGTGGCTTGACCACACAGGAAATAGCACTCGCATTTCTCGACAAGCCCGAAGCCATGGCACAGCGGCTTGTGCGAGCAAAGAAGAAGATCAGACTAGCTGGCATTCCCTACAGGTGTCCCGGCAACGACGTTTTGCCGGAGCGGACCGCATCAGTGCTCAGGGTCATCTACCTGATCTTCAATGAAGGTTATTCCGCGTCGGCAGGCGACCGGCTCACACGAACAGACCTGATCGAAGAGGCCATCCGTCTGGCACGCATCATCAACCAGCTCATGCCGGAAGATGCTGAAACCGAAGGCCTGCTTTCACTAATGCTGCTGCATGATTCCCGGCGCTTTGCACGTACTGGAAAGTCGGGTGAATTAATCCCGCTGGAGGATCAGAACCGCGGGCGCTGGGACAAGGCAAAAATCTCCGAAGGAGCAAGGATTCTGGAGCGCGTCTTACCAATGCAGCGTCTCGGACCCTACCAGTTGCAGGCAGCAATCAGCGCGGTACATGCTCAAAGCCCCACATGGCACGAAACCGACTGGGTCCAGATAGAGGCCCTCTACCATCTGTTATACACAATCCAACCGTCGCCCGTCGTGCGGGTAAATCAGGCCGTTGCAGTATCTTATTCGCGATCACCGGAGGCAGCACTGTCGATGCTCAGCGAGGCGGCATCCGCCGGCGTACTTGATGGCTATCAGCCTTACTTCGCAGCCCGTGCTGACATACTGGCTCGGGCCGGCAAGACGAATGAGGCCAGGAAAACCTTCATCACAGCCATCAACCTGTCGGACAACAAGCTGGAGAAGGCGTTCCTGCGCGATAGGATCGCGCGCCTTTGAACATCGGTTGCAGGGAGAAATTGGACCGACCTGAAATTCCGTCCTTTGCCGGTTTGCCAGGCTGCCGGGAATCATATGGAACGGCTCATTCATCCAGTGTCACGCTGGATACGAATCCTTCTGGCTTGACCGCGAGCACGGAACAGGTCACGCGATCCAGTATGCTCTCCGCCGTGTTCCCCATTACCAGACCGGAAATCCCGGTTCGCACAACCGTACCCATGATCACCAGATCCGCCTGAACGTCTGATATCAGTTTCGGAATTTCTGTCGCCGGTTCGCCTCTTGGCAAATGCAACTTCGTCTTTACGCTTTCAACAACATCCATGCCGACCCAATCGGCGGCCTCCTCCAACAAAAGCTTAAGCCAGCCTGTATGCGTACGTTTGACGGTATTGAAATAAGCATCGATTTCCTTTTGCGGGATGTTGGCTCTCGCCCGGCTGTAGGGTGACAGGAACGGCGGATACCAGGCGTGGCCAACATGCAGGCGGGCGTTGTTTTCCGCGCATAATGAATAAGCCAGTTCGAGTATTTGCCTGTTCAACGCATCTTTTGCCTTCGGCTTTTCCGTGTGGTCTTCCAGGAAAATCTCACCACCGGCATCAACTGCCGCCAGCACGTTGTCAAAGGCGCCGTAGGCTTCGCCCTTCGACAACCACACCGGGCACGGGCAATCGCGCAACAAACGCATGTCGAGGCGCCCCAGCAAACGGTCCATGAAACCGCTTGGCCCAACTGGCTTGATGACAAGGTCATAAGCCTCTTTCAACACTTCGCGCACCACCTGAATATGCGGTCTGCCTTCAATGACTTTTGTATTGAGTTTGCCTTGCGGGTCCGCCAAAAGGCCAAGTTGCCGCAATTGTTCTCTTGACTCTTTCAGCCAGCCTGATTGCAGCAACAAGGAGATGTTGGAGGCAAACGTGACCGACGGTGGTTCAAGCACCGTAACAAGATCAACCCGGCCTGTATTCTTCTCTGCAATTTTCAATGCCAGTTGCAGGGTTTCCAGGGCGACCGGCGAATTCTCCTCATGCACATAAAGGATCTTTCTGAACCGTCGCATTTCTCTCTCCAGCAATGACTTTTTACGATGTCCCCGGCAGGTATGCCTGCCCGAATCCTTGTCATCATTATCACCTTGAATGGCATTGCCGCTGCCTGCCTTGACCTGCATCAATCATGGTCTGGCTATCGAGCAGTTTGGTCGATTTGAGTTGCAGTGCCGACTCTGCATAGCCGCGTTCACAGGGTTTTCAGGGCCCGCTCGATGGTTTCTTTCAGTTCCCCCTCGGCATTGATTTTTCGCCAGCTGATCGGTCCGGTGGGGCGTTTGGTCTGATACCGGACAACATCCGCAGTGGCGTCAGATGCATCTCCACGCCTCTCGGTCACCCGCTTTACAAGAAGCTCCTCATCAGCCTCGAGCCACAATCCCGTAAATAACGTTCCTGTGTTCGCGGCTGCCTGTTCAATGGCGGAACGCTCATCCTGATCCAGATAAACCGCATCCACAATTACCGTATGCCCCGCCTGCAAGGCAGTTGTCGCTTTTTTGATAACCTCCCCATAGACCTGATCGCTGATCTCCCGCGTGTATGCATCTTCCGGCAACCTTGTCGTTTCGCCAACACCGAACATCCGCTTGCGTTCGACGTCGGTTCTCAGATGCAAAGCACCGGGACAGCGTGCTATTCGCGGCGCAAGCGCGCGGGCGACAGATGTTTTGCCAGTGCCTGACAATCCTCCAACCGCGATCAACCGCGGGAGCTGAGGTTCCAGAAAGTTTATCGCCTCAAGAAGATAGGTACCCGCATCGACGGCTGCTTCTGACGGCTGGCCAGCCACCATGGACTGTTGCAACAGTGTAACAGCCACCATGGCCCGCACACCGGCCCGACAGGCCATAAACAGCGGCATGGCCTGCAATCCGGCCAGATGTTCGCCATTGCCGGTCCGTGACAGGTAGCGGTTCAGAACGCGGTTTGCATAGTCGTTTTCGTTGAGATGACCGAGGTCCATCAGCAGAAAGGCCAGGTCGTACAAAACATCGACGGTTGCTATCTCATCGTTGAATTCGATGGCGTCGAACAGCACTGGCTGATCATCGAGAATGACAATGTTGGACAAGTGCAAGTCACCGTGACAGCGACGCACATGACCTTGCCTGCCACGTTCGTTCAGCAGGTCTCCGCAATCGCGCAGTGCGGTTTTCGCTGCATTCTCGAAGCGCTCCACTGCGATAGAGGGTAAGGCCCCTGTGGCCTCTCGAAACGCCCCGGACAGTTCATCGACAATGGCGCTCATCCTGTTGGCTGCATTGTGATCCTGCACGACGGGTGCCACTGCATGGTATCTGCCAATCTCGTCGGCCAGACGATCCAGAAAGCCCGTTTTCACGCCACCGGCGCCGACTGCATGTGCAAGCAGCGAATTGTCCGGAAAACGCCGCATGTGCAGAGCCCACTCAACTGGCTCCCCCGACCCATTGATCGCAAGTCCGCCGTTTGCCTCGCGAGTGATTGTCACAACGTCGAGATAAATCATTGGGGCGTGGGGCTGATTGATCTTTAGTTCATATTCACAAGCCACCTTGCGTTTCTCCGGCGAGCCGAAGTCGAGGTACGGAAAAGTCACGGCTTTTTTGATCTTGAAGGCTTCATGCCCTGCCAGAAAAACCATCGCGGCGTGGGTTTCTATGACATCAACGGACGGGACACCGCCCGGGTATGAGGCGGGCTCCCGGAGAAATGCAATGACCTCGGCGTGATATTGCTCTTCATGATCTTTGTGAACTGGCCGATCCGTCATCCGAGTATCCTGCCTGACGGTAGTCATCCACCGTCTGCGCGCACCGCAAATGGTGCGGATCAGCGAACATCCGTCGCCGTGATAACGCGAAAAGTTCGCATTTCGCCGTCCTGTTCGCGGATCGACACATATTCACCGGGCCGAAAGCGCTCGTCTCCAAAGCGGTAACCGGTCTCGTCATCATCTTCATTGCCGTGGATGTCGTAGTGAAATGCCCATGCGCCTCCTGGCTTGCGTACCAGGTGTCCGACTTCACGCTCGTCGCCCCCCCAGAACCGCGTAACCCTGCATTTCTCGCGATTGCTCTTCCACTCGGCAGCATCGATCCGGTCCATGTTGTCCAGCGGGGCGAGGAGGATATAGCCATGCTCGCGGCTGCCCTGCGGGAAATCACGGTCGCGGGCGAGTTCCATACGAATTTGTTTCACAGTCATCAAAAATTGTCTCCATAAGCAAATCTAGGTTAAGGCCAGCGAGCAATTCTCAGTGCGACATCAACACCGGAACCGTCATGTTGTTGAGTACGTGTTGTGTTGCGCCGCCAAATACGAACTCGCGCACTCTGGAGTGCCCATAAGCCCCCATGACCAGCAGATCAGCCCCGGTATCTCCAGCCCGTGTCAGCAAGGCCCTGCCGACATCCGAGTCCGCAGTCGGCATCGGTTCCGCGGTGACCCTGACTTCGTGGCGGGCAAAAGTGGTTGCCAGTTCCGCCCCGGGCAAACTGCCTGCCAAACCACGTTGCTTCTGCGGATCGACCCAGACAATATCAACCTCACAATCCGTCGACAGAAGCGGCAGGGCATCAAAACAGGCGCGTGCAGCCTCCCTGCTTCCGTTCCAACCCATCAGCACCTTGTTTCCGATGGTCTCGAATGACTTGCCGCGCGGCAGCAACAGCACCGGACGGCCCGCTTCCATTACCACATACTCGGCGAAACCCGGTTCCACACCACAAGTCTTGTCGGCAACAACCTGTCCAATCATGACAATGTCAGCCAGCCGGCATTGCTGCACAAATTCTCGCCCGATGGACGAGCTTAATGCGTCAAGCTCACGCCAGTCATAGGACAGTGAGTTCAATTTCATCGTACGCTCAAACTTCTCGCGTACTTCCGTCGCCATTGACTGATAGCGCTTGCGTTGATCGTCCACCACATCTGCCATGGCTATACCGCCATAGACGGCATAGACCTCGACAGACGGTATGATGAATACGCCTGTGACATGGGCGCCATGATGAGCCGCCAGCGAACTGCAGGTGGCCAGCAGATGTTCCTGATTGCCGATATCATTGAGACTGACGACAAACGTTTTCGGGTTCACGAGATATCCTCCTTGCAGCGTCGGTGGACATATCCTGCAACCAGATCATGCGCGTGCGCATTGATCGAAATCATAAAACTCGGCCAACTGGTGAAAACAAACAGTGCTAAAAGCCATTTGCCGAAAACGGTTCGGAAAGTCCGGCTATTTCCTGACCACTCTGGACTTGAACTCCTGATCCAGCAGCGCCTCCAGTCGAACCAGGTCCGCCGGCAAAGGTTGCCCGGTTGCCTTCAACTGAGCCAGCTCGGCATGCAATTGCTCAAGCACCTGATGCGCATCCTCGGCCTCGTTTTCAGCTTGGCTGAAGAACAGATTTATTCGGGTAATCAGGTCGTCAAACGCCATGATACCTAGCCTTTCCCACTTTTCGCAGCCTGCCACGCGGCAAACCCGCCAGCCAGCGACAGTACATCGGAAAACCCCATATCCTGGAGCGTCTTGGCGGCAAGCGTTGAGCGCCCACCGGTCCCGCAATACAACACAATGCGCCTGGCAGGATCAAGCGCCTCAATATGCGCCGGGCATTCCGGGTCTGCATGAAACTCAAGCATTCCGCGCGATGCAAGTATCGAATTTGGGATCGTGCCTTCCGCCTCGCGTTCCCAGGCATCGCGGACGTCAACGATCACCACGTCCGGATCATCTTGCAGGTACGGCAAGTCCTGCACTGAAACGGTTTCGATGACGGCGTTTGCCTGCGCCAGCAACTGCTTGAAACCCGTCTTCAACATCATGCAATCCTCGCTTTAGCCACTCTCTGCGTTGCTCTGAACTGGACCCGCATCATAGCAGCACCATTGAATGTGAGCTTTGGCAAATTCATTTCCGCCATCTTCATCACTGAACCATCACTTGCACCAATCGTCCGGTCCCCGGTTTCCTGTCAAAGCCATCATGATGATTTTTCCGGATCGGCCCTTGACCTGCGTCAAACGGCAGTCTCCCTTTCGGTGTTTTGAGGTCACCGGACAAAATTACCCGGTCCGGATATTCCAGACGCTACTGGAAAGCGAATTTTGCCTTGAGCGGGGCTAGCTGCGGTGAACCAAGAATGTAGTCTGCCGCACGTGCCGCGATCATCAATGTCGGCGCATTCAGGTTGGCACTGGTGATCTGGGGAATAACCGATGCATCAATGACCCGCAGGCCTTCTATGCCGTGAACTCTCATCTGGTCGTCGACGACCGCATTGTGGTCAAACCCCATCCGGCAGGTGCCACAGGGATGAAAATCAGTGCTCATCGCCGAGCGGATCCAGTCACGAATTTCCGCATTGCTGGCCACCTGCGGACCGGGGACCAGTTCGGCTCCTCGCAGGTCATCAAATGCGCTTTGTGCGACCAGTTCACGCGTCTTGACTACCCCATCGACAAGTTCCTCCAGATCATGTGGATCTGCCAGATACTCAAAATGCAACGCCGGCTTGTCATACGGGTTTCCGGATTTGAGCAAAATGGCACCCCTGCTGCGTGGACGCAGTTGATCGACATGAATGGCGAAGGCCTGCAGGAGAGTGATTTCGCCACCATTGTATTCAAATCCAACCGGCCCGAAATGGTACTGCAGGTTTGGATAGCTTACCTTGTGATTGCCGCGGATCAGACCGCCGGCTTCCCAGATATTGGATGCCGCAATACCCGATCGTGCAAACACCCATTGCACTCCCGCTGCAACCTTGCGCCACGGCGCATCCACCTTGTGAATTGGAAAACTCTTCCTGCACTCGTATTGCAGGATTACGCTGGCATGATCCTGCAGGTTTTTTCCCACACCCGGCAAATTGACCAGTGGCGAGATGCCCAACTGCATCAGGTGATCGGCGGGCCCGATGCCCGACAACATAAGAAGTTGTGGTGAATTGACAGCCCCGCCCGACAGGATGACTTGTGTGCCGGCATGGACGATGCGTTCCGCGCCCTGGTGATCAAAGGCAACGCCATATGCACGGTTTCCGGTGAAAAGTATCCGCTTGACCATGGCCTTGACCAGCAGCGTCACGTTTCCACGTTTCAAAGCCGGCCTGAGATGCGCTACGGCCGAGCTGCATCGTCTGCCATTCTTCCTGGTTGCATCCAGTCGCGAAACACCTTCAGGATTAAAACCGTTCAGGTCGTCAGAACGACCCTGTCCTGCCTGATCGCCTGCCTCGATGAAGGCGTCATACAAAGGATTTTTGAAACTTCCCTTGGAAACCCCCAGCGGGCCGCTGTTGCCGCGCCACGCATCGCCACCTCGATCCGATGTTTCACCTGCTTTGAAGTATGGAAGGCAATGTTCGTAACTCCACTGCGTCAGATTGCATTCACTGGCCCAGCGGTCATAGTCAAGCGGGTGCCCGCGCATATAGACCATGGAATTGATCGATGACGAGCCACCAACCACCTTTCCCCTCGGCATGAAGACGCTGCGGCCAGACAATTCAGGTTCTGGTTCGGTGTGATAGTTCCAGTTGAGTTTTGGCTCATGCCAGGTTCGGTAGACGCCGGCGGGCACATGTATCATCAGTTCATGATCCATGGGACCGGCTTCCAGAACCAGGATAGACTTGCGACCATCCGCGCCCAGCTTGTTGGCAAGCACACAACCCGCTGATCCGGCGCCAATGATGATATAGTCGAACGTATTCATGACATTATAACAAACCCTGTACCTGAACACTGCAACCTGTTGTCCGAAGAAATTCCAACCACGTTTCAATCCTATCGGCCAGGTTCCGCGCAATGCGACGCCAGAAATTGCTCGGTTTCCAGCCTGCCGGGCGAGCTTGCCGGACCACCTGATCGAGCGCTCTTCAGCGTGCCGGCAGCATTTGCGAACCGGATGGCGCTTCGAACATCGCGCCCCTCAGCAATCATGACAGCAAACGCACCGTGCCAGACATCACCGGCACCCAGAGTCTCCCTGGCTTCAATCGCAATTGCCGGAATATTTTCGACCCGTCCGTTTTCGATAAAATAGGTCCCTTCCGCACCATTGGTGACACAGACCCAGGCATTCAGTTTGCGTGACGCCAGCTCCAGCGCAGCAGCGGGATTTTCAAGACCTGTATAGTCCCGGATACCCTGGGCCGAAAAGGCGACATGGGTGGCAAACTTCACCGCGTCTTCGCAGAAAGGTGGCTCGGCATCAACAATGGCGGGAAGATTTCTTTCATGCGCGATCTCGATTGCCCTGCGGGTTAACGGTTCCCAGCGGTTGTCCGCCATCAACACGTCAAACGCGGGCACATCGGCCAGCCAGTCAGCGTCCTCCCCAAGGTCCTGCCCTCTGTAATTGGTGATTTGACGCTCACCTGCCAGATCGACATGGATGGCGGAAAATGAGGAAGCCCCACCGGTAATACGCTTTACCAGCGAGGTATCGACATTGTGCCTGTTCAGTTCATCCAGAATGAACCCGCCGACAAAATCTTCGCCGACCCGGGCCGCCAGCATGGCTTGCGCTCCCAGCCTGCTGACCGCCACAGCCGAGTTGGCCGCATTCCCTCCGCTGAAGATGTGAGCATCCCGCGCGCGGTATTTTTCAGGCTTTCGCGGCATTTCATCCACGTTGAAAACCAAATCTGCCACAGCAACGCCCGCCAGCAATATTCTGCTCAACCACCTACCCCGATCTGAATGTAAA
>JAHEFB010000017.1 GCA_024640405.1 Alphaproteobacteria bacterium | reverse complement strand
TCGCTCACGCAACTCAACCGGATGTGGCTTTCCCATGGTGATCCTCCTTCAATGTTCAAAGAGAATCACACAACCGCTGATTTGGGAATCCTGAATCAGATAAACCCCGACCTGCTTTAGCACCGGATCTTCGCATTCGGGATTGATCAGGCTGGCCATTCGCCTGGCGGTAATACTGCTGGTCGGCAGCACCGCACCCAGGGCTTTGGGTTTGCCGATCCAGGTTTTGAAGAACCTGATTTCCTAATCAAAATGATTGGCGACGCTTCTTGCAACACGATTGGACACAAGCAGTTCCTTTTCACAAACTGTGCAGGGGCCGACCGTGCCTGCGATGGTTGATAAAATCTCGAATCCACAAACTATACTGACAAGGACGACTCTTTGACTTGCCGGTCAAATCATTCAGAGCGAAACTACATTTAAACCGTGGCAGCAATTGGTACACAGTCGCGACTGATTTATCCACCGGTAACCGGCGGAAAGAACGCAATTTCGCTGGCATCGCCCAGTGGATGATCCAGCGGCACATGTTGCTGATCCAGTGCTGCACGGATAACGCGCATATCGGCAAAAGCCGCCGAATAACCTTCGTCTCTAACCGCCAGGTGTGCGGCCAAATCACCCACCGTATTCACACCTTCGGGCACCTCAATCATTTCTTCGCCGATACCGGTGCGCTGGCGCACCCAGGCAAAATACAAAACCTTCATTCGTCTTCTTCCATTACGTGTTTCACACCGGCCCGAAAATAGTCATAGCCGGTGTAAAGCGTTGCAACAGCAGCAACCCACAAAAAAGCCAGGCCGATGGTGGAGGTATGATGAAACACCTTGTCGCCCGCCGGTCCGACAATCAGAAAACCGATGGCTACCATCTGAAATGTGGTTTTCCATTTGGCCAGTTTTGTTACCGGAACCGAGACCTGCAACTCGGCCAGAAACTCGCGCAAGCCCGACACCAGAATCTCCCGGCACAAAATGATGATGGCCGCCCAGATATGCACTCCCTTGATTTCCCCGATATAGGTAACTGCCAGCAAGACCGATGCGATCAGCAACTTGTCGGCAATGGGATCCAGCATTCGGCCCAGCGACGACTGCTGTTGCCAGATGCGGGCCAGATACCCGTCAAGAAAGTCAGTGATTGCCGCGACGATGAATATCATCACCGCAATCCAGTGATTGGTGTCACCTCCATAGATCAGCAAACCCACCACGACAGGGACAGCGACTATTCGCAGATACGTCAGGATATTCGGCAACCAGATCGCCACATTGCCGCGCCGGTTTTGATGCCTGATCTTTTCAGCTCCTGCGGTCAAGTTTCGCCCTCGTGGAAATACCCGTAAATGGCAGATGCCAGACTTTTACTGATTCCTTCAACCTGTTCCAGATCGGCAACAGATGCGCCGGAAACACCGCGCGCCGACCCAAATGCACGAAGCAGCGCCTTTTTGCGACCCGGCCCGATACCGCCAATATCATCGAGCGGATTGGCAAGCTGCGCCTTGGCACGCTTGGCTCGATGGGTGCCGATCGCAAATCTGTGCGCTTCATCACGCAATCTTTGCACATAATACAGCACCGGGTCACGTTGTTCGAGCATGAACGCCACCTTGCCCGGCAGATGGAATTGCTCGCGCCCGGCATTACGGTCCGGTCCCTTGGATATGCCGGCAACCGGCACGTCATCAATGCCAAGATCCTTCAAGACCTCCTGGACGGCTGAAAGCTGACCCTTACCACCATCAATTAACAGCAAATCCGGCCATGTGCCTACGCTCGTGTCATCGACGATACTGTCTTGCGCGACAGCATCATCTGTCGCGCCCCCGGCCAGATCCGGGCGAGCCCCCTGCTCCTTCAGCAAGCGGGAAAACCGTCTGGTCAGCACTTCCTTCATCATGCCGAAGTCATCGCCGCCGGTATCCTGTTCGGTCTTGATATTGAACTTGCGATAGTGCGCCTTCGCCAGGCCTTCCGGCCCGGCCACAATCATACCGCCGACGGCATTCGTGCCCTGGATGTGTGAGTTGTCGTATACCTCGATGCGGCGTGGTGTATGCGGCAGTCCAAATACCGTCCTGACCCCTTCCAGCAGTTTCTTCTGTGAAGACGTATCAGCCAGTTTACGACCAAGTGCCTCGCGCGCATTGCTCATGGCATGTTGCACCAGTTCGCGCTTCTCGCCACGTTGCGGCACCAGCAACTCCACCTTTCGGCCGGCCTTTGTGGAAAGCGCATCACTGAGCAGTTCAAGTTCACTGAGCCCTCCAGACAGCAGTATCTGGCGTGGCACCGGTTTATCGTCGTAAAACTGTGCCACAAAGGCGGCCAGCACATCGGGCGGTTCGATGGATTTGTCGGCACGCGGAAAATAAGCCCGTGTCCCCCAGTTCTGCCCAGCCCTGATGAAGAATACCTGAATACAGGTCTGCCCCCCCTCCTGTGCAAGGCCGAAAGTATCCGCTTCTACCACGCCTTGCGGGTTGATTCCCTGTGACGCCGTGACATGACTGAGCGCTGAAATCCGGTCACGGCAAACCGCGGCACGCTCAAAGTCCAGTCGCTCCGATGCCGCTTCCATCTGCTTTGCCAGTTCGGTTTTCACAGCGTTGGATTTACCGGACAAAAAATCCTCGGCCTGCTTCACCAGTTCCGCATAGCCGGCTTTGGATATTTCTCCGGTGCACGGAGCAGCGCAGCGCTTTATCTGAAACAGCAGGCAGGGCCGCGTGCGGTTTTCATAATAACTGTCAGAACATGAACGCAGCAAAAACGCCTTCTGCAGCAAGTTTATCGTGGTATTTACCGACCCCGCCGAAGCAAACGGGCCGTAATAATTTCCCTTTCGGCTTCTGGCACCGCGATGCTTGGTGATCTGCGCAACTTCATGATCCTTGGCAATCAGGATAAAGGGAAACGACTTGTCATCACGCAGTATGACATTGTAGCGCGGCTTCAGGCGCTTGATCAGGTTGGCTTCCAGCAGCAAAGCCTCAGGCTCCGTCTTGGTGGTCACGAACTCCATGGAGCAGGTATTGGCGATCATCGCTGCGATACGATTGGTGTGGCCGCCGAGACGGGTATAGTTCGACACCCGGTTCTTCAGATTGCGCGCCTTGCCCACATACAGCACGTCGCCTTTGTTGTCGTACATCCGGTAAACACCAGGTCTGCCCGGCAATGTCTTTGCGAACCGCTTGATAACCTCCGGTCCACGCTCGATGGTCTCTTCGACAGTATTACCGTCCGGTGTTGTCAGTGGCTCGCTCATCGGCTTCATTAGAGCGAGATGAGGTTAAATCTGATCATTTGACCATGGCGATTTTGGTCGCCGGCTAGGCGGGTTGCGCGCGGTGGTGTTGCTTCAACACAAGCGCAAGACAACGAAGCCAGTGGGCAAAATCGCCCGGCCCTTTCAGCAATGGTATCAAAATCATGGCTTCCAGCAGGGTGGGTAAAATCGGTCCATCGGCGTCGTTGCGCCGCTTGCCCGATGCACCACATCGCGCTGCGCGTCTCGCCTGGCCGAGTGAACCGATTTTCCGCCATCAAATGAACCAATATAACCTCATCTCGCTCTAACCCCGCGTGCGCTCAATCTCGATACCCACACTTGAGGCCTCGGGAACAATATCGAGTTTTTCGACCCGCACCCGGATGCGCATGATCGATCTGTTTTTCAGAACTTTTTCGGCAATTTTTTCAGCAAGTGTTTCCACCAGGTTTACATGTCCGTCACGCACAATTGCCTTGACGTTTTTGACCACTTTTTCATAACTGACGACATTCCTGATATCGTCCTCCAGTGCACCGCCACGCTCCTGCACAGCGCAGTCGATGTTGACCAGTATTCGCTGTGGATGGCGCTTTTCATGTTCGTAGATGCCCACCATGGCAATCAGAGACAGGTCACGCACAAAGACATGCCGCAATCCCCGTTCGGCATCTGCATAAGCTGAGCTCAACTGGCGCGGATTGTTGTTCATTTCATCTACTCGTTCACGTCTGTGACGTCCGGCGTCTGCCAGACCAGATGCTGACCACCATCAAGCACGATCATCTGTCCGGTCAAGGCCGGAGCCGACAAAATAAACTCCAGCGCGGACGAAATTTCCTCAGGTGATGTGCCGCGCTGCAACAGTGTCAGGCGGGATTGCTTGGCAAAATCTTCTTCATTCATGCGCACATTCGGCAGCGCGGGTCCCGGTCCGATGGCATTGACCCGGATTCTCGGCGCCAGCGATTGAGCCAGTGTTCGAGTAACCGTCCAAAGTGCCGATTTCGATGCCGTATACGAAAAAAACGTCGGATTGAGCTTCCAGACCCGCTGGTCGATGATGTTGACGATGTTGCCATGCATGCCGTGTGGCAGTTGCGCGGCAAAAGCCTGGGCGAGAAACACCGGTGCACGCACATTGGTATCCAGATGCTGGTCCCAGCCCTGGTGGGTCACGGTATCTGCTTCATCAGGATCAAACTTCGAGGCGTTGTTTACCAGGCACGTCAGCGGACCAAGTGTTTGTGTAGCGCTGGCAACGATTTTCTCAGGTGTCTCGCTGATCGACAAGTCACCATGCACCGCAATTGCACGACCGCCTTTGGATTCTATCTCGGCAACCACGTCGCTGGCTTCATCTTGTGAGGTATTGAAATGGACCGCCACCGCCCATCCTCTTTCAGCAAGGTTTAATGCCATGTGCCGGCCAATGCGCCGCGCTGCGCCAGTAATCAACACTGTTCCGGTCATACTGTATTCCGTTATTGCCTATGGTCTACAAGAGTCCAAGGGTTGTCTGAGCCAAATCCGCACCATAAACTATTGTTTTAATGAGTGTTTGTTCAATTTATCACAAATCACTCAGCCAGCTTCATAGAGTCCGGGATGCGACAGTGCGTTACGAATTTGCCGCACAGATGGATTGACATCAGTTGAAACTGATTACAATCGGTGACCGGGGGCCATCGCCACTGTCTGCAGCAATTGCTGTTGTCGGCGTTTGTTGCAGCCATACATTGCCAGGGCCCCGCAGTATCGCAACATTCAGCTTGTTGTCCGCCGCTACACCGTGCGCTTCTGTAGCGCGTTCGATCACCACCGTGGCGCCCAACGCAGCTATCGCGCTGCCCCGCACCGCCAGAATTTCCCCGATCCCAAGCTTCATGTGAGACACTTCGCTGGACGCCGCTATGAACACCCAGCCTTCGCCATCTGCCTGCAGCAACACCAGCCCATCGGGCCTGTCCGCAGACTTCAGAGATTTGATTTGACTGTACGGCCTCAACCTCACGCCCGGGCCGACCGCCAGAAAATTCTCCTGCGGCAGCAGAATCCGGCCGGCGAGCTGCTTCAGATCAAATGCTCCGACCGAGCCGCCGGACGACTGAATGACCCTGGCATCGCCTTCACCCACATTACTCGCGATCACCAGCGCCTTGTTGCCGGCGTCTTCAAGAATAACACCGTTGTCGTGTGCGATGACCGAACTGGCCCAGCAAACCATTCTGCGGCCTGATCTGAGCGTCACCGCCAGTTGCTGATTGAACTGGCCAGATACCGCAAAAGACAGATCGGAAGTGTCGGACTCATCCGCCGTGTGTTCATGCACCGTGTCTGCAATTGAATGAAATGTCATTGCCGATCTGATCCTAATCTGCGTCCGTATGGTTCAAAACCGGAAATTACCGACTGGCCTTAAACCACGACCAGTGATGGTATGACAACAGTCTTCATGCATGCTTAACACCAAAGGAAATGACTATTGGCCCATTTGACCGGTTTTTCGCGTTAGCTGGCGAGGCATGCTTCTCGCCCTCGTCTGGCTGACCACAAGTGAAGCATGACGACGTCCAGCGGACGCGAAAAACCGGCCCTTGGTGGGTCAATAGTCACTTTCTTTGGTATAACACGGTTAAAATGCAACACCTGCTCATCATTGTGCAGCCTGCTCGCGGCTGGCTGCTGTCATGGCCTGCCAAATCTTCAATGGCGTCAGCGGCATGTCGATATGACCAATCCCCAGTGGTTTGAGTGCATCCAGAACGGCATTGACCACTGCCGGTGGAGCTCCTGTGGCACCGGCCTCTCCTGCCCCTTTTACGCCAAGTGGATTAGATTGTGTCGGCGCATCCTGATTGAAATCTACGTCAATTGACGGCAGATCCTGCGCTCTTGGCATGCAATAATCCATGAAGGAGCCAGTCAGCATCTGGCCCGCCTCATCATAGACGACGCCTTCCAGCAAAGCCTGGCCAATGCCCTGTACGGCGCCGCCCAACACCTGTCCGCCTGCAATCAGCGGATTGATAATACGACCGAAATCGTCAACCACCGTATAGCCGGTGATTTCCGTCATGCCGGTTTCCGGGTCGACCTCCACTTCACAAACATGCACGCCATTGGGGTAGGAAAACTGCTTGCGCTCCCAGGTTTTGGTAGACGAAAGTGTCCTGGGAATTCCCTCAGGAAGACTGTCGGCAATTGCACGCAACCTGGCTGCAAGATCGAGAACGCCGATGGCACGATCAGTACCAATGATGGCAAACTTCCCCGACTTGAACTCAATATCCTGTGCGGACGCCTCAAGAACATGCGCCGCAGCAAGTTTGCCCTTGCTCACCACCTCATGAGAGGTTGTCAGGACGGCTGATCCAATGACCATCAAAGACCGCGATCCGCCATGTCCGCCTCCGGTCTTGATGACATCCGTATCGCCGGTGATATAGCGCACCTTGCCCGGCGCAATACCAAGCTCGGAACTGATAATCTGCTTGAAGGTCGTCTCATGTCCCTGACCGGTCGACTGGCCGCCGGTCATCAGGGAAACGGTGCCGTCGTCTTCAAATCGTATTTCGGCGAAGTCCGAAGGCAATCCCAGGGTTACCTCCAGGTAGCTGGACACCCCGAGCCCTCGCAGTCTGTTTTTCCGCTCAGATGCCTTGCGGCGCCTTGCAAAGCCGTCAGCGTCATGAAGCGCCAGCGCCTTGTTCAAGGTGCCTTCAAAATCTGCACAATCTATAACCATGCCCAAGGCCATTTGGTGCGGATATTGCCTGATGAAATTCTGCCGGCGCAATTCAATCGGATCTCGCCCGGTCTCAAAAGCTGCCAGGTCTACCAGGCGTTCAATCAGGTAGGCGGATTCTGGCCTGCCGGCCCCGCGATAGGCATCCACCGGTACGGTATTGGTGAACACCGCATCAACCGACATTGAGACCACCGGAATACTGTAATTGCCACCCATCGACACCCAGCTCGCCGACGTTGGAATAATCGTCGCATATGAAGACAGGTATGCCCCCATATTGGCGCGGGTGCAGATTTTCAGCGCGGTGAAATTGCCGTCCTCATCCAGCGCCAGCTCTGCGGTGGTAAGGTGATCGCGCCCGTGGATTTCCGAAAGGAAGTTTTCAGACCGCTGCGCAATCCATTTGACAGGCTGGCCAACCAGTTTTGCAGCCAGCATGACCATGACATTTTCGGGGTAGACAAAGTTCTTCGCGCCGAAACCACCTCCGACATCCGGCATCACTACGCGAATTTTTTCCGGCGGAACCTTGAAAATTACATCCGCCATTTGTCCCCGTTGCCCATGCACGGCCTGGCCCGACACATAAAGCACCAGTTGATCTTTTGCCTTGTCGAAATCGCCGATGGAACCACGTGGCTCGACAGCCGATGGCGCAACCCGGTTGTTGACGAAAGTCAGCCGGGTGACATGGCCCGCCGACGCAATCGCCCTGTCAACGCCTGGCTCGTCGCCTTTGTGGAAATGATAGGCTCGGTTTGATTTCAACTTGGAATGGATCAGCCTGGTTTTCCTGTCGAGCACGGTTGCCAGATCAACCACCGCAGGCCTGTCTTCATAGTCGACCATCACCGCTTCAGCCGCTGCCAGGGCCTGAGCCTGGGTTTTGGCAACCACCATGGCAACCGGATCACCGACAAAGCGCGCGACGTCGCCGGTCAGCGCAAACCGTTGCGGTACCGCGATGCCGTTTTCGTCAACACCGTCCACTGCAGTCAATGTCGGAAAAGCGCCGAGCCCCGCTTTCTTGACATCCTTGGGGGTCAGTATCTTGATGACTCCCGGCATCCCGGACGCAACAGAAGTATCTATCTTGCCAATTTTTGCGTGTGCGAACGGCGAGCGCACAAAGGCTGCATGAACCATATTGTCCAGCACGATGTCATCGACGTAACGGCCCTCCCCCTTGAGAAATCGTTCATCTTCCACGCGACGGACAGCCTGCCCGACAGCAAATTTCTGCATAATAGATTGCCTGTTTGATTGTAGTCTGGAACCTGCATCATCTGACGCTTGAACTAGCGCTTTTGATCATCCCGCAATTACTGCATGGTGGAACTGTCTGACGCAAGGGGGATTGCCGTCATGCAGAATTTCGAATTCACCGCGATGACAGTGTGGCAACCAACCGGGTCGGGACCGGGAACCGCAGAAATGAGACTCAAATCACCGTTTGTCTTGTTGGCCGGGACAGGTCGAACTGTAGTGACAGTGTCTTTGTTGCCTCAAGACCAGTCGTTGTGCCGTGCCGCCAACCTTGATAGCAGTTCATCACGGTTTGCCGTGAAACCATCCGCTATCCACCAGTCTTCCAGCAGCTTGAGTATCCTGCCGACATGCGGGCCTGCCTCGACACCGATCGCCAGAACATCTTCGCCTGTCAATGGAAAGACCGGTTGTTGCCATGTCTTAGATAATTCGAGCAGCTTTTTCCAGTCCTCAACTGCGCCAGAACCGAGGTTCGCCCATGCCAGAAGCACTGCGCGTGACCATGTCTGGGCTCCCACTCGATACAGCGCCATCTTGCGTTCAATGTCGCCCAGTACCGGCGTAGGCACCGTCGCCGACTGTAATGCGTTCAATGTACGGGTTTGAGCGTTGGACAACCTCAACAGTGACGATTGTTGGTCTGCCGGCAGTGGCAACGCTGCTGTCAGCAAAGTTGTGTAGTCGGCCGCGACACCAAGGGTTTCGGCCTTCGCATTGACAGACGCCAGAACCCTGTCGCTCAAATCGACCCCGAACAAAATCCGGCTGACGCCAGTCTGGTTCATCAACGCTGCAACTTCAGGTGCACGCACACCGCCGAGTAGTTTGCGAAACTCCTGCCCGATTCTTTCCCTGGAAAGTTGCCGCAGTCCATCCTTGAGCTGCGCACACGCGGCAAGCCCTTCCGCATCGGTCTTGCCGCGTCCGTACTGTGAGATGAAGCGAAAAAACCGCAAAATTCTAAGGTAGTCCTCGCGAATTCGGGCTTCGGCGTCCCCAACGAAACGGATCGTTCTGCTTTCCAGGTCGGCAAATCCTCCCAGCGGATCAAATACCTCCCCATCATCCGAGCAGTAAAGCGCGTTCAGTGTAAAATCACGCCGCGCCGCATCAGCGGACCAGTCATCGGTATACTTCACCACTGCCCTGCGCCCGTCGCTTTCAATGTCACGACGCAAAGTCGTAACCTCAAACCCGTTCCCGGCGCCGATAACTGTTACGGTGCCGTGTTCGATTCCGGTTGCAATAAACTTCAAACCAGCCTCATTGGCCGCCTTCTTTACCTGCTCCGGTATCAGGTCGGTCGCAATATCGATATCTTCGATGGCCTCGCCCAGCAGCGCATTGCGCACACACCCGCCAACCAGACGAGCCTCGCCACCGGCCATGGAAATTGCATCAAGAACAGCTCGCAACCCGGGCGTTGCAAAGATTTCATGTCCCGACAACGATGGCAGCTTCATTACCTGGTTATCCTGTCATGCAGGTTGCGCAACATTCCCGCGGTTGCCCCCCAGACGTATCGCTCCCCGTAAGGCATGGCGTAATGCTGCCGCTCGCGGCCCTGCCATACCCTGGAATGTCGAAGATGATTGGCCGGCTCCATGAAATGCGCCAGGGGAACATCAAAAATCTCGCTAACCTCACCGGGTTCCGGTACCAGGGCAAAACCCGGTCTCAACAACCCCACCACCGGCACAATACGAAACCCGGTCCCCGTCTGGTAGACATCGAGAAACCCTGCCGGCTCCACGAACTCCGGCGAAACCCCGGTTTCTTCGAATGTTTCGCGCAGGGCACATGCAACGGGGCCCGCATCTCCTGCATCGATCTTGCCACCGGGAAAAGCGATCTGGCCGGCATGCGTCGGCAATTCTTCGGATCGCTGCGTCAGCAGCACATGCAACTCCCCATCGCGTTCCAGCAATCCGACCAAAACCGCAGCAGCGCGGTAACTCTCCCCTGTTTTCAGAATAATCCCGTCATTGAGGTCTTCGTCCGACCGCAATGCGGGCAAATCGTCGTCAATTGCTTCAGCTGGAATATGGCTGTGCAGCCGCGGTGCAGCATGTTTGCGAAACCAGTCTTGCGAGTAAACGGCCATATGAATTACGCACCAGCCTCGTCAGCCCGCATCATCGGCCAGAAATGTCCCGAAGACCAAACTCCAAACCAGTTATCTCCCTTGTGGCCGGCAACACAACCAGCCGCCACCAAATCCGGAAACACGGCACGAGAGATTCTGGCCTCAAGACCTCCCCTCACGGTCGTGTAGGGCAATGCTATGCCGCTAGCCGCAGCCCCCTCGGCAAATCGCATCGGGTGATCCGGCCCGATAGTAATCACATCCCCGGTATTGGTGGTAAGAGTGACTTTTTGTGCCATACCGGTTCCGGTGACCGCAATGTCCACTGCCACAAACGGCACATCAGCAACCTTGATCGTTCGCTTTTCAACCGGCGTGACCAGCACGTAATCGCCATCCGGTTCACGCCGCAAGATCGATGCGAACAAGGCAACCAGCCCTGCACGGCGGATCGGCGAGCCATCGTGAAACCAGTTGCCGTCCACATCAATTGCAATATCAATCGGCGCACAAAACTCAGGATGCCACGAATCCACCGGCACCGGATCACGAACCGGCATGTCGGCAGCCGGAATGGCATCAAGACCACGTATGGTGTGCATTTCGATCACGTCATCATCTCAATCAGCTAACGACATTGTGAACCACGAAACGGTCCAACAGTGAAGCGTCATCGTTACATCATGGTAACTTGCTCTGGGGACTGTACCAATTAATGTTATCCATTCTGCGGGAGTGAATTCTGCGTCTGGAACAGCAAACGGCCAAAGGCAACTGTATTGATTTGAAAGCCTATCGACAATGTCAGAGGCAAAACAGATCCCGCCGCGCGGGTTTGACGGAGTTCACCTGTCTGATGTTGAGAAATGTTCGAACACGTTCAAAAACCAGTCCTGTGTTCATTTCAACATCATTCAAGTGTTTTCCTTCAAACATAATTGCGCAAGATTAATGAGTCCTGGTGCCAACTACCATGTTGCGGCCACTGTTATTGTCGTATGGTGAATTCATGTTAGCGATTCCGGTTAGCATATACAAAACGCAAGGTTCCGACTTCCCATGAGTAATGTTACAAACGCTGATGCCAAAATCCTCGATGATCTCGAGACCACCGCTGAGCGGCTGAATGAGGCCCTGGCCTCGATAAACACAGTAATTTTTGGCCAGGACGACGTAATTCGCCAGGCGATGATAGCGATTCTCGGCGGCGGTCATGCCTTGTTGGTCGGCGCACCAGGCCTGGCCAAAACCAAACTGGCGGTTACCCTGGGCACTGTGCTGGGTCTCGACGAAAAGCGCATCCAGTTCACGCCTGACCTGATGCCTGCCGATATTCTTGGTTCCGAAGTGCTGGATGAAGGCGATACCGGTCGCCACCAGTTTCGCTTCGTCAAGGGTCCGGTGTTCTGCCAACTGCTGATGGCGGACGAGATCAACCGGGCCAGCCCGCGTACCCAGTCCGCGTTGCTGCAGGCGATGCAGGAACACCACGTTACCATAGGTGGTCAAAGCTACGACCTGCCGTCACCTTTTCATGTACTGGCGACGCAAAATCCGATTGAACAGGAAGGCACCTACCCGTTGCCCGAAGCGCAACTCGACCGTTTCCTTCTGGAAATCAACGTTCCATATCCAGACCTGGAATCGGAACGCCGCATGTTGTTTGCCACGACCGGAAATGACGAGGCAGAGGTGACAAATGTGTTCTCACGCGAAGATTTGATGAGAGCGCAAAGGTTGACGCGAACAATTCCTGTTGGTGAGAAAGTTGCCGATGCCATTCTTGAACTGGTCCGTTCTGCCCGGCCCGGTCCGAACGGTTCAGACTATGCAAATGAAACAATTTCGTGGGGCCCGGGTCCGCGAGCCAGCCAGTCGCTGATGTTGGGCGTCAGGGCAAGAGCCCTGCTGGACGGCAGACTGTCTCCCTCGCTGGACGATGTGATCGCGCTGGCGGCGCCGGTACTGCGCCATCGCATGGCAATAACTTTTTCCGCACGCGCCGACGGGGTCACCATAAACAATGTAATCAGCAAACTCACTGAACCAATCAGGTCTTAGGGTCCGAACCCGCAAATTTCATGCAATTCATTTCAAAGGAAAACACGGATTGGCCGGAATGACGTCAGTTTTACCCGATGCAGCAGGACTTCGCGGATCCGCTGACCGGTTGGCCAGTGCCTATCCATCATTGTTGATTCAGGCAGATCGCATTGCCAACGCAATCGTGCACGGCGCTCACGGACGCAGGCGAACCGGACCCGGATCGGATTTCTGGCAGTACCGGCCGTATTCACCCGGCGATTCCATTTCAAGAATCGATTGGCGCAAAACCGCCCGAGCGGGAAAGACACTGATTCGCGAAAGCGAGTGGGCCGCAACCAACACACTGTTTGTCTGGGCGAGCCAGACGGCTGGCATGGATTTCGTGTCGAATCTGGCCAGTACGACCAAACGCGAGCGAGCTGCAGTGCTGGCGCTGACCGTCGCGACACTGGCAATTCGCGCAGGAGAACGTGTGGGCGTACTCGGCTGGCCTCAGGCACCGGGCCATACACGCCTCGTGTTGCGGCGCATGGCGGCGTGGTACGCAGGCGAAGCTGACCAGGAAGCAAGGCGTCAATCGCTGCCACCGGAAGTGGCCTTGCCGCGCCATGCCAGTTGTGTCCTGTTCGGGGATTTTCTGGACCCGCTGGATCAGTTGCGTTCCCGGCTGGGTGACATCGCGGACGCCGGGCTGCATGGCCACATTGTCCAGATCACCGACCCGGCAGAAGAAACCCTCCCCTACCATGGTCGAACACAATTCATCGAAATGACAACCGGCGACAAGCTGATCGCGGGGCGTGCGGAAACCCTTAGACAGGACTATATAGCCGCGCTTGCCAGGCACCGCGAGGGACTCCGGCAGCTGGCACGGCAACTCGGCTGGACATTCGTCGTGCATCACACAGACCAGTCGCCGCATCCGTTACTGGCATCTTTGTATGCCCGCCTATCACAGCGCACCAGCGACACGGCACTGGTAAAGGCAGGGTAGCGCATGTCCGCATTGCTGACAGGACTGGTATTCACCACACCGCTGGCGCTGGCAGGCCTCTTGGCATTGCCGGTAATCTGGTGGCTGTTGCGCTTCACCCCGCCAAAACCGCAACAGGTCAAGTTCCCGCCCTACCGTCTGTTGCTGGATCTGATTTCGCCGGAGGAACAGCCGCAACACACACCCTGGTGGGTGCTTTTGATACGGCTGGCCATGGCGACGGCTATTATCCTGGGTGTTGCAGGACCGATGTTGAATGCCTCAGGCGTCCGCGACAGATCAGCGGATCCCTTGTTGATTATTGCAGACGACGGCTGGGCGTCGGCACCTGACTGGCAAGCCCGTCAGGACCTGATCCGCGACCTGTTGAGCGAGGCACAACGTGCCGGTGCGCCTACAGCCGTAACGGGAACTACGGGATCCTCGGTTGCGCGCCAGTTGAACCTGGCCGATGCCGCAAGTACCCAGAAAGCGGCTGCCGCAATGGTCCCCGGGGCGCTGTCTCCGAAGCGTAAGCTGCTGGGTCGTGAGCTTGCCGCGGCATTTGGCGACACTGCAAATCTGCGGGTGCTGTGGCTCAGCAACGGCGTCGCAGATACTGATGACGGCGAGTTTGTAGACCTGCTCGGCAGTTTGGGAGGTGGCAATGCGCGAGTTGAAGTGTTGCTGCCTGAACCGGCCCGGATTCCTTCTGCTCTTCGCGTACCCGAATTGCAGGCGTCGAAGCTGAAACTGTCCGCCGAAAGAACGGACAGCGGTGATACCAGAACCCAGCAGATTACTGTCCGTTCCCTCAATGGCCGGGCCCTGGCGGAAGCACCGCTTGTATTTGTTGCAGGCCAGACGACAGCCACGGCCGCAATCGAGCTTCCGCTGGAATTGCGCAACGAAGCATCGCGTATCGAGATTACCAACAGTCGCTCGGCCGCCGGCGTGTATCTGTTCGATGACCGTTGGCGCCGGAAGTCCGTCGCCATGTTGTCAGGTGCGTCGCAAGAGCTTGAGCAACCGCTTCTGTCGCCATTGTACTATGTCAGCCGCGCTCTGCAGCCCAGCGCTGAAATATCCGAGATTGCCTCCGTGGACGGCATCAAGTCGGCATTGAAATCCGGCACCTCAATGATGGTGCTGGCAGACATTGGAGTGCTGGGAGAGAGCAATGTGACATCCCTCGATACCTGGGTGGAAAATGGTGGCATCGTGGTCCGGTTTGCCGGACCTCGGTTGGCCGGCGGCCATGACGGACTGGTGCCAGTCGAACTGCGCAGCGGCGGCCGGTCCCTGGGCTCAGCACTAAGCTGGGAACAACCTCAGGGATTGGCTCCATTTGCCGAAAAGACACCATTTGCCGGCCTGCCCGTTGATAAGTCGATCAAGGTAACCCGCCAGGTTCTTGCCGAACCGTCGGCCACCCTGCCCGGGCTGGTCTGGGCAAGTCTCGATGACGGTACCCCTCTGGTGACAGCCCGAACGCAGGGCAAGGGCCTGGTTGTGCTTTTCCATGTCACGGCAAATGCCGACTGGTCGAACCTGCCGTTAACAGGCCTGTTTGTGGAGATGCTCAAACGAATCGCCGACATTGCACCGGCGGCGGGCAGCCTGAATGCCGACGCAACAGGCTCAGCCGCCGTAAATGCATCTGCGGCAAGTGCCAGTCAGGGGGCGTTTACCCCGGTTCGCAGCCTCAACGGTTTCGGAGAACTGACCGCCCCCGCGGTCAGTGCGGCTCCGGTTGAATCCGACGCGTTTTTCAAGATGCAGCCGACACCGGTTCATCCCGCGGGCATTTACAGCAGAGGCGGTGCCCGCCATGCGCTCAACCTTGATGCGGCCGGTGAAAGTCTGAAGGCGCTGAGTGGTTTGCCGTCGGCTTTCTCGGTGTCCAGTTATGAACGCGCCCGTCCAACCGAGTTGGCGGGCTGGTTGTTCGCAGCCGCCATGCTGCTGTTTATTCTTGATTGCCTGGCCATGTTGTACCTGACCGGTGCAGCAGCACGAATGACCGGGCGCAGCGCCCTTGTTTCTCCGGTTCTGGCGTTCCTGGCAATCACCATGTGTGCTGTCGGTCCGCCGCCGGCATCCGCACAGGAAACCACCAGTTCCCAGAACCTCAATGCGGCAGACCAGTTTGCCATGCAATCAAGTCTGCAGACCCGAATAGGCTTCGTATTGACCGGCGATATGGAAGTGGACGCTACCTCAAGAATGGGCCTCGAAGGATTGGGCCGGGTCTTGCAGCAGCGCACCTCGATTGAGCCCGCGGACCCCGTGGCAATCGACTTGCAGCGCGACGTCATCGTGTTCTTCCCGGTCATTTACTGGCCGGTCCTGGCCAACGCAAAACCACCCGATGATGCGCTGCTCGCAAAACTTTCGGACTATATGAAAAACGGCGGCACCATTTTCTTCGACACCCGCGATGACAATGTATCAACGGCATCTTTGACCGGTTCACCGTCACCTTCAACTATCGCCCTGCGCGGCATCCTTGACCGGCTTGACGTGCCGGCGCTTGAACCGGTGCCGGACGGTCACGTCATGACCCGGGCATTTTATCTGCTGCAGGCCTTCCCCGGACGCTGGGCAGGTGGACAATTGTGGGTCGAGGCCCGCACTTCGGGAGAATCGGGTATTCAGGCTGCCGCCAGCGATGGCGTCAGTTCAATAATCATCGGTTCCAACGATTACGCGGCCGCGTGGGCAACTGATGCGGCTGGCAATCCGCGCTTTCCCGTATCACCTGGCGGAGAAGGCCAGCGTGAATTTGCCTGGCGCACCGGTGTCAACGTAATGATGTATGCGCTGACCGGCAATTACAAGGCAGACCAGGTCCACGTGCCCGCTTTGCTGGAACGATTGGGGCAGTAAACACACCATGCAATGGACCATGGATTTCCAACCACTTGTGCCGGTATGGCTGGCAATCGGCCTGGGCACGATTGCCGGTCTCCTGATAATGGCAGGACTGCTGGCGCACGCACGCGGAGCCTTGTTGAGGGGATTGAGCGCCGCGGTTTTGCTGCTGGCGTTGTTCAACCCGGTTCTGCTGCGTGAAGAGCGTGAAAATTTGCCCGACATCGCGGTACTGGTAACCGATCGCAGCCAGAGCCAGACTATCGCAGACCGCATCGCCCTGACCGATGCGGCTGAAGCGGAAATGCGCAAGCGGCTTGGTGCAACTGCAAACCTCGAAGTACGGCAGGTTGAAGTGCGCTCCGGCATAACTTCTGCTGACGAAGGCACCCTGGCATTCACCGCACTGCGCCAGGCTTTGTCAGACATTCCTCCCGAGCGCTACGCCGGCACCATCATGATCACCGACGGGCAGGTGCACGACATTCCAGCCGACATGGAACAACTCGGCTATAACGGGCCGTTGCACGCCCTCGTGACCGGCAAGAAAGGTGAAATTGATCGCACCATCAAGCTCACCCAATCTCCCAAGTTTGGTATCGTCGGACAAAGTCAGGCTTTGCGGTTCATCGTCGAGGACCATGGCACAGCGAAAGGTCAGTCCGTACTGGTCACAATCGCGGTCGACGGCGTGGTTATTGGTACAGTAACCGCGCAAAGCGGTGTCGAGACGGAAATGGAGCTGGAAATTACCCATGGTGGAGACAACATCGTTGAATTATCCGCGTCCCGGTTGAACGGCGAACTGACCATTCGAAACAACCGGGCACTTGTTGTCACCAAGGGCATCAGGGACAGACTGCGGGTGTTGCTCATATCAGGTAAGCCTCATCCGGGTGAACGCACCTGGAGAAACCTGCTGAAGGCAGACACGTCGGTTGATCTGGTGCACTTCACCATCTTGCGGCCACCGGAAAAGCAGGACGGGACTCCCATAAACGAACTGTCACTGATCGCCTTTCCGACCCGTGAACTGTTTGTCGAAAAACTTGCAGAATTTGATCTGATAATATTCGATCGCTACGAACGCCGCGGTGTGCTGCCGGTTACTTATCTCGCCAACATTGCCGACTATGTGGAAAAAGGCGGTGCCGTCCTTGTGGCAGCGGGCCCAGACTATGCGCAGGCCACCAGCATTTACCGTACACCATTGTCATCGGTTCTGCCTGCCATGCCCACGGGCGAGGTGACCGTCGGACCGTTCAAGGCGCGTATCACCAAGAAGGGCGAACGCCATCCGGTCGTAAGGGGACTGGCAGGTGCCGGTAAAACCGAGCCGGAATGGGGACGATGGTTTCGCATCATTGATTCCGAGGTTCGCAATGGCGACATCGTCATGTCGGGGACCGGCGACCGTCCGCTCATGGTGCTGGCACGGGTCGGTAAGGGTCGTGTTGCAGAGCTCATGTCTGACCATGCCTGGTTGTGGGCGCGCGGTTTTGAAGGCGGCGGCCCGCAGGCTGAAATGCTCAGGCGAATGGCCCATTGGCTGATGAAGGAACCGCAGCTGGAGGAAGAGGCCCTGTCCGGCACCCAGGCCGGTACCCAGTTGATTGTCCAGCGCAACACAATGGGCGAAGAGGTCAGCACCGTTACAGTGACCTTGCCTTCGGGTGACTCCCGGCAAGTAGACCTGGAACAGGTACAACCCGGCATCTGGCGTGGCAAACTGGAAGCTTCCGAAGCAGGTTTGCATCGTCTGTCCGACGGTGAACTGGAAGCGGTAACGGCCATCGGTACGGTTGATCCCCGCGAAGCCACGGATCTGTTTGCCACCACCGGAAAACTGAACCCGCTGGCGCTCAGCACCAAGGCTTCTGCGCGATTTATCTCCAGTGATGGCCGTCCGGGTACGATGACGCTGCCGCGAATAGCCAAAGTGAGTCCGGGGCGGTCAATGGCAGGGTCAGGGTGGCTCGGCTTAAAGAACAACAACACCTATCGAGTTTTGTCCATAGGCGCATTTCCGATGTTCGCAACATTGCTGGCTCTGGCAGCTCTGTTACTGCTGGTCTCGCTGACCTGGTATCGTGAAGGCCGGTAGAGCGCTTCTCGTCATACCAAAGGAACTGACTATATTCACTTGGCAGTCAGGCTATCTCGAATCTCGACCAGGCGTTCATAGCTTCGGAAGGCCAGCAGCCCAAACTCGAAGACAACGCGGGTCGCCAATGTGCCGCACACCAAAGCGATCCACCACACCCAGTTATCGTGCTGATACAGCCAGTATGATCCGTAAACCGTCCCGGCTGCACCACACCAGAAAAGTATCTCCAGAAGGTAGGGGGCAATCATGATTCGAAACCGAATTACATCCAGCATAGTGCTCATCTTTTTCCTCCGGCGATGTGTTCTCGATGCACTGTTACGCTACAAGGTCAAAAGAGATATCAGCCCGAAATCTCAAGCCGGCATTTTCCGCTTCACAGGATTGAACTATGCAACTGCGTGTTTATGAGTTCGCCTCCGGGCTCGTCCTGGAGTCAAATCGTGATGGAGACAGCACCAGACCACCGACATTGTCAAAGGCCCCTGGCATCAAATTGCGAAACAGCAATCTGTCCGGATCCACCGGTCCTGGTAAGATCAATCGTCCATCCGGAACCCGTGAAAATCCGAACTGGGAATAGTAAGGTTCATCTCCGACAAGAATGACCAGTTGATGGTTGAGTAGTGCGGCCTGTCCAAGGGAATGGCGAATCAGCGCCGCCCCCAGTCCTATGCCCTGCAAATGCGGTTCAACCGCGATTGGCCCGAGCATGATTGCATTATGACCCTCATCACCGATGCGCAAGTGCCAGAAACTGATAACAGCCCGCAGCGCAGAACCCGCCAGTCCATCACTGTGAAAATGACCGAAACTCAACCCTTCCACCGGAAGTTCACCTTCTCGCAACCGGTAGGAAGTCTTGGTCCGCCTGCCAATGCCGAATGCCCGATCCAAAAGGGCTTCCGACTGTGCAACAAGTGCAGCATCATTGTGGTTGAAGGGTTTTATGCAATCTGGATTGGTAAGCATCGACCTGGATCCGTTAAAACAAGGAAATGTGCAGTGTGAGATTCACACCGGATATCCTCACCGGTCGCAGCTTGCATTAAGTCGGGAAGCAAATCGCGCGCGAGGAAAGTCCGGCGTCGCGGAAAGGTATTCCGCATCGCCTGGAAACAAATCGTCGCTGACGCACATTCGCGAGCATTTGATCATCCCGTGATTGCCTTGGCGTGTGCTGCACCTGCTAAATTCGCATTGGCAGCAGCCACAACCTGTCAGGCCATATCATGTTGTTGGCAGCAGCGTCAATTATTGCAGGAAACCATTCTACCAGATGTCGGAAACTCCGCACTTTCCAGCCAACTCGTCAAGGCGTCGCTGCATGCCGGCAGAACAATCTTCGGAGATTTCCGACGGGTCCAGAAAAGCCCGCTCAGTTATCTCAAGTGATGGCATCCAGGGACCATCCTGAAAGCTGCTTGCGATATAGACGGCCACATAATCTCCCGGAAAATTGTCATGGTTGGAGAACAACCCATGCATTGTCAGATCCCCTTCCAGCCGCACGCCGGTTTCTTCAACCATTTCCCGCTTCACAGCGGCGATGGGCGCCTCACCGCGGTCCACACCACCTCCGGGAAATATCCAGCCCTTCGTATACCGTTGGCGCACTACCAGCATTCTGCCGGCGGCGTCCCTGACCACTCCACGGGTGCCCAGTGTCATCCCCCGCGTCAGCCGGCCGACAGGTTGCAGCACAAACTTGTTGGCAACTGGAAAAATCAACGCTTTCAACATGGGGTTATCCGTCCGCATCTACAAAACCATACTCAAAGCCGGTTGGCTTCACGAAAATGCCACTCGATAGCCCTGAGCGCGACCAACTCAAAAGCCCTATTGTACAATAGTCACCCCAACCCGCCATGTTTGATCAATACCCGGCAATTATACAGTTTCAAAGCGCAGCGGAGTTGAACTAAGGTGTTTTCATCACAACAGATCAAAGTGTAGAAAATGACCTCCCATCCGGAATCCGCCAAGGCCTCCATCGGCAAACCGAAAAAAACTTACGCCCACCGGAAATTGATGCGCTTTGGCCGCCGATTTAGAAGCAGGATAGCAGGTTTTCAGTCCAGGCAGTCACTGATTGGCGATACACCGGTACTGGACCGAGCACATTTCCCCGAATTCAACGTGCTCGAGGACAACTGGCGCGATGTGCTGGATGAAGTCACGGAGATACTGAAATTCCGCAATCAGGTTCCGAAATTTCACGAGGTCTCCACCGATCAAAAGAACATTTCAAAAGGCGACGAGTGGCGTACGTTCTTTCTGTTTGGTTTTGGGACGAAGCTTGCCCGAAATTGTGCCAAGGCGCCAAGGACGGCTGCCATGCTGGAATCAATTCCCAACCTGCAAACCGCCTGGTTTTCAATCCTCGCACCTGGTGCTCACATCCCTGCGCACAAGGGTGTAACCAAAGGCATCGTCACCTGCCATATGGGGTTGATCGTACCGAAAGATCGGGAGAATTGTTGGTTGCGGGTGGAAGATGAATACTGTCACTGGCAAGAGGGCAAAATCTTCGTATTTGACGACACCCGCGAACATGAGGTCACGAACGACACCGACGATGAACGGGTAGTCTTGCTGTGGCACGTCGACCGGCCAATGAAGACTCCGGCTCGCCTACTACATAAGTTCTTTGTTGCAGGTCTGAAAAAGAGTTCGTTCTTCAAAAACCCGCAAAAGAATATGGCAACCTTTGAAGACCGCTTTGAACAAGCGACCCGCGATGCTGCCGAAACACTTGAAAAGATGAGCATCCACGACTGAAACCGTGCGAAAACAGGTGTTCAGCCGACATCACCAAATTACGTGCTTGCTCACACTGCAAGACGCCTCTAATACCAAAGGAACTGACTATTGACCCTTTTGACGGAGTCAGACCCGGCCGCTCCGGCAGGCGCAATGCGGTGCAGCGGGCAAATGCCGAAACGAACCAGACGGGTGGATTCCGCCCACCGAGAGACCGGTTTTGCGCCTTTACCGGACGTCGTCATGCTCCGTATGTGGTCGCCCGGACCACGGCTTGAAGCAGTCCTCACCGGCAAACGCAAAATATCGGTCAAAAGAATCAATAGTCGGTTCCTTGGTATAGTAGTCATGAAACGCGGACTACTTGCATTGAAGGCAACCAACACGGTGACTGTTAACTGATGCTGAAGCTGTTCCGAATTTTTGCGTCCGCAAAAGGCACCAATCCGTGGCTGGTTCTTTCGTGCCTCGTTCTGGCATCAGTTGCAGAAATCCTTTCGCTGAGTGCCATGCTGCCCGCGCTGCTGGCGGTCTCTGGAGAACAAAGTGATCTCCCCCCGGCGTTCAGCACAGTCATTAATGCCACTTTGGCGGTTACGCGGCTGCCTGCCACCATCGGCGGGTTCACCATAGCTGTTGTCTTGATGTTGATTCTGCGCTCGCTTCTGCTGGGTGCAGCAATGACTTATGCCGGTTTCGCGATTGCGAATGTATCGACCCGGATCAGGGAAGATTTGCTGAACGCCATGTTTGATACAAAGTGGCGCTACTTTGTGGACCATCGAGCCGGTCGCATTGCCAACACCATTTCAGTTGACGCGACACGAGCTGGCAATGCCTATATTGAGTCTGCCAAGTTCGTGGCTGCCACGGTTCAGGCGATCAGCTACCTCGCCATCGCCATGATGGCATCTTTCAAATTCGCGCTGGCAGGCGTTGTTGCTGGAATAATCATCGTTGCGGGTCTGGGAAAGTTGATCGCGGTCAGTCGGCGGGCAGGCAAACGCCAAACCCACTCGACAAGCCAACTCGTCACGATCGTGGCTGATGCTCTGAACAACATAAAACCAATCAAATCGATGGCTCGGACGGTTCCGTTCATCGCCATGTTCGGTTCAAATCTCGAAGCACTCAACAGGTCGATCAAACTTCAGGTCTTATCCAGCCAGGGCCTTGACCGCGGCAATGACATTCTGATCTCATTGCTGATTGGCGGCAGCTTTTTCCTGGCGGTTGGAGTTTGGGAAATAACCCTGGCGAGTGTCACTGTGCTCGGAATTGTTGCATTCCAGTCCATATCCGTTGTGCGGCGCATGCAAAAATTTCTGCAACGTGGTGCGGAACTGGAAGCGTCCTATTATGCAGTACATGAAATGTCGGCAAAGCTTGTCAGTGAAGCTGAACGTGCCGGTGGAGCCACCGACATTTCCCTGAATGACAATTGTACTTTTGACAGTGTGACATTTGCCCACCAGGACCGCCCGACGGTCGAAAACATTTCCCTGTGCATTCCATCCGGAAAGGTTACCGTGTTGCAAGGCCCGTCGGGCGCCGGCAAGACGACAATTGTTGATCTTCTGCTTGGTTTACATGAACCTTCGTCCGGAGACATCACCGTTGACGGCAGGTCGTTGCAGAAAATGTCCCTGAAGGCCTGGCGTTCAAACATCGGGTATGTGCCACAGGAATTGTCTTTGCTGCACGCCAGCCTGCGCGACAATATTGCCCTGGGCAATACAGAGCTCTCCGACGAGGACATTTTCGAGGCCTTGCGGCTTGCTGATGCCAGTGACTTCGTCGCCACTCTGCCAGAAGGACTGGATTCGAATGCCGGCGAAATGGGCGGTCGCCTGTCTGGCGGCCAGCGTCAGCGCATAGCGCTCGCCCGCGCCCTCGTGGGCCGGCCCAAGCTGCTCATCCTGGACGAAGTAACCAGCGCACTGGATCCCGAAACAGAGGCCAGCATTTGCCGCAATGCGCTTAGTCTGGCGGGCGAATTCACGATCATAGCCATTACTCACCGGCCAGCCTGGTCCAGGATCGCCGACCGCCTTTACAAGATCGAGAACGGCTCTGCGACAAGTGTAAAGCTACCGGCCGGACGCGGCCGGAAAAAACGACGGCAAGCGCTGTAATGGGCGAAGTGAATATACGTCTGGTCACCAGCAGGCGCGACCACAAGGCTTTTGTACAGTTGCCCCACGCGGTGTTCGCGCAAGATGCAGCATGGATTGCACCCCTGAGTTTTGAACGGTTGCAGCACATATCGCCCAGGCACAATCCGTTCTTCGAACACGGACGCGCGCAATTGTTTTTAGCCATCAGGAATGGCCAGACAGTAGGCCGTATTTCCGCTCAGGTTGATGATTTGCGGCTTGCCCGTTATCAGGATGCTACCGGCATGTTCGGTTTCCTTGACGGCCTCGACGATCCGCACATCTTCTCCGCCTTGTTCAAGGCGGCAGAAGGCTGGCTTGCGGCAGAGGGCATGACACGCGCGGTTGGTCCGTTCAGCTTTTCGATTAATGAAGAGACAGGCCTGCTCGTGAAAGGCTTTGAACACCCGCCGGCGGTCATGATGGGACACGCCGCACCCTACTATCAAACTCATGTCGAAGCTGCAGGCTATCAAAAAATCAGGGATGTGTTGGCATACGACTTTGACAACTCCAAAGAGTTTCCCCGCGGGTTGGCCGGAATGCTGGCCAAGGTACATGCCACAGGCGACCTCGAAGTACGCCCGCTGAGCAAGAAAAACCTGGATCGCGACCTCGCCATTCTGATTGATATATTTAACGATGCATGGTCTGAAAACTGGGGATTCACGCCATTCAGCACGGCAGAAATCCACAAGCTTGGCCAGGATCTCAAAATGCTGGTCGAGGAAGAGTTCATTGCTTTCGCCAGTTACCGAGGCGAACCGGCCGCCATGGCTGTGACACTTCCCGATATCAACCGGGCAACCCGTGGGCTCAGAGGAAGACTCTTGCCGTTTGGATGGGCGAAATTACTGATGCGTTTGAAATTTTCGCCGCCGGAAGCGGTTCGTTTGCCGCTTATGGGTGTGCGGAAAAAATTCCACGGGACACCGGTTGGTTCGGCGCTCGCCATGTCGGTAATCGACTCGATTCGCACATATCATGTCAACCGGGGCACGCAACGTGCCGAATTGTCATGGATACTTGAGGACAATCTGGCGATGCGCCGCATGATAGAAGCCATCGGGGGAACCGCCTACAAGACCTACCGTATTTTCGAACGCAACCTCGCCTGACGGACAGTTTTCGTGACCTTTCGCATTGCTCACATATCTGATGTTCACCTGGCCCCCCTGCCCCCGGCAAAGCTGTCCGAGATGATTTCGAAACGCATTGTGGGTTACAATTCCTGGAAGTTTCGGCGTCAGGCCATCCACGACCCGCGCGTCGCAGGTGCAATCGTTGAGGACATCAAGGCAACACAACCCGACCACACAATGGTAACCGGGGATCTGGTGAATATCGCTCTTCCAGGCGAATTCATCAACGGCAAGAAATGGCTTCAGGGTCTTGGCAGACCGGATCTTGTCTCGTTTGTGCCGGGCAATCATGACGCTTATGTCGCGGTCCCCTGGGCTCAGGGTATGGGGCACCTCGGCGACTATATGACCGGAGATCTGACCGTTCCGGGAGCTGCCACGACACCAGAAATTGCAATGCCGTTTCCTTATGTGAGGCAGCGGCGCAATATCGCCCTGGTTGGCGTATCAACCGCCGTACCAACCCTGCCGGGATACGCAACGGGAGATCTGGGGCCAGCACAGATGGAGGCGCTCGCCAACATCCTGAAGAACCTGCGCACCAAGGGGTTTTATCGAATATTGATGATCCATCACCCACCCTTGCCGGGCCTTGCCAGGAAGCGCAAGGCACTGACAGACGCACAGGACCTGAAGCACATACTGGATGATGAAGGTTGTGATCTGGTGGTTCACGGTCACAATCATGTCGCCATGCACAACACGTTGAACTCGCGGTACGGATCCGTGCATATTCTGGGGGTGCCTTCAGCCACATCAAATGGCGCCCGCAACACACAGCCGGCGGCCTGGAATGAATATCACATCCGTCGCGCATCCGGCAGATGGAAGTGTACCGTAAACACCAGGTGCTGGGACGAGGAAAAAAGCGGCTTTGTGACACAAACAGGCTATAGTCTGGATTGACAATATTGGCGATGCACTGTTTGAACAGCGACGCATCCCGGCAGCAATAGAGGACGGCGCGCGGCCGAAAGCAGCATTTTCAAAATTCCGATTATCGAGCGTTACGTAATTCGCCAGGTATCAAAACCTTTGCTGACGGCATTGGGCGCCGGCCTGTCTGTGCTGTGTGCAGAGCGCATTGTGCAGGTGCTCGACATCACTCTCGGCAATCGAAACTCGTTTGGCGTGGTGCTCGAGCTTTTGGCCTACTGGATGCCGCACTATATCGGGTTAGCAGCTCCCGTTGCGCTCTATCTGGGGCTTCTGTTCGGCTTCAACAAGATGTCCAAGGACTCAGAACTGGATGCTTTTCTCGCGGCAGGTGTCGGGCTCGGCAGGCTGACCCGGCCAGTTTGCATGATTGCAGTCGTACTGGCAGTAAACGCCGCCTTGATGTTTGGCTGGATACAGCCCTACTCGCTGTATGCCTACCGGGCAACCGTATACACCCTCGCAAATGTCGATGTGTTCTATCTCGCTGAAGAAGGCGTTTTCATGCAGACCGGAAAACGCACTTTCATTCTCGACAAACTCGAGCGTCGCGATAATTCGTTCAATCGCATTTTCATGTATGACGACAAAGGTGACGGAGGCAGCGAGATCATCACCGCATTGAACGGAAAGCTGGTCGACGACCCGAAAAATGCCCGCCCCCTATTGCGGCTTGATACCGGTCATCGCATGGAACTGAAATCAAACGATCCCACGGTTGGCAACACCCCGTTGGAACCGCCCGTCGTCGGTGACTTCAAGTCTGCCGATGTAGCCCTTGGCGAACTGTCAAAGAAGGTCTTTCGTCCGCGCGGGCGAAATGAACGGGAATTGACCCTGACGGAGTTGTACAGCGAACTCCAACGCAACGACCTTGAGGATCGCAGAAAACGCCGTTTGGAAGCACAATTTCATATTCGGCTGGCGTTGGTGGCGTTTGTCCTGATCCTGCCGTTCCTTGCACTTCCCTATGCTATTGGTTCGCGGCGCGGTAACAGGGCCTACCGGTTTGCGGTGGCGCTTGCTTTGCTTGTGGCCGCTCATGAAGTGTTGCAACAGGGACAGCTGTTGACGCGAGTATCCGGAGCATCTGTCTGGCTGACAATATGGACGCCGTTCTCGATATTTGCAGGTTTTGCATTCTGGCGGTTTTACGTTGCGTGTTACACCTTGCCGCGGCCCTGGCTAGAGCCACTTCTTGAGGACATGGCCGACATCGTAAAAGCCGCCTGGCGCAAGATTCGGCCATTGCCCGCAACAGGCTCGCCATGAAGACCATCGGCTGGCTTCTGTCGAGAATGATCCTGCTCCGGTTTGTAATGATACTGACCGGTATTTCGGCTTTTGTGGTTTCGCTCACACTTGTTACCTATTCGGAAGACATTCTGAAACAAGGCGCTGGGCGTGCCGCAGCAATTGCCGAGTATGCATTCTTGCTGTTGCCGGTAACGGCCTCGACGTTCATGGCCATTTCCGTGTTGCTCGGCATATTGCTGGCATTGGTGGAATTGTCATACCGCAGTGAACTGACCGCGATTTGGGCAACCGGCCTCTCACCCATTCGCATTGTGGTTATGATGTTGCCGCTGGCCATGATCATTGGCGGCATTACCTTCCTGATTGCCGATCAGGGAGTGCCGCGAGTAACACCAAAACTGATTGACTGGGGAGTTGGTGAGTTTGGCCGCAAGAAGGTCGGCGTCGGAGACGGCAAGGCAATATGGATGCGTGCGAGCAATGACATATTGCGTGCTTCCAAAGCCAATCGGGACGCGACTGAGTTAACTGACATCACGATTTTCCGGCGCGACACAAATGGGAAGCTGGTTGAGAGGGTCAATGCCCATTCGGCAATATTGGTGAACCGGCGTTGGCAACTGGAGGACGTTGTTGTCTACCACGCAGAAAACGTCAAACCCAATCGCCTCAAACGCCTGGTCTATTCCGGAAACATGAGACCTGCACGGGAAGGCAAGCGGTCCGGCGAGCCCGCTGAAATGTCAGCAGTTGATCTGGGGTATTTCATTCGCAATGAAGGTTTCGGCATAAAGCCGGTGCATGTGTTCGAAACCTGGTGGCACCGGCGCATGTCATTGCTGTTTACGCCGTGGCTGATGATTGCGCTGTGCATTCCGCTCGCCGTCCAGTTCAGGCGTGGTGGCGCAGCAGGCCGCCTGTTCATGATCGGTCTTGCTCTCGGATTTTCATTTTCAATATTCGAAGGCATCGCCCTGACCATGGGAGAAGTGGGTTTTGTGCCACCCTGGTTTGGTGCCTGGGCGCCATTTCTGGTCTACGCAGCCATTGCCGGCGCAATGACGTTCAGGGCGGAGACAGTCAGTTGATCACATCGTTCCCTGCATTTTACGCAGAAGCAGCCGCAGGCTGCCGGCCGGCAACAACCATCGCGAACAACTCGATTATCCTGTCTATTTCAGCCTCGGTATGTGCTGCCGATACGGAACATCGCAATAAACACATCTTGCCCGGAGTGCCAGGTGGAAGTGCAATATTGACGTAAACGCCGGCCGCCAGAAGCTGATTCCACATGACCAGGGTTGACGGTTCGTCAGCGCACTTTACTGCAATTACCGGGCTTACTTCATCACACCCCAGTTCAAGCCCCAGGCCCTTGAACCCGTGGAACAAACGAGCCGAGTTTGACTGCAATCGATCACGCCTTTCCGGTTCGCGCGCCAGCAATCTGACAGCTGCCGTCGCTGTTGCAACAGACGCAGGCGAAGGTGACGCGGTAAACATATATGGTTTGGACGAATACCTGATCGTTTCAAACATCGGATGGTTTGATGCACCAAACCCGCCGATCGCGCCGATCGATTTTGAAAAGGTACCCACTACAAAATCAGCTTCATCCATCAGGCCGGCCTCATCGGCCAGTCCGCATCCATTTGGTCCAAGGACACCAAATGAATGCGCTTCATCTACCAGCAGCTGAAAGCCGTGTTTCTTTTTTACTTCAACGAAATCAGCCAGGGGAGCCCGGTCACCCAACATGGAGTAGATGCCTTCCAGAACAACCAGGCACCCGCCCCCGGTGTTTTCCATTCGGGTCAAACGCTTGTCAAGGTCAGCCGCATCATTGTGCCGGAACCTCACGAGTTGAGCACCCGATAAAGTACACCCGTCGTAAATCGACGAATGACTGTCGGCATCCAGAAATATCGTATCTTTCGGTCCGGCCAGGCCAGCCATCATACCGAGGTTGGCCTGATAACCGGTTGAAAACACGATACAATGCTTCATGCCCAAAAAGCCGGCCAACTCCTGTTCCAGCTGTTCATGAATAGCGTAGCTCCCATTGGCGATACGCGAGCCTGTCGTGCCTGTTCCATGTTCGGCCAGCGCTTGCTGTCCCGCCGCGACGCATGACGCATCAAACGTCACACCCATATAGTTGTTGGTGCCCGCCAAAATCGTATCGCGCCCGTCAATTATTGCACGCGTCGGCGACAACAGCTTTTCATTTACCGGGCCGACACGCGAACCTGCCTCAGCCACACGTTGCATTCGTTCCAGAAGCGCTTTGTTCTTGTCGAGCAAATCAATCATTGTCTTGCCTTATACCAAACGAATTGACTATTGACCCTTTTGATGGAGCCAAATCCGGTCACTCTGGCAGGCGCAGCGCGCTGCGCGATGCTGGTCGCATCGGGCAAGCGCCGCAACGCACCAGATGGGCGGATTTGGCCCACAAAATCAGGATGATTTTTGGTTGTTCACCTAAAACCATAAACCTGATCGCTTTCAAAGTGGTAGAGCAACTTCATGGGTTTGTTAAACCCATGTCGCTCTACAGGCCGGTTTTTCGCGATCGCCGGACGGCGTCATGCTCCACTTGTGGTCAGCCAGACCACGGCGTGAAGCATGCCTGGCCGGCAAACGTGAAAAATCGGTCAAAAGGGTCAATAGTCAGTTCCTTTGGTATTATGCCTTCTTTCGCGCCTGAACGACGGATATCAGGTCCTTCATGGTGTGGGTTTCCGACAAAACATTCAGTGGAATATCCATATCGAAATGATCCTCCACCTCCATGACGAAATCCATTACCGAAACAGAATCAATTGCCAGATCAACTGCAATTTCCGTTTGCGGTTTCAACTCGACCTGCTCTTCATTGAACGGTTGCAACAGTTCACTCAGCTTGTCGAAAATTACCTGTTCGTCGTCCGTCATAGACTGTTATCTCCATCAACAATGTGCCGCTTTGTAGGCGCCGTTTAACTATCACGCAACCATCCATGAGCCCGGTACCAGCGAAGCGTGCCGGCAAATCCCTCATCAAACCCGATACGTGGCTTCCACTGCCCTGTCTCGTCCAGCCGCAGACCCCTTATCACCCAGTCAGGATGATAAAGTTCACGAGCCTTTCCGGCTGTCAGTACTTGAGCTTTCCCCGTGGCCCTTGCCAACATCTCGCCAACCAGCCCCGCCATTCCGACCACCTTGCCCGGCAGCAGGTGCACTCGCGGGGTGAAACCCAGAGTGTGTCCGGCCAGCTTCGCCAGTTCCTGCCAGGTATATCCGTTATCTCTGCCATCATCGGCTTCGTAGATTTTTCCCGGTTCAACAAGCCCTTCAGATGCCGATACCAGTCCGCGCGCCAGGTCATCAACATGCAACAATGAAATCCGCTGACCGTGCAGCCCGGTCAACAGGGCATGCCGGCGGGACAATTGTTGAACCAGCGGCAATGTAGCCCGATCACCGGGTCCATAAACTGCCGGCGGGCGAATGCATACCCAATCCATGCCTGCTGCCGAATCTGCAACGACTGTTTCGGCAGCAGCCTTTGAGGCGCAATATGCAGATAATGCCGGTTCTCTGGCAGCCAACGAGGATACATGCACAAATCGTTTCACGCCGGCTTGTCCGGCCGCTTCCACAATTGCCCGGGTACCGTCCGCATTGACTTTCGTGAAACCTGCCGCATCAACCGCCTTTATGGCTCCGGCAATGTGCACTAAGACGTCCGACTTGTTTGCCAGTTTTTTCAGCGCCTGTCGGTCGTCCAGCGCACCTTCAACCACCGTTGCCGAACCCGGAAATTTTTTGCTCAGGCGAGACCTGTCGCGAACCAAAACCTTGATTTCATGGCCACGGTCGGCAAGCCGGCGAACAGCATGCGATCCGACAAAACCGGTAACTCCAGTAATCGCAATCCGAAGTCGTGCAGGACGATCTGGTTGTTGAGGCATGGCTCAATCACTTGACAACAGATTGATTGCTGTACTTACCTGAGGCTTGATGACCGCAAACCTATTCGGCAGCCACGGACATGGCATCATCGAAACTGCTGAATTCATCTGCGATTTCAACAATATCACCATTCTGGAACATGGTCTTTGCACCAGTTCGCGACAGTTTTCCAGATGACGTGAACGGCAGGGATTTTGGCGGTACCATCACCACATTGGCCTCAATGCCCATTGCCCGGGCAATCTGGGCTTTGACGGTCTTGCGAACCGCTTCAATGGCCTTGTCGGCACGCAGTCGGCACTGCACCAGGACACAGACACAATCTTCGCCCAAAGAACCCTCAACGGCAAAGGCAGCAACATCACCGTCACGAATGGAATCAAGTTTCTCGACGGCCCATTCGATATCCTGCGGCCAGATATTGCGCCCATTGTGCAGGATCATGTCTTTCGCCCGGCCTGTTATGACGATTTCGCCATTCAGCCAGTAGCCCATATCACCGGTATCCATAAAACCGTCTTCCCGCATAATTGCCGCGGTGGCGGCCTCGTTGCGGAAATACCCGCTCATCAGGCTGGGGCCGGCAATTTCGATGCATCCGATTTCACGTTCACCCAGCTCTTTGCCGGTGACGTTCACCACCCTCATCCTGTGTGCAGGCAGCGGGCGTCCACACACCACAAAGCTGCGAACCAGGTCTGGATCGGTTTCAGTCGAGGTTTCCGCAATTCCGTATTCTTTCATGGCAGCGCGATCAATTACATCCACGCGAATGTCATCGTCCGCATCGACAAAGCATACCCCGAGCGTCGATTCCGCCATGCCATAACTGGGTAAAAAGGCTTTTGATTTGAAACCGGCGACCCCAAGGGTTTCTGAAAACAGTTTCAGCACGTCGGCACGCACCATATCGCCGCCAATACCAGCCACGCGCCATTGGTCCAGTTTAAGCTCTGCCAAACTGCCGTTTGCGCGGCGGGCAGCAAGGTCATATCCAAACGAAGGTCCATAGGCCACCGTACACTGGTTCTGGGACATTAGTTTCAGCCACAGTGCGGGACGGCGGGCAAATGCAGGTGTCGCCAGGTAGTCAACCGATACCTGTCCCATCATTGGTGACAGACAAAAGCCTACAAGTCCCATGTCATGGTAAAGCGGCAGCCACGAAAACGCCCTGTCAGTCGGGCGAATTTTCAAGCCATGACGCAGAATGGCCATTGTATTGGCACATGCGGCCTTCTGGGAAATCAACACACCCTTCGGGTTTGATGTCGAACCGGAAGAATACTGAATGTACGAAATGTCTTCCGGACCAAACGGTTGCAGCACACCGCCTTGTGATGACAAACGCTCCAGTTGTTCATGGCTCAGCACACGTTTTACACCAGCGAGACCTGCTGCATCGCGAACCAGTTCATCAAGATCAGCAGTGGTAATGACTGCTGTCGCATGCGCGCTCTCAAGCATGCCTGCAATGCGTGTCACATAACTTTCCCGACCACCGATATACATGGAATAGGGCAATGGGCATGGCACCATGCCGGCATACTGGCAGCCGAAAAACACCGCCATGAATTCTGCGCCGGTCTCCGCCACGACACCTACACGATCACCTCGCTTGATGCCGGCATTGACAAGCTGATGTGCTGCGGCCAAGGCCCGTTTTCGCAACTGATGGTAGGAAACACTTTCAGCAAGCTGGCCACGCGGACCGTAAAAATTCATGCCTGTCCGACCCTGGGCTGCATAGTCAAGACCTTCACATAAAGTAGTGAACCCACCCAGGCGCTGAACAAGATCAGCATTAATCGTCGGCGTTCCATCGGGAGTAAACGGACGCAGTTCCGCTCCGGACCCCGTGCCAATTTCGGTTGTCGTGTCTACACGCACAAATCGAACCCCATATCACTGGCGAACTTGCGACAACTTCCCCGTCGTTACCGCATGATGCTGATCGCCATCACCACCAATTGATTAAATGTTTACCAGATGCCGCGTGCGACATTGAAATCACTTGATATTTCAGAATGTAACGTGACGGGGTGGCCTTATGTCCGGCACTCGGCAATTCAAACCAAAAACCCCCAAAATACCAGTGAATTTGCACTGAATCCGGCCTGTTACCCGAAAACAGCAAAGTCACTGTCTGTTGCAGGTTTGCCGGCAAACGGGACCGCGAGCAGCCCAAAGTCTTGTTCGACATATCAAAAATCGATTCGGCCGGTCACGATGCCCAGAATCAGCAATGCCAGCACACCAAAGGTAAAACCGGTCAACCAGGCCATCACCATCGGAGATGTAATCTGCATGCTACCGGTATCGGATACCGGCTCTGCTCTTTGCGCTTCAATGAGCGCGTGCGAAGCGTACTCGCGGACCTTGGCAACCATTTCAGCCATCTCGCGGGTCTCGATAATGGTTTCGTGACCGGCCGGTTCCTGGCGCATGAGACGATACGTCCGCGGATCAGGCTCCATCACAACAAAGGAAATATTGTCGATCCACAGCCTTGGGGGAAACCCGTCCACCATCTGCAACGGCAACAACCTCGCCAGACGGGGCTCTTTGGAAATTTGCTTTCTCAGGTTTTCATGCAAGGCATCAAGCCGCAGTGTCTGCGCGTCCCTTATGTCGACAAGCGCATCGAAATGGGCCGCCTGTGCCAGGCGCGCCCTGCGCACGTCACGCTCCAGACCGTCGACCTGCCGGTTGGCATCTGCACTTCCGTCCCCACCAATTTCCGGTTGCTGCTTGCTCACCTCAGTGACCCTTTCAATGTGCATATTGAAATTTTACGGTCAAAATCATCCACCGTCACGCGCAGGGGTAAGTTTTGTGCCAAAAAAACACATACACCCGGTTCGCGATGACCTCTCTCCTAACCCTTGCATACTCTATGCCATGGTCGCAGTCGTTGAGGCGTGTCGCGGTTGGTCGCATACATTTGACCGGGATTCCATGATTGCTGACAAGGTATGCCTGTCGCCCTGGCCAGGTTGATCACAAGACGAGCATAACGATGCTGAGCAAGCCTGAGATCCGGCCTTCAGTGGACCAGGGCCGGATTATCGATTTCTGAACGGTCTGGTCAACAAACCGATCAGGCTTTCATCATGACGGCGCTCGACCCCTATCGGCATGTCATTCCAGCGACGCGTCGCCGATCGGCTGCCGAAAATGATGTCCCAAACCGACATGATGTTGGCGTAATTGCTATCGGTATCGGACCGGATCGCATGGTGATGAACCCAGTGTATGGATGGTGTCACCAGCACTTTCGACAAGGGTTTTTCCAGCCAGCCCGGCAGCGCAACATTGGAATGATGGAACAACGCCATGGTCAGCACACATATCTCAAACACCACGACCGATGACAGCGGCACATCAAGCAGCCAGATAACACAGGCCCTTACCACCGCAGATATCGCAACCTCGCCAAAATGAAAACGCAGCGCAGAACTTGCGTCAAGAAATTCATCCAGGTGATGTACTTCGTGAAAGCGCCACAGAAACGGAATTTCATGATTGACACGGTGCCACCAGTAGATCCAGCAATCCAGTATTACCAGATCAGCCAGCAGCCCCGTCCCGCCAGACCACCAGACCGGCCGCCAGTCAAGCGCATGGGTGGCCGCCATGGCTGAAATCGGGATGACCAGCAAGGGCGACAGTCCGGCATTGACCAGCACCAGACCGAAATTCCTTGCCAGACGCCAGACATTCTGGCCAAACGTCTTTAAACGGGCGCCCGCAAGCGGGCGTGCCCTGGGGAACACACGTTCGAGCACCAGCAGCGTAATCGCCACACCCGCAATCCAGATGGTCTTGTATTCCAGAAGACTGTCAACTTGGTCCATGCAACCATTGTAAGGGTGATATGCAATCAACAACACCTAACATCACCGTGAAAGACCTGCGGCAAAATCTCACTCGGATTTATCCGGCTTATGTTGAATGAATTGCCAGGCAAGCGGCATTGCCAGGGCGATCAGCACAAACCTGCCAATCTGGTGCGCACCAACAAATGCCGGGTCAAGGCCAAGAGCAAACGCCATGATGGTCATGGCCTCCATGCCACCGGGTGCAAATGCCAGGATGGTCCATGCAAATGGTACGTCTGCGATGACGCTGGCAGCCGCCGCACCGGCAACACTAATTACCAGCGCCACACCCAGACCGGCCAGTCCGGCACCTCCGATAGACACGACATCTGCAGGCCTTACGCCGGCAAACCGCATCCCGATCATGGTTCCCAAAAAAACAAACACGGGAGTCAGCACCCACAGCGGCATTGTTCCGTGAACCACTTCGCCAATGTGCATACCGGCACTGGCAAGCGCCGGTCCCAACACAAGGCCAGCAGGTATCCTGAGCCTGTCAAAGACAAAGCCCGCCGCCAGGCCCGCCCCCAAAACCATCACCAGATCACGCAGGGTTCCCGCCTCAGGCAGAGTGCGCGCAGGGACATCCGACAATTCACTCAGCGATGAAAGAAAAGTTGGCAGAACAGCAACCAGAACAAACAACCTGATGACCTGCGATACGCTGACTTTCTTGAGATCAGCCCGCGTGTCGGCCGCCAGTGCCAGCGCCACCGACAATGCACCCGGCATTACGGCAAAATAGGAAGTCGCCCGGTCCCAGCCGTAGTATTTGCGGTAGAAAAACACCCCGCACCACACCAGCACTGCCATGGTCAGCGCCAGCGTCATGAAACTAAACGGCCATCGCGACAGCGTGTTCAAGGTTTCAGGTGTAACTGCGCCGCCAATCTGGAGACCGAGCAGAATAAATATGATCTTGCTCAGATGTCGCGGCATCGCCTGTTTGATGACACCGGACAAAGATGCAGCCGCCACTGTCACAACCGATCCCGCCAGCCAGGGAGCAGGCAATCCGATCCACCAGAACACAGCTCCACCACCGAGCCCGATCGACAGCGCAGCAACAACCTGCTCAAGATCACGTTTGGATAGCCCGGCAATCAACGTTTGCGCTCTTTCAAATCACCCAGCACCTCTTCGGTATGCTCGCCAAGCCGCGGACTGGCTCTTTCAAGCTTGAGTGTACTTTTTGAGAACACAATCGGGGTTCGCACGCTCGGCACCATGACACCATCACCATCCGGCACATCTATGCGCAACCCGCGTTCGATGATCTGCGGATCGGTGAACGTATCCTCAACCGAGTTGATTGGCCCGGCCGGGATGAATTTCGCATCAAACTCCGCCAGCATTTCATCGCGCCCGCGAAGTGAAGTCTTTGCAGAAATCAATGCCGCCAGTTCGGCGCGATTGTTCACCCGGTCCTGATTGGTCCGGAAACGAACATCATCAATCAACTCGTCAAGGCCCAGAACCTGGCACATTTTGGACCACTGCGATTGTGAGCCGGTGGCGATAATCAGATGACCGTCGCTCGACGGGAACACCTGATAGGGAACAATATTGGGATGCGCGTTTCCCATCCGTTTGGGCGATGTGCCTGAAACCAGATAGTTCAATGCCTGGTTTGCAAGAACCGCGCTCATCGCATCAAACAAGGCCATGTCTATATGTTGGCCCTCCCCGGTCTGGCTGCGCACCATCAGGGCGGACTGGATTGCGATGACACCATAAAGGCCGGTAAAGACATCCGCGAACGCGACACCCATTTTCTGGGGCTGGCCATCGGGTTCGCCGGTCAGGTCCATGATCCCGGAAAGCCCCTGGATCATGAAGTCATATCCGGCCTTGTGTGCATATGGGCCGGTCTGGCCGAAGCCCGTCAACGACAGGTATATCAGCCCGGGATTCAACTCGCGCAGGGATGCATAATCAAGACCATACTTGGCCAGGCCGCCCACCTTGAAATTTTCAACAAACACATCGGCATCCGCAACCAGTGCGCGAATAGCTTCGCGCCCCTCTTCTGTCTTGAAATCAACAACAACTGACTTTTTGCCACGGTTTGTGGAATGAAAATAGGCAGCATCGCCATCTGATCCATCTGCACGTTTGACGAACGGCGGACCCCAGTTGCGCGTGTCATCACCCTGTGGACTTTCCAGCTTTGTCACCTCGGCTCCCAGATCAGACAAAGTCTGCCCGATCCACGGACCTGCCAGAATGCGGGCCATCTCTATGACCTTGAGGCCTTGCAGCGGTGCCGTCATGTATCAGTCTCCAGTTTTCAGTTCACCGGCGTATGGCCGAAACTTTTCATCGCCATCACGGCATCAATACCGCCGAGTTTTTCAATCAGCTTACTCTGATCGGCAAAGGCTTCCGTATTGACTTTCTCGGGGTCTATCGCATGTCCCATCAAGGTGCGCAGCATATCACGCTCACGCGCATGGCTATGTGATCTGCCAAGGTCATCCAACTCTTGTGGATCATCCCCAAGACTGAACAGTTGCGGCGGATAACCGTTTGCGTAGTGGACGTATTTCCAGTCCTGATAGCGCAGCATTGTTATTCCGCATGGGCTGCCGCCATCGTGATATTGCGACAGGACAAACCGGTCAGCCTCGGGTTTAGAAACGAAGCCCTGCAGCGGGCGCGACATCCAGGGTTCCTGCGCCTTTTCATGTTCAATGCCTACGGTTTGCTGCACTGTAGCCGCCACATCGCTCAGTGAAACCGGTGTCGAATTCACGCCTTCTGCAATACCGCGGCCCATCATCAGCAAGGGAACGGCAACGGAGTCTTCATACATAACCGACTTCGTCCAGAACCCGTGCGACCCGAGCATCTCGCCATGATCCGAAATATACATGACGGACGTATCGCGTGCGGCACCTGTGTCTTCCAGCGCTTCCATGACCTGCCGGATATTGTCGTCCAGAAAACTGACCAGGCCATAATACCCCTTGCGCGCAATATCACGCAGACCGTCATCGAAGTGATCATCATAGTTCCAGAAGCGCACCATCTCCTGCAGAACTTCGTGCTCGGGCGTTTGTGATGGTGGTTCAGGTATCTGCGCACGTTCATACAACTGGTAAAACGCTTGCGGGCATTTCAGCGGATAATGCGGACTGACGAACGATACAAACAGGCACCAGGGCTTGGTCTTGAATCTGCTTGCGTACTTTTTGAGCCACTTCGTTGCCTCATATGTGACCCGCCGGTCATACTCGGTATATTCTGTCTCGCCCGGTCCGATATCTTCAGAAAGCGCCTTGGTATCGTCATAGGCAGGCATTGGATCGCGCAACAAACCCTGCACCCATCCGGTCCCGTCATTGGCCAGGTACATGGGTTCGATCTCTTCATTGAATCCATGATCGTCACCTGCACCCCTGAAGTGCAATTTACCGATGGAGACAACAGGGTGGCCGGCATTTCGCAATCTGTGCATCCAGCTTTCGTGCTGGCCGTGATAGGGCTCGGCCGAAGACCAGCAGCGGGTCTCATGCACTTGCAGACCGGTCGCCAGACAGGCTCTGGCCGGCACGCAGATCGGTGATGGCGTATAGGCATTGGTGAACCGTGTACCCAACCGGGCAATGGTATCAAGCGTCGGCGTTCGCACCACCGGGTCGCCATAACATCTGGTCACACGCCGGGCATGTTCATCAGAACAGAAAACGATCAGATTGGATGGACGTTGGTCAGGCATGATACAAAGCAATTTGCTTCAAATCTGCCGCCAGCGAAAGCCCCAGTTGCACATGGCGAGCCTGCACAAACAGCTTGACCTTGCCGCAAGTGTTTTGGAGTGTGCATTCAACCGACAACAAGGGATGACTGTTCATGCTGCTCAAAGATCAAACCGCAATTGTAACCGGCGCGTCAGGAGGACTTGGCCTGGCTATCGCAACCAGCCTGGCAGAACATGGCTGCAAGGTCGTGACGTCGGATGTAACCGACGAACTAGGCGAACAGGCTGCTGCAAACCTGCGAAACCAGGGTTACGATGTCCGCTATCACCACTGCGATGTTACAAGGCGCGCCGATATCCAGGCGCTGATCGATTTCACAGTCAAAACCCATGGCCGCCTCGATATCATGATGGCCAACGCGGGTATCGTTACGGTTTCTGATCCACTGGATTTGTCAGAGGAAGACTATGACAAGGTCATGGCGGTAAACCTCAAGGGCGTGTTCATGTCCGGTCAGCTCGCAGCAAAGCAGATGTTGACACAGACGGCGAACGAACACGGCTCAAAGGGCAACATCATCAACATGTCGTCAGCCAACGCGGTGCTGACCATCCCGGAGATAGCACCCTATGTCATGTCAAAGGGCGGCGTGAACCAGTGGACCAAGGCTTTTGCCATCCGGCTTGCGCAGGAGGGCATACGGGTGAATGCGATCGGCCCGGGCTCGATCGCGACCGAAATGTTCAAGACAGTAGCTGCCAACCCGGAAAAAATGCGTGCCATCATGTCACGCACTCCGATGGGCCGGCCCGGCCGGCCAGATGAAATTGGCAAAATAGCAGTGTTTCTGGCATCCGATCTGTCAAGCTATATTACCGGCCAGACCATCTATCCCGATGGCGGTAGACTCGGGCTGAATTACACAGTGCCGGTGAAGGAATAGTCTGCAACAGGAGCCGATGATCGCGGTACACGAGAAGTGGCACGGCGCAGGTGTCGGAGCAGCATTGATGGCAGCCATGGTTGATCTGGCTGACAATTGGTTGCAACTGCGTGGGTTGATCCGGTGGTAAACACCGGTTCAACCAAACCTGACAATCACCGATGACCGCGCCTGACAGACCCGTTCAACTGGCCAGACTCTCTATGCGGGCATTGACAATCTGGTCTGCCAGTTTTGCATCAAGCCGCTCAAGATGATCGAACTCAGCCGTGTAGGTTGCCACACCGGCAGTGGACGACCGCAGTTCGATAATCATATCCGACAAGGTCGACTTCGGTATCAGTGCCTGCACGGTATCCCATCCGGACCAGCCTTCGCGGGGTTCAAACCCCAACAACTGTCCACGCCTTTGCGGAACCATGGTCGTAATGCTGGCGATTGCATCAGACGGGGCATGAATCGAGACCTTCATGATCGGCTCCAGCAGAACCGGTCCGCACTGCGGCATGCCTTCACGCATGGCGAGGGTGCCGGCCAGCTGGAACGCCATGTCGGACGAGTCAACGTTGTGGTACGACCCATCCGACAGGTTGACCGCCACGTCGACAACCGGAAAACCCAGCGGGCCGCGCACCAGGTAATCGCGCACACCGGATTCCACTGAACCGATGAACTGCTTGGGTACAGCACCTCCGACAATGGTGTTGGTGAATTCAAAACCTGATCCTGGTTTCTGTGGCTTTATTTCCAGCACCACGTCACCGTACTGACCGTGACCACCTGATTGTTTCTTGTGTCTGCCCCTCTGGGTAACGGATTTGGCGATGGTTTCGCGATACCCTATATCCGGAGCATGAGTTTGAATGGAAACCTGCGAGCGGTTTTCCAGACGCTCAACAGCAACCCGCAAGTGCATTTCTCCCGATCCGTGCAACACGGTTTCGGATGCCTCCTGATTGTGTTCCACGCGAATGGACGGGTCTTCATCTACCAGCCTTGCCAGCGCTGTAGACAACTTCACCTCGTCGCGCCGGTCGCTTGGCCTGATGCCGACGGCATAAAGCGATTGTGCCGGCGGAAGCGGTGCAATATCCGGCGGTGTTGTTTTCTCGGCATACAATATGTTGCCTGTCGAAACTTCATCGAGTTTGCCAAGGGCTACAGTTTCACCCACATCGGCTGATTGCACTTTTCTGGTCTCCCGCCCCAGCATCGACTGCATGCCGGACACCTTGCAACTGCCGTGACCTTCGAACGCCAGTTGGTCCCCTTCCGCCATCTTGCCGCGAAGGACACGAACAACCGAAAGTTTCCCTGAATGTGAGGTGTGTATGGTTTTGACAACACCGGCCACCGTATCGCCGGTTTCGACAATATCAAGCCGCATCCGGGTTGTGTTGTAGTCAGGCGCATCGTGACGAAGCGTTTTCAACAAACGCAGGATACCGGTGCCGTTTTCGGCAGAACCAAACAAAACCGGCGTGATCCAGCCATCTTGCAACTCAGCAGTCAGGTCCTGCAACACCACGTCGATCGGCGGCGACACATCCTCCAGCAACTGCTCCATCAGCACATCGTCATGGTCTGCCAGCGTTTCCAGCATGGCAAACCGGGCTTCTTCCTCACGTGCCCGGTCTTCATCGCTGACTTCAGTTACTTTGGCTTCCTCATGCGGGCGATAGGTATAGGCACGTTCCAGCGCCAGATCGATACAGCCGGCAACATTGCCATCTTTCCAGATCGGGATCTGACGCAGCAACAACGGGTTTTCACTCGCTGTCTGCAGCATCTGCAATGTCTGTTGTACCGAACCGTCCGCCTTGTCTATCTTGTTGAGGAACAACACTCTGGGCAGGCCGATCTCGTCCAGCCGCTTCATGGTGAGTTGCAGGGCGGGAAGCTTCTTTTCGTCAGCCTCAACCACAACGATCGCAAAGTCACAAAACCGGAGAACCGGTTCAGCTTCGTAGGCATACTCCACCGAACCCGGGCAATCTATGATCGTCAGGCTGTCGCCCTGGTTGGAAACTGTTGCAACCGTGGCTTCGACACTCATGCCGTGCGCACGGGCTTCCGGAGATCCCATTCCAACCATATTGCCGGACGCCGCAGTGTTCTGCCGCGGTATCGCTCCGGTTCGCGCAAGTATCGCCTCCATTAATGTGGTTTTGCCGCTGGACATTGGCCCGATAAGTGCTGCGCACTTGGGCCCTGACGGTCTGCTACGGGGGGATGCATCCATGACTCAATAACCTCCGATAAATCGCGAAAACGCGAAATCCCGGATTGTTATATCTGGATCGACCGGGATACCGATCTCTGCCTAATGCCTGTTACAACTAATATGCTTTCATCAAATGGGGAGAAGAGCAAGAACCCGAGCACCTGGAAAACCTCCCAGGCTGCCCTAAAACAGGATTTTGTTGGTTGATGGCTGCAAAAATTCAAAATCACAGGCAATGCGCCTGTCAGCGCACCAGATGCCGGGTCAGGCGTTTTTCCACCCAGTCCCATGTCCGGCGCAGCGCTTCCACAATTGTGAAATAGATGATCGCCGCCCATATATAGACGTTGAAGTCGAAAGTACGTGAGAATGCCAGTTTTGTTGCGCCCATCAGGTCAAACACCGTCACCAGGCTGGCAACAGCCGACCCCTTGATCATCAATATGATTTCGTTACCCAGCGGCCTGAGAGCAGTAATCATGGCCTGCGGAAAGATGATCTTCCAGAACGTCAGCCCCTTTTTCAGGCCCAGCGTTTCTGCAGCCTCGCGCTGACCGCGCGGGATGGATTCAATCGCGGTCTTGTAGATTTCCGCCTGATAGGCGGTGGTGTTCAAAACAAATGTCAACAACACACAATTGTAAGCCTCACGAAAAAACCACCACAGGTTCAAAGCTTCCAGTCCGTCAACGAACTGCCCGGCGCCATAATACAGCAGGAACATCTGGCCCAGCAGCGGAGTACCTCTGAAAAAATACACGTAACCAAACGCCAGGCCCTGCACGACTGCCGAACTGGACATACGCGCCAACGCCAAGGGTATTGCCAGCAAACCGCCGAAGAAGATGGAAAAAACCACCAGTTGCGTAGTCACCAGCAAGCCTTCTGCCATCCTCGGCATGTACTTGAAAAATACATCAGGATCGAACGCGCCGAAGAGTGACCACACAAGGCCGGCGCCTATTGCAATCCATACCCCGCACAGAGCTGATCCCGCTATTCGCGGCAGGGTCCACTTGCGTACCGCGCCTGGCGGTGGGCTTTGTGCCTCGATAAATGGAGCCGTTGTTTCGCTCATGCCACCCGCCGCTCCCCGCGTTTGACATGATCTTCAATGGCACCCAGCCCCTTTGCGGATATCAGCGAAAGCACCAGGTAGATGAGCAGTGCAACAGAATAAAAGAACAGGGGTTGCTTGGTGGATCCGACCGCGACGTTGGTGTTTCGCAACAGGTCATTCAGTGCAATCACCGAAACAAGTGACGTTTCCTTCAACAGGATGAGCCACAGGTTGCTCAATCCGCCAATCGACAGTCTGATCAATTGCGGCAGCGTAACCAGACGAAACGCCTGCCATCTCGTCAGCCCCAGAGCCAGTGCTGCTTCTGGCTGTCCTGCCGGTATACCCTTGAACGCCGATGCAAACACTTCGCTGGAAAACGCCGAAAACACCAAACCCAATGCGACCATGCCTGCAACGAAACCATTCACCTCAACATAGGCATCGGTGAACAAGGCAAATATCTGCTGCAGGACGATCTGCCCGCCATAATAAACGATCAGCAGGGTCAAAAGTTCCGGTAATCCGCGGAAAATCGTTGTGTAGACATTGGCGGCAGTTTGAAGGGATTTTTCACCGGACGTCTTGCCCAGCGCAACCAGAAGACCTATGGCCAGACCAAAAGGCAGCGTGGCCAGCGCCAGGCTGACGGTAAGCATGGTGCCGGCAGCAAGTTCATCACCCCAGCCGGATGGCCCCCAGGCCAATTGTGCGATCAGGTCCATCATGTGTCCGCTGGTCCACCCCCTACAAAGTAACAGCCCGCCGTGACTGTAGCACGGCGGGCGTTAATGTATAGCACCGGATACCAACCGATCAGTAAACCGAAAACGGGAAGTACTTGTCGTTGATCTTCTTATAGGTTCCGTTCTCCAGGATAACCGCCAATGCGGCGTTCAGCTTGTCCTTCAATTCTCCTTCGCCCTTGCGCACTGCCATGCCGGCACCCAGACCGAACCATTTGGGATCATTGTGAGATTCACCGACATGCTCGCAGCAAGATCCATCGTCACCACCGAGCCAGGCGAGAATGACAACACTGTCGGCCAGCACAGCGTCAAGACGGCCCGCCGCCAGATCGGCATTTGCCTCATCCTGCGTGGCATACAGTTTGACGGTAGAATCCTTGTAGTTGTCTTCAAGATACGATGAATGAGTAGTCGAAGACTGAGCACCCAGTGTCTTGCCCTTGAGAGCTGCCGGGCTGGTGTCTGTGATCCCGGAGCCTTTCTTGGCCACAAACTTGGCAGGCGTATTGTAATACTTGTCGGAGAAATCAACTTTCTTCATGCGCTCTTCGGTGATCGACATGGAGGCGATGATAACGTCATATTTCTTGGCGAGTAGTGCGGGGATAATACCGTCCCAATCCTGGGCTACAAAAGTGCATTCCGCCTTCATTTCAGCGCATAAGGCCTTGGCAATATCAACATCGAATCCCTGCAACTCACCATTGGAATCGATAAAATTGAATGGTTTGTAGGCGCCTTCAGTGCCAACCCGTATTTTCGACCAGTCCGCAGCAAACGCACCGCTGCTCATGATTGCAGTTGCAAGTGCCGCCAGCGCCAGTTTCTTGAATTTTTTCATTCTACAATTCCCCTTCGAAATGTTGCTCACCAGTTTAGTATTCGCTCCACCCCGAGATATCATCTAAACATGCGGCAGAACACGCGATGTTGTAAAGGCTATCCTTTGGTAAATATTACGAAATAAACGGCGTTACCCGGTAATATATTCGCCGTGGATGTCGGCCTCGATCAGGTCGTGCGGCCTTTTCCGGGGATCACCATACCCGCCGCCGCCCGGCAAATTCAACACCAGCCGCCGGTCGTGGGGCACATGCTGCCTGCCTTTACCTGCAAGTTTGGTCCCGTCATCCAGCGCAACGCTGCCGGAAGCCCCCGACTCGCCTCCCTCCCGCCCGCGTGGCGGGTGATTAATCCTGTCGAACATGGCATTGAAGAAAAACTCATAGCCTTCATTCGGCGCTATCTCGATTACCTGACCCAATCCCCCTCTGTACATGCCTGCCCCGCCTGAACCGGACCGCAGTTCCTTGCGCCACACGGTTATGGGGCCAACCTGTTCCGTCGCTTCAACCGACATGGTACTCACCCCGGATGGAAACGCTGTCGCGTTCAGGCCGTCCAGAGTCGGCCTGCCGCCGGTACCGCCGGAGTTGAACATCAGGACTTCCGAACGCGGCAAACCCGAATTCGGGTCAACCGGGCGGGCTGCAATCTGCACATTCCACAGACTGCTGGAGCCTTCTGCCGGCACAACGCCCGTCATGCACTTGTGCAATGCTCCAAGCACAACGTCCGGCAGCATTTGTCCCGTCACGTGCCGCACCGACACAGCAGCCGGACGCGGCGCATTCAATATGCTGCCTTCTGGCGCGATGATCCGAAAAGGTTCCAGCGAGCCTGCATTGTTGGGCACTTCCGGCGCAATGGCGCATTTCAAACCGTAACAGGCGTAAGCGCGGGTATAGACGGCAGGCACATTGACACCGAACTTGCTGACCCCCGAAGTGCCCTCAAAATCTGCAACAAGGTCATCGCCCCTGATAGTTAGTGCAACCTTCATCACGACCGGCGCATCATAACCATCCGCCGTCATGGTGTTGCTATAGGTTCCGTCTTTCAGTGCCGCGATCTTGGCATGAGTCGCGTCCCGGCTGGTATTCATGATAAAATCTGACAACGCTTCCAGATCGTCGAGCCGGAATTCGCCCATCATGTCCTGCAAACGGCTGTCGCCTGCTTCATTGCAGGCCGCCAGCGAATAGATATCTCCCACCACCTGGTCGGCTTCGCGTACATTGTTGCGCACGATCTTGATCAATGGCTGGCTTACTTCGCCGCGTTCGGCAAACTTCATGATCGGCAACAGGATGCCTTCTTCATAAACTTCGTTGGCATCAGGCCCAAATCCGCGTCCACCGACGTCCACCACATGGGCCGTGGAAGCGAAAAACCCGACCAGCACTCCATTGCGAAAAGACGGGGTCACAACGGTAAAATCATGCAGATGACCAGTGCCCTTCCACGGGTCATTGGTGATGTACACATCACCTTCAAACATGTTTTGCAGGCCGATTTCCTCCATGAAATGAGCAACCGATTCCGCCATGGCATTCACGTGGCCAGGTGTACCGGTCACCGCCTGCGCCATCATCCGCCCGCGCCTGTCATAAACCCCGGCGGACAAATCCCCGGCTTCGCGCACCGACGTCGAAAAAGCCGTCCGGATCAGCGTCATTGCCTGCTCTTCAACAACTGCGATGAGCCGGTTCCACATGATTTGATTGTCAACGTTTCCAAATTCGTTCATTGGCCGGCTCCTTTGTCCTGCCTCGTCCTGAGCAACAATGCGCCATCTGCTTGAGCCGTCGCCGAAAATGAACTGGTCACGATGGTGCAGGTCTCATCCTCCACAATGACCGCCGGCCCATCCACAAAATCTCCCGGCAACATATCCACCCTCCTGATTTCGGGGCCTTCAACAAACTTTCTTGCCTGGGCATCAAAAAAACGTCGCCTTGACGATGACGCAGCCGGACGGACCTGCGATTGCGCCTGAACTCTCGTCACATCCGGTTGTGGCGTGGCGACCACGACAGACCAGTTGGCAATTTCAATATCAAGGTCTTCAATCGTGCGGCCAAACAAAACCCGGTAGGCCTTTTCGAAGCTGGATATGAACAAGGCCACGTCACCTGCGACAAATTTTTGCGCCGGGACTGAAACCGGGATTTCCCAGCCCTGCCCGCGATACCGCATGAAGGCGGTTATCCGGGTCTGGGTTTTCGCATCGCCAACGCCACGGCGGACGAAAGCCGCAGCCGTGGCCTGCATATCGCCAAGCAACTCGTTGATCCGCCCGGCGTCGAATTCACTCAACCGGAAAAACGCACCGCGGGCTTCTTCAAATGAAAACGGAGCCCGCAGAAACCCGATGGCAGAGCCGACACCGGCGCCTGGCGGAACAACAATGCTTTGCATGCCAAGTTTCTCAGCTTGCCGGCAGGCATGAAGCGGCGCACCGCCGCCAAACGCAATCAGGGCGAATTGCGAAACATCCTTGCCATTTTCAACCGCATGAACCCGCGCCGCATTGGCCATGTTCTCATCCACCATTTCGGTAGTGCCAAATGCGGCAGCAGTTACATCCATGTCCAGAGGTTTGCCGATTTCCGTTGCAAGTGCCTGTTCGGCCCTGGCCACTGACAGGACAATACTGCCGCCTGCAAAATTGTCGGCATCTATTTTGCCCAGCACCACATTTGCGTCGGTTACGGTCGGCAGTTCGCCGCCTCGCTGGTAACACGCAGGGCCGGGTTCAGAGCCTGCGCTTTGCGGCCCCACACGGATCTGGCGCATATCATCGACGTGGGCAATCGAACCCCCGCCTGCGCCGATTTCAACCATCTCGACAACCGGCGTGGACACCGGCATGCCGGAACCCTTCTTGAAGCGATAGGTGCGCGCCACCTCGAACCGGTTGGCGGTTTTGGGTTTGCCATCCTCAATCAGGCATATCTTGGCGGTCGTTCCACCCATATCAAATGAAACCACTTTTGAAAGGCCGTGGCCGAGCGCGAAATTGGCGGCATAGATAGCCCCGCCCGCCGGCCCGGATTCCAGCAGCCGAACCGGAAACTGCATGGCGGTTTCAACAGAAATGATGCCGCCGCCCGAATGCATCAGGAACACCGGGCACGAAATGCCGATCGCACCCAGCTGATCCACAAGGCGGCCAAGATATGCTTTTGCCATCGGTTGCACATAGGCGTTTGCAATCACGGTATTGAACCGTTCAAATTCACGCATCTGAGGGGACACGGCCGACGACGTCGATACAAGGACATCCGGGCAGGCCTTTGCCAGCGCATCAGCCATTGCCTGTTCATGCGCAGGGTTTGCATAGGCATGCATAAGACCAACAGCCACAGCCTCATAACCGCCATCGGCTACTTTTCGGGCAATCGCTGCAACCTCTGCCTGATCAAGGGATTTCAATACCTTGCCGGTCGAATCCATGCGTTCCGACAGGGTTAGCCGGTGCGCACGATCCACCAGCGGTTTCGGCAAAACGATATTGAGGTCATACTGCTCAAATCGGTTCTCATTGCGCATCTCGATGACATCGCGAAAACCTTGCGTGGTGATGAATGCCGTTCTGGCACCACGCCGTTCAATCAACGCGTTGGTTACCAGTGTCGTTCCATGAATGACCATCGAGGTAGTCGATGCATCAATGCCTGCCCGCTCGGTTACCTGTTGCAGGGCAAGCACAACGGCCCTGTCCGGGCTTTCGTGATCGGTGAGCACCTTGGTCGAAACAATCCTGCCGTCTACTTCCAGCGCAACATCGGTAAAAGTGCCGCCGATATCAACTCCCGCGCGCACCGGCATTGCTGTACTCGAACCCATCAGACCAACCCCGCAGTGAACTCAGGAAACCCAAGCTCACTTTGTAATGATTTCCGGGCCCATCAACAAGGTCGGCAACCACGTGGATATGATCGGAATGTAGGTGATCATGATGAGGAATACGAACATGATTCCAACCCAGGGAAGAGCCGCCCTGACCACGTTGACGACCGACATTTGCGCAACCCCGGCAGTCACGAACAAGTTGAGGCCAACCGGCGGCGTAATCATGCCTATTTCCATGTTAACGACCATGATGATGCCCAGGTGAATGGGGTCGATCCCAAGCTGGACAGCAATCGGAAACACCAGCGGTGCCACAATGACCAGCAGGCCTGAAGGCTCCATGAACTGTCCGCCAATCAACAGAATGATGTTGACGATAATCAGGAACATGATCGGGCCGAAACCAGCCGCCAGCATGGCTTCGGTTATCAATTGGGGAATCCGCTCCTCGGTGAGCACATGCTTCAGGATCAGTGCATTGGCAATGATGAACATCAACATGATGGTCAGCTTGCCTGCATCAACCAGGGTTTTGCGGGTATCGGGATGCGCAAACACCGTCAGAATGCTTTGAATATTGCGCATGAAAGGCCGGTTTGCCTCGCCCTCGGGACGCGCCAGCGGCCCCATATCCTTGTATACAAAATTGGCAATGATGAAAGCATAGACGGCTGACACAGCTGCCGCCTCGGTCGGGGTGAATATACCCCCGTAAATACCTCCGAGAATTATGATGATCAGCATCAGCCCCCAGCCTGCATCGCGCCCTGCTTCCCAAACCTCTCCCCAGCCCTTCCAGGGTTGCGAGGGCAGGCCTTTCCACTTGGCCCAGACGAAAATCCCGGCCATCAGCATGAACCCGGCCAACAATCCTGGGAAAACGCCGGCCAGGAACATACGGCCCACCGACACATCAGTTGCAGCGGCATAAACCACCATGACAATCGATGGCGGGATCAGAATGCCAAGCGTGCCTGCATTGCAGATGACACCGGCTGCGAATTCACGGGTGTATCCAACCTGCCGCATGCCGGCGATGACAATAGACCCTATGGCCACAACTGTTGCCGGCGACGAACCGGACAACGCAGCAAACATCATGCAGGCGACAACGCCGGCAATGGCCAGGCCACCCTGAAAATGACCCACCAGTGCTATGGAAAACCGAATAATGCGCCGGGCCACCCCGCCGGTTGACATGAAACTGGACGCCAGGATGAAAAACGGAATGGCAAGCAGCGTGTAATGCCCGTCAAAGGCCGAAAACAGTGTTTGAGCAATCGACGACAGAGATGTGCCGGAATGCAGCAGCAGAAACGCGATGCTTGATAGCCCGAGCGAGAAGGCGATCGGCACACCGATTAGCATGAGACCAACGATCAGCGCAAAAAGCAGGACGACTTCCATCGGATCAGCCCTCCTCTGCCTTGGCAGGCGGGATCTGATCCTCAACCTCATGCGATACAATGAGCATGTCATCCTGCCCGGTTGCTATGCGCCAGGTCGCCTGTAGCATTCGGAAAACCAGCAACGCCATGCTGAGCGGCAGAACCGCGTAGGGAATAAATCGTGGCAATTTTTCATAGCGCTCGCCATCGTTCAGCAAATCGGCAAAGAACTGCAGGAAGAACGGCATCGGCACATCGTCAGTCTCATAGAATGCCTGCGGACCTATGAACGGTGACCAGTAGTCCCATGCGCCTTTCAGCATCAGGATGGCAAATGCCAGGCAGCACAGCGCCGCGATGATGGAGCAAATCTTGCGCGCACCGTCAGGCAGCATGTTTACGACAACGTCAACTCCGATGTGAAAACGTTTCTTGATGCCGTATGAGGCACCCAGCAACACCAGCCACGCAAACAGGAATACCGTGGTCTCAAGTGCCCACAAAATGTTGGAATTGAACATATAACGCGCCACAACATTGGCAAACGTAATCAGTGTCATGATGCCAAGAACGATCGCCATGAAGGTTTCTTCGATGGTATCACCCAACGAAGCGGACGTGTTCGATCCCTGTCCCGACATGCTGGTTCCCTCCCGATTTTCTGCCTTGCCCACCACAAGGTTTGCATACGATGCAAATCTCCGCCACCGGTTCTGATAGCCGATGACGGAGCCAATTCGTGCAAGCTACACTTCAGCTACCCTTGTTATAGGATTGTGCGGCTTCAATCAGATCTGTGCCGATGTCGCCTTCAAACTTCGACCATACGGGCTTCAGCGCATCAACCCAGGCCTTGCGTTGCGCCGCATCAAGCGTGCGAACGACACCGCCGGCATCGATTATCTTCTGCTTGTTGGCTTCGTTGACAGCCGTGGATTCCTTGTTGCGGGTCTCAGTCACTTCCATGAGGATTTTTGCAAGTTGGTCCCGCACACCGGCATCAAGTCCGTCCCACCACTTTGTGGAGGTGACCACAAGATAGTCAATAATGCCGTGATTGGTTTCGGTCACGCCATCCTGTACCTCGAAGAACTTCTTGCCGTAGATGTTCGACCAGGTGTTCTCCTGACCGTCGATGACCTTGGTCTGCAAACCGCCGTACACTTCCTTGAATGACATCTTCTGCGGGTTTGCACCCAGTTGTTCAAACTGCGCAACAAGAACGTCCGATGCCTGTACCCGGAATTTCAATCCGCTTGCATCGCCAGGTGCCATCAGGGGCTTGGAAGCCGACATCTGCTTCATGCCGTTGTGCCAGAATGCCAGGCCCTGCAGACCGCGTTTCTTCATCGCATTTTTCAGTTTCTCGCCGTCTGCGGATGTCTGAAAACGGTCAACCGCACTGATATCTTCAAACAGAAACGGCAGGTCAAAAACGCGAAATTTCTTGGTGAACTTCTCGAACTTCGACAGTGACGGCGCAGCGAGCTGGACATCGCCGGACAACAGTGCCTCAAGCACCTTGTTGTCGTCATACAAAGAAGAGTTCGGGAACACTTCCATGCAAGCCTTGCCGTTCATCTCCTTGTTGACACGCTCGGCCAGCAACGTGGCGGCAATGCCTTTGGGATGCTTGTCGGTATTGGTTACGTGGCTGAATTTTATTACCAGCTCACCCGGATCACAGTTTGCCAGTGCCCCGGTTGCGGATACGGCTAGAAAGCTGGTGGCAATCGCCAGCGATTTGAACAATTTCATGACTACTTCCTCCTGTTACACCGTTGCCAGACATCGCTTCTGATAACTCAGCGACTGGCTTGCATGACAGCATGGCTGCTTTCAAGGGCGCGGGCAATGAAAGGCGGCAGGGTTGCAATTTTTTGCGTCAAAACGGGTGGAATGGGTAACATTCGCCACATCGTCTGGGTGGATTTTCACCCATTCATCAATCCGCTGGGTCGTCCTTCTCGGTAAAGGTGCGTCGTTGAAGCCCATGTTTCTGCATTTTTTCGTAAAGCGACTTTCGCGAAAGCCCCAGAGCCTCATATGTCGGCTTGAGTACACCCCGGTGCGCCGAAAGTTCCGAAGAAATTATCGATCGCTCATGCGCCGCCATGCGTTGCGCCAGCGTAGCGTTCTTGGACAGATCAGCATCAATGTAGTCCACACCGAGCACAAACCGGTCTGCTTCGTTGCGCAGTTCACGCACATTGCCGGGCCAGTCGCGATTGGAGAGTTCCCAAAGCCGATGACTTGGCACATCGGCGAATTTGCGGCGATACCGGCGGGCGGCTTCGTTGGCCAGTTGAATGAACAGTCGTGGAATGTCATCTCGTCTTTCATCCAGTGAGGGCACCTTCAGGGTGGATGCGGCCAACCTGAAATACAGATCCTGACGAAAAGTTCCCCGGTCAACTGCGTGTTGCAGATTTTCCTTGCTTGCCGACACGAAGCGTACATCAAGGTCGACGCCTTCATTGGATCCAAGCGGCGTTATCGAACGTTCTTCGAGGACCCGCAGCAATTTCACCTGCATTTCAAGTGGCATGCTTTCGATCTCGTCCAGAAAAATCGTTCCGCCTCTACCATGCTCCAGCTTGCCGATGCGTCTCCGCATGGCCCCGGCAAACGCACCAACCTCGTGTCCGAACAGTTCGCTCTCAACCTGATCGACTGACAATGCGCCGCAATTGATGGCCACAAATGGTCCTTCGGCCCTCGAACTGAGGTCATGTACTGCCCGCGCAACGACCTCCTTTCCCACACCGGTTTCGCCGGTGATTTGCACATCCAGATCCGTTGGCGCAATCGAACGGATGGCACGGCGCAAAGCGATCATCACGGGTGTCCGGCCCGTCAGGCGGGTTTCCAGATTGTCTCGTTTTGTGACCTTGGTCCGAAGTTCCCGATTCTCCAGCGTGAGGCTTCGCTTATCCAGAGCACGGCGAACACTGGCAACCAGGTGATCAGGAGCAAACGGTTTCTCTATAAAATCGTAGGCGCCACGCTGCATCGAACTAACCGCCAGCTTGATGTCGCCGTGACCTGTAATCAGCAGCACTGGAAGCTCGAAATCAATTTCCAGTGCACGCTGCAGCAACTCGCTTCCATCCATGACCGGCATTCGAATATCTGAAACAACGACCCCGGCAAAGTCCCGGGAAATTTGTTCAAGCGCTTCTGCAGCGCTTGCAAAACAACATGCCGACATGCCGGCAAGCTCAAAAGTCTGTGCAGCAGACATGCGAAGGTGTTCTTCATCATCAACGAATATGACGTCGAGCGGAGCCGTCATTCTGCTGCTTCCTCGACAGGTGAAGCACTTTTGAGCGATACCGTGAAAACAACACCACCGTCTGGATGATTTTCTGCAGCAATGGCACCGCCAAAGTCCTGGATGATATTATAGGATATCGAAAGCCCCAGACCCAACCCGTCATTCACACCCTTGGTCGTGAAAAACGGATCAAACATTTGCTCACTGACATCACGGTCCAATCCGGGGCCCTGATCCCGGACGCAAATCGCGACTTCATCGCCGCGGACCTCGCTGGATATCGAGACAACCGGGTTTTCCCTATTTGACATTGCATCCAGCGCATTGTTGATCAGGTTGAGAAGCACCTGCTGAAGCCTGTAACGTCCGGCCCTAACGATCAATTGATCATCAAAATCACCAAGATTCAGTTCGGCTTTCTCGCTCTTCAGTCTTGGCCCGATAATGTTTTTTACCCCTTCAACTACATCCCCCAGCCTGATCTCATCAAATGCCTGCTTGGGTTTGCGCGCAAAATTGCGAAGATGGCTGCCGAGTTCGGCCATTCGATCCGCCATCTCCGAAATGTGCTCGATATTCTGACTGGCCTGCTCGGTCTTATTGCGCTGCAAATATGCACGCGCATTGTCCGCATAGGATTTTATGGCGGTCAGGGGTTGATTAAGTTCATGCGACAATGCCGCCGACATTTGCCCGAGCACGGCAAGTTTTCCAGCCTGCACGAGTTCGCTTTGTGTCGATATCAGCCGTTGTTCAGTGAGGCGGCGTTCAGCGACCTCTCTGGTCAAATTCTCATTGGCAAGATTTAAGTCGTTTGTCCGCTCGGCAACACTCAACTCCAGTTGCTCCTGCGCACGCGCTCCGGCAGCAATATCCCGCACCAGGCGCGCACGCCTTTGCAGAATGTAGACGACAATCAGCACTATCAGCAGTAGTGCGAGCGTGGCGACGACCATCGCCGTGAGTGTTCTTCCGGTCGCCAGGGCTTTAGGGGCCATGACATGAAGCGTCCAGCCCGCGTCCGGCATGAAGCGGCTGTTCGTCAGATAAGTTTCCCTGCCTTCTGCAAGTTCGACTGAAGTAAAGGGGGAGCCGGTGATGCCTGAAGACCTATTCTGGTTTTTTAGCTCACTCAGCTTGTCGATTGGATAGCGTTTCGATGCCTTGATGCTGGCCACAGCTCGGTCTGACAAAGGTTCAAGGGATTTGAAAAGCCACTCATTGCGGCTCGCCATGAATATGATTCCATCGGTGTCCGCGACGATGATTTCGGTGCTTGGCCCGCGCCAGGTGTTTTCAATATCTTCGACACCGATCTTGATGACCACCACTCCGATTACACTGGCGCCGGACAGGACAGGCGAGGCGAAGTAGTACCCACGTTTCAAGGATGTTGTTCCAAGTGCAAAATAGCGAGCGGCAGAGCCTTTCACGGCTTTCTGGAAGTACGGTCGGAAATTGAAATTCCTGCCGACAAAAGAAGTCTCTTCCTCATGGTTACTCGCTGCCAGCGTCACTCCGGAAGAATTCATTACGTAGATATCGGAGGCATCAATATCTTGCACAATCGAGCGAAACTGCTCACTCACCGTCGTGACCCGGTTCTGCTCCGTCGGATTCGCCAGCAGGAGTTTAACATCTGTCTTGTCGGCAAGAAGTGAAGTGAGTGGTTCATACCGAAGCAGCGATCCCTGAAGTCCTGAAGCAACCAGTCCCAGCGTGCCTTGGTTTTGCGAAGCCAGTTGTTGCAGATAGTAACGCTCCGTCGCTGCATGTCCAAACCAAAGCGCTGCAAGGGTTGCTCCGGCAACGACAAATGTCCAAACCGCCTTGGTGTACTTATTCGACATGGAACCGGTCTATCATCAGTTCTTTCCGGGATGCAAAGTCACAGCAGCGGCACAAAAACCCGCACACCATAATTATCAGTCTGTCGGTTTGCTTTTGCAACGTTGGCATCTTGTCGCAAAGCCCGGTATTCGCAGCGCCCGGCGTGCAGATCCCACGGCATCAACCTGTCTGCCTTGATCGACATCAATGAAAAATGTTGCAGTCTCCTTCATATTCCTGTTGAGAAAAAAGGGTGTGCAATGAAACCATCGATCGTATTCAGTGTCCTTCAAGGGCTGGCTGTGGCAGCAATGATCAACTCAGCGTTAGCCGATGACCTCCCTGATTGGCAGGTGGCCCTGCAAAGCCAACTGCTGAACGAAAAACAATGCAATTTGAATTACTTGACCAACTTGAAAATTCAGAAACTAGGGGCGATAAACAGCATTCAAGCTCGCGCTCACTGCATGAACGGTGAGGCATATGACGTCAATTCCATGCACGGCACCCACATCTTCGAAATCCGTGAGTGTGGAAATATAGTTTGCTGATCGTCCCTGTCGCACATGCCGGGAAACGGTTGAACCACATCACCTTTCAACGACAATACGGCAGATTTCTTCCGCATCATTAAAATGGATTTCCTCCACGCCCGCAGATGTGTTTGCGCCCAGCAAAATGAGAAAATCAAACTTCACGCAACCTGAATGCCAGCGATAGTTTTCTGCCTGCCATCGAACTTCGGGGTTGGCAGCGAAAAATGCCTCCATCATGGACATGATCGCTTCCACACCATCATGGCGACCGACACCGGCTGACCGGTAGGAACAATTCTGCGCAAGCATGGCCCTGATCTGGGCCAGGTCGTGTTCATTGGAAGCCGCAACGTATGCTTCAGCTTTGCGTATCAATGTTTTCATCTGGCCTGGCACCTTCGATGAACAACAGTAAAGAACAATGATACGTCCAGGCAGTGGGTTTCTTTACCCGCTATGGATTTCACAATTTGCATCAGGGACGGCGCGAACCGGGAAACAGGATACCGCTGATACGTTTCCAGACACGTTCAATCTTGTAGCTTCCGCCATAGGGCCACCAGCCGAGGAAGTACGCCGCATGGATCCAGAACGGCAGTTTGGGAAGCGTGTAGAAGTCCGGTTCATGGTCCGAAAATCCAAGTTTATCAACTTCTTGCTGGTAGAATGGCTTGCCGTCATCCCGGAACCTGCCAAGTGTAATATGCCCGATCATTGATGGCGCGCGAGGTCCCAGGACCCGCACCATAGGTTCAGGATTATCGATGGGAATAATCCTCATGAAGTTGCGATTGCTGCCGTTTAGTCCCTGTTCCTTCATGGCCCGGCAGTATTTTTCCACATCAGCGTGATTACTGATCCACACCTTGGGATCAGCCATCATATACTTCCAGGCTGCCAGCGCTCGCATTGACAGCACCCGGTGCGCGATCATCATCCCGCCGTAAATGCCCAGTTCATTACATTGCGCACTGTCGTCATATGCACGTTGCCAGTGCTTTACCCACAAGATCAAACCCTCACCAAAATCCCATCTGCCGGCAATCTCCCTGAGGCGCGGCATTTCGACATCACTTGCAACAATGGCATCACAATCACAGTAAATCAGAACATCGATGTCGTTGTGATCTGCGGGCAGATGTTCAAAAATTTCCGCCTTCAGTGACAGTGCCCTGATCCGGGTATACGGTTGTACAATTCCAGGAACCGGTATTTTCAGGCCGAATATTTTCTTCCAGTCAATGGCCAGCGGGCGGTCGAACCTGTTTGAGAAAGTTGGCAGCGATATCAGGTGGATGCAGTCCAGGCCTGCAGATTTTCTAAGCGCCGGTAGATCAAAACACCCCGGCAGGTCGGTGATAAGAAATATGCGATCCCGCCAGCCACCTTTCTTGACCAGCGACTCAATGAAAACCTCCGCCTTGAAGGAGTGCGCAAACGGACCGCAGGCGATTACCACAAAACCAATCTTTGCGCTGTCAATATCAGTCACTGCCAAAGCAATACTCCGTGGTGTTCGGTTAGGTCCTGCAGCGACGCCGCCGGTCCACGACTTACACCAGATCTCAGTAAGGATCGTCCTCAAGTGTATTTCCAGGCAAGCTTTACTCCACCCGCCCACCGCCACAAAGCCTTAAACAGAGCCTGCATTAGGGTTTTGAACTGCCAGGACACGAGAAAAATTACCCCGACCAAACCACCAGATGACGCGCGATGAACCCGAAAGCGTCGTCTCAACAACACCCAGCCAAGGCCATGGCCAGCAATCCCGCGAAGAGCGTAGGCCTTTGACCTGCCAGTGGTTTCCTCACAAAGTGTACGGTGGGACCGGCGCTGAACAACAATGAACGCGCAGGGGGCATTCCTGGAACAGGGAGTTTCCGGCACTGCCTGCATGAAACCACTGGGCTTGGTCAAAGAAAAAATGCCAAGTAAAAAGGTTGCGTAAACACGTTGCTCAGCGATATGTACGCTTCATCAAAATCAGATCGACGATCCCCAGGTTGAACAATTTCAGTCAAACCGACTCAGAGGAAGGCAGAATCACCATGAACGAGATTTCCCCAGACGACCGCTTTGTCACGGCGGAAGGCATGGATCTCAATGAGGTCCCGGATGGATACGTCATTTATGATAATGACAACAACATGGTGCATTATCTAAATTCAACCGCCGCAATCGTCTACCAGATGTGCGATGGCGGCCAGTCAGTTGCCGCAATCGCCGAATTCATCAAGTCGGCCTTTGAACTGGATGAGGACATCGACGTTCAAAAGAGCATGCAGGACATGCTGGAGGCCGGTCTGATTTGCAAAGCGGAGTAGTAATTGCCCGCAGTCTAAAACACGAACTTCGCTTTTGCTGTTGCGACGACGAGATATACCGCAGCCTGAAGTTTGTTGAAGCAACACCGGCTATGTCGGCGGTTGAATTGGCGCCGATAGAAATAGCGATCTCGCGCGACGCGGACAAATATTGTCTAAGCTACGGTTCCATAGACGTTCAGGGCACACCCGGCGACATCCTCGAAGCCTGCCACCTGGCGGTCCGCGAAGTGCTGATTGCAGAGCTTGGATCGGGCTTGCTTCTCCATGCGGCCAGCTTTCGCATAAATAACCAGAACATTGTGCTGTTCGCTGACAAGGGTGCAGGAAAAACAACCCTTTCCCTGAAAATTCTGGAGGCCGGCTACCAGGTTTACGGTGATGAACACGTCTTCATCTCAAAAACCAGAATATTTACGCGGCCGCGAACCATGCGGGTGAAACAGAGCTCAATCAGCTTCGTCCCGGCGTTGGCTTCTCTGGTGGAGTCCAGCCCCGGTTTTGAAAACTGGGACGGATCGATCATCTATTCTGTCCCGCCGGAAACCGAAAAGGTCGCATGGGAACTGGCCCCCTTCTCCATCGACCATTTCATCCATCTCAGCGCAAACCACGGTGGCCCAACGGAGTTCTCAAAGCTGAGCACCGACCAGACATTTCAAAATGCCATGACGCAATGTTACCTGCCTGAAAACCATCAGGGCGTTGGCCTCGCGGCACTTTATCAGGCCGCTTCAGACGCACACTGCTGGCAAATGAATATGGGCAATATGGATCAGGCCGTCGGCTTCCTGAAAAGACTCACGCGCAAAGATTGATTCTTTCCGCAAATTGAAATTTGAGTTTTTCCACAAGTAAAATATTGGCAAATAATTGGCGTAAAACGTCGATTGGCCGGTGTTTTTCTCAAAAGCCACAAAACACGTAAAATTTAGTTGACGATTAGGTAATCTGGTCTATTTTAGGTCCCGGCTAGGCAGCAAGGGGTAGCTAATCGATATGTCCGAACAACTTGAAGAACAACTCGAATCCGTAGACGAAAGCCGTCGTTCGGCGATACGCAAGATCGTCATGGGTGCGGCATACGTGACACCGGTCGTTGCAAGTTTTGCCATGCAGGGTCGCAGTTCGGTGGCTCTCGCACAACAAACAAACAGCTCCAATTAATCCAGCTGCTTTCAGCCCATGGCTGATAGGCAGACGATAAGCGCTTGTTTGATTGCCAAAAATGAAGCAGTTCGTATTGCGGACTGCTTTTCGTCGTTGGCGGGGCGTGTCGATGATATTATCGTCGTCGACACAGGGTCCACCGACGGAACGGTTGAAATGGCGATAAAGGCCGGCGCAACCGTATTGCATCAACCCTGGAATGACGACTTTTCAGCCCCGAGAAATCTTGGGGTGGACGCCGCAGCCAGCGACTGGATTCTCTATATAGATGCAGACGAACGCCTGGAGGCACCCGGCACCGGATCGATAGCAAGCCTGCTTCCCGGCAAACAGGCGTGTGCGGCACGTCTGAAGCTACAGCCATCTGTCGGCTCAACTGACTATGCCGAACTGAGACTGTTCAGGAATGACCCGCGAATTCGCTTCGAGCAAATCATGCATGAACGGGTTGTAGACTGTGTTCGCCGCGTCTGTGAAGCGGATGGAACCGAGGTCGCGCTCGCCCTGGACATTCGTTTGCGTCATGTAGGGTACGAGGGCAATCAGGACCACAAGCACGCACGCAATCTACCTATGCTGCTCAAGGCAATCGAGCGCAATCCCGAGCGGGTCTATTGCAGGTTCCATCTTGGCGTGACACTTGAGGCAATTGGTCGCCGGGAAGAAGCAATAACCAATCTCAATCAAGCGGTCGACATGGCCAGGCAAGGCAATACACGGGAAGAGTTAAAGATAGCGGCACTGTGTTGTCAGGCTTTGGCAGGTATTGCCATGAACATGCTGAATCCGACCGAGGCACTGCGCATCTCCGAATATGGTCTGCAACAGCAACCGGCAAACCCCGCCCTTCAGTGGTGCAGGGCACGTGCACTGATCGAATTGAAACGGCCGGATGAAGCCGTCGATATTCTGCGGTCGATCGTGATGATTGATCCGGAAGAATTCTTCGACCCCGAGACATCATTCCAGAAGTCGATCTTCCGGCAGGACAGTTACGGATTGCTTGGCTCGGCCTACTTCATGATGAACAGGTTCGCTGATGCCGAAGAGTATTTTCAGCTGGCTGCGGATTTCTCCAATGGAGAATTGGAATATGTGAGTAAGGCTGCGCTGAGCCGGGTCCGGAACACGGCGGTAAAAACTGCCTGATCCCTACTCCATATCGATGCCGGCCGATTTACGCGCCTGATGGCGATATCCGACCAGGATCGGTGCTGTCAGAATGTCCCGCATAGGCGCCCAGAATGCCTTGAGCAAATCCGGCATCCTGCTGGTTCTGGCACGGATCATATCGGTTTCTTCGAGATACGCTGTCACAAGGTTGGGCAACTCGCCATGCAGCAATCGCGCGCGATGGGTTTGCCATCTGAGTATGGCGTCGGTCGGAACGTTAAGTTCCGCTGGCAATTTTACGCCAAAGTCCGACTCTACGGCCGCCAGCCAGAAATCGACCACCGCCAGCAGACGCGGGGCCTGCCGGGCGCGTTCATACATCTGCATGACCGTTTGATCCGATGCGTTCTCGACTTCCCATGCAAATTCATACAGACCCTTCAACGACGAAACACCATATGTAGCATTTCGATGGGTGAAGTGATTGTGCACGACAATGTGCAGCATGTGCTCAATCGCGCCCGGCAGAAATACGGAACCGTATTCGGTTTTCGATAATTCACTGTTTGTAACATATTCAATCGTGGGAAGGTACTTCTCCCCGCGTGGGTTCGACGTCGCAAAGTGCAATTCAATGCTGGCTGGAACATCGTCGCGAATTACCGGTTGCAAATGATGGGGAGCCTTGTCTTGTTCAGCCATCGGCGCAAACCCGATTGACAAGAGAGCGTTTTGCGCCACCGCTGCCTGCGCAGGTTCAACAAGAAGGTCTATGTCCCGCTGAAATCGCCATGTCGGTGTGGATTTCCAGAGCGACACCGACCCCTTCAACAACATCGGCACGATATTCAACTCATTGAGTGACTTTACGATTTCGATCAGACCATCCTTGAGCACCTGTCGCCGTGTAGCGAAACTGCTTTGCGCAGACAGCAATTGACTTAAAAGCGGGTCGCTCGAGCGAAGGCCGGATTCCAGCAGTTGTTTTTCCTGCAACGTGGCCAGCAACGCTGATAGCAACTTTCGCCTGTCTGCCGTAACAATCAGGCTCTGCAGCGCCTCGGGATCCGTCAGCAATGCCATTCTGAGTTCCGACAAAGACTTCATGTCCTGATGAAACCGCAATGCCGCAAACAGCAGATCGACCCGATCCGGATATTGGCCAAAAGCCTCCGGTGAAATTCCTTGCCACATATTCATGGCGCTCAAACTATCTGGATGAAGTTAGCCTTACAATCCGGTTTGATCACGTTACCGCCCGGCCTTAATCACCGCCGGAAAACGGGCCAAGGCAATTGGGACGCTCCTTGGCATGATAGAGGTTGCTGTAGAGGTTGGAAATCCACTGCTTGCCTTCCGTCGTGAGTTCCAGATAGGCCAGTGCCGGGCCGATATAGGGTTCCACCTGGCACTTGAAGAATTCCGGATAGAGGGTGACCAGATCCAGCGCATTTTCGACACCCAGTTGCTCGTTCATGCCGGTCTCCGAAAACTCGGCATACAACGCATTGATCTTGCGGTGGTAGAACGGATCCGCAAGCTGACCGATCAGGTCGGCGGCACGCACCAGCGCTGCCTCAGTCGAAGTCTCCTGGTAGTCGGCATGATCGGAAACCGGAAAACGTGTCATTTCAATCGAACGCATCAGCCGTTTTTCATCGATCACCTGGGACGGTCCAAACCGCTCAGTCACATAAATCTTGCCCCGTTCGATATGATAAGGCGCAAGGCAGGCATCCGTGGCACCTCGCGGCGGCGTGTAGCTATTGCCCTCGGCATCAATGACAACTGTGGTTGCCGTGTCGCCGCCGCAGGCACCGTGCACCATGCCGATGTCATGCACCAGCAGGGCACAGGTGTAATGCAGCCAGTCTTCCGGCGTGACTGAGCCGGACAGCAAACGTCCGCGGATAATCTGCTGGCCGACCAGCGTAACCATCAAGGTGTGCTCAATGTTGTGATACAACGCATTGGAATTACCTATCCGCTCCAGCACGAGGCGTGCCGCCCCGCCCATATATGTCGCATACTCGGGTTTGCGGTGCGAAAAATATTGTAGATACAGCTCGGAAACATAGTCACCAAGCCTGTCGGCCATGATCGAAATGGGATTAAGCACAGAAGTCGCCCCTCCGTTGGAATAAGATACCAGACTCTGCCCTCTGAACAGACGCTAGCACCAATTTCAACAGAATTACACCATCTGATTTATTCGCGGGATTTCACTCGAAAACTGCAATGATGTGTGCTGGCGCAAGAGATGGGCAATTTTGCAAAACCCTTGCGGCCGCCATCCCGAATTCCAGCCTCAACAAGCACAATCGGCCCTATCGGCAGGCAAAGTGGGTTCGAAGGTCGTGGCGCGATCACAAGATGCCAGACTGCGTTCCGGTCTGGCCAAAATTGATCGCCAGGCAGACAATCAGGGTTGCGACATGAAAGATTTTTGATGATGTGCTCATGAGGGGCTCCGTTGCATTCCGGTGCAACATAAACCGCAAGACTTTCAGGACGCAGAATGTCCCGGCAGGTATTTTCTCGAAATTCGTCATGTTATGGTAACCAAACCTTGCTGCCTGCCACGCCCGGCCTCACCGGCCTGAAATTTCCCCGGGGTCTATTGTCCTGCGCAGACAACTTCCCTCTCAGTTGACGACGAAAGACAGTTCAGCGACGCCGGCGCGGCAAGCGGCAACCAGTCTCACTTTTGATACAGCTTGCGCAGATGGGCTTGTTTGATGGCGAGTTGCAACTTTGCGTTGCCGGCAATTTCAACCGAAAAAACGCCGTCGGATCTCCTGAATTTCAACAACCTGCCGTCCGGCATCGGCAATTCGTCATGCATTATCCGGTTGCTGTCGATAGCGGCGACAAGACAATCCAGAATATCTGCCTTTAGCTGCCGCTCCCGCAATGTGAGTTGCCGGAATCGCTGCTGGCGCTCTGCGTTCGTCATCGACATCTTGTTTCCTGTTTCATCGATTGTGACGGAAGCGTGCAATCGTTACGTAACGAAATGGATATCAATTCGTGACGTAACAATCAATATGTTTGTGGGCTGTTTCGCGCCATGCCTTACCCGCAACTGTCGCCCGGCAGGACTTGACCCGGCTGTTGAACATTCGGAGGTTGTCTGCGAACCCGGGGGAGAATATGCGGTGATCATTGATCACAAGGCTGTCAAGATACTGTGAGTGCCATTACTTTGGCTGAATTGAACTGCTATCTCATGGCCGTCATCAGTTTGGTATAATTCGATTAGGGAACACCTCATGCGACGCCTTTTAAGCCTGCTTGCCGTGCTGACTCTTGTTGTGGCGCAGTTCGCCATTACCCCGGCGTCTGCCGGAAAAGTGCCTGTCTACCAGAGTAACTCTGGCACGGCGATCGACGGCACGGATCCGATCAGCTATTACACCGAGGGCCGCCCGGTCGCAGGTGATGCCGGCATTACCCATGACTGGAACGGCGCTACGTGGCGCTTCACCAGCACGGAGAACCGCGATCGCTTTGCCGCATCGCCGGAAAAATATGCTCCCCAGTATGGCGGGTATTGTGCCTGGGCGGTTTCGCAAGGCTACACTGCCTCGACGGACCCGGACGCATGGTCCATCGTCGACGGCAAACTCTATCTGAACTACAGCAAGGGTGTGCAAAAGAAATGGGAGGGTGATGTGCCGGGTCACATCGCTTCGGGCGACAGGAACTGGCCCGGTGTTTTGAAGTGATCGCGCCCGTTTGCATCTGCAGCACTGCCAGTGCGGGGCGGTGACCGGTCGCAAATTGACATTTCCACTCATGGTAGAAGTGTCATTTTTCCAGGCGACCGCCCGAGGGTCCTTGTCTTTCAAGGTCTTCCGTCAGTGGGTAGTGCCCCATTCTTTTCGATGCCGGCTCACCCGCGCGCAATAGTGAAGCCCAAGCAGTAGGCCATTGCACACGATCTGGGATATATCGACCTGGAGCAAGAAACATTGCCAACTATCGACAACCCGTTCGGCACGCGGTTGTCATCCATGTCTTGGGTACAATCTGTTACCTATGTCTCCCGGCCGGACATGTCAAAAATGGCGTAAGCTCGATCAACGACCACGACGGCAAACCTGTCAAGAATGAGGCTTCAATTCGCGAAGCACCAATCCATCCCGCGATTGCAGATTTAGATGAGTTTGCCAAATCAAATGGGTCAATAATTGCTTCCGTTGGTATTAGTGTTTTTGTGTTTCTGTTCGGCTGAGAGTGCGGCAGCAACTCGGGACATCATGGCAATAAAATCAATAGCAACCGTTAACGATTGATTCACATTCTCAAATAATGAGATAAAAATTATTCAAAACAATGCCTTATATAGGCGCCTTGATTCACTCAAAAGTTTCCTATCTCTATGGGTGACGCACCACGGTCGCAACTGCCGTGCCAACGGCCAGGACGCCTCAGTGACCGCCGCAGGGACATGGCACCGTGCGCACGGTGCCTCCCAGCGCGCGTAGCTGATCCCCGAAATGCACGACCCGCGCCCGCACGGCCGCGAGCGCTGCCGCCTCGTCTATGCCCCGCACGGCCCCGTCAGCCAGCACCGCTTCGCCGCGGACCCAGCTTCGCACCACATCGTCAGCACGGGCGTGCCAGACGAGCGAGGCCGCCGTGCCGTAGAAGGGCTGAAGGTGCGCACGATCAAGATCCACGAGGATCATGTCAGCCTCGCGGCCTGGCGTGAGCCGCCCGATCCGGTCACTCAGCCCCATGACCTCGGCGGCGCCGGCGGTCGCCATTTCCAATGCCTCGAGGCTGGTCAGCGCTTGATGGCTGCCAGCCTTTATTCGCGTGGCGCCCAGCATCACCCGCATCCCCTCGAACGGGTCGTTTTGCAGCCAGTCGGTGGCGAAACCGGTGCGTATTCCACGCGCTCGGATGCCGGGAAGGTCCGGAAAGACGCCGCGCCGCGGATAGATTGCAGCCGCATGCGCATAGGCCGCATCGGCCGACGCGGCGGCGTCGATGTCATCCTCTCCCGCGAAGGTCAGATGCGCCAGCACCCAATCAGGCCCCAGCAGACCCAGGTCCGCCAGCCATCTCACAGGGCCGCAGCCATGCGCCTCACGGATCACCGCAGCTTCCTGCGGCGATTGCGCGGCATGGGTGTGGAGCCCCCAGCCATTGGACCGCGCTTCGGCAACGCACTCGCGGAACAGCCCTTCGGACACCGTATCCACCGCATGCGGGCCGATACGTGCCGTGATCCGCCCATCGGCTTGCCCATGCCATCGCTGTGCCGCTTCAACGCCCGCGCGCAGGGTGCGGGCGCCCGTGTCGGAAAAACGGGTATAGTCAGCTTCGGCAATCCGGTTTTTGTCGACGTCCACGATCTCGGTAGCCAGTTGCATACGCAGCCCGGTCGCAAGCGCGGCCTCTCCCATCGCATCGGGCGCGTACCAGAAATCGTTGAGCGTCGTGATGCCAGCGCGTGCCATCTCGGCGGTTCCGAGGCTGGCAAGCAGTGCCCAATCCCCGGGGGCCACCACTCCCTCGCCGCGAAACGCCACGGTGTAGAGGGCGCGCCCGCCTTCCCCGTCTTCGGACTGCGCCCGGAAGATTGTCGAGGCGGTGTGACAATGGCAGTTCACGAAGCCGGGCAAAAGCGCACAGCCCGGCGCATCGACGACTTCCTTCGCATCCCAACCGCCGGGCCGGGCAGGCCCGGCATAGACGATCAGGCCTTTGCTGACCGCGACTTCGCCGCCGCAGACAGATTCCGTCTCACTATCGACAGGGAAGAGCCAGCCTGGCCGAACCAGCAGATCCACAGTTTCGGTCATCGAGTTCATTCCCTCCAGTTCCGAGTCGACGATATGACCGACAGATTGTTGGCGCAAGCCAAACTAACTGAACTTGTTTAGACACCTACTAACTCGCGAGACACATCGAGTAACCCCTGATTGGACTTGCCCCGATAAAGTCGAGGGATTTTCTGATAGTTATTGACACATCAGGAGGTTCCAATGATCAAACGAGAACGACGTGTATTTGCGGAACAATTCAAGCGCGAGGCAGTGCGTCTCATTGTTCGCCCAACTGATTTAGAGCAACTTTCGCCCAGATAGAATCTGACCGTTTTTCTGTGTTCGCTGGCGAGGCGCAGTTTCCGCCGTGGTCTGGTTGACCACAAGAAAGCCGCAACGCTGTCCAGCGGGCCCAGAAAACCGGCCTGTAGAGCGACATGGGTTCAAGGAACCCATTAAGTTTCCCTACCACTTTGCATGCGATCAGGTTTATTGTTTTTTTGGTTATTCTAACCAAAAATCATCCTGATCTTGTGGACCAAATCAGTTCATCGGTGTTGTTGCAAAGTTTGCCCGATGCCCCACATCGCGCTTCACTTTGCGCCTGGAGCGAAACAGGTTTTTGATTTTATCAAAAACCGCGCTCCAGACATTATTGCCGCATGCCTTCGTTCGCAAAACCGCTCACACTTTTGCCAGACATGCTGGAGCCGAGTAAACCGGTTTGATGCCATCAAACGCTTCTACCCGCGCGAAAATTGCTCTGGTTCAGCCCTTCTAACTTCATCGACGGCGAGCGTTGCATCATCGTAGTATGCATCACCTTCACGTGGGCTATACGCAGGTGAGTTCAGTATCTCATTTTGCTCGATGCCGAAGTACCAAATGGAAAGTTCACGAGCCTCTTCGTCTGAGAGCTCTCTGTCAGCGGCTTTAATAGATTTTGAGGGGTCAACATTGGCCTATGTCAAACGCCGTTCCAGAATTTCAATTTCTTGATTTGTGGTCGCGGCAAAAAGCGGAGCCCGTCGCTTTAGTTCAGCAGTAGACAGATTTGAAGCACGTTCAACCCAAGCTGTCCTGCCAGCAATTGAAACCATGCGTATTGGCACCGCACGGTTAAATTTTGCAGTTGGCCCTGAACCTGTCAGATAGCGCAATTTTGGCACGTCTTCCATACCTCAAATAGCACCACAAATTGGTACCAGTTGCACGAAAAAAGATGTTTTAAATCAATGCTTTGATTGTGAAACAAGCACTTAGGAGAATTTGGTAGCGGGAGAGGGACTTGAACCCCCGACACGCGGATTATGATTCCGCTGCTCTAACCACCTGAGCTACCCCGCCCCAATAGACCGCCCGGCCTGCGCAAAACAAATCATCCGCATGGCTTTGAAGCGGTGCCGGTCGGCCTGAATTCAGCAGCTTCCGGCAAGGACATGCGCGGTATAATAGGCACTGGGCATGCAAGTCAAGCACTGGTCTTCGCCGGCACGCTGCCTGCCTGGCTATTCCGCTTCCTCATCCACTTCCGGCTTTATCGACCGCATCACGCAGATCGCCAGAAAATAGGTGGACGCCGCCACCCACAGCCAGAAAATCACCGGCGATGCATCGAGCGCCCTGTCGTCCTTGGACACGATCAGCAACCGCAATGTCGTGCCGCCCCACAGCACGGTCATCGGAATGGTGAACGCCCGCCAGTCCCGGACCCTGAGCGGATGCACATACTTCCACGGCACAAAGGTCAGCACCCCGCAAATCGCAATCACCGTCAGATTGATCCACGGGTCGGTCTGCATGATATGGAAATACAGAACAACCAGATTCCACAGGGCCGGAAAACCGGCAAAATAATAGTCCGACGTCTTCATGCCGGCATTGGCGAACGTATACAGGGACACCGCCATGATGCCTGCTGCCGTGGCGGTTTCCCAGCCTTCCGGCACCAGGTCAAACCAGTACACCATCATGGCTGGCACCACGACATAGGTGAAATAGTCAATCACATTGTCCAGCGTTGCCCCGTCGAACTGCGGCGTTACCTCGCGCACCCGCGCGCGCCGCGCCAGGGTTCCGTCGATACCGTCAACAAACAGAGCCAGGCCCAGCCACAGGAAGGCGGCAATCCGGTCGCCTTCCAGAATAGCAACCAGCGCCAGAAACCCCAGCACAATGCCGGACGCCGTAAAGGCGTGCACAGCCCAGGCGGCAGCAACATCCTTTTTTTGCAAATCCTTATGCTCACTCTTGTCAGTCATGGCCCCCCGCATTTCATACAATCTGTTGCATGTCACCAGGCAAGTGGTCATACGCCATTTGAATCTAGACCAATTCTCGCTCCGATAGAAGTGCTCAACCGGCATGCTATCCGGCAAGTGTGCCCGCAATATATCCGCCGCCGAGCACTTTTGCACCCTGCCCCGGCGCCTCATAGAACACACATGCCTGCCCCGGTGAAATGCCGAAATCCGGCTCATCCAGCACGACCTGAACCTCGTTGACCTCTCCGGTCACAAACCTGGCTGCGACAGCCGGTCTGGTGGAGCGAATCTTGACGAACACGTTTTCGGTCTCCTGCGGGCTGCCGGCCCCGGTCGACCCCAGCCAGTTGACATCGCGAAGCCTGATGACCCGCCTTGCCAATGCGTCTTTCGGGCCGACAATCACCCTGGCGGATGCCGGTTCAAGCCGGGTCACATACAAGGGCTCGCTGGCGGCAACCCCGATGCCGCGGCGCTGGCCAATGGTGAAATGAATGATACCGTCATGACGTCCCAGCACACGGCCGTCCTCGTGGACGATGTCGCCCGGTTCACCGGCCTGCGGGCGCAACCGCTCGATCACCGAAACATAATTGCCGTCCGGCACAAAGCAGATGTCCTGGCTGTCTGGTTTGTCGGCTATCGACAGCCCCATGGCGCGCGCCATTTCGCGGGTTTCGTGTTTGGTGAAGGATCCCAGGGGAAATCGCAGATAGTCGGCCTGTGCCTGGGTGGTCTGAAACAGGAAATAACTCTGATCCCGCCCCATGTCTTCCGGTGTCCTGAGATCACGCCCGCCGGTGCCATCATTGCGGGCATCGGATCTGATATAATGTCCCGTCGCCAGGCATGCGGCGCCGAGCGCCCGGGCGCGCGTCAACAGGTCTGCAAACTTCACCGTCTGGTTGCAGGTCACACAGGGTATCGGGGTTTCGCCGCGAACATAGGCATCGGCGAACTCCTCAATCACCGCATCCTTGAAGCGGTTTTCAAAGTCCAGCACATAATGCGGAATATCCAGCGCGGCGGCGGCCTTTCGGGCATCATGAATGTCCTGTCCTGCGCAGCACGCACCTTTTCGGCGAACCGCCTCGCCATGATCGTATAGCTGAAGGGTGATGCCGGCCACGCCGTAGCCTGCTGCCTTCAACAGTCCAGCAACGACCGTTGAATCGACACCACCGGACATGGCAGCAACAACAAGTGTGCGGCCACCATCGGGATCAAGCCCGATAGCATCGCGTACCCGCTGAATTGTCGCTGTGTCGATGTTCATTGACACTAGATATGGTCAGCCTAATCGGGCTGCAACAGTTTTCTTTTAATCCGTAAACGCACTATCAAATTGGCAGATTGTCTCGTTTTGAGCCAGTTGCAGCGGTTTGTTTGCCATTTATTCGTATCTGCTTAGACCTTTATAAACGTCAATCCGGTAAATTGATTGCCAGTTAGTACAGCGTATCAGGTGAAGTCAGTGAATAATTCAGGTCAGTTGCGTTCCCGTATAAATTACGTCATCGGTCCAGATGGCAGCCCTCTCACCATTGCCGATTTGCCGCCGCCGGGCACTCATCGCTGGGTCATTCGGCGCAAGGCAGAGGTAGTGGCAGCCGTACGCGGCGGTCTGCTCAGCCTCGAAGATGCATGCGGGCGGTATAAACTGACGGTTGAGGAATATCTCAGCTGGCAGCGGTCCATCGACCGTCATGGTCTGGCGGGTCTGCGCACCACACGCATTCAGGACTATCGCGTAAGCTGATAGTTCCCGGTCAGGTTGACAAGGGTAACAGAACTTGATGGCGCGACTGCCTCCGGCAACGGAACAGTCGCGCCATCGTCATTTTCTCCGCAACGTTGTTGCGGGAGAAGCAATGACGAACCGTTTGGGATCATATCTTGCAGCCCAATCACCATCCGGCTAGGTTCTCGTGCAAACCTGAGCAGGAAACCGAACACCAATGAAATCCGATAAACTCTCGCTGTCCATCTCGGCAACCCGTCCCGGTACCGCAGAAATTGCAGATCTGCTGAAAGAGCTTCGTGAAACCAGAAGTTTGGGATCTCTTGAGAGACTGGCCAGAAAGGCCTCGGAATTGCACCCCGAGAAGCCGGAATTTCACCTGATACTGGGCACTGCCCTGCACAATCAGGGCAGGGCCAGGGAAGCCGAGCAGGCTTATGCCGCCTGTTTGAGAATCGACCCGCAAAACCTTCGTGCGCTCATAAACCTGGGAAGCCTTCAGATTTCGGCCGGACAACCGGCGGCCGGTCTGGCAGCTATCAACGGGGCATTACACCTTGATCCCGACAATGTTCAGGCGCGGCTGCACAAGGGCCGCGGCCTCGGTCTCCTGGGCAAACCGGACGAAGCACTGGAAGTGTTTGAGGAATTGGCCCGGGAAAAGCCGAATGATGCCAGCGTCATCAAGGCTCAGGCTTTGTGCCACATGCAGATAGGCCACAAGACAAAAGCCGCCGAACTATTGGCCCGGGCCCTGGAACTCAGACCTGACGATCCCGATTTGAAATCTGCAATGAAACAGGTGGCCAGCTAGCGAATGACGAGCGCGGGCAGGTTTGGCCCAAAACCAGCTTGCCTGATGAGTCCAGCAATATCAGTCGGCTCGGGAGAGCAGATGCAATGACAGCGATTGCCATGTGGTCGGGGCCACGCAATATATCCACCGCCATGATGTATTCGTTTGCCAGCCGGCGGGACTGTACGGTTTGGGACGAACCGTTTTATGCACACTACCTGTCGGCCACCGCCATCCGGCATCCTGTCGACGAGGAAGTAATTGCCGCCGGCGAAACGGACTACCAGACTGTGGTGCAAATGTGCCTGGCGAAGCCTGCCGGGAAAGCGCCGGTGTTTTACCAGAAGCACATGACCCACCATATGCTGCCCGGCCAGGACTGGAGCTGGTGCCTTGCCTTGTCAAATGTGTTTCTGATCCGGGCACCTGAACGGGTTCTGGCCAGTTACGCGGCCAAGCGCCAGGATGTCTCGCTTGCCGATATCGGCTTTGAGCGCCAGCTGGAATTGTTCAATATGGTGGCAGATCACCTGGGACATGCACCCGTCGTGGTGGATTGCGATGACATTCTCGCCAATCCGGAAGGTTGCCTGAAGGCATTGTGCGGTGCTGCCGGCATCCGGTTTGACCCGGCCATGCTGTCCTGGCAACCCGGACCGAAACCCTACGACGGTGTCTGGGCAAAGCACTGGTACAATGCGGTGTGGAAATCGTCAGGGTTTGCGGACCCCAGGACTGATTATCCAGCCCTTGACGAGAATTTGGCGCGTATCGCCGATCTCGCGCGGCCAATTTACAATGCTTTGCGCCCCCATCGCCTGACAGCGACAAACGAAACAAGCCCCGCACGCTGAGCCTGGAGCGCCATGGATTTCTGCGAATCCGTATGGTTGCTCCAGGGCTCTGGAATCAGTCAGTTTTCCGGATGCTGACGGATGCAGCCGAATCCATGTTGATCCGGTTGACGAGAATGGCCGGTTTCAACAGGTGCGATCACTGAGCGAGGTCAAACCTGCTGTTGTCAGTGTTTTGTTCGCTCTGTACCGGTATCGGCCGGGCGGCCAATCATCTTGATATCACCGCGATGGTTTGCATCTTTTTCTGCAAGAAGCTCAACCTTGCGAAGCTCGGACTCCTCTTCCGCTACCGCCTCGTTGGCCCGGTCCAGCCGGTCCTGCAGGTCTTTTATGGTCGCAAGCAGGTTTTCCCGCCGGTTGCGAATAGACTTTGCAGTCATGGAATAATTGAAATTGGAAGGATCGCTGACGCCGGTTTTTTGCTCTTCATAGGCAATCTGCTGATCCAGATCGTCCTGCTTGCGGCGAAAGTCCGCCATCATCATTTCTATATCGCCAACCTGGCGCCGTTTCTCTTCAACATGGAAACGATGCAGGCGCAAAAGCGTATCTTTAGACCGCATGGAATAGCCTCACTCAATAAACGCAACAAACAAAAATCAACCGGAAGAACCGCTAGTCACAAAACCTCTGCTGGTCAGATTCAATCGAATCAACTAGCGTCAGGTCATCCAGTTATCATGTGTATGATGAACGATCAGGCTTAAGGGGCGGTAAACGAAAGTGCCGTGCCCTGTTTTTTCGATTCCGGCGGCTGTTTTTTTGAAATTCCCGCCTGTGGGGCAGGCAGGCAACAAAACCGGCAACCAGACGAACCGAAAAGTAACTTGCGGCCTGAACAAATGAAGGCAACCGGTTCTAATTTTTGAGAGAATTAGGTTTTGTTAACCATTTGGAGTTTATCGTGACCATAGAGTTAATCAGGCGTTTTGATCTGGTCATCATGGCCAACTAATTCAGGCGGAAAGTTCCACAGGGCCCTCGCCCGGTGCGGACAAGCATACTAAGGGGTTACGGATGAGAGTTCTGTTGATTGAAGACGACTCTGCAACAGCGCAGAGCATCGAATTGATGCTCAAGTCGGATGGATTTAACTGCTATACTACGGACTTGGGCGAAGAAGGCGTCGATCTCGGCAAGCTTTACGATTATGACATTATCCTTCTCGACCTCAATCTGCCGGACATGAGCGGTTATGATGTGCTCAAGACATTGCGCGTGGCGAAGATCAATACTCCAATCCTGATTCTGTCTGGCATGGCCGGCATCGAAGACAAGGTGCGTGGCCTTGGGTTTGGAGCCGACGATTACATGACCAAGCCATTCCACAAGGACGAGCTGGTTGCGCGCATTCACGCGGTTGTCCGCCGCTCCAAGGGTCACTCCCAGTCGGTCATCATTACCGGCGAACTTCAGGTCAACCTGGACACCAAGACGGTGGAAGTCGGCGGCCAGCGCGTTCACCTGACCGGCAAGGAATACCAGATGCTGGAGCTGTTGAGTTTGCGCAAGGGCACAACGCTCACCAAGGAAATGTTCCTCAACCACCTGTATGGCGGTATGGACGAACCGGAACTCAAGATCATTGACGTGTTTATCTGCAAACTGCGCAAAAAACTTGCTGCTGCAGCCGATGGCCAGAACTTCATTGAAACTGTCTGGGGTCGCGGTTATGTTCTGCGCGAGGCAGAAGAAGTTGCTGCCTGACTGAATACAAGAATACGTGCGGACCTGAATGATGCCGCTGGCATCAGGATGTCACAGGAAACCCCCGGCGAGGCTCTGCCGGGGGTTTTTGTTGCTTTGTTGTTGAAGGCCAAACGATGAGTGACGTTTTGCAGCCCTTGTTCCCAGCCAATAGCCATGCCATTGATATGCCACACTAAAAACAGCCGGAACTGTCCACATGAGCAAAACCGACCTGCCAATTCTCGAGCAACGCCGCATAGAAGCCAACATCATCAAACCGATCTATGAAGAGATGAAAGCTGAAATCGGCAGCGACATGGCCCGGAAAATTATTTCTGCTGCGATCACCAGGAACGCTGTTGAGCAAGGCGCCGCCTACGCAAAAACCGAAGGCGGCACCACATCTCTTCAAAGTTTCCATGCCCTGTTGCCCCAGTGGAAAGCCAACGGTGCGCTGGAAGTTGACATGCTGGAGGAAACCGAAACCTCGGTGCACTATAACGTAACGCGTTGCCAGTATGCCGAAATGTACAAGCAGATGGGACTGGCTGACATAGGCCACCTCCTGTCATGCGGGCGCGATGGAACCTTTTGCAAAGGTTACGATCCGCGCATTTCCCTGGTCAGAACCCAAACCATCATGCAGGGCGCACCGCACTGTGATTTTCGGTACTCAATGAACAATTATAAGGATTGAACCAGGGTTTCTGTTCGACGCCCGCCCCTGATCGTCTTGCCAGCCCTGTGCACTGCCAAGGTCGCGTTGACAAACTCTATCATCGGTTTGTCAACAGGACCCAGGGTCAGGACCCATTCATCTTATGCAATTCTGTTTGAAGAAAAACAGTCGAATGATGTTGAAAAAGCGCAAGACGAGGCTTTGTGC
>JAHEFB010000057.1 GCA_024640405.1 Alphaproteobacteria bacterium | reverse complement strand
ACCGAATGCATGTTCGATTGGCGGATGCTCCACTCGCACCGCTGAAACCGCAATTCCGGCAGTCGCAATCAATTCGCCGCTGTCTGAAAACTCCGTAACCTCGATTTCGAACGCTGCCCGCGAGGCGCGTTTTTCAAATTCAATACGCAAATCCCGTTCGGCTTTCCACGCGTCCATCTGTGCGGCAACGAATTTGCGGGTGCCGGGTGGTCCGTAAATCACCTGCGGCGAGGATCGGTTCTGGTGCCAGGATGAAATGATGAACTGATACAAATCAACGAGGTGATCGGAATGCAGGTGGGTCAGCAGCAGAGCGTCGATATGGGCGCCGCTGCAGCCTGCCTGTACCAGCCGCTGGGTGACACCGGAGCCGATATCGACCAGAAAGCAGTGTCCTGCGCACTCGACCAGGGTACCGGCACCGTAGCGTCGAGGGCTTACTACCGGACAACCGGTGCCCAACAAGGTGGCTTTGAAGTGAGGCGTGCCTGTCATGCTTTGAATGTGCCTTGCTGGTGGTCGTGCGGCGTTTGTAAGCAGGTTTGGGCCTTGCTGCAACGCGTGCTGCACGTTACGAAGTCACAACAGTATTTCCATTACTTGTACAGGTTTTTCGATCGATGACTTTATTTGCGCGTGTCGCTGACAAAACAGACTGGATTGAAGGGGGCACCGGTCCCTGGGAGATCATAATAGGGCTGGAAGTTCATGCCCAGGTCAGTTCAAAATCAAAACTGTTCTCCGGGGCTTCGGCGGAGTATGGCGGAGAACCCAACGATCATGTGTCGCTGGTGGATGCTGCCATGCCGGGCATGCTGCCGGTGATCAACGAGTACTGTGTTGAGCAGGCCGTGCGTACCGGGCTTGGCCTGCAGGCTGAGATCAATGAGTATTCGGTGTTTGACCGGAAAAACTATTTTTACCCGGACCTGCCGCAAGGGTATCAGATTTCCCAGTTCAAACAGCCAATCGTGGGCGAGGGCCGTGTGGTCCTGGATATGGACGGGACCAGGCAGGTTGAGGTTGGCATAGAGCGCCTGCATCTGGAACAGGATGCAGGCAAGTCCATTCACGACCAGCACCCCACCATGTCGATGGTCGATCTGAACCGATCGGGAGTGGCATTGATGGAAATCGTGTCGAAGCCCGATATGAGGTCGGCAGACGAGGCCAAGGCATATGTCTCCAAGGTTCGCACCATCATGCGCTATCTGGGCACCTGTGACGGAAATATGGAGGAAGGTTCCCTGCGTGCCGATGTCAACGTATCGGTGCGCAAACCGGGTGGTGAGGCCGGAACCCGCTGCGAAATCAAGAATGTCAATTCAATGCGGTTTATGGGACAGGCAATCGAGTATGAAGCGCGCCGCCAGATCGACATTCTCGAAGACGGCGGCAGTATTGACCAGGAAACAAGGCTGTTTGATCCGCGCAAGGGTGAAACCCGTTCCATGCGGTCCAAGGAAGAAGCCCACGACTACCGGTATTTTCCCGATCCGGATCTTTTGCCGCTTGAAATAGATGCAAGCTGGATTGAAGAAATAAAGTCTTCACTGCCGGAATTGCCTGACGAGAAAAAGGCACGGTTGGTCAGTGATTTCGGCCTAACACCATATGATGCCGAAGTGTTGATTATGGAACCTGCATCGGCCGGTTACTTCGAGCAGGTCGCCGGGGGCAGGGATGGCAAGCTTGCCGCCAACTGGGTGATCAACGAACTGTTTGGACGGTTGAACAAGGAAGGCAGGGACATCGAAGACAGCCCTATTTCTGCCGATCAGCTTGGTTCCATCGTGGACATGATCAGCGACAAGACCATCTCGGGCAAAATAGCCAAGGATGTGTTTGAGATCACATGGACTGAACCTGGTGTTGATCCGAAGCAGGTTGTGGAAGAACGAGGCATGAAACAGGTCACCGATACAGGCGCCATCGAGGCTGCCGTGGATGAGGTGATTGCTACCAATCCGGACAAGGTGGCGGCAGTGGCGGAAAAACCTGCCATGGTCGGCTGGTTTGTCGGTCAGGTGATGAGGGCTACCGGCGGAAAGGCCAATCCGCAGGCTGTCAATGAATTGCTCAAGGCTAAATTGGGTGTGGAATAGAGTTGTCTGCGGTTTGCCGCATGTGCCGGCGGTTGAGGACCATACAGGCAGTCATTTCCGGTCAATTGCGGTGAATGTTGTGGGCCCGCAAACAGGTTGAAATCCATCAGGATAGCGCGTGACATGACACAGAAACCGATAGAGCTTTACTACTGGCCGACGCCAAACGGGTGGAAAATATCCATCATGCTGGAAGAGTGTGTGCTGCCTTATGTAGTGAAGTATGTCGATATCCGCAAAGGCGATCAGTTCGAACCGGATTTTCTGGAAATCGCGCCGAACAACAGAATGCCGGCAATCGTTGATCCAGACGGCCCGGAAGGCAGGCCCATCTCTGTGTTTGAATCCGCAGCCATACTGCAATACCTGGGTAACAAGACCGGCATGTTCTATCCAGCCGATACCAGAAAACGTGTTGCTGTCGAACAGTGGCTTTTCTGGCAGATGGGAAATCTCGGCCCTATGTGCGGGCAGGCGCATCATTTCAGATTCTATGCCAGGGAAGAGGTGAGCTATGCGGTTGATCGTTATACCAATGAGGTTGCCCGCCTGTACGGTGTCATGAACACACAACTTGGCAAGACAGAATTTCTTGGCGGGGACTACTCCATTGCCGACATGGCCTGTATTGGCTGGATAAAGCCACACAAGCGACAGGGGCAGAACCTGGATGACTTTCCAAATCTCAAGCGCTGGTATGAAGTGATAATGGCAAGGCCGGCAGTGATTGCAGGCATGGCTGTGGGAGCCGAATACCGGGGCAGGCCGGAGGACCTTAAGACCGATGACGCAGCGCATGCCATTTTGTTTGGAGGCGGCAAACAAGGCTAACGCTTAACGGGTCAAAACTCCCCGGTATGGTTGACGAACAGTTAACGTTGTACAGGGGGTAAATTTGCCGGTGATGCCAGTATTTAGCCAAATTTTCTTCGTTGCATGGGGGTGATTGAGCGAAACTCTGTGCTTGAATGGCGATTGTTTCACTGTTTGATAACCATGCCTTTTAACGCTGTTTGGGAGGTTTGCTGGCAAGGTGTTTTGCAGTACAGCGTAACTGGAGAGCCCTCGGCCATGTCAAAGGTAATTGACCTCGCGGACTATCGCGATATCACCCCCAAGGATGAAGAAATCAGAATGCCGGAGGACGGCTTTGTTACCCTGGGCCTTTCGCTGTGTGGGGAAAACGCCACGCAGGACGATCTGGTCATTGCACACAAATGGTTTTCACTGGCAGCGTTGCGTGGAAGCCAGCAGGCAAGAGTGCATCGTCTTGGTTTGTCCGGCAGGCTGAACGGTGAGCAGATTGCTCGCGCGCAATCTGAACTGCGTGCATTTGCCCGTTCACGCGGCTGAAGCAAAAAGAAAAAGGCAGATCACAATTGATCCGCCTTCACAACATTCTGAATATCGAAGCTGGTTGTGCTAGTAATCCGGCCCCAGTCTTGGCTGGCCGTCCAGATAGGTCCCGTGGGTGGAATTAACCCAGGTGTCCCAATAAGCCCGGTCACGGCGAGCCTTGTAAATTTCGGTCTCAAACACATCGGCGCGACTGTTGGTCTGATCCGCATAGGAATTCAGTGTCGGCAAACCCTTGTTCGAGCTGTCGTAGCTGTGGCCTTTCGGGATAAAGCGATCCCCGATCGAATCGATGGCCTGCGAATAGGCCAGATTACTGGTGCCTACGATCAGGCTTGCTGCCAATATTGCCGTTTTTACAATTGCGGTCATCTGTATTGCCTTACCCGTTTGGCTGCGCTCAAGAAACATCATGTCCAGATCAGCTATACCGTCCTCGTTAACCCATCATTACACCTATTTGTGGCGAAACACACTTAACAAATACGAAATTTCTCCAAATTTCGATATTTTTTGTGGCAACAAGTCGTCCAAAAGCAGAAACCCGCAGCCAGAAAGACTTCTGGTGCGGGTTTGAACCTGGCAAAAGGGAGTGCCGTATCTTTGGGCGAAGGCCCGGAGTCAGATCTTACTGGCCGTATTGCCGTGCGCATTTGCGGTATGCACGCCAGTGACGGCTGTATCCGGTATCAAGTGCCCGGTTTTTCAACCATTTGCAGTCATAGAATGCGAAATCTTCGTTTGCATCGGCAGGGCCCAATTCCACATGGCTGTGACCGCCGTAGGGGCTTTGGTGCGAACCGTAGTAATTTCCACCGGCATAGGCTGTGCCGGACACGGCGGCCAACAATGAACCGGCGAGGAGGGATGCGGCGATCATGGGTTTGAAGGTCATCGGTCTATTCCTTTGGATACCGGGCTTTTCGCCCGTGTTGATTTGTCTTGTGGGGAGAAACCTACCCCGGTTCACAGATGTGTGATGTGCAGTTGCTCACATGGCGGGTACCCGTTGGTTTCTGGATCATCGCCGTTTGCTGCGTGCACCGAGGGTCAACATCTTGGATAGCAGATGAATTGCAAATCTCAGATAAAAACAGCCGTGTCGTCGCCAAACGGGCTGGCGAAAAGAGCGTACTGAATTTCCCTGCTTGTAATGCTGCGGTTTTGTATACTGCAGTCAGGCGCCCTTGAACAGACACCCTACGGCAAGCACTCCATAGGCGATTGCCATGAGCCAGATTGATGCAATCGGCAAACCGGATATCACGTTGAGAGCCGCCAGCAGTCCAAGCAGGGCAATAGCCAGGGATATGACGAACAAAACAGTTGTCGGGGCACTAAGTTTCATGAACAGTCTCCTTGGGATTTTCAATATGAAAAATACTGACAATCCGTAGGCTGGCAATGATTCGATCTCCAGTGTGATAAACCGCGACACGTTTCAAACCAGACAGATTTCACCAGCAATTGTGCAAGTTGTTATTGTGAAACGGCAATCTCCACCGCACGGACGATGCGACCCAGTTCCATCGATGCAAGTTCGCGCCTTTGCTGCAGGTCTGCTGTTGCGTGTTCACGCGCCTCGACCAGTAACTCCGCTACCTGTTCGGGGAGGTAGGGAACGTGTATAAAACCGCAGGTTACAGCTTCGTGATGCTGTTGTGCCGCCATCAGAAAGCTGTAGAGGCAGATGTTGCACAGATAGGTTCCGGCGGTCGCCGACACGCTGGCAGGTATACCTTCGGCCAGCATTGCCTGTTCGATGGCCCGCGTTGGCAGCGTCGACATCAGGGCGGCCGCTCCTTCCGGGTCAATCGGGTCATCAACTGCCAGAACGCCCTCGTTATCGGGAATGCCAAAGTCAGCAATGTTCACCGCGATACGTTCAATTCGTATCAGGCTTTCACCCGGCCAGAGACCAAGGCTGACGATGGATGAGGGATTGAGTTGCTCGATGAGTTCGGTCGCTATATGCGGAAACTTGCCAGCAGAAACCGGCAGGCTGCGGCCGACAATTGTTTTGCCGTTTATTGTACGTCCATGCAGCTGATTCATGACTTCATGCGCCGGATTACTGCGCCTTCCGCCGTACGGTTCGAATCCGGTAACCAGTATGGGGCGTGTGTTCATGAGCGTTCTTTCAGCAGAGGCAAGGAGTTGGTTCGATTGCCATAAACTCTATGGTCTGGATTGTTGCTTGTCACGCGGGCAAGTCTTGTCGACAGGTTCCCACGCTCGCCACTCGCGGGCCACAAAGGATTGCTATGCGCGACAAGACGACTAAACATCTTGACCTTAAGGTGGACAATACCGCATGAGCGTTATCAGACCTGAAAAGAGTGATGTGTTGCTGGTGGTAGATGTGCAGAATGACTTCTGCCCCGGCGGGTCATTGGCGGTGCCGCGCGGTAATGACGTGGTGCCGATCATCAATGAGCTGATCAAGCGTTTCGACCATGTCGTGCTGACCCAGGACTGGCATCCGCGTGGCCACAGTTCATTTGCCAGTTCACATTCGGGACAGGTTGAGTTCAACGAAATTGCGATGGCCTACGGACCTCAGACATTGTGGCCGGACCACTGCATTCAGGGTTCAACCGGTGCCGAGTTTCATGACGGGCTCAAATGGACCAGGGCCGAACTGGTTATCCGCAAGGGGTTTCGCCCGGCGATCGACAGTTACTCAGCGTTCTTTGAAAACGACAAGGTGACGCCCACCGGCCTGGGCGGATACTTGCGCGAACGCGGCATTACTCGGGTTTTTTGTGTCGGATTGGCGTTCGATTTCTGCGTACGTTTTTCGGCGGAAGATGCTCAGGCCCAGAATTTTGAAACCTTCGTTATTGACAACGCCTGCCGGGCCATCGACATGCATGGCAGCGCGCAGGCGACCCGTGACAGTCTTGCAGAGCTCGGTATCGGTCTGATCAACTCAACCGATATTCGCTGACGCTGCACGCCGGAAACATCACTTGTAACTTCACCAATCACAAGCTTATCAGAAAGGTGGTTTCATGAAACATCGATACTGGGTCATTGCTGCAGCGGTGATTTATTCAACGCCTGCCATGGCAGATTCGACGGAGGCCCGTTGCGACATTTATCCTGCAGGCTCTGACAAAGTGGAAAAGATGCTTCCCTGCACTTTCTCCCAGCGACAGGGCTTCATCTCCATTGCGCGCAACGATGACATCAGGTACGAGCTTTCGCCTTCGGGAGATGCCGTCGGCAATTTCAAGGATCAGCAAGGACGAATCGTATATCGCCAGAGTGGTCTTGGTGATCAGGGACTGATTTTCCGGTTCCCTGATATCAGTGTTTTCGTCTACTGGAGCACGGCAGGGCTTGAGCCTTCCGACAAGGACAATCCAACGGCACCGTTTGTTACGAAGGACTACGACGCCACTACTTTGTTGCGTTGTCGCGGTTCCGGGCAAACAGACTTCGGCACTTGCGCGGCCGGGATTCTGCGCATGGAAGACGGGCAAGCGTCGGTGGTAGTCCTGAGTCCAAAAGGGCAAGCAATTCACGATTAATTTCCTCACCGACTACGTCAACGCGACCAACCGAGAAGTCAAGGCCCAGCTTGAAGCAGATACATGGACTGTCACCATCGATGGCGAGGAAGTTTACGAAGTGCCCCTAGCGGCAATTGAAGGCGGTTGATGTTCTTTGTCATTGCGGTCGGCATGATTGCTTCATATCTTGATGTCGCGTTGTTTGGCGAGAGGGGACAGGCAAATCAGTATTGCTTTGGGCCTCGGGCTGATCGTCGCGTTGATTGAAATTCCGTAGCTGATATTCAAGCGACAACGAGTGAAAGCGGGGGTGAAGTGTCTTCATGATTAACGTCAGCCGCCTGATTTACATATCTGGAGCGATCTTGTGTATGTTCGCGGCGATCATGATCACTTCCAGCATGTTCATCTCTGATCGCGCTCCCCAAAGCACACAGTATCTGACGGTTGCTATCGCCGTCAGTATGGTGTTCGTGTCTGTCGGAATTTTACTTTTCGGGGTTCAACATCATCTGGCACTAATAGCGATGTGTGCTGAATCGATTGAAAGTCCGGCGAACAATGCTCTGAACCGGAGTCTGTTTCGTTTGGCAGCCTACTTGGTGCTTGGTGGAATAGGGGTCTGTTTAATACTGATTCTAATTAACTACGCCATTTTGGAACGTATCGATCAGGGCTTTGCCGTTTTTGGGTGAACAGGTGGAGCTGGATCCCGGCTGTGGGGCTGGTTGGTCGTGCTGACCGGACGCTTACGATTGAATCTCATGCACTTGCCGGTCAAGTGAACAAGTCAAATCTCCATGATGGCAGGGGAGCAAATTGATGGGTTAATCGCATGGGCCTTACATTCCGCTATAAAACCGACAAAAAATGCTCTCTTGGTACCCAAACGGTACCCTTGTATCCGGGTCGGACATTGAAAAAATGGTCGGAGCGGCGGGATTCGAACCCACGACCCCTTGTCCCCCAGACAAGTGCGCTACCGGGCTGCGCTACGCTCCGACTGAAGCGGGGTATAGCATTCACACGGCTTAAAAGAAAAGACTGCAAATCAAGCTGATCGTCTAATTGTGTCTTTTGTCGTATCCTTGGTTGCAAATCGATCACGTTCACGATCGCGATGGCACATGATAATGCGGCACGTGGCTGTTTGGCAACATTTGCCGGATATCCATTCTTAAAGGTTTTGAAGCCGTCGCACCTATGAGGCGAGGATAAGCCCGTATCTTTCGTCTGAAAACGTTCTTGCGCCTCTACTGCTTATCCGCTTTGGCCATCCATGAAATGATTACCATGGCGCCGGGTAGCCATGCCAGGCCGGCAACTGCGTAGAACAAAAACTGCCATATGCCGTGGACTGTCGACAAATAGCGTGCGCCAATTGCCATGGCGATCAATGCATAGACAGTCAGGAATGTGATGAACACGAATGTTCCGATCAGTTTTCGGGTGCGGGCAGGGAGCATGGCGCTGCGCTCTATACCGGCACTGTCATGGTTTTGTCGCAGCGCTCATAAGGAACGAAACCCATTTTCTGATACAGGCTCAATGCGTGCGGTGCATCGAGTGTGCAGGTTTCCACATGCAGGGTCTCGGGATTGCCGGCCCAGGCTGTGCGAACGGCTTCAGATAACAGCCACTTGCCGATTCCAAGCCCATGAAACTCCGGCATCAGGCCGAAATAGGCAAGCCAACGGTTGTTCTTGTCGCGGCTGTCGATCTCGAAATAACCTGCAGGATTACCGGCACAATAGGCGACATAAACATCAACACCCTCGGCATTGATGGCAGCAGCAAGTTGATCATCATTCATCAGGTTGCGATCAACCCAGTGATAGGCGCTTCCCACGGCACCATACAAATAACGGTAATAGCTGACGGTTGGATTCTGAACATGCATCAAGGCCAGTTTCAGGTTGGCTGGTGGCATAACCCTCAAGGAAGGGGCGTGATCCATCGACAGGAAGGTTACCGTCGTCTCGACCTGCTTCGTTTCCGGATTTGCATTTGATGTTTTCTTCTTGTTGGCGAACCCGGAAGAGGGAATCTTGCGCTTCATCTGCTGGCCGCTTTCTGTGTCGTCAATCTGTCTCAACCGGTGTGTCGGGATCGCTGCCCCATTCGACCCAGGACCCGTCATACAGCGAATTGGCGGAATGTCCGGTAAGTGTCAGGCCTAGTGTGAGAATTGCGGCAGTTACGCCTGATCCGCAAGTGGTAATAACCGGCCGGGTCAGATCAATTCCGGCATCTTCGAACACCCTGGTTATGGCCTCGGTAGGTTTCAAGGTGCCGTTCTCATTCAGCAGGGTCTTGTAATGGACGTTGCGGGCGCCCGGCATGTGTCCGCCGCGCATTCCTGCCCGTGGCTCGGGCTCGGCAGCTGAAAACCGCCCGGGGGACCTGGCATCGGCAATTTGTGGTGAACCGGTTTCGATTGCACTGAAAATATCCTGTTTGTCGCGCACGCTTGATGCAGAATACCGCGCGGTCATGTGTCTCGGCTGGCGTTGTAACGGAGGACCGTCCTCTACCGGCAGGCCCTCTGCCAGCCATTTTGGAAAACCACCATCAAGGATTGCAACATCCGTATGGCCGAATGTGCGGAACATCCACCAGACCCTGGCGGCTGAAAACAGCCCGGCGCCATCATAGACGACGACGCGCATGCCGTCGCCGATACCCATGCTTCGCATGCGCGAGGAAAATTTTTCCGGTGGCGGCATGGTGTGGGGAAGGCCGCTGGTGTCGTCTGATATTTCGTCAATATCGAAGAACACAGCGCCTGGAATGCGTTGTTCATCATACTCCTGGCGCCCGTTGCGTCCGGCATCGGGCAAGTAATAGGAGGCATCGATAATAACGATATCAGGAGCGTCGAGCCGTTGCTCAAGCCATTGAGTCGAGACCAGATTTTCACGCTCGTCCAGAAGTGTCGGCATTTGTTTGCTTTCATCTCATTTGGTCAGGATGTTTTCCAGGGTCAGGACCCTAGTCCAGAAGGGCCAGTCTGATTCTGCGATTGTTCCTGCCCTTCTTTTCAATCTTGGTGACTGCAATGTTGCCAATCTCGGCTGTCGATGCAACATGCGTTCCGCCGCATGGTTGCAGATCAATCGTGCCATCTTCGCCAATGGCGATCAGCCGGACCTTGCCCGACCCCATCGGTGGTTTTACCGACATTGTGCGAACCAGACCGGGATTGGCCTCCAATTCCGCATCAGTGATCCATCGCTGGCTAATGGCGTGATTTGCCTGCACCAGGTCCTCCAGACCGCTTGAAAGAGTGTCCTTGTCAATTGCATCCGGATTGTCGATATCAAAGTCGAGCCTGCCGCCATCCGGTGAAATCTGGCCACCTGTCACCGGGAACGGCACCAGCGCGCACATCAGGTGAAGCGCACTGTGAACCCGCATCATGCCATGGCGGCGTGGCCAGTCGAGCGAAAGTTCAACCCGATCGCCGATTGAAGGCAGTTGCGAACCTTCTTCTGTTGCATGAACGATCTGACTGCGATCGTCGCCATAAACTGTAGTTGCTATGGGTATGACGGAGCCGTCTGCCAGCGTCATCAATCCGCTGTCTCCCGGTTGGCCACCGCCGGTTGCATAGAAGTTGGATTGATCAAGTACAATGCCGCCACGCTCATTTGTTTCCAGCACTGTGGCCGTGCAGGTTTTCAGGTAGGCGTCGCTCCGGAACAATGGTTCGGTCATCAGGCAGGCTTTCTTACGCGTCCGGATCAACAGTTACGTCGGGTACATTCAATGGAGCCTCCAGCCAGTCCGGGACAGGCAGGTCCTTTGAGCGCAGGAATTCGGGGTTGAACAGTCGCGACTGGTAACGCGATCCGTAATCGCAAAGCACCGTGACAATGGTGTGACCGGGGCCCATTTTCTTCGCGAGTTCCATGGCGCCTGCAATGTTCACTCCACTCGAAGAGCCCATGCACAAGCCTTCTTCCTTCAGCAGATCGAATACGATTTGTACAGCCTGCGCGTCACCGATCCGCCAGGCGTGATCAATCGGCGCGTCTTCGAGGTTTGCCGTTATGCGCCCCTGTCCGATGCCTTCGGAGATTGAACTGCCTTCCGCCTTCAGCTCGCCGGTGGTGAAGTAGCTGTACAGAGCTGCGCCGTGAGGGTCGGCCAATCCAATCTGGATGTCCTTGTTGCGTTGTTTCAGTGCCATGCCGGTGCCTGCTATGGTGCCGCCTGAACCGGCAGCACAGATGAATCCGCTGATCTTTCCGTCAGTCTGTTCCCAGATTTCCGGTCCGGTGGTCTCAATGTGCGCCTGGCGGTTGGCCACATTGTCAAACTGATTGGCCCAGATCGCACCGCCTTTCCGCTCCTTGTTCAACCGTTCAGCCAGCCTTCCGGAATAGCGCACGAAATTGTTGGGGTTTTTGTAGGGCGCTGCCGGAACCTCCACCAATTCGGCCCCGAGCATTCGCAGCGTATCTTTCTTTTCCTGGCTCTGGGTGTTGGGAATGACGATGACGGTCTTGAAGCCCATTGCGTTGGCAACCATTGTCAGTCCGATGCCGGTGTTGCCTGCCGTTCCTTCAACAATCGTACCGCCGGGTTTAAGCCGGCCGGAGCTGACAGCGTCCCGGATGATGAACAATGCGGCGCGGTCTTTCACAGACTGGCCGGGATTCATGAACTCGGCCTTGCCCAGAATAGTACAGTTAGTCAGTTCAGAAGCTTTCCTGAGTTTGATGAGCGGTGTGTTGCCAATGGCGGATATAACATCAGGTGCGAACTTCATGAATTGTATTCCGATTTGAGCCGGGCCAAGGCCGCCGCGGTGGGGCTGGTCGAGAGGGATGTTTGGCTGCCCGCCAATGGTGTGTCAAGGATAACCGCATCCCGCTCTAACCGGGTTTTGCGGCATACCCGTCCAACAGGCCGGGACGCCACAATCGATAATCGTAATCCGGGTCCAGTTTGTTGGCGATGCACTCGGAGGTCGGCAGGTAGCTGGAATTCGGCATGTGGAACCAACGTAAAAAATCTCCGGTGTTAATCACATGATCGAGGTACAATTCCAGTATGCGCTGGCTGTACCAGTGATACTCGCCGTTTATGCATGAATTGATGTGGGTCAAATCCATCGGTCAAGGCCATACTTTCATGACAATCAGTGTGTCATGGTTTCAGATGAAGCACCAGCACGTTGCATTGGTCCTAACCAGCTTGTGACAGGTGGTCTGAAAGCAGCGCCGCACGCGTCAGCGAGACGCCGGAAATGGTGTCTTCGCGGCCCCGAATTTCATACGTCTCCATTTCTAGTCCGCTTTCATCAATGTTGGCAGCCTGCAACGTTGGTTGGGAAATGACGATTTCGACCTGAAGTTGCTTGGTCAGTGCCTCCAGCCTGCTTGCTGTATTGACGGTGTCTCCCAAAGCCGTAATGCGTTCGCCGGCCGAATGCGCCTTGCTGGTTCCTATGCGACCCAGAATCGCCTCTCCGGTGTGTATGCCAATACCGATGCGCAGTGGTTCCGACAAGTCAGCCTTGTGTATCCGGTTCAGTTCATCCATTGCCTTGCTGACCTCAGCCGCTGCGCCTATTGCGCTGGCAGCTCCATGGCCAGCCGGATCATCCATGCCGAAAATCGCCATGATGCCATCGCCCATGAATTTGTCGACGTAGCCTGAGTGTGCCGTTATTTCCTCGCTCATGCGGCCCATGTAGTGGTTGAGAATATGAACCACATCGTAGGGCAGGCGGCCTTCCGAAAACTTGGTGAAGCCGCGTATGTCTATAAACATCAAAGTGACAGTTTTTTCCACGCCATGGGCATACCTGTCGCGACTGGATCTTTTGTCTGTTGCCCGTCCAGCCGGTACAAGCGGTACAACAGAAATGGCATCGCGGGGCCTGATTTGGCAGGCCAGGCGCACGTCCGTTGTATCAAAACCGGCGCGGTTGAGAACCTTTAATTCATGACTGTCGGCTGGTTGCAACCCTTCTCCGCCGGAGACGATCTGAACCCTGCAGGTAGAGCAACGTGCCCTGCCGCCGCAGACCGAGGCGTGGGGGACGCCGGCCTCACGCGATATTTCCAGCAAGGTCAATCCGGCAGGGGCAGTTTTGGTAAGTGTGTTGTTGTAGGTCACGGTTACTTTCGGCTTTAGTCCGGCGGAAATCCACTGCCCCGCCTTGATCAGCAAGACAGCCGCAATAAGTGCCAGCGACACATACATCGCGATGTCCATAATGGTGGCGACTGTCGTATACTGTTCGTTTGTAAGCGGGCTTTCAAATGTCCGCGTCGCATTAAACTGGCGCCCGGCAACAGCAAAGCCGGCAAAGGCAAACGTCGGGATCAGCACAGCGATTGCCAGCAACGATCCCTTCACCGGTTCAAACCAACGCTGAAACCTGAACCACATATAGAGGCCGATTGTTCCGTGGCCCCAAACCAGTGTAATAAGGCCGAATTGCCGCCAGGCTTCGGCTGGCCACATTGCCCATAAGGCAAATTCGTAATTATCATTCACACCGAAGAGTTCGTGGGAAATACGCATGGCGATTATGTGGCGTGCCAGCAGAACCGGGATCAGCACACCGGTTGCAATTTGCAGCAGGCCGCGCGTGGAGATGGCGGATATTCGTCTGGAAATGATTTTCTCGACGCCCAGTATCGCATGCAACACCGCAGCGACCATCAAGACTGCGGTACCTGCCCAATTTCTTGTTACTGCAATGCGAGCAGACCGGAAGCTCTCCATGGCTTCGATGGAAACCAGACCCAGGCTGTGATTGACCAGATGAAAAAAAACAAATGCAAACAGAACCAGTCCGGATATCAACCGCAAATTTCGCCCGGAGAACACCTGTCGGAGGCCGGTGTGTGGTTTGGCCATGTGGGCACCGGCATTGACTGAATCGGACATGCCGGACAGCATACAATTGCCGCCAGTATATCGGGAAGCCCAAATTACCCAGCAAAGTCGTGTTCACGAGCTTGTGTGGTGGATGGCAAGGCGACAATGCCGAGTGATTGGACTGGACAATAAAAAGAGCGCAGAGCGCATTCTGGCCGCACGAAGTGCTTCGGCCGATCCCCAACAAATATTGAGTTTGCCCGGTAATGTGTTCGTTCATCAACCGGGCAAACTGGAGGGATAGCTGTGCCGGTCTTTGCCGGGCAAGCTGTTTTGACGCTAGTGCTGGCTACGAACCATGAATTTGCCGGGTGTACGACCGCGATCATGCCTGAAGCTTGCGCGTCCACTTCTGCTGGTGTTTCCGCTGGTAGAGTGCATGCTCATGACTGTTTCAGAACAGCGGTAATCGTTTGACGGCGTCCACTGCGTCCATGTCCCTCCCGGTCCTTCCCGTCCGGCCTTGATCCAGTAGGCCCGTGATCTGGAATGAGGGTTGATTTTGCGTCCGGTCGCCGTTCTGGCATGCTGACGGAAAGTTGGTGCTCTACTGCCGGCCCAACATTTTCGGTCCATGAAGTTCCATTGTATCCAGCACGATGACTGGCAGGTGCCGTTGACCACGAACACGACGTTGCGGCGGTTCATGGAGCGAGCGGCCTGTATGGCTCCCCACGGATTTTCACCGCCTGTCGCGTTGGCAATGTGCGCACCGCCCCTGATGCCGAATTCTCTGTCGAAACAGGCCTGGCCCCTCGGCATCTTCACCCGGTAGGTCTTGCCGTTGGAAGCACGGAAACTGGTCATCTTGAAACAGGCTGAGGTGTCCATTCTGATGCCGGCCGCATAAGCGCCGGTGGTGCCTGCAGCAAAACTTGCTAGAAGTGCGCCGGCCAGGGTGATTGCAAGGGTCTGTCTCATAATAATACACCTCGTTGATAATTCATTGAGGCGATGCATTATCGAGGCCAGAGTTATCGTGAGGTGATCATATCGGTCCTGACAGCGGTGACTGGTGAGATGAGCCGCAGTCTGGTCTCGGGGCCGCAAAATATGGCTTATGTTCGGCGATAATGTGGGTTGGTGTCTCGGTTGGTTGTCGCATCGGGTCAGAATTTGTCCAATCAAGAACAACTTCAACTATGCGGCATTTTTGAATCCTAACAGTCACGAAGCCGGGTCCGCTGGGGTGTTAGGACAACCGGACCCTTCACACATGTGGTGAAAATGTGCCGAAGAGATTGAAAAAATGCCTAATTTTTCGATGGCATGGTGTCGGCAATTGAGATGATGCTGGTTAACTGGTATCGGAGCCGGTCATTATCGCTCACCCGGGCACGTTTCGATTTGGTTTAGACGATATCCAACATGCACCCTGGCGGAAGCCAATTGACGGGAATCGGGCGTTAACCCTGGTGGTGAAATCCTTCGATATAGTCAATCGTCACCGGTTTGGGTGCTGAACCATTGGATGGTTCACTCAGGCTGCATTTGGCGAGGCTTTCCTGAGCCACGCAGGCAGCGGTTAGTGCCAACTCCATGATGGGATTGCATCCCTTCGAGCGTTTGTCGGACTCCGTCATTTCTACTCGCCTCCGTTACATCCATTGACACAACAATAGATGCAAGCGGTTGCGAAACGATTGCCTGTATTGATCAAACTGTGGCCATTGAATGAACCATGTTCAACCTGGGCCGCATCATGTAAAAGGCATGTGTTTTGCGGGCAGCGGAAATGGTGGTCAGCTTGGGTCGCTGCAGTCAGACGGAATTCTGATCACCACAACGGCAAGGGAATTGACAATAAATGTCAAAGCCGAAGATGAACCTCGGGAACGAATGTCTGATCATCCATCGGCGGTCGAACGTAACCGCTTTGTTCCGGCCGTTCATCCAGTACGATTTTGTCCGGGGTTACGTCTTTGTACGGGATCAATGACAACAGATGACTGATACAGTTGATCCGGGCATGTTTCTTGACATCAGATGCAACAACATACCAGGGCGCCTGTTTGATGTCGGTATGGGCAAACATCGCGTCCTTGGCCTTTGAATAGTCGACCCAGCGTTTCCGGCTTTCCAGGTCCATCGGGCTCAGTTTCCAGCGTTTGGTCGGATCCGTCAGCCGCTTCTGGAACCGGCGCTCCTGTTCCTCATCGCTTACGGAAAACCAGTACTTTATCAGTTGTATGCCAGCGCGAACCAGCATGCGCTCGAATTCCGGGCAACTGCGCATGAATTCCTTGTACTCGTGGTCGGTGCAAAATCCCATGACACGTTCGACGCCGCCGCGATTGTACCAGGAGCGATCAAATATGATGATTTCTCCGGCGGCTGGAAGATGCGGCACGTAACGCTGGAAATACCACTGGGTTTTCTCGCGTTCGGTGGGAGCGGGCAGGGCTACGACCTGGCAGATCCGCGGGTTCAGGGCCTCAGTGATACGCTTGATGGTGCCGCCCTTGCCCGCAGCATCGCGGCCTTCAAAAACAATTGCTACCCTGTGTCCGGTATGTTTGACCCACTCCTGGAGTTTTACCAGTTCAATCTGCAGGCGGACGAGCTCTGCTTCATAGGCTTTATTTGAAATTTTCTTGGGCTTCGTCTCAGTCGAGGTTTCCGAAATGTTTTTAGTGTTGTCCTTCTGCATCAAGCTGTTCTCCAGTGTTCGACGGGTATCGCATCACAATTGCCGCTGTCAGGTCAAGCGAGCATCGCGCAGCGGAGCGTTCGTCGGGTAAACCATTTACACTGATCCGGCAGTCTTGCAGTCAAGTGCAGACCGTTGTTTTCATACCCGACTTTAATGGTGCCCGACTAACATGCATTCTACCAGAATTTGCACCTGCAATGCCTCGGCAGGAGTTGCAAGCCGGTTTGGCTGTCGTTTTATAAGGAGCAACAGGTCATCCAGCTGGGCTTTCAGACTGGCTGCACGGGGGTCGTCCGGTACAGTTCCAATCGGCAGGAAACTGCCTCCATGGGATATTGAGTCGCGGTAAAAGTCAGTGACACGGCGGCTGGCCTGCGTCCCCTTTACAGTCAACTCCTGGCGGTCAGGCTGCATACCACCGACACTGGCCATCACGGTGACGGGGCAACCGTTTGCTGCTTCCAGTCGGGCCAGCATGTGTGTTTCGCACAGTCTTGCGTCAGCGGGGAACGAGGGTCGTGCCCAAACCAATGACAGCGGCCCGAGGATGCGTTGCGAGAAGAACAGGAAATGCGAGATGACCTCTCGTGTCATTCCGCCTTCCTCACGAAGCCGCAACCAGTCGGCCGTCTTTTGCCAGTCACGCGGCCAGTTTGCATAGGTCACAACAATATCGACCCCGACGATGTCTCCCAGTTGCCCGGACCCAACAGCGGCGGAGATATCACTCAGGGCGTCGCCTGCCGCCTGGGTGAAGTTGACTGCTGCGGGTACGTCTAGTTCAGACAATTGCTGAACGAGACCTGTGCTCTCCTGGACGTCTATGCCCAATGGCTTTTCCAGAAATACAGCCTTGCCCGTTGCCGCGGCTGTCAATGCGTATGCTTTCCTTGGTGCCGGTGGGCAGGCAAGATAGACAAGATCAGCTGCCTTGATTGCGTTTTCAGCAGTGTCCATTATGTGGCTGCCCGGCGCGGTATTTACCGCCAATCGGCAGTTCTCCTGATTTGGATCCCACAGAAATTCGGGGTGGTAACCCTTGTGCAGCCGCATGTGCTCCAGCATGCGTCGTCCCATAATTCCGAGGCCAATGATTGCCGTCCTGATTGTCATGTCGTGTGTCCAGGTTTTTTTTGGGGGGCTGGTTCAGAGGCAGGAGATATGACCCGTGCCGGTTTTACAACCGTCCATATGGGAGTTGGCTGAATAATTCTGGGTTGGCCCGTCAAACCGTGCATGATTGTGTCTTGTCTGTGGCGGTGCGAGCGAGTTTGTAGTTGCGGGCAGCCGGCCGGGCTTTGTGCTGTCATTATTTGTGGGCACAAAGACGGGGTGTGGAAATTCTATTTCCATGAAGATTGGTTTCAGGTACGATGTTTTGAAGGCCGTCCGGAAAGCACTGGTAAGCTCCGCCCATAGCGTGAAACGCCGACTGTTTTACTGACAGCCTTAATGCGCCGGCCTGGACACAGCTCAAAGCCGTCCCGCGCTGGTCCAGACCGGTCGACCCCGTGGCTTTCCAGAAATGCGGCCAGCAGTGTGAAGAGCCGCGGGGTCACTTTTCCCTGGAGGTTGAATAGCTTCCGCTTCCCCCATGCATTACATACTCTGTATTGGCTGATCGAATTAATTACCTCCGATCAACGGACGAAAACTTTAGGTATCGTTTCTTGATAATTCCTGAAACTTTATCGTCCGATTGCGTTCATTGTTATACCTGGCTGGTCAGCTAGCAACTGCTGATCTTTTTCCCATGATGGTGTAATCGCACCAACAAAACTGATGATCAATCACCCATCAATGGTAAATGTGTTTGTCGAGTTCCATCTGGCCCAAGGCCCTTGGTGAGAAGAATGCATTACTCAAAATCATCTGTAGTGGTCCACAAAACTGTCCGGGAATCCGGTCGGGTCTGTCCGGTATTCATCTCAACTGTTAAGACTGCAGGTGTTGGTGCTCTGGACTATCAGGCCTGTTTGACAAGTCTGGACCAGTTTTTGATGTCTGGTGTTCTGGCTGGTTTGTCAACCTTCCGCATCCAGTCCGGCCGGGGAATATTGTCGGCCTGCTTATCGATGGCGCTGCGGATTCGACTGAACTGTGCCAGACAGTTTTCCAGAAGGTCAACGTTTTCGGGGGCAATCTGTTCCCCAGCAAGCACAAGCCGCTCCAGATGGGCCAATTCGTCAGAGATCGTCTGGACCACCAAATCCTGCGTGTTCATGTAATTGAATCGTGACATGGCTGAAATGGTTGCTGACGTTGCGACAAATATCAATTGATGATGTTCCATCAATTAAGCAAAGATGGTTCCATATTCTTGGTGCATAGATCACCCGACAATGGTAATTCTATTTACAAACGCATGAGCTGCCGGAAAATGAAGGTGGCTATCAGATATCCAGACCAGTTGGAATAATGTCATGACCGGCGACTTGAGCAAATACAAAACCAACGCCCAGCGACCGCCAAACATTATGCACGAAATGCTGCGTTCATTTGTGACTCTGGCGAGGTTTCTCAACCTCTCGCATGCGGTCGAGCATCTCGGCTCGACCAGGCAGACCGTGCGGCGCCATGTCGAGATGCTGCAGTCGCTCAGGGGAGAAAAGCTGTTTGAATTCGTCGACCGGCAATATGTTCTGACCGAAAAAGGCGTCCTGGCGGTGGCTGAAGCGGATCGCATTCTTCAGCTTGATGATGCCTGGATGCGCAAGGAAGTCAGGATTGTAAATGGCCTCACTGCAGTTCGGTATGTAACCGACGCGGACGTTCCATATTTCTCCCAGCAGCACCCTGTTGACACAATCTGGGAAACCGGGACTCAGTTGATGCAGAGAGGGTTGTCATGCTGGGTTGCTGCCAGGTCACATTTCGAAGCTCCCGAGTTGGATGCGGTCAAGGATTATCTGCTGGCATACCGCCGTCATCACCAGGATTGGTTGTGCGTCAGTATCGGTGAGAAATCGTCTTATGCTTCGTGGCTGGGCTGGTCGTGGGCCAAAAGTGCGGTCGGCAGACCGCTTTCCGATGATCCGATGGCAAGCGCCGCCGACAAATATGTGAGTGATGCGTACGACAGTATTCTGCGCAGCGGCGGTGTTCGTATTGATCACGTCTATACCAAAATTGCCAGAAACCATGGTGATCCAGTTGAACCCATCAGTTACCAACGTCTTATCTTGCGCTGCATGTTTCCCAATGGCGACCACGCTCTGGTGACCCTGGTTGACAGAACCAGCTCCGTGCAAATCGCAGGTGTAAATCTTGATGATTTTCCAGCAATGAGTTCGAATCTGATCATGGGTGACAATTAAGATCAGGGCGTAACTGTCTGATGCAACTGTGTCTTTCAGCGACCAAACAGCCAAGGCCCGTCTTACCCATGGCTTCGTTGAAACGCCTTGAAAACCATAAGATTTCCTGGAGCGATTAAGGAGTTGATTTTCCGAGAAACACATACTCTTTCGAAGGATTTACTATACAGATTCACGTCATTCCACCAGCAAAATATCCTTCCGCTGGATTGATAACGTCAATTCCGCTTTACCTAAAGGCAAGTTGACAAGATTGACCCGAATCACGCCAGTTTAACTGGAACTTAGTGTATCTGATCGAGGATCCGGTCCATGGTTCGAACTTCTGATTCAGACAAACTTGCCAGTTACATATCCGGCGCCGACGACATAGTTTCAGATCTGGGTATAACGCTCGAGATTGGTTCTGATTTCGAGTTTTTCTGTTCCATCCCCTCGCAGCAACCTGACCGGCACGCAATTTCTCCGATTTTTGATCCAGAGGAGTCGCACGTGTCGTCGGCGAATGCCTTTTGGTTGATTGGCAGAAATACCAGTGGTGAAATTGTCCTGACCCAGGCGATCAAGCTGGTTCGTGTCGGAGAGAGGGGCTTGCTTGACCATTTGCGGAATAACCTGTCCGACTATCGACCGAAGGGAGACCGGCTCGATATCGCAAAATCGCAGATCAACTTGACCGAGCGGGCTGCCGAACTATCAGGCGACCTGTGCTATTATGGGGAATTGTGGATCAAGAGAACCTACCGGGGCAGTTGCCTTACTGCGGTCATGCCACGCTTGATGTTTGCGACGGCCATCTCGAAATGGTCGCCAAATGTCGTGTTCGGCATCATGGAGCCGTTGGCTGCTTGCAAGGGGCTGGCTGCACGGGAGGGCTTCATGCATCTGGAGCAGGGCGGTCTGCACTGGTGGGACCGGGATACGTCTGAAACCTTTGAGGAATGGCTGGTCTGGACTACCAGGGACGATTTCATTTTCAATATGAGAGTGTCCATGGAAATGCTGTCAAAGCTATATCCAAACCGGATTGGTAAAACACAGGGCAAACCGTCTCAGGTTGCGTGAATTGTTTGCCGCTTGGAATCGTCTCCGTTCCAATTGATCGTTGTTTCCCAAGAGCTTCATTGTCAGCAGTTTGGCTGCGAAGTGATTTTCACATGCAGAATATTTGTCAAGGCAGTTTCGAAACTCACAAGACAGGATTCCAGGATACTATTTGTCGCTGGTCTTGTTCTTGAGATTTTTCCGGACTATCGCAAGGTAGTCTTTGCCCACAGAATCTTGATTTTTCAGCACAGTGTTTTTTCCATGAATGCGTCTGAACATCAGCGGCTCATTGATGATGGAGAATTTGAAGCCGAATTGGCGTGCTCTGAGCATCCATTCGATGAATTCACCCGCCAATAGCGTTTCGTCGAACAGTCCGATGTTTAAAAACGTCTCTCGTTCGATCAAGAGGCTTCCAGATACCAGTGCGGGAACGGGCTCTTCAACCAGTCTGTAACGGGACTTTTCCGAATCCGGGAGTTCCGGACTGACAAACTGTGTGAGCAGAGTGAAGGTCCCCTGCATGTCCGGTTTCTGGTGCAATTGTTCAAGTTGCCGTTCAATTTTTTCTGGCGCCCACAGGTCGTCGGCGTCGAGAAAAGACAGGTACCGACTGCTGGCGTGTGAAACACCCACGTTGCGGGCGGCGGCCGCACCTGCGTGCGGCATGTCCAGCAATCTGACCTCGTCGAAACTGTCTGCAATCCCGGCAGTATTGTCACTTGATCCGTCATTGACGACGATGATCTCGTCGGGGACATGCGTTTGTTTGAGTATGCTGACCAACGCTTCGCTCAAATAGGGCTCTGCATTATGGGCGGGAACGACAACGCTGACCTGGTCGGCACACATATTTATCAGCTGGTTTCGTCGGTTTGAAAGGGCCAGCCCTGGCTGGCGTCAATTTCATGTATCGGGTCCAATTCGATCAGACCCTGCATGTCCTCATGGCATTCGAATTCCAGCGTTTTCAATTGGTCTGCTCCATCTGCAGGCGCCTTCCACGTTGATTGGGACAGCAGTTGTCCAGCAGGTATGATCAGGTTCGCATCGCCAAGTTGCCGAACGAAGTCGTCGAGAACAGGCTGCGGCAACTGTTTGCCCTCGCGCTGGTAGGCCGAGCGGATCAATTCTGGAGAATGACCTTCCGACAGAGCTCTCCAGATGGCGGACGCGTGGCCATGTGCGGTGTAATAGAAACCGTTCTCGGTGTCGATGATAATGGTTTCGCCATCGAGAGTTTCGTGTACCACGCGAGGTGCGTTAACTTGGAAGATCATTGGCGATCCTTGCTTGCTTGTTTGATGTTACCTCAAGGGAAATCTTCGGAAATTCATTTGCTGGTTGGCGCTTCGAAAACCAGGCTACCTTTTCATGTACCACGTCGAACTGTAATGTGTAGCTTCCGGGTTCCGTTGGGCCGGTGATATCAAGCCGGCAGTCAATCCGCTGGCCAGGTGCGATAAACGCGATGTGAGCGGGGATGGACTTGAGAAAATATTCTCTTGGTAGATCCCATTTGAGCAGTGTGCCTTCTGCGTCCAGCAGATGACCGGAAACCCCATATTGTTTCTCGCTGTGTTCGTTGACGACCCAGCAACATTGAGATGAGTTTTCCACTTGAAGTGTTAGCCTTAATGGCTCTCCTGGAGAGAGTTCCAATTGGGTCTGTTCGGACTTGACGGTGATCTTTGCGCGGTAGTCCTGGAGTGCAACCTGTTCTCTTATGGTGACAGTGCCCGGTTTGATGGATAGCCAGCCTTCTCCGCTAACGTTTGAGGGCAGGGCACTCAGTTTGTCCTCATCAATATAGACCAAATCTCGCAGTCTCGGCAGATGTTGCCAGTGGAGATACAAACCGTCTATTCGTCCTGCATTGTCGAGCCGGCAGTGAATATGTTTGGGGGTGCCGGGGTCGGAGGACAAGCGCATGTAGGTCGACGGCCGGTTAAACAGTGCGTCCGTCAAGCGCCTTACCGGGCCGGCGGTTTCGAGGCTCTGGCGCTGGTCTGCATCTAACGCCAGTGTCCGGTTTTCCTTGATGAGCCGTTCAAGACGCTTGTGGTTTAGCACCGGGTCACTGTCCAGCAGTTTGTTGAGAAACCGACTGTCCAAGTGTCTGGGTAAAAAAGGACTGAAGACCTGGAGCGCATCGAGCACCTGCGATCTGAGCTGTCTTTGGCCTGCCTCCTCCCACAGGAGTTGCCAGTTGAAGGCCCTGGTGTTCTTGAGAATTACTGCCAGATCATAAATCCACAGCAGATGTTTGTCGCGGATGCCGTTGATGATTGCCATCAGGGCCAGATCTTCGGGCCTCATCAGCCTGACCTCTTGCCCCAGCCAGACCATGGTTTCCGCCCGTTTCCAGATAGCCTGGTCGCAATCCTTGCCGCCCGACTCGACAAGCGCATTCCAATGCAGATCGAACCCATTGTTGCTGTCGTTGATGTAGTCATGAGAATGCCAGTCGACGAGTTTGTCTTCAGCTTCGTAACGGTAGCGCCAACCGAGCTGGTTCAAAATTGTTTCTGCCGGTTGCACATCGTCTGGCCTGATGAGCACGTCGACGTCGCCCATCGGTCGCAGTGCCAGTTTATCATAGTGGCGCAGCCCAAGGGCCAACCCCTTGAAGATGAGCAAATCAATACCTGATTCCAGCAGCGCAGAAATCGCCTGATGAGCCTGCTGTGCCAACATGTTGTTGCGATAGAAAAAATAGCGATATATGCCCTTCATTCTGGAGTGGTGAGTTGTGCACAGCGGATCGTCGGCAAACTTGCGGAACAATGCGGGGATCAGCCGGTACGACGAGTAATCCAGGGTATCAAAGTCGACCTGGTGCTGCCACTTTTCAAAAGCCGCGCGAGATTGCTGGTCATCGCAAATGAGTGCTTCCAGCAACCAGCGTTGCAGGGGCTGAACAGTCGGCATGTAGTCCAAAATCGTGAGCAGTGTCATGACATTGAAAACCGATTGAGGAATGACCGCATACTATCGGCTATTTCAACCGCATCAGTCCCCAATTGCATTCCGTAACATGGAATGCCGGCGCAAAGCCTGGTGAGTTCACGCAACATATTTTGACCGGTACCAGGCATTTGCAGGATAGTGCTGCCTGCAAACTCCCTGATCACCTGCATGACGTCAATCGGGGCGAATGCAGTTTTTTCCGAACCATCTATGCTTGGCCGCACAATGGCGCTGATGGGTAAAGGCCCGGACAGTTTGTATGAATTGTCGGGAAGAATAACCACACTCTTCTTGTGTTTGGTATTGCGCATCAGTACGTGCGGCTGCAGTTCGGGCATGGTCATCAGAGCGTCATCCATCACCTTGCAACCGCGATAAATCGGATAAGCAATTGCCGGTGTGGACTTGCTCACCGCCAGATAGTCGTCTCCAAGATAATCCAGCCCGTGAAGCAAGCAATGAAGGCTGGTTGTGGACTTCCCCGCACCGCTCTTGCCGATGAGAAGTGCGCATGACCCGGCGTGGCCGACAGCGGCGGCGTGTACGAAGAGCAGTCCATGCATGTCGCAGAACCAGTTCATCAGCATTCGCATCGGTGTGCAAACCTCGTAGTCTGGAAGGTTTTCCGGCTCAGCGACAAAATAAAAGGCGGTCTGCCGGGCCACGTCGATGAGGCTCAGAATTCCACCTTCCGGGTTGTACTGCAGATGGCTGTCGCCGCTGTTGATGACTGAGACCTTGTCCGGGTATTTGCGCAAGTCGTCCTGTAATTCCGGCCAAGGGAAACTGCCGCCAGCACTGCCATCCCAGACATGAACGGTGAGGCCGGGGGCAGGAGGGGCAATCTTGTTTGTCTGCAGTCCGCGCAGGGCCGGCAACAGTTTGTCCCGCACAACAGGGCCGGAAAATTTTATCCCAGCTGCATGTCCTGCTAATTCAATCGGGATTTCATAAATTTGGTTTCGCTGTGTTGAAGACACGAATGCCGAGTGCAACCTGGACAGTAAATGGTCTGCAACAACTGTTGATGTCATGACCGGTTTGTTAGCACAGCAAATGAAATCGCTACAACCGGTTTGAATTGTTCCTGTCAATCGGAAGCCTGCCTCTACATCAAACTGTCACAGTCACTAGTGAAGCGAGTTTACTATGCCGTCTAGAGGGCAGTTGTGAGCCTGACTGCAGTTGGAAAAACCGGTGCGTCAGTTCATCTGTTGCTCTTGCCATTATCCGCCACGTCATTCAGTTACCATGCGCCAATCGTTGGTGGTTGCATGCGGAGTTTTTGTGTTATGTCATTTGAGACCAGTCCGCTGATCCCGGCCCTGCAGTCTCACTATCTGTTCAAGGACCGGTTTGGCCGCCCCGCCAAGGGTAATGACAAAGGCAAGGTCGAAGGGATGGTTGGCTATTCCCGGCGCAACTTCATGGTGCCGATGCCACGGTTTGAGAGCTTCGATGCGCTGAATGCGCATCTGGCAGCTGAGTGCCTGCAGCGCCGGTCTGCAGTGTTGCGTGGTCACAAGCAAACCA
>JAHEFB010000106.1 GCA_024640405.1 Alphaproteobacteria bacterium | reverse complement strand
GTACAACCGCGTGCGCCCATCATGCACTGTGCCGGTGGTCTGCAATGTCTTGCCTTGAGGGCACGTATACAGATTGCGCTCAGTATCGAAGTTGAAGTCCGCCCTTGAGAGAGTTCCATCACGTTGGAATAACTGCGTGCCTTGCCAACGCCGAGAAGGGACTTCCCTCCTTGGCGAAAAAAGTTGCAGCACGTTTCAGGATTTCCCGCTCCTGGCGAAGGATCTCATTCTCCTTGCGTAATCGCGCCAGTTCCTTGTTCACATCCTCATGTGGTCCGGCCAGCAAATCAGCTTGCCGATAAATCAGCTTCCATCGCGTCAATGTGGACAAACCGACACCCAGTTCATCCGCAATTTGTGTAATCGTGCGCCCACTGGTCTCAATAAGACGGACCGCCTCGTGTTTGAATTCTTCCGTAAATACTCGTCGTTCTCGTTTGCTCATTGGAACCTCCTGAAGTGTCAAAAACTATCAGAAAATCCCTCCACTTTTCACGGGCAAGTCCACCTTCCCGCTAACGAGAAACAGTGTGGCCATATGATCTTACATCGAGCGGCCTTTACAATGGACTGAGCGAGACGGCCCTGCCCGGCAATACGGGCGGGGCCGCTGTTTTTCTGCAGGTTTATGCGACCAGCTTCTCGACGAAGCTCGCCAAATCGACACTGGCTCTTTTCGCATTCGGGTCGAGAAAATCAATGCGCCGGTTGTTTATGTTTTCGTGCATCTCGCCGATGCTCTCGGCTGATTGCTGGGAAAGCCCGTTCTGTTTGAGTGTATCGACCCAGCCTTCCTGAGGCACCGGGACTGCGGTGATCTGGCGGTTGAGTGCATTGGAAAGTGATGCAGCAATGTCTTCGGCGGAATACTGCCCGGCACCTTTTAGTTCGATCACACGGTGAGGGACCGCCGGTGGATTGACCAGTGCATCTGCAACCGTCAGCCCTATGTCTTTTGTCGCCACCATGTCAATCTTGAAATGCAGCGGCAGGATCATGCTGGGATAAATGCCTTCATGAAGCACCGCCGGCATGACATCTCGAATGTTCTCCAGGAAATACCCGGGGCGAACGGCGCTCAGCGGGATGGAGGCCGCAATGAAAAGCTTTTCAAGATGGGCGATCGTGGAAATGGGCCCGACCCTGTCTACGTGCTGCGCGCCGACTGACGACAGAATGACGGCGTGCGGCAGGCGGGCTGCGGTCGCGGCCTCGACAATTGCTTCCGCGCGCTTGAAACTTTCGCCAATGAAGTCCTCGTTGGTGAGATCGGGCGGGAGCAGAAAGTATGCGCCGCTGGCGCCTTCAAGCGCCCGGGTCATGGCCCCCGTGTCCATGATCTCGGCGACGGCGACCTCGGCACCTTTTGCCCTCCAGGGCTCGCCCTTTTCTTCGGAACGCACGATGACGCGAACGGGCTGACCCCGGTCGATGAGGGTTTGAGCCACGATGGAACCTGTATTGCCGGTAACACCTGATATGACAAACATGATGACTTCTCCTTGGTTTGGGTGATTTCGATGAGCCAAACCTACGGCAGATCATTGCATTACTCTAATGCATGTTTTATATCTTATATATGCATGAAGTGGATATTCCGAATGTTGATCTCAATCTCCTGAAAGCACTCGACGCCCTGCTTGAGACAGAAAGTGTGAGCAAGGCCGCAGACCTCGCGAACCTCTCCCAACCCGCAATGAGCCGGGCGCTTAACCGTCTGCAGCAGGCGATAAAGGATCCGCTGCTGGTTCGATCGGGACGCGGGATGGTGTTGACGCCGCGCGGAGAGGCTCTTCGCACGCCCGTTCGAGACGCGCTGGCACGGGTATCCCATGTCTTCAAGCCGCAGGTGTTTGATCCGTCAAAGGCGCAAGACCGCTTCCGCATCATGGTCCCTGATTATCTGGCGCAAATGATCATGCCGGTGGTCCTCGGCCAGGTTTTCAATCTTGCACCCCAGGTTCAGATCGATATGGAAAACCTCTCGGCATCGGGCATTTCGGAGATGTGCGACGGAAAAATTTCACTCGGCTTCGGCGTCGTGAATGACGGCCCCATCCTCAACAACGTCGCCGCCCAGGCGTTGTTTGAGGACCGCCAGGTCTGTCTGATGCGCAAGGGGCATCCCTTGCTCGATAGCGGTATCAGTCTCGAAGGCTACGCCTCGGCATCGCACGCCTTGCTGAGCATTACAGGCAAGGGCGGCGGACGCGTCGACGACGTATTGCGAGAGCAAGGCCTCACAAGAACGATCGCACTCAGGATCACCCAGTTCATGACCATCGGCGCCGTAATCGCGTCAACGGATTTGATCATCACGGTGCCCGAGCTTCTCGCCAGACAGGTGATGACCGATGAGCTCCAGCTTGCGCCGCTGCCGGAAGAGCTTCAGACACCCCCCTTCACCATCTCGCAAATCTGGCATGAACGTTTTACGGAGGACGCCGCCCATCAGTGGCTAAGGCGCCTGATAAAGTCAGCATGTCAAAAGATGCAGTAGTTCTGCTTCCATAACATTGCGACCTATCCCTGGTGAAAAACACAGTAGGACAGGCAGGACCTGGGGTGAGTCTTTTGGTATTTACCTGCAACCCGGACGCACTCAAAATGAAGACTACCAAATCCGAATCGTCGTGTGGGAGATTGACGCGCGTGTATGGAAAATAACCAGGGAAAGGATGACCATGCTCACTGGCGACATGCTGCGGCGGTCTGCAGAAAGGTTTCCGCAAAAGCCGGCAATCTTGTGGGAAGGCAATTTGCTGACTTACGATGCGCTGGATCAGGCCGCCAACCGCCTGGCGAACGCATTGATCTCACAAGGGCTTGTCAAGCGAGCAAAGGTTGGCATCCTCAGCCGCAACCGCACCGAATACGGCATCGGTTTTTTCGGCGTCGCGCGATCCGGCGCGGTTCTGGTCAATGTGTCGGTTCTGTATGCGCCGGATGAACTGGTCTATGTGCTGGACAAGGCGGACATCGAACTGCTGTTTTATGAAGACCTGTTTGCCGACAAGGTCGAGGCGGTGCGCGACAGGCTGCCGAAGTTGCGGCAAACAGTGCGGATCGCCACTAACGGCAGTGATGAATTCAAGGCGTTTTATGCATCTTCACCGGCGACCCCTCCGGCAGTTGAAATCCATGAAGACGACCCGTTCTGCATGACCTACACCGGCGGCACCACCGGGCGTCCGAAAGGTGTGCTGGTCAGCCACCGCAACCGTGCCGTCACGGCTCACACCGTGATGGTGGAAGAAGCGATCGATGAACGCGACGTGGTCGGCATTGTGACCCCGATGTTCCATGTGGCGGCGTTGAACATCATGTTTCAGCCGGCTGTCCTCGCCAGCGCCACCACGGCCTTGCTGAGCAAATGGGATCCGGACGATTTTACCGACATGGTGCAGCAGACCGGCCTGACGGCGGCCTTCCTGGTGCCGACGCAAGTGTCGATGGTTGTGAGCAATCCGCAGTTTGATGCGACGAAACTCAGGAGCTGGCGCAAGCTGTCGTTTGCCGGCGCGCCGATGCCCGACTGGGTGCAGCAAAAGATGATCGAGTTACTGCCGGATGTGAAACTGACGCAGATCTATGGCCAGTCCGAAATGGGCGTGCTGACATCGCTGCGGCACTGGTATCTGCCGGAAAAGCTCGGCAGCGTCGGCCGCCAGGCCTACAATGTGGACGTGGCCGTCATCGATCCGGACGGGAAGCGGGTTGCAACCGGTGAGATAGGTGAGATCGTCTCGCGCGGCGACAATGTCATGCTGGAATATTATGACGAGCCTGAGCAGACGGCGGCATTCTGGCGGCATGGCTGGGCGCATACCGATGATGTCGGCAGCATCGATGAGGACGGCTTCATCACCCTGATCGACCGTTCAAAGGACATGATCATATCCGGCGGAGAAAACGTCTATCCAAAGGAGATCGAGAATGCGCTGTACGAACACAACTCGGTTGCCGAATGCGCCGTGTTCGGCATTCCCGACGACAAGTGGGGCGAAGTGCCTGCGGCCTATGTGTGCCTCAAGCCGGAAATGACGACAACCGAGGACGACCTGATCGCCCATTGTGCAACCCTCCTGGCCCAGTTCAAACGGCCACGTTTGGTCAAATTCGTGGCTGATTTTCCCAAGACACCGATTGGCAAGATACAAAAGAACCTCCTGCGCGAGCCTTACTGGACGGACATGAAGAAAAACATCTGAATAATTCCGAAGTTCATATATTGGATTAATAAAATTATGTAAACTCATGTTTAATTAAATTATTATATATTTGTAATTCGTGTTTTTTGAACATTTTCTGGTGCTTTCCCAACCAGCAGGCCGACAATCTCTGCTACTAATAATTTCATATTTAAATATTTTACTTTTAAAATATATTTGACTGGTGCATTGTACCCGCTGAAGTCCAGCGCTCACGGCTGGCGGGAAGACGGGTTGCATGAAGGTTGGATGTATCGGCGGCGGGCCTGCGGGACTGTACTTTGCAATTTCAATGAAATTGCGCGATCCGGCGCATGAAGTCATCGTTTATGAGCGAAACCGGGCTGATGACACATTCGGCTGGGGTGTGGTGCTTTCCGACGAGACGCTGGACAACCTGGCCGAAAACGACGAAGTCAGCGCAGCGCGGATCCGCGAACACTTTGCCTATTGGGATGACATTGCCGTCCACTTCAAGGGCACGACACAGGTCTCGACAGGTCACGGTTTCTGCGGCATCGGCCGCATGCGCCTGCTGCAGATCCTGCAAAAACGAGCGCACGAAGTCGGTGTTGACGTACGTTACGAAACCGAGGTCAAGGATATCGACGAATTGATGCAGTCCCACGACCTTGTGGTGGCTCCCGACGGGGTAAACTCGATAGCGCGCGGCAAATTTGCAGAGCAGTTCAAGCCCGACATCGATGTCCGCAAATGCCACTATATATGGCTTGGCACCCACCAGAAATTCGACGACGCCTTCACCTTCATTTTCGAAAAAACCGAGCATGGCTGGATCTGGGTGCACGCCTACCAGTTCGACGACGACACAGCGACATTCCTGATCGAATGTTCCGACGAAACCTATCAGCGGTTTGGTTTCGAAAACATGAGCCAGCAGGAGTCCATCGAGACCTGCGAAGCTGTTTTCAGGGACCATCTCGGCGGGCATTCTCTCATGACCAATGCCGGACACATACGCGGCTCGGCCTGGATCCGGTTTCCTCGCGTGCTGTGCGAACGCTGGAGCCATGAAAACCTGGTGCTGATGGGTGATGCGGCTGCCAGCGCGCACTTCTCCATCGGCTCGGGCACAAAACTGGCCATGGAAAGCGCCATTGCCCTGGCAGACTATCTGCACACCGAGCCATCCATGCCCGCTGCATTCGAAAAGTACGAAGATGCCCGCCGGCTGGAGGTCTTGCGGCTGCAGTCGGCAGCACGCAATTCGCTGGAATGGTTTGAGGACATCGAGCGCTATTTCAACCTGGACCCGGTACAGTTCAACTATTCGCTGCTGACCCGGTCACAACGTATCAGTCACGAGAACCTGCGATTGCGCGATCCCGAATGGATGCAACAGGCTGAACACTGGTTCCAGACACAATCCGGAGTGCCGGTAGATGAACCGGTTCGGGCACCAATGTTTGCGCCCTACTCGCTGCGCGGCTTGAAACTCAAGAACCGCGTGGTGGTGTCGCCGATGGCGCAATACAAGGCGCTGGACGGTTGCCCGACAGACTGGCATCTGGTGCATTACGGCGAACGCGCGAAAGGCGGCGCCGGTCTGGTTTTCACGGAAATGACCTGTGTCAGCGAGCACGGCCGCATTACGCCGGGTTGTGCCGGACTTTATGCCCCGGAACATGAAACTGCGTGGAAACGGCTGGTGGATTTCATTCACGCAGAAACCGATGCCAAAGTCTGCTGTCAGATCGGCCATTCCGGAGCGAAAGGTTCCACCCAGGTGGGGTGGGAAGAAATGGACGCGCCGCTGGAACGCGACAACTGGCCATTGCTGGCCGCGTCCGATGTCAGCTGGTCGCCGCGCAACCAGAAACCCAAACCCATGGACCGGGCCGATATGGACCTGGTGCGCGATCAATTTGTGGCGTCTGCGCAGATGGCGGAACGTGCCGGTTTTGACATGCTGGAACTGCACTGCGCCCATGGCTACCTGTTGTCGTCCTTCATCACCCCGCTGACCAATCTGAGAACCGATGACTGTGGCGGCAGCCTAGAAAACCGTATGCGGTATCCGCTGGAGGTCTTTGCTGCCGTGCGGGCGGTATGGCCGGATGACAAGCCCATTTCGGTTCGAATTTCCGCCAGCGACTGGATGGAAGACGATGGCATAACGCCTCAGGACGCCGTCGACATTGCGGTTATGCTGAAAGCGGCGGGCGTGGACATTTGCGATGTGTCTGCCGGTCAAACCTCGGTCAATGCCCAACCGGTCTACGGACGCATGTTCCAGACACCATTTTCCGATCGCATCCGCAATGAAGCCGCTGTGGCCACCATGGCGGTTGGCAACATCTACGAACCGGATCATGTAAACTCGATCCTGATGGCAGGCCGGGCCGATCTGGTGTGTCTGGCGCGCCCGCATCTGTCGGACCCCTACTGGATGCTGCATGCCGCGGTTAAACTGGGCGACACACATGCAAAATGGCCAGCCCCCTACCAGGCGGGACGTGACCAGGCATACCGGCTGGCAGAGCGGTCCGACCAGCAGACACTGAAGGTGTAGTCATGCAGATGAACCTTCAGGCAAGACACGCACTGGTAACCGGCGGCGGCACAGGGGTCGGTTCGGCGATCGCGCTAGCTCTCGCTGAAGCAGGTGCGGCAGTCACCATCACCGGGCGTCGCGAAGCCCCGTTGCGCGAAACCGCCGCCAGCCACAAAAACATCTCGTGGGCCGTGGCCGACGTGACAGACGCTGATGAACTGCGGGCGGTATTTTCATCTTCCGCGGCCGACCGTGGCCGGGTGACCATTGCCATTGCCAATGCGGGTGTTGCCGAAAGCCAGCCGTTTGGCCGGCTGACCGGCGAGCAGTGGCAGCAGACCATTGATGTCAATCTTACCGGCGTGTTCAACACATTCCAGTGTGCCCTTGAGCCCATGCTGGCCGCCGGATGGGGACGGATGATTGCCATCGCCTCGGTGGCCGGTTTGAAGGGAAGCGCCTATGTCAGTGCCTATTGTGCAGCCAAACACGGCGTGGTCGGTCTGACGCGGGCGCTGGCTGAAGAGCTGCAGCCGAAAGGCATTACCGTAAATGCCATCTGCCCGGGATATACGCAGACGCCGATGCTGGACAGAACGCTGGACAACATCATGCAGAAAACCGGCATGAGCCGCGAACAGGCAGCCGCAGCACTGTTGAAAGGCTCACCGACCGGCAAATTCGTTCAACCGTCGGAAATCGCTGATCTGGTGGTGCGGCTTTGCACCGATGAGGCCGGCCCGACAACCGGAGCCGCAATTGCCATGCCGGAAGGAATAGCCTGATGTCCGAGATCGCAGAACAGACCGAAAACCGCCCGACATCGAAACAGCGACTGCGGTTCTGGCTGCGACTGCTGAAACTGCAACGCCACATGGAAGCCGTGTTGCGGGAGAAGCTGCGAGCGGAGTTTGACACCACCCTGCCCCGATTTGATGTGATGGCGGCACTATACCATCACCGGCAGGGATTGCGGATGAGTGAGCTGTCGTCGTTCCTGAAAGTCTCGAACGGCAATGTGACCGGCATCGTCGACCGGCTGGTGCAGGACGGCAGTATCATTCGGGTGCCGGTGGAAGGCGACCGGCGGGCCATGGTTGTGCGACTGACCACAAGGGCCCGTGAGGAATTCGGCCATATGGCACACGTGCACGAAGGCTGGGTAAATGACTTGCTGGCAGAGCTGTCACCCGTCGACGCTAAAGCAATGATCGCCGGCATGGACCGTGTCAATCAATCCCTGGGAGAGAGCGCATGAGCGAGATGAGCGGACTGAAGCCCGAACACTTCCACTGGCAGATGCAGGCCAATGTGGCCACTATCCGGCTGGCCAGGCCCGAACGCAAAAATCCGCTGACCTTCGACAGCTATTCGGAACTGCGCGATACTTTCCGCGCGCTGGTCTACGCCGATGACGTGGATGTGGTGGTGTTTCTGCCAAACGAGGGTAATTTCTGCTCCGGCGGTGATGTCCACGACATAATCGGACCGCTGACCAAAATGGACATGAAAGGCCTGTTGAATTTCACCCGCATGACCGGCGATCTGGTCAAGGCCATGCTGAATTGCGGCAAGCCGGTGATCTCGGCGGTCGACGGCGTCGCCGTCGGCGCAGGCGCCATTATCACCATGGCATCTGACATGCGAATTGCGACGCATGAAGCCAATACCGCATTCCTGTTTACCCGTGTCGGGCTCGCCGGCTGTGACATGGGCGCTTGTGCAATATTGCCGCGCATCATAGGCCAGGCCCGGGCTGCCGAATTACTCTATACCGGACGCGCAATGACGGCAGACGAAGGTGAACGCTGGGGGTACTACAACCGCCTGGTGGATGCCGGGGACCTTGAACGCGAGGCGCTTGAAATGGCCCGGCGGATTGCGACCGGCCCGAACTTTGCACATTCCATCACCAAGACCCAACTCAATCACGAATGGTCAATGAGCATCGAACAGGCAATCGAGGCGGAGGCACAGGCGCAGGCGATATGCATGCAGACCCAGGATTTTCATCGTGCGTATGCGGCATTTGTTGCCAAGAAGAAACCCGTGTTCGAGGGCAATTGATCATGGCGGATGCAAGCTTCCTGAACTGGCCGTTTTTTGACGACAGGCACCGCGAACTGGCCGTGTCGCTGGAAGAATGGTGTATTAAAAACCTGCCGGTGGATCACTCGGACACGGATGCAGCCTGCAAGGCGCTGGTTGCACAACTGGGCCAGGATGGCTGGCTTGAGCACTCTGCCGTTGATCCGGATGAGCCTGGCAAGCTGGATGTCCGCAGCCTCTGCCTGATCCGCGAAACGCTGGCGCGACACGACGGACTGGCCGATTTCGCCTTTGCCATGCAAGGCCTGGGCACCGGGGCCATATCCCTGTTCGGGAGCAGTGAACAGCAGAACTGGCTTCGCAAGACCAGGGCCGGTTCGGCGCTGTCGGCGTTCGCACTGAGTGAGCCGAAATCCGGATCGGATGTGGCAGCAATGGACATGACTGCAACCCGTGATGGCAATCACTTCGTGCTGAACGGCGAGAAAACCTGGATATCCAATGGTGGCATCGCTGATGTCTACTGTGTGTTTGCCCGTACCGGTGAAGCGCCTGGCGCGCGAGGTCTATCGTGTTTCCTGGTACCGGCGGAGACGGACGGACTGGCCGTTGCAGAGCGCCTGGAGGTTATCGCCCCTCACCCGCTGGCGCGCCTGAAGTTTGACAATGTCCGTGTCAGCTCCGATGCACTGGTTGGCGAGCCGGGACAAGGTTTCAAGGTGGCCATGTCGGTACTTGATATATTTCGCTCGACAGTCGGGGCGGCAGCGCTCGGCTTTGCCCGCCGGGCGCTGGAAGCAACTTTGGTGCGGGTTCGCGAGCGTGAACTGTTCGGTGCGCCGATGAGTGAGTTGCAAATGGTCCAGGGTCACGTGGCCGATATGGCGCTGGATGTGGATGCCAGCGCCCTGCTGGTTTACCGGGCGGCATGGACCAAGGATAGCGGCGCAGCCCGCGTTACCCGGGAAGCTGCGATGGCCAAGCTGCACGCGACAGACAAGGCGCAGGACGTGATCGATCGGGCCGTGCAACTGCACGGCGGTGACGGGGTACGCCACGGTCACATCGTTGAAAGCCTGTACCGGGAAATTCGCGCTCTTCGAATTTATGAAGGGGCATCCGACGTACAGAAAATCGTCATCGCACGCCAGATGCTGGAAGGAGGCTAGACCAATGGATATGTTGCCGAGCGCACATACAGACACGTTCAGCCGGGACAACCTGCCGCCGTTTGACCAGTGGCCGGAATTTCTGCTGGACGGTTTCGACTATCCTGACCAACTCAATGCGGCGGTGGAACTGACCGATAAGATGGTCCTGCAGGGTTTCGGTGACCACGTGGCGCTTATCGGCAATGGTCGCAGACGCACCTACAAGGAACTGTCCGACTGGACCAACCGCCTGGCACATGCCCTGGTTGAGGATTACGGTGTCAGGCCCGGCCACAGGGTGCTGATCCGTTCGGCCAACAATCCGGCCATGGTGGCGTGCTGGCTGGCAGCAACCAAGGCCGGTGCCGTGGTAGTCAACACGATGCCCATGCTGCGGGCCGGCGAGTTATCGAAGATTGTCGACAAGGCCCAGGTGAACCTTGCGCTGTGCGACACCCGCATGATGGACGAGATTGTGGCATGCGCCAAAGGCTCTCCCTGCCTGGAAAAAGTGATCGGGTTTGACGGCACAGCCAATCACGATGCCGAGCTGGATCGCGCCGGCCTCAACAAGCCGGTCAAGTTTGATGCCATTCGCACCAGCCAGGATGACGTTGCGCTGCTGGGGTTTACGTCAGGCACCACCGGCGAACCCAAGGCGACGATGCATTTCCATCGCGACCTGATGATTATTGCTGATGGCTATGCAAAAGAGGTTCTGGGCGTTACTCCGGACGATGTATTTGTCGGTTCGCCGCCGCTGGCCTTCACTTTCGGTCTGGGCGGACTGGCAGTGTTTCCATTGCGATTTGGAGCAACGGCGACATTGCTGGAAGCAGCTTCACCGCCCAACATGATCGAGATCATCGAAACCTACAAGGCAACCGTGTGTTTTACCGCGCCGACCGCCTATCGAGCCATGATGCGGGCAATGGACGAAGGTGCGGACCTGTCGTCCCTGCGGGTAGCTGTGTCTGCCGGAGAAACCTTGCCGGGGCCGGTTTTCGAGGAATGGAAGGCCAAAACCGGCAAGGAAATGCTCGACGGCATCGGGTCAACCGAATTGCTGCACATCTTCATCTCAAACCGCTTCGGTTCAGCGGCCCCTGCCCAGACCGGCACACCGGTCACCGGCTATCAGGCCATCGTGGTTGATGAGGAGATGGCCGAAGTGGCGCGCGGCACCATCGGCAAGCTCGCCGTCAAGGGCCCGACCGGTTGCCGCTATCTGAAAGATGACCGGCAGGCGAACTACGTTCGGGACGGCTGGAACCTGACCGGTGACAGCTTCATCCAGGACGAAGCAGGTATTTTTCATTTTGCCGCGCGCAGCGACGACATGATCATATCGTCGGGTTACAATATTGCCGGGCCCGAAGTGGAAGCAGCCCTGCTGTCTCATGACGATGTGGTTGAGTGTGCCGTCATTGGCGTAGCAGACGAAGATCGCGGTCAGATTGTACAGGCCCATGTGGTGCTGGTCGAAAATGTCAGCCCCGACAAGGAGTGCATCAAACGGTTGCAGGACCACGTCAAACAGACCATCGCACCGTTCAAGTACCCGCGCTCAGTGGTATTCACAGATGCGCTACCCAAGACACAGACCGGTAAAATCCAGCGCTTCCGGCTCAGAGAGGAATGACATGATGGAATTTCTGCAACCAGAAGGCTGGAAGCAACCGAAAGGCTACGCCAATGGTGTGGCTGCCGAAGGACGCATGGTGTTCACCGGTGGCATGATTGGCTGGAATGCCGACGAGGTGTTTGAAACTGACGAATTTGCCGGGCAGACAGAACAGGCGCTGCGCAACGTTGTTGCAGTGCTGGCACAGGCCGGAGCCAAGCCTGAGCACATTGTACGCATGACCTGGTACGTTACCAGCAAGCAGGAATATCTCGGTTGCCAGCGCGAACTCGGTGCGGCCTACAAACGGGTCATCGGGTCTCACTTCCCCGCGATGGCGCTGGTCCAGGTCGTGGCGCTGGTTGAAGATGATGCGAAGGTGGAGATCGAGGCGACTGCCGTGCTACCGGCCAGCGATCAATAGGAATTTCAATGGAATCCAGGGCATATGTGGAAACCGGCTGAAAAAATAAGATGGTATCCGGACCCTGGTCACTTGCCGGACGCGCAAGAACGCGCTTCATCTACCTTGTTTTCTCCGTTGCAGATCGGCCGGCTTTGCCTGCGCAACCGGACATGGGTGCCGGCGATGGTACCATGGCGGGCCACCGATGATGGATATGTGACACCTGAAGTGCTGGACTGGTATGGCCGTTTCGCGCGCGGACGGCCGGCCGCGATCGTGGTGGAGGCAACCGGCATTCGCGATGTGCCGTCCGGTCCCCTGCTCCGCATAGGACATGACCGGTTTCTGGACGGGCTTGAGAAACTGGTTGAAGTTGTCCGAAAGGAAAGTGGCGGAACCACGAGGCTTTTCATTCAATTGATTGACTTTCTGGCAATCAAGCGGCGGCCGGAGCGAGGCAAATTTCTCAACCGGTTCCTCGTCATCACGCAGCAGCATCGCCGTGCACTCAACATGATGGATGCCGGGGAAGCCGGCATCCGCAGCGCAATGATTGCCATGAGCGACAACGACCTGGAGCAGGCGTTAACCCCCCGCGAGTTTGAAGCACTGACAAAAGGCTATCGCGAACAGGTGAACGACACGCATCTGGATCATATTGAAGAGTTGCCCCGGGTTTTGCCGGATCTGTTTGCCCAAGCCGCCAGCCGCGCCGGCAAAGCGGGATTTGACGGCGTTGAATTGCACTACGCGCATGCCTACACAATGGCGTCTTTCCTGTCGGCGACCAATCAGCGGGAAGACGGTTACGGTGGCGCAGCAAGCCGGCGGGTCCGCCTGCCGCTGGAAGTATTCAAACAAGTGCGCCAATCGGTGCCTGAGAACTTTGTGGTAGGTGCCAGGTTTCTGGCTTCCGAGGCAATCGAAGGCGGAAGCTCCCTTGAGGATGTGTGCCAGTTTGCAACCGCCTTTGCCGAGGCAGGCATGGACTTCCTGTCGCTTTCGCGAGGCGGCAAGTTCGACGATGCCAAACAACCCAAGGTTGGTGCCGCCGCATACCCCTACACCGGACCGAGCGGTTATGAGTGCATGCCGCAGTACATCTCTGACGAAAAGGGGCCGTTCGGACGCAATCTGGCAGCAACCAAAGCCATTCGCCAGGCTGTCCGCGCAGCAGGGTTTGCCACACCGGTGGTTGCCGCAGGCGGCATACACAACTTTGAAATGGCAGAGGCAACCCTGAACAACTCGACGGCAGACATCATCGGTGCCGCGCGCCAGGCGCTGGCCGATCCCGACTGGTTCCGGAAACTGGAAACCGGCCACGGTGATACCATTCGATTGTGCGAATACACCAACTATTGCGAGGGGCTCGACCAGAACCACAAACAGGTGACCTGCAAGCTCTGGGACAGGCTGCAGCTTGACGAACCCGGCGTGCGCAAGTCTTCCGATGGCAAACGCCGGCTGACAGCGCCGGACTGGGCACCTGAATGACGGCGCCGGTCAGCCCCCAGAAAGACCGGTTTGTGCACGACCGGCTGCCGCATCCTGATCACCTGCCGGAAATAACACCGCTACCTGGCGTGTCCGATTTGCCAAAGCTCAATTGCGTTTCGCTGCTGCTTGATCGTCATATCGAAAATGGTCATGGCGACAGAATGGCAATACGAAGTGACACCCGGACATGGACATACACAGAGTTGAACGACCATGTCTGCCGGGCTGCTTCCTTAATGGTCGATTGCTACGGCGTGGAACCGGGGAACCGTGTCCTTATCCGCGGCAGCAACTCACCGGAAGTGGCGCTCGCCTGGCTTGCCATCCAGAAAATCGGAGCCGTGGCTGTCACGACCATGTCATTGTTGCGCGACAATGAGCTTCGAACAATTATCGACATGGCACAGCCAGTACTAGCGATTTGTGAAACAGGCCTGAACAATGACCTTGCGTCCGCCATAACCTCTTCAGGCCAGGCGCTGCCTGTTATCGGCTATGAACCCGGCCGGGGCGAGTTGTATGATCTGATGGCCGATGCGGACCCGCAGCACGAAACCTGCCTAACACTGCCTGACGACATCTCGCTGATAGCATTTACATCCGGTACGACCGGAAAGCCCAAGGCAACGGTCCATTTCCATCGCGATGTTATCGCCATATGTGAAACCATATGCCGGCACATCATCAAGCCCTGTCGCGATGATGTATTCATTGGCACCGCGCCACTGGCCTTCACATTCGGACTGGGCGGTCTGCTGATTTTTCCGTTTCATGCGGGCGCGTGCAGTGTTCTCAATCCACGTTACTCGCCGGATCAACTGCTCGACGCAATCGAAGACTGCAGCGCGACGATTTGTTTTACCGTTCCAACTTTCTTTCAGCAGATGCTCAAACTGAAAACCACTCAATCGCTTGCGACATTGCGTCTGGCCGTGTCTTCCGGTGAGGCACTGCCTTTGCCAGTAAGGCAGTTGTGGGGGGACGCGACCGGAATACAGCTGGCAGAGGTGCTCGGCTCAACCGAAATGCTGCATGCCTTCGCCGGCGCATCCGGGAACGACATACGTGCGGGCCTGATCGGACCTGCAATTCCCGGATTTGAACTGGCCGTGCTTGATGGAACTGGCGGGAAACTGCCTGCCAACGAGATTGGGAGGCTGGCCGTCAGGGGCCCAACCGGATGCCGGTATCTGGATGATGAGCGGCAACAGCAGTATGTGCAGGATGGCTGGAATATTACCGGCGATGCCTGTTCGATGAACGAAGACGGCTACCTGTGTTATCACACCCGTCTGGACGACATGATCATTTCCTCCGGCTACAATATTTCCGGTGTCGAGGTCGAAAACGCGTTACTGCAGCACTCAGATGTTGTTGAATGTGCCGTCATCGGCGAGCCGTCAGAAGATCGCGGGCAAATTGTAGTTGCCTTTGTGGTAACCGCGGTTCCCTGTCAAGACAGGCCCGAGCTAGTCGGCAACCTGCAGGATCATGTCAAAAACACCATCGCACCTTACAAATATCCAAGGGTAATCCGTTTTGTGGACCGGTTGCCACGCAATGAGTCCGGCAAGATACAGCGATTTCGCCTGCGTGAGAGTATTACCAGGGGCCGCTGGTATTAGAGCACTTACGCGTGGTTCCAGTCGTTCGGGTCATCAGAGTTGTTTGGCGACAACCCTAGAATGTCACCGTCCGTAGAACAGCCCAGGCCCAACACTGTCCGGTTTGCGTAGCTGAAATAGGCTGATACCTGGTTTATCTCCAGTATTTCGCCATCACAGTAGCCGGCCGAGCGCAACCGGGAGACGATGCCTTCCTGCATGCCGGCGGGGTTTTCAGTCAGCTGCCTGGCATACTCCATGGCGACTTTTTGTTGCTCGTCCAAAGGCGCCAGATCGATGGTGCGGGCTTCAATGGCTTCCCTGATTCCCTGGGCTTTCCGGTCGTCCTTCAACAGCCGCCGCAGTCCGGAAAAGTGGTGCTCAACACAATAGTCGCATTGATTGAGTGAACTCACCCACACACCCAGCGTCTCCAGAAACCATTTCGGCACTGTATTGGCGGAGTGATGCAGGACGTATTTGTAGATCGCCATATGGCCTTCCATGCTGTGCGGCCTCAGCGAATGCATCATCATGATGTTGTCGACATTGTTGTCGGGACCCTTGACCCGGTCGTATAACGTCTTCAATTTTCCTTCCGCTTTCTCATAAGGAATTGTCTCAATCCACACCATTCTTGATCCTCACTAAATGCATCCTCACTAAATGCGTTTCAGGCATCAGACTACTTCCCGCCGGTGACAGCCATCTGGCCGCATTAGCCAACTTCCGAGGTGGCAACTACGACACTGGAATACGCGGTACTTCCCTGCAATTATGATCCATAATATTCGTGTTACTGAAAATCACCAACAAAAGGCACAAACCATGTGGCGGAAACTTCTGATTGTGCCCCCGATTATGCTGGGGGTGTTGGCAATCTGGTGGTTTGTCAGTCAGCGCCAGCCGCCGCAGATAGCCGCACCGCAAGAAGAAATCCGCAATGTTCGCGTCATTGAGGCGCAACCCATTGACTTCGTCCCCACGGTAACCGGCTTTGGCACGGTACAACCTGCCAAAACCTGGCAGGCAGTTGTCCAGGCGGCAGGCGAGGTGGATTATATGCACCCCGGCCTCAAGCGCGGCGCAATCATGCCGGCAGGCACGGAAATCATCCGGATTTCACCACGAGACTACGAACTCGCCATAGCGCAGGCACAAGCCAATATTGGCCGGGCTGATGCCCAGATCGTCGAATTCGATCTGTCGGAAGAAAACACCAGGGCAAGCCTGGAGATAGAACGCCAGTCCCTTAAAATTCGCGAGCGGGAGCTGGACAGGAAACAAAAACTGGTTGCCGGCGGCGCAACTTCCAGAACGGTACTAGATCAGGAAACCCGCGACACACTTGTTCAGCGCAAGAAAGTCCAGGATCTGGAAAACACCCTCAAGCTGATACCTTCGCAACGCGCCGCGCTTGTGGAACAAAGGAAGCTCAACCAGATTGAACTGGATCAGGCAAAACTGAACCTCGACCGCACACACATTGTGCTGCCGTTCGACGCTCGCATCGGTGAGGTTTCCGTCGAAATAGCGCAATATGCCCAGGTCGGATCAACCCTGGTCACCGCCGATGGCATAGAGACAGCGGAGATTGAAGCACAGATACCCCTTTCCCGGTTTTCAGCACTGGCGAGGGTCGCTGCGGGTAAAGACGCGCCGGCCGGATTGACGCCGGAAACCATTGGCAACGTGATCAGGCGGCTGGGGTTTTCCGCTACGATACATCTAAATACAGGAGACAGAGATGTTGTCTGGCCGGCAACCTTCTCGCGGGTATCTGACACCATAGACCTCAAAACCCGATCCATCGGTGTAATCGTGAGCGCGCAAGGCACCTGGAAGTCAGCCATTCCGGGTCAGCGTCCGCCACTGTCCAAGGGGATGTTCGTCGAGGTCAAAATTCGTGCGAACAAGCAGAAGGCCCAAATCGTTGTTCCGCGTGCCGCCCTGCACGGACAAAGTCTTTATCTGGCGGATGACGAAAATCGGCTGGTTATCAGGCCTGTCGAGACCGGACTGACACAGGAAGGCAACATCGTCATCCGCACAGGCATCAAGGCCGGCGAGATGGTCGTTGTATCCGACCTCCTGCCGGCTATTGAAGGCATGTTGTTGCGGGTATCGCGGGACGAAATACTGGAGGCCAAGTTAAAGCGCCAGCTTTCGGACAACGTGAAATGATCGGATATTTCGTTCGCCATCCGACCGCAGCAACCCTCGTTATGCTGGCGCTGCTGATCCTCGGCATATTTTCATTTCCATCCCTGCAACGCGAAACCTTTCCCCGGATAGCGCCCAGCAAGTTGCAAATTACCACGATCTGGCCGGGCAGCCGGCCAGAGGAGGTTGAACAGGCCATTTGCCAGCGTGTCGAGGATGCCATCGACAGTGTCAACAACGTTTTGGAGGTGATCTGCGAAGCCCTGGAAGGTATCGCCAAGGTTACGGTGGAAAAAACCGGCGCTGTAAGCCTTGATCGCTTCACTTCGGATATCACCAACGCGGTTGACGGTATATCAGACTTTCCGGAAAACGTGGAACGCCCGGTAGTTGCACAACTCGGACGCACAGATTTTGTTGCATCAGTGGCAATAACCGGACCGAGTGACCGGGTCAATCTGAAGGCCTATGCCGAACACATAAAAGACCAGATGCAGCTGTGGGGCGGCATCCCCAAAATCGAAATTCTCGGATTTTCCGATCACGAGATTCGAATCGAGCTGTCGCGACCCAATTTGCGCAGCCTGGGTGTATCGGCAGAAGACATTGCTCGTGCGGTGCAGAGGGAATCGATTGATCTCCCGTCGGGCAGTCTTGAAACATCGGAACGGGAATTCCTGGTGCGTTATGCGGGCGAGCGACGCTCGGTAGATGAATTCCGCGACCTCGTCGTGGTGTCTGCAAGCAATGGCGGGCAAATAAGACTCGGTGACATTGCCAGGATAACCGACCGTTTCAAACTGAACGAGGAACGCATTGCATTCAACGGCAAACCCGCTGCTGTCCTGTCCGTAACCAAGACCACGGATCAGGACACCCTGAATGTCATTGAGCGAATAAACGGGTTTCTTGATGATGCCCGGCAAAAGGCGCCACCCGGGATCGAGATGGCTGTGACCAATGACGTGTCCTCGATTGTATCTGACCGTTTGCGCCTGCTGATCACCAATGCCGTGCAGGGCCTGGCTCTGGTGTTCCTGGTCCTGTGGCTGTTTTTCGGCTTGCGCTATTCGTTCTGGGTCGCAGCCGGGTTGCCGGTGTCGTTCGCTGGCGCCTTTTTCCTGATGGTGCTGGTGGGATACTCCATCAACATGCTCACCATGGTGGGACTCCTGATCGTTATCGGTTTGCTGATGGATGATGCCATCGTGATCGCGGAGAATGTGGCCAGCAAGCATGCGCAAGGCAGTTCAGCGATCGAATCCGCGATTATTGGTGCCGGACAGGTGCAACCGTCCGTGTTTGCCTCTTTTGCCACAACAGCCTGTATTTTCGGGTCGCTTGCGTTTTTAAAAGGCGACATTGGCCAGATTTTGCGGGTCGTCCCCGTTGTCATGTTGTTTGTGTTGATCGTGTCGCTGGTCGAGGCTTTTCTGATTCTGCCCAACCATTTGCACCACGCTCTTCACAAATCAGGTTCAACCGAGGGCCGGGTTCAAAAGGCAGTGGACAACGGTGTCAACTGGGCCCGCGACCGAGTCGTTGTGCCGTTCGCCGAAATTGCTGTTGCGTGGAGATATCTGACTTTTGGCGCAGCGATTGGCGTCCTGCTGCTTGCGGTGAGCGCCATGGTCGGCGGGTTGATCAAATTTTCCCCATTTCCTGATCTGGATGGAAATGTCATGGAAGCGCGAATCATGATGCCGCAGGGAACTCCCCTGGCACGAACCGAAGCTGTGGTTGGCAAAATTGACGAAGCGCTGGAGCGGGTCAACGCCAGCCTTAGTCATGACCAACCTGGCGGTCAAAAACTGGTTCGAAACGTCACCCATCGTTTCAGTTTCAATTCTGACGCCGGTGAAACCGGACCTCACGTGGCAACCGTGATTGCCGACTTGCTGGATTCTGAAACAAGGTCTTCCCAGATTGCCGACGTGATTGAACAATGGCGGGTCGAAACCGGTGAGTTGGCGGATGTCGTGACGCTGAATTTCACCGAAGGCACATTTGGCCCTGGCGGCAGGGCTATCGACATTCGCCTGACAGGAAATGACCTTGCGGAGTTGTCGACGGCTGCAAAGGAATTGAGTGACTGGCTGAAGAGATACCGGGGAGTTTACAATATCACCGACGATCTGCGACCCGGAAAACCGGAGTTGCGCATAACGCTGCGTGACGGTGCAGCAACACTGGGCGTGGATGGCCGGACAATTGCCGACCAGATCCGTTCAAGCTTCTATGGCTTCAAGGTCGACGAAATTCAGGCCGGTCCGGAAAGCTTTGAGATCAATGTGAAGTTTGACGCTGCCAGTTCGGATTCCCTGGCTGATCTGGACACATTTACGATCACCGCATCGGACGGCAGCCAAATCCCGCTCAGCGTCGTTGCCAACATTGAAAACGGCCGTGGTTTTTCACGCATTCGCAGGGTGGACGGACGGCGCACGGTCACCATTCAGGGTGAACTCGACAGCCGATTCGGTAATTCGACCGAAATTCTGCGTGATACGGAGAGACGCTTTATTTCCAGGCTCAAGGAACGTCACCCCAGCGTCTCATCAAGTTTCGAGGGCGCCAATGCCGATGCTTCAAAGACACAATCCTCGATGATTTCCGGATTTGTGCTCGGTCTGATTGGCGTCTACCTGCTATTGTCATTCCAGTTTCGCAGCTATATCGAACCATTCGTCGTCATGATCATCATACCGTTCGCCTTCATCGGGGCCATTGGCGGGCATATGCTGCTCGGCCTGGACTTCACCATGCCCTCCATGCTCGGATTCGTGGCGCTGGCCGGCATTGTGGTCAATGACTCGATCCTGCTGGTCAATTTCATCAAGCACTATCACGGCGATACACAATCGGTTGCGGAGGCAGCCCCACTTGCCGCCGGTGCCCGCTTCCGGGCCATCCTGCTGACTTCCCTGACTACAATTGTCGGATTGATGCCGCTGCTGACGGAGACCTCCCTGCAGGCTCAGGTGCTGGTACCGCTGGTCACCAGCCTTGCATTCGGCCTGATGGCCACGACCGTTCTTGTGCTGTTCATCGTGCCGGCCGTCTATACCATACTGGATGACATGGGCGCGGCACGAATTGACTGATCACGTCAGGCGCATCCGAGAGTTCAGAGGTTCCAATTTTCACTAGAGCAATTCAATCAGTCATCCAATCCAGGCGGTTTCAATCTCAGACTGGCCGGCGATCTGGACAAACATACCGGCGCCCCTACTCCACGGTACCCGGAATCTTCCCACACCATATTGCGATGCTTCGCCTGTGGATGGTTGAGAGCCTGTGCGAGATCGAGCACCGGCGCGCACGGTACACCACGGCGGATCAATCGGTCCGCCAACTCATCGACTTCAAACCCGGCGAGGGCTTTTTCCAATTCCTGTTTGAGTTCATTCCTGTGCTTGTTGCGCTGTGCGTTTGTTGTAAAACGCAAGTCTTCCACAAGGGCAGAAACACCAATCAGTTCACATAATCTGGAGAATTGCCCGTCCGAGCCAACAGCCAGAAAAATCGGGCCCGTAGCAGTTTCAAAAGTATCATAAGGGGTAATATTGGGATGGGCGTTACCGGTTCTGGCCGGCAGGTCACCTGTGACCAGGTAGTTGGCTGAATGGGGGTGCAGAACTGAAAGTCCGCTGTCAAACAGGGACACATCCACCAATTGGCCCAAGCCGCTTTTCCGGCGTTCCTGCAAGGCCAGCAATATGCCGATGACGGCATTCAACCCGGTCACCAGGTCCACCACCGGGACCCCGGCCCTGAGTGGCCTGCCGTTAGGCTCACCATTGACGCTCATCAATCCGGCCATGGCCTGAACGGCAGCGTCATACCCAGGCATACCGCCGTGCGGACCGTCGTCACCGAAACCGGTAATGCGACAATGTACAAGACCGGGATATTCTTTCTCCAGCACATCCCTGCCAAAGCCCCACCGTTCAAGCGTGCCAATCTTGAAGTTTTCAACCAGCACGTCAGCGCCCTTAAGCAAACCGGCAAGCGTGGTCCGGGCATTGTCTTGCCTGAAATCGAGAACCATGCCCCGCTTGTTGCGGTTGACGCCCATGAAATAGGCGGCAGATCCATCAACGAATGGTGGACCCCACCTGCGAGTTTCATCGCCCTGAGGTGCTTCGATCTTCAAAACGTCCGCGCCATGATCTCCAAGTACCTGGGTACAGTACGGTCCGGCCAGAACCCTGCTCAGATCAATGACCTTCAGACCATGCAGGGCACCTTGAGGTAATGCAGTTTCATCCGGTTGAGTTGTCATTTCCCAAACCTCAATAGGAACGCGGCAATCCGAGCACCCGCTCGGAGATGTAGTTCAGGATCATTTGCGGACTGACCGGCGCTAGAACCGGGATCATGACCTCCCGCAATAATCGTTCGACGTGAAATTCCTTTGCATATCCCATACCACCGTGGGTCTTTACCGCGTTGGTGCAGGCCTTGAGAGCAGCTTCTGCAGCCAGAAACTTGGCGGCATTGGCTTCCGGTCCGCACGGCTGATTATTGTCATACAGCCATGCAGCTTTCATCGCCATCAGATCTGCGGCTTCAAGCTCCATCCAGCTTTCAGCCAACGGATGCTGGATGCTTTGGTTCTGGCCAATCGGCCGGCCGAACACCTCACGCTCGCAGGCATATTTTGCGGCTCTTGTCACAGCGTCCCGACCTATGCCGACTGCTTCCATCGCAATGAGAATGCGTTCAGGGTTGAGGCTATCAAGAAGATATTCAAAGCCTGCGCCTTCTTCGCCAATGCGATCTTCGTCAGGCACCTGCAGATTTTCAATGAATACCTGATTTGAATCGACCGCCTTGCGACCCATCTTGTCAATCTCGCGCACCTCCACACACAAGCGATCAAGAGGTGTGTAGAACAGGCTGAGGCCACGAGTTTTCTTGTCACACTCCTCATATGGGGTCGTGCGCGCCAGCAACATGATATGTGTCGCGTTCTGTGCGGTCGATGTCCAGATCTTCTGACCGTTGACTACATAACCCTCGCTGGTGCGTCTGGCGAAGGTCTTGATGCGGGTTGTGTCGAGGCCAGCGTCCGGCTCGGTTACGCCAAAGCATGTTCGATGTTCACCGCTGATCAAGGATGGCAACCAGCGCTGCTTCTGGGTCTCGGAGCCATACACCACAATCGGATGTGGACCAAACAGATTGATATGGATGGCCGATGCTGCGGCCAGAGCACCGCCGGATGCAGCTACTGCCTTCATCATCAACGCGGCTTCGGTTACGCCCAGGCCTGAACCGCCGTAGGCTTCGGGCATGGTAATGCCGAGCCATCCGCCTTCGGCCATGGCGGCATGAAAATCAACCGGAAATTCGCCATCGTTGTCGCGATTCAACCAGTATCCGTCATCAAATCGCCGGCACACCTTCGATACAGCATCCACCAGGGCTGCATGATCCGGATTGGACTGAAAATTCATGTAGTGCCGGTTCCCGAGTTGAACACTGCCGGTTTGACATTTTCAAACCGCGAAGCATTCAAAATACAGGAAACGGATCGGGCATCAATCCAGCGAGTCGGATTTATCTTTATCTCCGGCAGGCGTGACGTCCAGCACACGTGCTGTGCCAGTAACCTTTACCGGACCAGGCTTGCAACCCGTCATGCAGGGCTCTTCACCCTCGGCAATGATTGGCGTGTCGGGGCGAGTGTCTGCGATGAAATTGGTTTCATTTGGCAGTCGTATCTTGACAAAATTCTGTTTCGACAACTCAAACTCTGAGTCGACCAGATCATTTAGGTTCAACAGGTAAGCAGTAATGGCATAAACTTCATCGGCTTCCAGAGATCCTGCCTGTCCAAACGGCATGGCGCGGTTTACATAATCAAACACGGTTGATAAAAATGGCCAATAAGAGCCGATCGTCTTTACCGGCCTTTCGCTTTTCAAACTGTCATGGCCGCCAGCCAGTACCGGCCAGCGATCAATCCCCTCGCCGAAAACACCATGGCAGGACGCGCACTTTTCTGTGTAAATCACTTCGCCTTCCGCAACGGTACCTTTTCCATCCGGCAAACCTTTACCATCAGGGCGCACATCGATGTCCCACGCGGCAACTTCGGCCTCTGTAGCGCCCCGCCCGAGATTGAATTTTCCTGCCAATGCCGGTGTCACAATGAAAATGGCCGTCCATGCCATGATTGCGATTCTAAGATACTTCGACATTTTCAACCTCGCCATTGGCTTTCACATGCCAGGTTTGAATACCGTTATTGTGATAGATGGAGTTGGTCCCGCGTTCGACACGCAACTGTTTTTTTGTGGGCTGAACATAACCGGTGGAATCCATCGCCCGGGACTGCAGCAGCAGCGGCGATCCGTCCCAGTCAAAATCATAGTAGAAACGGTGCATCGACTTGTCGAAACTCGGCCCGTCAATCCGCGCCGTTTTCCAGTTGCGGCCACCATCGATCGATACATCCACCCGGTCGATTGTGCCTCGACCAGACCATGCAACTCCGGTGATAACCGTCTGACCTTTCTTGTGCAGCAATGGCGCCTGCGGGCTGGGGTTGGTAATGACGGATTTTGCATCCATTTCCCATGTGAACCGCCGCGCTTTACCGTTTTCCAGAAGGTCGGTGTATTTTGAGGTTTCCTCACGGTGATGCCATGGCTCGTCGCCAATCTCCAGGCGACGCAGCCATTTGACCCACATGTTACCTTCCCACCCAGGTACCACGAGGCGAAGCGGATACCCCTGTTCGGGACGCAAGGCCTCGCCGTTCATCTTGAAGGCAACAAGGCAATCCTGCATGGCTTTGCCCAGGGGAACAGAGCGCGTCATGACAGACGCATCAGCACCTTCCGGCATCACCCATTTGCCATTGGTTTTCACGCCGGCTTCCTGCAAAAGCAGCTTTAGCGGAACACCTGTGTACATCACATTGTGAATCATGCCGTGAGTGAACTGGCAGCCATTGAGCTGGGCACCGCGCCATTCCATGCCGGAGTTAGCTGCACATTCGAGGAAGTAGATGCGATTTTCACGCGGAAAACGCATGATGTCAGCCATGGTGAAAACCAGCGGCTTTTCCACCAGGCCATTTATCATCAAGCGATGTTGTGCCGGATCCACCTCGGCAATCCCGGCATGATGGCGCTCAAAACAAAGGCCATTCGGTGTGATGATGCCGTCCAGGTCATGCAGCGGCGTAAAGTTGACAGACGAAATCGGATCAGCCGTCAGCCAGGAAACATTGCGCCGTACAACATTTTTTTCAAACTCCGAAGGGTGGCCGTATGGACGCGCATCCACTCCGTCGCCGAGGTACTGGGTCCAGTCCTGCTTTTCAAGAATGGCGGCCTCGCCGTCACCAGCAAGAGCCGGTTTTGCAAGTGCTGCGCCGCCAAGCGCCAGACCCGCCCCCAGGAAGCTACGACGGCTGGTCATTGTTTTCGGGTATATTGCATCATCAGACATGAGCGTCACTCCTCGTGCTGACTCGCACCATACATTCATTTATTTGAATATAAAAGCCCAAAGACCCTACATTTCGACTTTTACGGTTGGCTGATCGTGCAAACTGACGACCTGCTTCTGAGTGATGTGTTTTTCCATCAGGTCATAGATGGCGGGGCCCTCAACATTCTCGTTGACTGAAGCCCACCCGCCGACGACATATTTTTTGTCCGCCTCAAGCAGTTCTCCAGTGGACATCAGGCGCATATCTGAAATACGCCCTCCCATATCCGCATTGGGCGAGCAGGTGTAGCTCATGCCGCCGACCCGAACCATGTCACCGCCCTGCTGGAGGAACGGATCCTTATTGAACAGGTTGTCACAAACGTCTTCGAGAATTTCTTTCATCTGCGTGCCAGTAAACTCCAGCCGGTACACCGACGGATAACTCATCGATGTTTGGGTATACAGGTCGTCAACAGCAATATCCTGATCCGGCAGCAGCGTGGTGCCCCATCTGAAACCCGGAGACAGGGCAATCTGGGTGTCGCGCTGCTCGATGATCCCCTGACAGATGAGATCGTCCCAGGTGCCGTTAAAATTGCCTCTTCGATAAAGTAGATTTTCGGTCTTGCCGAGCACCCGGTTCAACTCGGTCTCATGGGGTTTGCGCACTTCATCGATTTTCGCTGCCATTTCTGAATCTGGTTGAATCACATCTGAAAACACCGGGATCAGATTGGAAGAATGACCAACCACCTTGCCGTCCCTTACCTCCAGATCAACCCGGCCCAGATATTTCCCGTGCGAGCCTGACGCCAACAACAGTGTGCTGCCGATTTCAATGGCCTGCGGGGTGGCATCATGGGTGTGGCCGGTCAGGATGACATCGATGCCGTTCACCACACCTGCCAGCTTGCGATCGACATCAAACCCGTTATGCGACAACAAAACTACGACTTCAGCGCCATCGCCGCGGGCCTTGTCGACATTTTCCTGCAGCGTCTCCGGCCGGATACCAAACGACCATTTGGGGAACATCCAGCCTGGATTGGAAATTGGTGTGTAAGGCATGGCCTGACCGATGACGGCAACCTTAACCCCGCCTTTTTCAAACATCGCGGTGCTTTCAAACACCGGCTCATCCCATTCATTGTCAAAAATGTTCGACGCAAGGAATGGATACCCCATGTCATCGATGATTTCCTTGACCCGGTCTTCACCAAGTGTGAATTCCCAATGCCCGACCATCGCATCGGGTTTGAGCAGTTTCATGCAGTCAACTACATCCTGACCATTGGATTTAAGTGATGTGTAGGACCCCTGCCAGGTATCGCCGCCGTCCAGAAACAATACCCTGTCGTCACCTCGCTCACCCCGGATTGCCTTCACCAAAGTTGCTGTACGATCCAGACCACCAAGGCGTCCGTAGGTGCGGGCCAACTCTTCGTAATTGACCATGGTATGGGCGTAAGCAAGCGGCGAACCCTTGGTGATTCCAAAATACTTCAGGAACTCTTCGCCTACCAGATGCGGGGGAATGCCGGCATAGTCGCCAATACCGATATTGGTGTCGGGCGGGCGAAAATAAACCGGTTTCAGCTGAGCATGGACATCGGTGAAATGCAGCAGTGTAATCTGACCTTTCGAGTCAAACTTCAGCAACTCATCCTGTGTGAGTTTCTGCTGCGCAAGAGCACGTGTGATGTTGGCACCGTAACCGGCAACACCCAGTGCGGCACCCGCATTGATTGTGTACTGCAAGAAGTCACGTCTGGTAAACATGGCCAAAAACCTCTGTAAAGCTTAGTTTTTCAGGCCCTTTCGGGGTCGAAACCCGTCTTTCGGGTAAAAAAATGGCGGGCACTTCGCAAAAAATGCCCGCCACAAGTCTCGTCAAATATCGGTCAGTTGCGAACAGCAGGTGTTTCCACTGCCAGTCCTGTCCCACGCGACGCCAGATACAGTTCCAGCGCGATAAACTCATCCGAGCCGCGTTTGTAAGGTGTTGCGCGAATATTCTTCATGCAGCCGGAGAAGCGGCGGTGAATGGATCCCAGACCACCCCACTTCAGCCGGTAAGTCGGAAACCCGTTGATGTGCCCCTGACTGAGGTGATCGGCGCGTATCATCTTGCCGTAGTTGTCTTCATGACAATTGGCGCATGACATGTCGAGCTGACCAACGCGGGAATAGTAAAGCTCTTTACCCTTGTCGTTCCAGGACTGCATTGGACCATCGGTTTGTACATTGACCGGCATGCCGCGGGACTGAAGGCCAATGTATGAAGTCATCGCCAGCATGTTTGGCGCTTCCCACTTCCAGGCTTCCGCCTTCAGGTTCTCCGTTCGGCAGGCATTGATCTGGGTTTCCAGGGTGTGCGGCTTGCCAAGTTTTTCATTCCACTTGGGCATTGATGCACGGACGCCCTTCATGGTCTCCGATGCATCATTGTGGCATGTCGCACAAGACTTCCCAGCCTCACCTTCGACTGTATTCCATAATTCCTCACCCAGATCGACGGCTGGAAAAGCCGGATTCTCGAAATCGTCAAGTTCGAAGGCCTGGGTTTCCGACGCACGAAAACGCCAACCGGAATAGATATGTTCCAGCGGCCCGCCTTCGGGACCCTTCAGGTCTGTGACCAGTTCCTTGCCATCAATCATCAGTTTGTTGTTGTCTGGTCCGGCGATTGCCTGACCAGCCGCAAAGATCGACGCGGCTGCCAGCAAACCGGCCCACTTGAGTGTAGTTGAGTTCATTCTGTTTCCTCCCGAAGTTCTGTTTGTTTCATGCAGCCGGGCGGCAGCTGTCTTTGAACTGCCGCAGCTCCACGTCACTTGACCTCGATTTTTTTGCTTGTTTCATAAACAGAGCCGTCGTCGTCCACCCAGGTGAACTTGAACTCGCCTGATTCAGTCACTTTGGCTGTGAACTCGATATATGGATTAACCGAAATCGCCGGGTCGATATCACACTCGAAAACTTTGGTTCCGTTGAATTCACAGGTAAACTTGTTGATGATTTTGCGCGGAATGACCTTGCCGGCCTTATCCTTGCGCTGACCCGATTCCATCTTGTGGCTGATCAGTGTCTTGATGGTGATAATCTCGCCAGCCTTGGCCGACTTGGGCACCTTCACGCGTGGTTTTGCGTTTGCCATTTTAATATGTCCTCTTGAAAATGCTAGCCGCCACAGCCACCGATGGTGACCTTGACCTGCCTGGTATCGGAATACACCGAGCCATCTTTCATCTTTGCAATCGCGACAACATTCTGGGTCTTTGCCAGTCGCATGCGGGTTGTCGCTGACGCTTCACCGCTGAGCTCCGTAAAGTGGAATGTGGCCACATCCGGGTTCGGATTGCCTTCAGCCAGGATCATGACTGATTGAACCATGTCATCGCCGGACATGGCACTTTCAACCGACACTGAAATCGGAACGGTATTACCGTTTTCTGCAATTTCAGGGGTCTTAAGGGTAATCTTTCCGGAGGCCGGCTGCTTTCCACCGGTGAACTCCATAATTCTTTTTGCAGCATCTTCTGCGGCTGCAGTGGCCGGGGTTACCCTTACTCCTGCAACTGCAAATACTGCGGCACCGGCTGTCAGGCCAAGTACCTGTCTCCTGTCGAGCTTCATTGCAATAACTCCTATTCTTTCAACGTGGACAAGTAAGCCACGACGTCTTCAACCTGCTGAGCCGTCAATATGGTCTTGCCGGCGAACTTCTTGTTGACCCTGACCCCCAGCTTGAGACTGTAAAAGCCCGGCATGATTGTCTTGTCTGTCAGAGCCTGTTTGGAATTGATCACGATCGCCCGCAACTCGGCTTCCGAGTAACGGTCTGCGGCGCCATCAAGCGGCGGCCCGACTTCGCCGTGGAAAGAATGTTCCTTCTGTTCGGCATTGACGTGGCAAGCCAGACAATTGCCCAGTTTGCGATTGGAAAATACCTCCCTTCCCTTGGCAGCATCGCCTGCTACACCAGTCAGCGACGCCATCACGCCGTCGTCTGTAAACTTGACGTCCATAGGCGCTACATCACCTGCTTGGGCCGTGGCAGTTGCCAGAGCCGCCAGACATGCACCGGCTAATCCCATTTTCAGGATGGTCCTCATCAACTTCCTCCAGTTTTCTTCTATTATTGAATGCAAGCCTAGTTCACGAATCCAAGGATATCAAGACAAATTCATGTTCTTGAATGAATATGATATACCGTACTTCCGGACATTTTGACTGCCGACCAACTTAGGCATTGAAATCAATCAGTGTTTTTCTCACCGGCTTCACGGCGTTCGATAATTCGGCGTGCATGATAACGCTGAAAACCCTCGTCAGTTTCGTAGCCCTTTTTGTGAACCCACTGAAACATGTCGAGGAACGTCCCCTTTCTGAAAGCGCCCGGCATGACCGAAACCGTGGAGGCACCAACATCCTTCTTGCCGTCTGCTTCTTCCGGCATAAAAAAGATTGTCGGCGTGAAGGTTACCCGCCACTTGCGCGCGGCTGTTTTTTCAGTCAGCGTTTCACCATCCAGGTCGGTGACTTCTTCATCGCCATACAGATTGTACTGGACCACCATATAGTTGGTCTTGATGAAATCTTTTACCTCCGGGTCCGTCAGCACCTGCTCATGGATCTGGCGGCAGTAGCTGCATCCACGTTGCTCAAAGATCAGCACAAGACGTTTGCCTTCGGATTTGGCGTTCTTCATGTCTTCCCTGATGTCGCGAAAGGTAGTCGCAAACCAGTCCTGTTTGTGCAGGCCATCATCGCCGATTTCAGCAGCAGCGGAGCTGGCAAGGCCGGCCAGCAAGATGCCGATAGCAAGAAAAACTCTCATGTCAATTTCTCCTTATCCAACAGCGCCCAACCCTGGGAACAATTCAAGAATGTAGTAAGCAATAGTGGACATTCCGCCTGTTATGAACAAGATGCCTGTTACCACCAACAATCCGCCGGTAATCTTTTCAACAATGCCCATGCGATGGCGATGACGCTGCATCAGGCTCATAAAAGGCCGGAAAAATATGGCAGCGAGAACAAACGGGATGCCGATACCCAGCGCATAGGCGAACAACAGGGAAGCCCCTTTCAACGCATCTCCGGCCTGAGCAGCTACAAACAGAATAGCCGCCAGCACCGGACCGACACAAGGCGTCCATCCGAAAGCAAATGCCAGGCCGACAACATAGGCACTCAGGAGGCCGGCAGCCCTGGCCGGTCCCTGAAGCCTAATATCACGATACAGAAGCGGAATTCGAAAAACACCGATGAAGTGCAGACCGAGTACGATGATGATTACGCCTGCCACCTTCGCCAGAATGTCCAGATGGTCAGTTACGAAACTTCCGATGAACGAGGCGCTTGCTCCCAGCGCGACAAATACCGTTGCAAAGCCTGCGACGAATGACAATGCCGCCAGCACGACTTTACGCCACGCATCGCTGGACATGTCTTCATCGCTTAGCTCACCGATAGAAGTCCCGGCAAGAAAGCACAGATAAGGCGGCACCAGCGGCAACACGCATGGCGAAGCAAACGACAGAAAGCCTGCTACCAACGCTGCTGCATAGCTGATTTCCAAATCCACCCAGCTCTCCCGTTGAATTCAAAAAAGTTCATATTCAAATTTTGCAATTTGTTGTAAGGTGTCACGCATGGAAGCTCTTCGCAACAGATTCTTCGGGTTCCTGGCAACCGTGATTTTCGGTTCAGGCGTGCTTGTGGCAGTGTCGGTCAGTGCACAAGCTGCGCAACTCATAATGCTGGAGCAGGACGGCTGTCACTGGTGCGAAATATGGGACGAAGAGATTGGCGTTGCCTACCCGAAGACCGATGAGGGCAAGCTGGCGCCACTTCGCAGGGTAGATATTCATGCCGCCTTGCCGGCAGATCTGGAAGGCCTCAAGAAAGCCAGCTACACACCCACTTTTGTGGTCTGGCACAATGGCCGCGAGATTGACCGTCTGCGTGGCTACCCGGGCAGTCATTTTTTCTGGCCGATGCTGCAGCAGATGCTGTCGAAAATCGACAAAGCAGTTGCAAGCGACACCACCGAACCGAAATCATAAGGATACAGAGTGTTCAACATGCCGAATGCACAACCGAAATTCGAGCACTCCCTCGACGACATGATGTCGAGTGCAAAGGACGCCACGGATTTTCTGAAAGCCCTGGCGCATCAAGGTCGACTGGCGATATTGTGCCGTTTATCGCAAGGCCCATGCACTGTCACGGAACTGGAACAGTTGTTGTCGGCGCGCCAGCCCGCAGTATCACAGCAATTGGCCCGTTTGCGACTCGAAGGACTGGTCAACGCTGAGCGCGACGGCAAGACAATTTACTATACGATTGGCGACGAACGCGTGAAGCAGATGATCATCGTTCTTTACGAGATGTTCTGTGCAGAAGATGAAGAAGGCAGCTGAGACCGGCAAGCATCTGGCTCTACGTCAAACAAATGGCATTTGTCAGGAAAACCTGCCCGCCTTCAATTCATCACCTCATAGACAGGATCGCCGAAATGCAGATTGAAGGTGCGGCGACAAACATGGGAAAAGCGCCTAACTCCTATATCGAATTCTTTATCTGATCCAAACAAGACCACCATAAGGGAGAAATTTACGTGGCTGACCAAGTTCTCAATGCCGAAGGGCTCAATTGCCCACTTCCGATCTTGCGGGCCAAGAAGGCCATTAAAAGCATGAACTCTGGCGAAGTGCTGGAAGTGCGTGCGACCGATCCTGGTTCTGTGGCCGACTTTGCCGCATTCTGCAAACAGACCGGAAACGATCTTATGACTTCAACCACCGAAGGCGACATCTACAAATTCGAGATCAAGGTTTCCTGACCTTCAGGAAGACGTCTTTGTCACCGCAGCGTGTGCCCGGGTTGCGGATACAAACTCGAGAAAATCAGTGACCCAGGGCATCTGTGCGGAATGGCGCAGGTGGATGAACCCTGCCTGCGTATTGTGTTTCACCAGCGCATCGTGCTTCCCGTTTATGCCATAACCCCGCATGACCCGGCGGCCAAACGTCGGGTAAGCCAGTTTTTCGAGGCTGGCGTAGTGAAACTCGTGGGCGCACAATTCATTTCGCGTTGAAGGCCATAAGGCCGAGGATTGCGGCACGAACCGGACATATCCCCTACCCTGAGGCTTGTCATGCATGACGATATCGGCATTGAAGAACCCCACCATCGAATGGGTCATACCTTTCCATTCCAGCGACCGGCACAGGTACATGAGCCCACCGCACTCGGCATAGGTGGGAAGCCCCGCAATGAGTCCACTTCGCACGCTTTCGCGCATTGACGCATTTGCAGCAAGGGCTGCCGCGTGCACTTCCGGGAATCCACCGCCAATGAACAGACCGTCGAGATCGGGCAACGCGGTATCCCGAATCATATCAACAGGCACGAGTTCAGCTCCGGCAGCCTCGAATGCTTCAAGGTCGTCCGGGTAATAGAAGGTAAAGGCCTCGTCACTCGCGATGCCAATGCGTAATTTCCGTGACACGGTTTGTGGTGCGACGGCAGGATCGGCGTCGGTGTAATCTGGTGCGGATCGCGCAATCGCGAGCAACCGGTCGAGATCGACAGATTGAGCGATCCGGGTGCCAACGTCCCGAATGAAAGCCTGCGCCTTCAATGCATCCACAGGCGTGGTGAGGCCGAGATGCCGTTCAATGATATCCATCTCCGGGGCTGTTCCAACGGCTCCCAGTATCTGGAGATCGGTGTAGGTCTCAACTGCCTGGCGCAGTTTGGACTCATGACGGCTGCCGCCGGTTTTGTTGAGAATACATCCGGCGATCTGAATGTCAGCGTCAAACTCCAAGTAACCTCGCAAGAGCGGCGCAATACCGCGTGTCATGCCTTTGGTATCGACAACCAGCACGACGGGTGCACCAAGCAAACTGGCAAGCGCGGCATTTGAATCGCTGCCGTCTGCAGCCACACCGTCGAAGAGCCCCTTGTTGGCCTCAATCAGACTGACGTCACCACCCACTGCCTTTGTTTGGAACAAAGTGCGGATTTCAGCTTTGGACATGGTGTTGAAGTCGAGATTGTACGCCGACCGTCCCGCCGCGAGTCCGAGCCACATCGGGTCGATGTAATCAGGCCCCTTTTTGAAGACGGGTACTCTTTCGCCACGAGCAGAAAGCGCCGCAACGATCCCGGTCGACACAATGGTCTTACCCGACGACTTGTGCGCCGCAGCTATCATGAATCGGGAAAGTGCAGTCACTTTAACTTGACGTAGTTGCGGTCGCGGGCGTCCCAAAGCTCGCTTGCAAGGGCTTCGGCTTCTTCCACTGAACCCGCACGTTCCATGGTCCGTAAGGTCACCGCAAGTGTTCCGACCACCGAGGCTGTCGCATAGGGGTCTTTATCTGTTCCGGCCCAAACATGCACCAGGCGACCAAGATCCAGGCTTTCATCGGCTGGCTGGTGTGCATCAGGAAGAAGTACCGGCCATGTCTCAACAACAGGTTCGGCACTACCCGCCGTCACCCAGACTTGTGTCGGCTTGTTCGGTCGTCTCTCAATCTCGCCGCCTTCGCCGCGGAAGACCGCTGCCCGGCGCTGTTTCAGTATGCGCGCCGCGCCCGCGTGAATGTCCATGAAACCACGATGGAAAATCCCCTGCATCATCGCCGGGGCGCTGAACGGGTTAATCATGCGTGTAAACGAGTGGACCGGTGAGCGCAGCCCGAACACCGGCCGCAGATCGATCAGGTGGCGAAGGACGGGACTCATGGCTTCAAGCGGAATGTAGGCAAATCCGGTCTCTCCGACCTTTGCAGCGGCCTCGGTCAGGTCGGGCACAACAGGCAGCCCTAACAATTCGATCGCCTCACGGGTGTAAAGCCGCCCCGGGGTGTGGCCCTCGGTACCGTGCATTACGACCCGTGTTCCGTTTGCCACGAGTGTTAAAACCGACAGCACGAACCATGGGAGCTGAATGCGCTTTCCGGCATACGACGACCAATCGAGATCAACCTGCGGGAGACTTTCAGGAAGTTCCAGGCGATTGCGCACAGCCTGGGCGAAGCCCGCGATTTCTTCAGGTGCTTCCTCTTTCAGACGCAACAGCATCAGAAATGCGCCGATCTGTTCAGGTAGTACCTTGCCGTCGAGGATCATCAGCATCGCCTCAAGCGACTCTTCATAGGTGAGATTCCGCTGTTTGGTTTTGCCGCGACCAAGAATGGCAACAAACCGCGAAAACGGATGAGGTTGCGTTGAATTGTACAACATTCGAGCTAACCTTTCGCAGCAAGGTTCTGATCGGAAAGGTTCGTGGGCAGAATGCGCAATACCCTTGCCCCAACGCCAACGATCAGGAGTGACAGCGCCACACCGCCAAGCCCGAGGGAAATTTCCGGCAAGCTGGGCTTATAACTGGCTATCATCCCGTCAAAGAAACTCGATTCGACTTCAAAGCCCGGGAAGAGCTCCATCGAGTAAGCCTGGCCGCCGATAATGATCACGTAAATCTGGGCCATGCCGCCCAAAATAACCAAAAGAGAAACGCCCGCCGACAGACCGGCGGTGACAGGTGTTTTGCGCACCCAGACCAATGCGATTGGCACAAGGCCGCCCAGAGCAACCTGAACGCCCCAGAAAAGCGTCGTGTAAATTCCCCCGTCGCGCAAGATGAAAGCCTCAAATCCAGCGTGCTCGGCCGCGTAGAGATTGGTGAGGTGCTGGACTGCCGTGAAATAGAGTACGATTGCCACAAATAGTGCCAAAAGGCGTGTCATGCGCGCCACCAGTTTCTGCCCGAGCTGACAATTGCCCAGCAAACAAAGCACTTGCAGGACAAGGATGTAGACTGCCAGGCCAAGCGCGAGTGACATCGCAATGAACAGGGGTGCCATGATCGCCGCATCGTAACCGGGGCGCGCGACCAGCCAGCCAAATATAGATCCTGTCCCGGTAGTAAGCGCCAGCCGCCAGACGAAGGCGAGAACCCCTGCGGGCTTCGTCCACTTCGGGTGAACATTACGGTCCATCTGGACCCAGAGGTAGATCGCAACGACCGCGAGAAACCCGGTATAGAGCAGAATGTTCCAGGTGAAGATCGACATGAAATTGAAGTGTGTCATCTGGACGATCAACCGGTCGGGCCTCCCCAGGTCGAGAACCAGAACCGCCAGGCCACCGACAAGAAGCGAGATCGCAAGCACACCGGAAAGGCGTGACAACGGCTTGTAGGCCATTTTGTCAAAAACGCTCGACATCGAAGCCACGTTTAGCGCACCCGAAGCCGCCACAATGAGGAAAACCGCAAATACATGCGGCAGTCCCCAGACAACCTGGTTTGTCATGCCGGTAACGCTATGGCCGTGATGTTCGACATAGACACCCCCCCAGGATGCAGCCGCAATACACGCCACCAGCGCCATCGCTACAGCACAGAGGTGCGGCGTGACGGAAATTTCCCGATAGATGGTTCTGTCGATAGCCAAAGCTCAGATCTCCGCGTATCGAATGCCGGGGTTTAAGTCGAGGTCGGGGCGAAGCGCCTGCGAAGGAAAACTGGCAAGCCGCTTCGAAATCTCGCTGTCCGCATCGAGCAGGTCTCCGAAGACCATTGCGCCGTGACCCTGGGCATTGCAGGCCTCAACGCAGGCCGGGATACCGCCCGCATCGACCCGGTGGACACAGAGCGTGCAACTCTCCACTGTCCCAATGCCGCGCGGGGCGTGAGGCTTTTGGTTGGTGACGGGCTCATGAACGAAGGACCTCGCACTGAACGGACAGGCCACCATGCAATAGCGGCAGCCAATGCATATGTGCTTGTCGACCAGCACAATTCCGTCCGCACGTTTGAAGGAAGCGCCTGTCGGGCAAACATCAACACACGGCGGGCTCTCGCAATGCTGGCACATGACAGGCAGGCTGGTCTTCCGGCCAGTGCTTTTGTCCTTCAACGTCACCTTGCGGATCCACTGAACGTCGCGTTCCGGATCGCCATGTCCGGTCCAGCCATTTTCATCCTTGCAAGCGGTTACACAGGCTGAGCAGTCGGATGGGCATTTGCTGGCGTCGATAAGAAGTCCCCATCGTTTACCCGCATCAACCGCCCCTTGTGCCTCAGACCCGCCAAATGCCATTAGCGTGACCCCGGGTGCCAGTGTCATCGATGCGAGTGCCGCACCGCTACGCAGAAAATCCCGGCGCGAGGACTTCGACGGCGAGACAGGGTCTTTGCCGGCGCGAAAAGTCATTACTCAACCTCCTGGTTGGCCGTGTTGAGATATGCCTGCACGGCCTTGTATTCACTTTGGTCGTTTTGTGGATATTCGAAAGTCCAGGACAGAGATGCATGAGCCCGAGGCTCCTCGAAATCCGCTGGCGTTGAGCGGTGGCAATCAAAGCAGTCGACCTTGACTGCCGCATAGTCGTGGCATGTTCGACAGAAATGCCGTTCGTCGGCAGCTGTGACCGGTAATCCGGCATCATCCCGGACCGTGTGGCAGTCAAAGCATCCGTCAAGCGAAGCGCCGACGGGACGAACACCCTGATACACGGTGACGTCGCGATCGTGCTTCATCATCTCCATGTGCCAGCGCCGCATGTAGGTGTTGCCCTCGGGGTGGCTGTCACCTGTCGCTTTTGGGATCACCGGACCCAAACCCTCTGCGGCGGCTGGAGCGGCGCACGCAATAAAGACACACAACCCCAGGATCTGCAGCCTGTGGATCATTCGCCCAACCCCATCTTGATGTACCCGGTTGGGCAAACGTCAGCGCAGATATGGCAGCCGATACACCGTGTGTAGTCTGTATCGACGTAGCGACCGACGGTCCTTTCAGACTTTTTGACACGGAATACTGCATCTTGTGGACAAAAGATGACGCAGTTGTCGCACTCGAAACACATTCCGCAGGACATGCAACGCTCGCCTTCCTTCTGCGCCTGGTCCTCGGTCAACCCGACAATGCGTTCCTCAAAGTTACCAAGCACCTCCTCGCCCTCGATGTGAATCTCTTCCCGATGTTCGCGATCCACGAAGTTGAAGTGGCCCTTGAAAAGTTCGCCATGCGGGATGATCTGGTTGGCCGACCGGTCCTCGTAGTTATGGATCGCAAAGTCCGCCGTATCGGTTCCGCGGCCATGTACATTGCCGTACTGCTGCGGATCCTTGCCCCGCTGGTGCAGTTCGTCCAGCAGGTTGAATTGGTGCACATCAATCTTCGGACGCCTCGCGATCTCGCCGTCATCCAGAAAGTCGCTGATCGCATCCGCCGCGATACGGCCATGGCCAATAGCGGTAGTCAGCAGGTGCGGGCGCACAATGTCGCCCCCCGCAAAGTGTTTCTTGCGCCCCTTCACCTGATAGCCGCCTGCGATATCGATAAAACCCCGCCCGTTATCGAGATCCTCGACGCCGGAAAGATCGCCGGTTTGGCCGATAGCCGCGATGATGATGTCGGCCTCAAGTTCGAACTCGGTGCCTTCGATCGGCTCTGGCGTCATACCGTTCATGGTGCATTGGCACATTTTCAATCCGACAGCCTTGTCACCGTTGCGGATCACTTCAAGCGGCATCGCTCCTCCCCTGATCTCGATGCCTTCGCGTTTGGCGTCTTCACGCTCACGTTCGGCAGCCGTCATCTTCTCGACCGGGAAAAGCGATGTCAGCGTCGCTTGCATACCTTCACGGGTGAGCGAGCTTGCGACGTCGTGGCTGGTGAAGTCGACGACAGAGCCATCGTTGCGCTCGGGCAGATAGTCGGCCGTAATATGACCCAGGCGACGCGCAACCGATGCCACGTCGATTGAAGTATCGCCCCCTCCCACGACCACGACTTTTTTTGCGGTACCAAGTACGTAGCCCTGGTTGAAAGCGTCCAGAAACTCAATGCCGTTGATGCAATTGTCGGCTCCGTTCCATCCCGGAATCGGCAACGGACGTCCGTTCTGTGCGCCGAGCGCCCAGAAGATCGCATCGTAGTCAGTCTCGAGATCTGTAATCGTGACGTCTTTGCCGACACGCACGCCGGTATTCACCGTCACGCCCATATCGATGATCCGGCCGATCTCCATATCGAGCATGTCCCGTGGGGTCCGGTAGCCAGGGATGCCATACCGCATCATGCCCCCGAGCTTTTCATTGGCTTCGAAGATGGTGACCGCATGTCCATCGCCGCGCAGGAAGAAGGCTGCCGAGAGACCGGCCGGCCCGCCACCGACTACCGCAATTCTGCGGCCTGTATCAACTCCCGGTACACCGTGGACTATGCTGTTCTGGTTGGCCCAGTCTCCTACGTATTGCTCAACCGCGTTGATGCCAACGTACTCGTCGATCTCGTTGCGGTTGCAACCAGCCTCACAAGGGGCGGGGCAGACACGCCCCATGGTTGCAGGGAACGGATTGGCAGCGGCCATCCGGTGAAATGCATATTCCTGCCATGCCATGTCTTCGACCGGCGGCTTGTCCATCCCGCGTGCGATTGCCAGCCATCCGCGGATTTCATGACCAGACGGGCAAGCCCCCTGGCAAGGCGGTGTCTTGTGCACATAGGTCGGGCATTTGTACGAATAATCGGCGTTGAAGATTCTTTCCTCAAGATCCCAGTCGTCTGCTGTCTCACCGTCCTTGAACCGGCGGAACGTTGCACCCTTATCCAGATCTTTCATCGCATTGTCTCCGCTACTGCAGCCCTACGCGGCATCAATCGCCACTTTATGCGCGTCCTCTTCGTCATCGCCCTGGCCAGCCAAAACGATAGCATTCGACACAAGCTGGTGAACAGACAGAACCGAATCCATTTCGTACCCGAATTTCGGCATGACCTTCGCAAACTGCGTTTTGCAGATTGCACACATCGCCGCCATATGGGTGACACCGTTCTCCTCGGTCACCTGCTTGAGCGCTGTCATCCGGGGCGAGGCTCCCTTGGTCCGCAGATCCATCAGATCATCGGTCAGAAGCCCCCCGCCCCCACCGCAGCAAAGCGTCGATTCCATGATCGTGTCGCGCGGCATGTCATAAAAGTGGTTGCAGACAGCTTTCAGGATGTTGCGCGGAATCTCGAACTGTCCGCCCTCATCATCTCCCATTCCGGACCCCCGGGCAACGTTACAACTGTCGTGGAAGGTCAGCCGGATGTGGTCATTCCGGGTCTTGTCGAGCTTCAAGGTGCCTTTTTGCATCTCGTCCCAGGTGAATTCGCAGATGTGCTGAGGAATGGGGTAGTTCTGGTCGAGAAAATCCCAGGGCCCGGCCAGTGTGTTCAGGAAGGAATAGGCTACACGCCATGCATGCCCGCATTCGCCGAAGATAATCCGCTTGACGCCGAGGTCCTTGGCCGCCTTGCGGATGCGCAACGAAACCTCGCGCATATTCTCGTACGACCCGATGAACAGCCCGAAGTTGGCCGCCTCGGAGGCGTAGCTGGAAATGGTCCAGTTCACGCCTGCCTCGTGGAAGACCTTGGCATAGCCGATAAGGCCTTCGATATGTGGCTCGGCGAAAAAGTCAGCTGACGGTGTGACCAGGAGAATATCCGCTCCCTTCTCATCGACCGGAATGCGGACCGAAACACCGGTGTCCTCCTCGATATCCTCTTCGAGATCCTCCAGCGTTGCCCTGAGCGCCTTTTCCTGAAGCCCGAGATTGTTCCCCACCTTGTGGACTTTGCCGATGATTTCGTTGCAGTACTTTTGACCTTTGCCCACCACGTTCATGATCTCGCGCGCGGCCATCGAAATTTCTGCAGTGTCGATACCGAAAGGACAAAAGACGGAACACCGGCGGCACTGGCTGCACTGGTGGTAGTATGAATACCACTCGTCCAGCACTTCTTCTGTCAGGTCACGTGCACCTACGAGTTTCGGGAAGTACTTGCCCGCGAGGGTGAAGTATCGCCGGTACACCGAGCGCAAGAGATCCTGCCGCGCAACCGGCATGTTCTTGGGATCGCCCGTACCAATGAAGTAGTGGCATTTGTCGGTGCACGCTCCGCATTTCACACAGGCGTCGAGGTAAACCTGAAACGCTCGGTTCTTCTCGGCCAATTCCTTCATCTTGGCGAGGGCACGTTCCTTCCAGTCGGGCAAAAGTTCGCCTGGATACTTGACGCTCTTCTGATGCTCCGGTGAGGCGACGTAAGGCGAACTGTCAGCCATCGCGCCGCACTTGAGCTTTGGGATTTCGAGAGGGTGCGAGAGCTGGGGGACATCGTTGTCTGGCGCGGTCATGGCGTGTTCACCTTTCCAACTCTGCTGCCCAGGGGGCGAGATGTCTTTTTTCGCGCGAGTTGTCGATCTGATTACGGCTTGGACTGAAGAAGAGACCCGGCGCGTGGAGAAGTTTCGAGAACGGGAAGACGATCATGAGCATGGCGACCAGAAACAGGTGGGCCAACAGCACCGGTTCGGAGGGCAGAAATCCGATCTGCAGGCGCATCAGGCCAAGCATGTAGACCTTGACCGCAACGATGTCGGTGTGAACGACAAACCGCATCATTGCGCCCGACAGCACGATGCCGACCAGGAGTGCAAGGATCAGGTGATCAGAAGGGGTCGAAATATAGCGGATGCGCTCCACGAAAAACCGTCTGGCCCATAGTCCGCCAAGGCCGACGACCATGCCAAATGCCGCGTAGGTACCATACGGCTGCACAACCTCTACCCAACCCCAAACCGGCTGTGAGAAATATCGCAGATGCCGCATCAGGACGAGCCACATGGACATATGGAACGTCCAGCCGAAGAGCCATATCCACTTGTTGGACTTGTAAAGGCTCTCAAAGAAAACGACTTCGCGGAACATGCGCCAGAACACACCGGTTCGGGTCTTGGGTGCGGGTGTCGTCGGAATTTTCAATGGCGCCGGGACACGTATATAGGTTCGTATCTTGGCCGCCACTCCGAACACGAGGATCAGTGTGGCGATGTAGAACAAAATGGCGTACGTAACTCCCAGCACACGGGTCCTTCCCAGCCACTGTTGTTGTTCTTTTCAGCAGCTTGTCGCAAAAAACTTCAGGTCATACGCAGCCGGTTGGCTTTGGCAGACCGGCAATCTTACATGCCTGCTTGGCAGGGCCGTACGGGAACAGCTCGTACATATATTTGTTGTTGCCCTTCTCGGGACCCATTTCCTTTTTGATCGCCTTGATCAGAACCCGAACCGCAGGGGCGATCTGGTATTCCTCATAATAATCCCGAAGGAAATTCACGACAGCCCAGTGCTCATCAGTCATGTTGATGTTTTCAGTTTCGGCAATCGCTTCTGCCAGCTCCTTCGACCAGTCGGCAAGTGTAGTGATGTAACCTTCCTCGTCATGTTCGACCGCGTGGCCGTTTATCTGATAAGCCATATTCTTCTTCCTCTTTCTAAATTCTGATCCGCTAGTCCGGATCGCACTTCGTCATAGCCAGGACTGCGTTCGATCATGTTCGACAACGAGATCCACGTACCCGTCATATTCGACGGTTCTGGCCTGGCTCAGGATTTTTTCATCCTCGATGCCACGCGCTCTGACATCTCCGCCAAGCAGGAAAAGCCTCACGTCGGCGAGATTTTCACACACCGCGTCGGCCACAGTCGAGCCTTTGAGCGCACCGTAAACACCGTCTTCAATAAGTAATATCGCATCGCCCGGTCTACAATGTTTCAGGCAACTCAAAAGAGAACCGTTCGTGAAAGGAGATTTATTCACAGTGTGCAAGGTCGACATACCAATATCCTCAAAAACTCAGGACCACGTCCTGATCGGCCATGATGTCGGCCATTTCAGCGCGTGAAACGATACGGATCGACGGCTTTTCCGCCCAGTCGTCATCTTCATCTTCGTAGGTGATCTCCTGCAAATCGCTTTCGGACAAGCCCCGCTCCGCGAGAGACTCTCGTTCGACGTAAAGTTTCGTGACATCGTAGTCGCCAAGCGCCCGGAACGTAGGTGAGAAATTCTTCACTCCAATCGTTTCCGTGTTTTGGTTCCTGGTGAGCTGAAACACCCCGTCGTCAAGAAAGGCGAGCGATACATCCTGATCGAAAGCCGCGCCGATAAGCACTACCTCAAGACTTTCGAGGGCATAGATCGTACCGTAAGGGGCCTTGCGGTTTACGTAGAGAAATTTCTTCACCTCAGACATCGCGCATCAATCCCCGAACGTCACAAGGCGATCCGTCTGGATCCCCATTTCGATGAGCTGCCCAAGACCGGATATCCGGAAACCTTCGGCGATATTGTTGGCATCCTTACCCTGCCGCTCTGCCTCGTTTTGGTCGAGCAATCCGCGACGTTGTGCTGCAGCGATACAGACAACGAGGTCAATCCCATGCTCACCTGCGAGTGCTGTCCAATTCTTCTGGATATGACGCTCGTCCTGCGGCGGCACGCTGAGGCGTGTCGAAACGTTGACGCCGTCATGGTAAAAAAACACTCGCGGCACTTCGTGCCCCTTTGCGAGCGCCGACTTGACGAAATGGTAGGCTGTGTCGGCGGCTTGATGTGTATACGGCCCTTCGCTGACAACAATTCCGATCTTCACTGTTTATAGCCTCCCCGGATCAGAAATGCAGATGGGCCGACATGTTCATGGTGTTCCTGGCGCCGGTCCATGTCTCGAGATGGTGCTTGGTAAACGCCAAATCTGTCATCTCGAAGAATCGCTTCCAGCCAATCCGGTCGATCCATTCGCCCATCCGTTCCCAATGCTGGGCGTCGGACTTGTAGGCCTTCACGATGCGTCGGACGACGTCCTGCACCTCGGGCCAATGTGGCGCGTTGTTGGGTAGATTTGCGACAGCCAATTTATGAAATGTAGGTTTCGAACGGGCATTTGAATGCTTGCCACCAACCCAAATCGCGATCTTGGTGGAATCGGCGCCATTGATCTGCATTGGAGGGCATGGCGGATAGCAGGCGCCGCAGCAGACGCATTTCTTCTCGTCGACCTCGAGCGACGGCTTACCATTCACCATCGCCGGGCGGATAGCCGCCACCGGACAACGCGCCACGACCGCAGGCCGTTCGCAGACGTTGGCCACCAGATCATGATTGATCTTTGGGGGCTTGGTGTACTGCACGTTGACGGCAATATCACCCTGGCCACCGCAGTTGATCTGGCAACACGATGTGGTAATGCGAAGACGGTTCGGCATTTTCTCCTGCACAAATTCCTTGTGCAGCATATCCATTAGCCCTTTAACGACACCCGAGGCGTCAGTGCCGGGGATATCGCAATGCAACCAGCCCTGCGTGTGGCTGATCATTGACACGCTCGCGCCGGTCCCTCCGACCGGGAAGCCCGCTTCCTCAAGGGCTTCGATCAAGGGAGCGACCTTGTTCTCGTCGGCTACCATGAATTCAATGTTCGAGCGTGTGGTGAAACGCACGTGGCCGTCAGCATACTGGTCTCCTATGTCGCAGAGTCTGCGGACGGTAAACACATCCATCTGGCGCTGTGTACCTGCGCGGACGGTGTAGATGACGTCGCCGGATTTCGATACATGGCGCAGAACACCCGGGCGCGGACGATCATGCCAATCCCAATTGCCATAGTTGGCCTTTAAGACCGGGTGCATGTACTGGAATGGATCGGGTACGCCAACTTCATCCGGGACGCGGGGTGTGTTCGCCTGATTGTTCATAATACTATCTCCCTTTGTCCGGCGGACTACTCGGCTGCCGTCTCTGCGGCCTGACGATCAAACCATTTGGCGGCTTCCTCGTCGAAATCGTCGGTTCGCACGTAACAAGACGTCCGTGGATGGTTCACCATGTTCGGATCGGGTTCGATCTCCATTGCCTCAAGGAACGCCGGCAAACCAATCCGGTCGATTGTCTCACCAATACGCTCATGTTCCAGCGCATTGTCCGCGAAGAATTCAACCAGTCGCTCCGCCAAGTCCTCGAGCTTCTCGAAATCCTCGTCGGATTCCAGCTTCATAAAGGGCACCACCATGATACCCATCAAGTCGCCTATTTTCAGCGCACGCTTGCCACCAACCATTATCGAGATGCCACGGTCATCGCCGGGGCTTAGCGCTTTGGTCATCACGTTGATGCAGTGCATGCAGCGGACGCAGGACTTGTTGTCGATCTCAAGAGTGTCATCATCGTTGAGTGAGATCGCGCGGGTGGGACACATTTTGAGGACGGTGTCGGTTGTGTAACGACGACCCTTCTCTTTGATGTGCTCCTTCACCTTCTCCTGATTAATCTTGATGTCATCGCGCCACGTGCCGATAACGGCAAAGTCAGCGCGGTGGATCGCATTCACGCAGTCATTGGCGCAGCCCGAGAACTTGAACTTGAACTTGTAAGGCAACGAAGGCCGATGCATCTCGTCGAGCAGCTTGTTTATGATAGTGCGATGCGCGCGCACCTCATCATAGCAGGACTGCTCACAACGAGCGTGGCCCACACAGGACATCGCCGTACGAAGCGCCGGACCGGCGCCGCCAAGATCGAAGCCAATCTCGTTGAGTTCGTCGAAGGCTTTCTGCGTGTTTTCAGTGGTGCAGCCCTGAAACATGATATCGCCCGATTGGCCATGAAATGCGATCAGCCCAGAGCCATGCCGCTCCCAGATATCGCAAAGCTTGCGTAAAATGTCAGTGGTGTAGTGATAGCCCGCCGGTGGCATAACCCGCAGCGTGTGGAATTCTTTTGATTCCGGAAATTTTTCCGCCACTTCCGAAAAGCGCGGGATAATACCGCCGCCATATCCGAAGACCGAGACGGTACCGCCCTTCCAGTAGCCCAGCCTGTTCTCGTAGGAATGGTTGAGTTGCCCCAAAAGATCATTCATCATCTTCTGGTTGTTCGGCGCACCCTGGTCCCGCAAGCGCTTGAGCCCCGTGACGAAACTCGGCCATGGGCCACCCTCCAGTTCATCGAGTTGCGGAGTTGGATGAACCATGCGGCCCTCACCCGTTTCGTCATGGTCTTTCATGGTTTCCTCCCTGGTATTCCGCCACCCCTGATAATTAATCCCGGCCCTCTCCCCCTTGGATCGCCGTCTCCAGGCCGTAACTCACTCATTTGCCACACAACATCCGGCGCAATCAGTGCTTTCGAAAAAAACTACACATCCTATAATACGAATGTTAGAATATAACACAATACTCCCCTGCTTCGGAAAACAAAAATAGCGCTGCGGCGTTGCGATTGCTGCGCGGCAAAACGGATAGAGGCAATGAAAACAGAGCCTTTCGCAAAAGATGAAATCTGAATCGGAGATCACAAGCGTCCTCCCATGGCAGGATTTCTCTGCTGAAGACGATTTTAAGGTGTGGCGCGAAACGAAAATCTGCGCCTGCAAACAACTGTCGGAGCTTCCTCCCGTCAAAATGGATTCACTAATGTCCTGCACCGCCAGCGCACGGAATGAACTAATAGCAAGATGCGAAATCGCAAACTATGCGCTGTACCAGGTGCGTGAAGCCGAAAAAACGGTAGAAGCAGATTGCGAGGCGCTTGCCGGATTTGCACGTGGTCTCGGGTTTTCGCTTCCCGAGGATCACCGCTCGGCCGGCGAATGGGGCGTCGTGGCGCTGCACACATCCTCTGCGTCTTCAAAGAATGGCTATATCCCCTACACTACGCGGCCACTGAACTGGCACACGGACGGATACTACAACCCGGGATCATCCCCGGTAAAATCCTTCATCCTGCATTGTCACCGCCCATCAGAAATGGGGGGAGAAAATCAACTGGCCGATCCCGAGGCGGTGTATCTGCGGATGCGGGAGGAGAACCCCGATTTTGTCCGCGCACTGATGCACCCCGAGGCGATGACCATTCCCGAAAACCGCGAACCGGATGGTTCGCTGCGCCCCGCGTCGGTCGGCCCTGTTTTCTTTGCCGATGATGTCTCGGGACGGCTTCAAATGCGCTTCACTGCCAGATCGCGTTCGATCGAGTGGCGGCGGGATGCCACGACCAAAAAAGCAACCGAGTGGCTCATCGACTGGCTTCAAGGCGACGACCCGTTGATCCGGAATATCCGCCTTGACCCGGGACAGGGAATCGTCTGCAACAATGTACTTCACAATAGAACCGGTTTCGGTAACGGGACCGATTTGGGAAGTACGCGGGTTATGCTGCGCGTCCGCTTCCACGAACGCCTGCGAGAGGATCGTCATGGCACAACTTAGCGATCTCATCATCGGACATCCGGATGTCGTAACTTTCGATGGCCTGATCAAGCTCGTCGAACATGCCGGGGAGTCCGGCCAGATGTTCCTGGAATTCGACGTCAAGCCGGATTTCCGCGATACGCCCAGGAACTGGCAGTGGGTTCTGGAAGCAGCCTTTACACGCGGGCTGTCCTATGACTGACCGCTTAACCAGTCTTACGGAAATTGAACTCCCCTACCGCCGCAAGGCGATCCTGAAACGCGTGGACTTCGACAGTGGTATGTCAATGGTTCGACTGATAATCCGTGAAGGAACGCGCATCACCCAAATCGACCTCGACGCAGAAACGGCGACGGAAATTGCCGATGCTTTAACCGCCGCCGCGCGGGATTTGTAGCAGGACGTTATGGAATACCTCCCGATCTTTGTTGATGTCCGCGACCGCAAAGTACTGGTCACAGGAGGCGGTACTGCCGCTGCCCGCCGGATCGAACGCGCGCTTTCGGCCGGGGCGCAGGTTTGTGCGCTGGATCCGGGGCCGGAAGAAGAACTCTCGCGACTTGTGTCAGCCAAACCGGAGAGGCTCACCTTCGAAAAACGATTGCCGACGCGCGCAGACGTCGCCGATAGTTTCATCGTTTACGGCGCATCCGAGAACGAGGCACAAGACGAGTTGCTTTTTGACTGGGCTCGCGAATGCAAGGTCCTCTGCAACATCGCAGATGTGACCGATAAATGCGATTTCATAATGCCTTCCATCGTAGACCGATCGCCAGTGGTGATTGCCATTTCAACGAGCGGAACGGCACCGATCATAGCTCGCACCCTGCGTGCGCGTTTCGAAACGATGCTGCCACCGGTCTACGGCCAATTGGCGGCATTTGCGGGCGGTCTCCGTGACCGGATTTCTTCCGCGATCGCGAACGGGCGCGAACGGCGCCATTTCTGGGAACGCCTGATCGACGGCCCTGTGGGCGATCTGTATCTTGACGGTAACGAGGCCGGTGCCCTTGCACGTTTCGAGGAAGACCTAGGACGTGCACAGGACGGCGACAAGGCGCCCATCGGAGAAGTCTACCTTGTTGGCGCCGGACCTGGCGATCCTGATCTGCTGACTTTCCGGGCGTTGAGGCTGATGCAGAGAGCAGATGTCGTGCTTTTTGACCGGCTGGTCGATGACCAGATTCTTTCGTTGGTACGCCGCGATGCCGAACGAATCTATGTCGGCAAGCTTCCCAAAGAGCACACCATGCAGCAGGGTGACATCGCAGCGCTCCTCGTCCAGCTTGCTCAGGAAGGCAAGCGTGTCCTGCGGCTGAAGGGTGGCGACCCGTTCATTTTTGGACGCGGCGGTGAAGAGATTGAAGAACTGGCAGCTAAAGGAATACCATTTCGTGTCGTACCCGGCATTACCGCTTCGGCCGGCTGCGCGGCCTATGCCGGAATACCGTTGACGCACAGGGAGCACGCTCAATCCTGTCTTTTCGTCACTGCTCACGGCAAGGATGGCGTGCTGGACCTCAACTGGGACGTGCTGATCCAGCCGGCCCAAACGGTCGCAGTCTACATGGGGTTACAAAACCTGCTGGCGCTGGTAGAGGGGTTTGAGCGCCGCGGCGTCTCGATGGATGCTGATGTGGCAGTCATCGAGAACGGCACGCGCTCCAACCAGAGAGTGCTTACGGGCACGCTCCGCAACATCGCGGACAAAACCCGGGCCGCGGACTTCAAGAGTCCGTCGATGATTATCATCGGCAGCGTGGTGCAGCTTCGAAAACGGCTCGGACAGGGCGCTGGTGCAGCAGCGGAAGCTGCTCACGAACTTTCCATTGCAGCCAAGAGCAACTAAATCTTTACACTCAAGAAGAAAGGCCGACATGAAAACGGTAATCCTTAGGCGACTTTCCTTGCTCACCCCTCCTGGTATGAAATCCGACCTGCTGACGTCTGGCATGGTTGTAGCGGATCAGGTGATCATCGATAACGGTAAGGTCATAATACCGGTCAACGTGCCCGAGGGTCTCAGCGTCGATCCCGCCGACGTTCAGTCGATGATCGAGAATCAACTAAAAAGCCTTGACGAAATAGACAATCTTCTTGTTGTCATGACGGCCGAACGCCGGCCGACCCCTGAAGCGACATCCCCGGAACCGCCGAAACTCCGCAAGCGCCCAACAGAGGCGCCTGGCCGCGATATGCGCCCCCATTCGGCTGAGATCCCCGGAGTTAAGACTATCGTTGCCGTGGCTTCGGGCAAAGGCGGTGTCGGCAAGTCCACCACGGCGGCAAACCTGGCTTTGGGTTTGCGTGCCCTGGGCTTAAAAGTCGGGCTGCTAGATGCGGACATCTATGGGCCTTCAATGCCCAGCCTTTTGAATGTGCATGACCGGCCCGAAGTCAAAAACGACCGTGTAATGCCGATCGAGCAATATGGGCTGAAGACCATGTCCATGGGTTACATGATGGAGCAGGACAAACCCATCATCTGGCGCGGACCGATGGTCGTCACTGCACTCATGCAGATGACCCGCGAGGTAGACTGGGGCGAACTGGATGTCCTCGTCCTGGACATGCCGCCCGGCACCGGCGATGCACAACTGACCATGGCACAGCAATTCCCGCTACAGGGCGCAATCATTATTTCTACTCCGCAAGACCTCGCACTGATCGACGCGCGCAAGGGGCTCAAAATGTTCAAAGGAGTTGATGTCCCGATCTTTGGTATCATCGAGAACATGTCGACTTTCATTTGCCCCCATTGCGGAAAACCCTCGGATATATTCGGTCACGGCGGAGCGGAGGAAGACGCCCGTCAGCTTGGCGTGCCGTTTCTCGGAGCGATTCCGCTCCACATGCGAATCCGCGAAACCTCCGACGCCGGGACTCCCGTTGTGGTGGCTGAACCCGACGGGCCCCATGCAAAGATTTACTGTAATATTGCGCTCAAGATCGCGACACGCCTGTTTCCGGAAGACGACGAGGACTGATCGCAATTCCCAATTATACCGCCGCCTGAGGGACCCGCTCTACGCAATGCTTTCCATTGTTTTTACACCAATGACGCCACCAAGCACAATGAAGACAAAAGTAATAATTGATCCCACAGCCAGTGTCGAAATTCCAGTGAGCGCCTGACCAACAGTACAACCGAGCGCCAGGACACCACCAACGCCCATCAATGCGGCGCCGAACATATTGCGGATGGAATCCGCCTTGTCAGCAAACGTAGTGAGGTGCAACCGGCCCATCGTGAGCGCTCCCAGGAAACCTCCAATAACCGCACCCGCAACCGTCACAATACCAAAACCTGGAGCGCCAAGGGCGGTGTAGCGCATCAGGTAATCCATCGTATCTCCGACCGGCCGGACGTAGCTGAGTGAGATCAGTGTCGGATTATCGGCGAATTCGTCATAGGCGATGCCGGTCAGGAACCAGCCAAGAACCACGCACAGCCCGATACCAAAACCGGCGGCCACATTCTGGCCGGATGCCCGGAAACCCGAACTCATGAAGCAAAAGACCAAAAGCCCGGCCACGACCACAAGAGTGCTGAAAGTTGTCGCCGTATCAACGTTAATGCCCGTCAGCGTGGAAAGGACTGCTCCGACACTTTGGTCTTCGATCCCCGCAGCTTCCAGATTTGTTACCAGTGGAGTGAAGATTGCCACCCGTAGAGGCCCCAACAGTCCCCCTATCGTCATATAGCCGAATAATCCCGTGATCATCAGCACAACGATCGAACGGAGGTCTCCACCACCTGCTCGGACAAGATTACGGCTGATGCATCCGCCTGAAAAAACCATTCCGAAACCAAATATCAACCCACCGATGACGTTCGCTGCCCACCCGAGCGCTGGCGTCTGATACATCGATAGCGTCATATCCGCGACACCGCCAAGTTCAATCAGCCAGACGCCGAAAACTGCTGTTGCGATCGCGAGAACCCATGCGCGAAAGCGGTTCCAGTCGCCGAACGAAATGAGGTCGGAAATCGAACCCATCGTACAGAAATTGGTGCGATAAACAATGAATCCAAATGCGATTCCAATGATAAGGCCACCCCACCCGACATAGAACCCCGTCGATTCTACTGCGACCGCTTTCCAGGCCTCTATCATGTGCTGAGTCCTCCCCTAAGATATCGCATATAAACATATTCAAGTTTTACAATGTGTCAATGGACTATGTAGATGGCACCTACTGGCGGGACACATCCGGTGACTTCCAGTCCTGAGCGGGAGGACGTTTCAAATGAACACAAACCAACGCGAGGTCCGTCGCAAATCTGGCGTTCTTGAGCATGCAGGGCGGTGTGACATCATCGGCCAAGACGCGTTGGAATTCTGCAATTGACCGGTTTTACTTCCCCCGATTGAGTGAAGCCTATCGCAGAGATGGTGATACTGGCATGATGGCATGATGGATATTATCAATTTGCACAGTCGCAGCGTTGCAAGTTGCTGAGAACCAGAGGGTTTTCTGTAAAGTCGAGCCTTGTATCCGGACAAATTGGTTCATACCATACAGACCCCTTTAGGAGTTTATTGCTCAGGGAGAAGTTAGCCGATGACCGAACTGTCTCCAGGCACCATTGCCGCCATAGGCGGATTGGCTGGTGGTATGGCATTGGGCTTCGCTGCCCGCTGGGGACGGTTTTGTACGCTTGGCGCCATTGAAGATGCCTGCCTGGGCGGTAGCCGTGGTCGAATATCGGCCTGGGGACTGGCAATTGCCGTAGCCATTGCCGGCACCTACGCGCTGGACCAGGCCGGTGTCATAAGTATTGCCGGAAGCTTCTACCTGATCTCGCCGACAACCTTGCTGGCTACAGCTTTCGGCTCATTTCTGTTCGGTCTGGGAATGTCTCTGGTCGGCACCTGCGGTTACGGTACCCTCGCCCGTGTGGGCGGTGGCGATCTGAAATCCTTTGTAACCTTTTTCGTGCTGGGCATTACCGCTTATGCCACGATGAACGGGTTGTCTGCCTATTTGCGGGTCTATCTCTTCGATATTCCCGCACAGCTCGATCAACCTGCGGGCATCGCACACACCTTTGCAGCTCAATTAGGAGGCGGTGAACATCTCTGGGCCTACCTGATCGCAACCGCCATTGCAGCCGCGGCTCTGACAAGCCGTGACCTGCGGGCTTCGCCGCGCTTTCTTGTGGCCGGTATGATTGTCGGCATTACCATTGTTGCCGGCTGGTTCGTCACCGGATATCTCGCCAATGACCCGTTTGATCCGCATCGGCTGGAATCATTCACCTTCACCGGACCGCCGGGAGATACGCTGGTCTACGTGATGACGGCTACAGGCGCATCCCTGCAATTCGGTGTCGGCGCCGTAACCGGGGTCATAGCGGGCGCCGCTATCACGACTCTGGTCCAGCGCCACTTTCGCTGGGAAGCATGTGACGATGCACGTGAAATGCGCCGGCAGATACTTGGCGGTGCATTGATGGGATTTGGCGGGGTCACTGCGGTAGGTTGCACCGTGGGGCAAGGCCTGTCGGCTGCTTCGCTGCTGGCCTTCACTGCACCTGTTGCCCTGACGGGCATGTTTTGCGGATCCTGGATCGGCTTGCAGATTCTGGTATACGGCTCCCTGCGCGAGGGATTTCACGATTCACTCAACCGGCTGATGCGCAGGCAACCTGATGTGTAATTACGTCCTTTGGTATAACAGACCGAGCGTTGCTGCAGGCTTCATTCAGCAGGTTGCAGACCAGTCGCAACAACCGCCTGGATGCGGGGGTTGCGCAACCGCATCATGCCATAACCACCTGCGGCAATCGCCAACACCGCCAAGACCGAAGACAGTGACGCCGTGCTGATGCCGGACAGACCCTGCCCGACCGAACAGCCAAGCGCCGTCACGCCACCAAATCCCATCAGCAACCCACCCGCAAGGTACCGGGCCAAGGAGTTTTCCGCAGTGAAACCCTGGGGGCGGAAGCGGCGCCCGATCAGCGCGCTGGACAATGCGCCGGCCAGCACACCACCAGGCAGAGCAACAGAAAAGCGAATGGTGTCGCCGGTAAAGATCATCAGGTGCTGAATGGCCTCACCGGCGGGAGCCACAAAGCTGAGCGAGGCGAGTTGGGTGGGTTCAAATTCATCAGCGCCGACAATGCCCGTGACAGCCCAGCCGGCAACGATAACCAGGCCAACCGCCGCTCCGGTTGCAACCCCCCGCGTGCCGGATTTCCGGATCAGCAGCGTCAGGAGTCCCGCCAAGACAATTGCGATGGCTAAGGAGACATGTACTGGTGAAACAATCGTGGCATCATACAATTGCGCGGGTGAGGTCTCCAGCAACCAGATGTTTTCCAGCCAGATGCGGGGATAGGGCAGGATGCCCCGCAAGGTGGCATACCCAGCGACACCAGTGACCAGCAGGGTAATGACGGACCGGCCATTGCCTGATGCCGCCAGAACCAGTTGCCGCGATACGCAACCGCCGGCCAGAACCATGCCAACACCGAACAAAAGCCCGCCTGCAACCAGTGCTACCGGGCGGATCGGAACAGACCAGTAAATCGATTGCGCAAGGTCTATGTTCTGCGAAACGAACAAAATCTGTGTGCCGGCCAATGCAACCAGCACGGCAGCCATGTACTGTTTTGAACGCGGATGGCCACTACGGGCCGCTTTGGAGCGCTCGTCGCCCGGCACCCACTCCGCTAGAGCTGCGCGCGCGCAGTATCGGCTGAATTCAGCGACTACGCCAAAAAGCACACCAACAATGAATGCACCCCACACTACCAATGCAGATGTGCCGTGTTCTTCACGCAGCAGATCAAGTTGTTCAATCATCTAAACACTCCAGTGGTTGCTGCAGCGCCGGTGCCTGCAAATATTCAGGAGTGTTCTTTATATCAAACGAAACGTTCGCTCAAGAGGGTTAGTGCGGACCGGTTACTCAAACTCCATCTGCTGAAACACCCGACCGGCATTGCGGGTGGCGAGTTCGTCAAATGTGTGCAGATGCTTGTAGGGCGACTGATCCACATAGAATGCCTCGTCCAGACCGCCGCCCGCGTCGATATGTTGTTTGATCTTGCCACGTAGATAGACCAGGTAATCGTGGGTATAGCGGCGCACCTGCGCCATGTTGGTCGGATGACCATGGCCGGGTATCACATAGACTGCACCCAGTTTTTCAAACTCATTCTCCCAGGTTTCCAGCCAACCGGCGGTGTCGGTATCATCGAAGATCGGCAAAAGCCGTTCGTGAAAGGCCATATCACCTGCGATTACCAGTTTTTCATCAGGCAACCAGACCTGGGTGTCGCCGGCACTGTGGGCAGGCCCAAGATGCAGAACTTCGACCTTCATTGAACCAAGGGATACATCCTTCCTGTCGGAAAAGGTTTCGTCCGGTTCTTTCACGCAGGTCTTGTCGGCCCTGTCCTTCAAACGGGCCTTTGCGGCTTCAAGTATCTGATGGCCGTTTGTCCTGAACTCCTCGGCAGCGTCCTCATGGGCCAGTATCGTGACACCCTGTTCTGCCCAGTAACAATTGCCAAGCGCTGCATGCCCCTGGCCGTTTTCATTGATGACGAGTTTGACCGGCTGGTCGGTGATGACTTTGATTTCGGCATGCAGGTCGTGGGCAAGACCATAACTGCCGCCACCGTTTATGACGATTACACCATCGCCAGTCACAAGGAAGCTGAGATTGTTGTTGTGCCCGGCATTGTCGTAACCGGGGGGCGCCGTCGCCCCTATTGACGTCCACACGTTGGGGATCACTTCAATCGGCTTCGAATACAGCAGCGAAGCCGGATACTGATCGGGAATATTCTGATCGGCGTTTGCCGGTAATGGAAGCAAACACAGAATCAGCACAGCCATGATATTGCGTACGAAATTCATAACCAGCAAGTCTCCCTTACGATGCGGCATAGGCGTAGGCAGACCCTTTGCGTTCAACATACCCTGTGCCTGGATGTGGCAGGTGGTATCCGATGATTTGCATTTTCTCCGAAGCCATCCGGTCCAGCAGCATTTTGCGGGTATTTACTCCCTGTGCCGGGTCGCTGTCGGTTCCCATTTGCCAATCAGGATTCGAAAACGAATACAGCGGATTGGTGATCACATCGCCGATAACCATCGCATTTTCGCTGCCCTGTTTCAAATGAAATGACGTATGTCCGGGGGTGTGCCCGGCCGTATCGACTGCGGCAATGCCCGGCAGAATTTCCTCGCCCGCCTTGAACCTGGAACACTTGTCTTCAATGGCAGCCATGTTGCGCCTGGCACCCACTGCAAACGACTGACGATTTTCCGGCACCTTGTTGACAGTCTCCGGATCGAACCAGTAATCCCACTCCGGCACCGACATCAGGTACTGGGCATTGGCAAACATCAGTTCATCAAAGTCATCCAGTACTCCCCATATGTGATCAGGGTGCGCATGGGTGAACACAACATGGGTCACATCGTCTGCAACGATACCGGCCGCTTCCAGCGCCTGGCCCAGCTTGCCTGCACTCGGCATAAAGTTGGGACCAGATCCGACATCAAACAACACAGTTCTATCGCCATCGCGATACAGTGTCAGATTGAGCGCGGACCGAACCACATCATCAGGTAAATTATTGGCAGCCAGGAAAGCGGAACGATCAGCCTCCGGCACACGGCCCAACACCATGCTGGTCGGCAGTTCGAGATGGCCGTCACTGACAATGTCAATTGTAGCCTTGCCGACTGGAAACGATGATTTTGAAAACACCGGCGAGTTCAGCGCAGGCAGCGCGGCCCCGGCCGCAATCGTGGTGGCAAGGAATTCGCGACGATCAAGCATGACAGACACTCCAAACATATAAATTTGTGAATATGTTATCCGTCATTGACGTGAATTGCTAGGGCATCGTGCCGAAAATATCTGAATTCCACGGCCAAAGTGCGCCAACGTCATTTAATTGACCGTTTTTCAAGTTTGGTGGCGAAATCGTTGACATCGTCAGCGTACTTGCCCGCCGTGACCTGAGCGCTGTTGCAGGCAAGCTTTGCTTCAATTGGCGCCGGCAGCAATTCGGCAAGCTTGTCGATGCAAGCCTGCGGAGGTGAATGACCGCCGTGGGTCAGGAAAACCGCAATCCGCCCGGGAAGGTCTGGTTTTCGGTCCAGGAAAGCTCTGATAGGCAGTGCCGGGTAGCTGGTCCAGACCGGCGTGCCGACCAACAAAAGGTCATACTCATCAGAATCAAACACCGGCATCTCGATTTCAGGCAGGTTACCGCGGACACTGTCATAACCAGCCCGCAGATATCGCCAGATACCGCCTGAGTATCTGGCGCAGGTAATCTCGGCCATGTTCGCGTCCAGCCGACTAGCCAACGCCCTGGCAATCGTGGCCGTGGTTCCGGTGCGGGAGTAATAGACAATCAATGTACGCAAGTTGAGATTCCCCTTGCTTCATATGGTGACGAAAAATCACCGTCGTCAGCGAAACAATAAGAACCGGGTCCCGCTGCAATTGCCAGGGCACCTGTTCCAACGAAATTCCTTCGCGAAACCAACTTTCACCAGCTGTCGAGCGATCCGATGATGTCAATCTAGCGCAGTGCGGCAGACGAGGCTTTGAGCGAAGTCAAAACAGCGATTGAAAGGGCACCGCCGACATGAGCCGGTCTATCGGTAATCGCGGATAACAGCCGCTCAGGATTTTACGCGCTTCGACGCAGGATCATAGAGCGGATCAAGGTGAAGTACCGCAGGTACACGTTCGGTCGCCACGACCAGTTCGTAATCGCCCTTTGTCAGCCAATCATCATCAACCCCATCCGGGTTGCGAACATACCCAAGACCGATGGGTTTGCCGACCGTGTGTCCGAAACCTCCGCTGCTGAGATACCCGGCGAACCGGCCATTTCGCAGAATGGTCTCGCGGCCCAGCAATACCACTGCTGGATCCTCCACCGTAAAACAGGCAAGTTTCTTGCCGAGTTGCTGGTTGGCTACCCGCTCACAGGCTGCTCGGCCCATGAAATCAACCTCCGACCGCAACTTCACCGCCCAGCCGAGGCCCGCCTCAAACGGGGTGTCGTTCGGCGTTATGTCAGAACTCCAGGCACGATAGCCTTTTTCCAGCCGCAGCGATTCAAGGGCGCGATAACCAACCGGACGCACCCCACATTCCGCACCAGCTGCCATCAGGCTGTCAAACACATCTCCCGTCGCAGCAATGGGCAGATGCAATTCCCATCCCAACTCACCAACATAGGTCACCCGCAATGCGCGAACCGGGTGGCCGGCAATCTCAATCTCGCGAACATGGCCGAACGGGAAAGCCTGACTGGAAACATCATGATCCGTCACGGCTGACAGAATGTCGCGCGAGCGTGGCCCCATGAGGGACAGGGTTCCGAATTGTTCGGTGACGTCGTCCAGCCGCGCGTCGCAACCCTCAGGTAAATGATCCCTGATCCAGGCCGCATTGTGGGCGCGAAAGCCGGTGCCAGTGACAATGTAAAAGCGATCATCAGCCAACTGCGCGACCGTAAGGTCGCATTCGATGCCGCCACGTGAATTCAACATCTGGGTATAGGTCAACCGTCCAGGACCTTTGGTAATATTGTTGGCGCAAATCCAGTTGAGTGCTGCGCCGGCGCCTGACCCCGTCAATTCATACTTGGCGAATGACGACTGGTCGAAAATGCCTGCACTTTCACGCACCAGCCTGTGTTCTTCGGCAACCGGCGCAAACCAGTTCTGATGCCCCATGGAATAAATGTCGTGTTGCTCCATGCCCTCAGGCGCAAACCAGTTGGGCCGCTCCCATCCCAGTTTGGAGCCGAAGACCGCGCGATGTTGCTTCAGGCGCTCATACAATGGCGAGATGATGCGCGGGCGGCCAGAGGTATATTCTTCATGCGGGAATCCGATGGTGTAATGCTTGCCATAGGCTTCCAGGGTTCGCTCGCATACCCAGTCGCGATCCTCGTAAAGACCGGAGAACCTGCGGATGTCGACCACCCAGAGATCCATGGGCGCTTCGCCGGATATCGCCCATTGCGCCAGCACCCAGCCGGCACCTCCTCCGGACGCAATACCGAATGCGTTAAAGCCGGCACCAACATACATATTTGCGCATTCGGGTGCTGATCCGAGAATGAAATTGCCGTCTGGCGTGAAACTTTCCGGCCCGTTGATCATCTGCTTGATACCGGCCGTCTCGAACGCCGGCACGCGCTGCACAGCCTGTTCGATATGCTGTTCGAAATGCTCCCAGTCGTCATCAAACAACTGGAACTGGAACTCATCCGGAACGTTGCCGGTGGTCCAGGCAATCGGATTATGCTCATATCCGCCCATCACCAGCCCGCCGACTTCCTCCTTGTAATAGGTGAAGCGGTCGGGATCGCGAATTGTCGGTGCATCGGTTGCCAGCCCATCGATTTTCTCTGTGATGACATACTGGTGTTTCACAGGCTGAAGCGGAACATTAATGCCTGCCATGGCCCCGATCTGCCGGGCCCACTGCCCGCCACAGTTGACAACTTTCTCGCACCGTATCGTGCCTTCGGTCGTCTCAACCGCCGTTATGCGGTCGCCATCCATTTGAAATCCGGTGACCCGTACGCCTTCAATCAGGTTGGCGCCATGCATGCGGGCCCCCTTGGCCAGCGACTGGGTAATATCCGACGGGCTGGCCTGACCATCGGTCGGCAGCCAACTGGCACCCACCAGGTCATCCACGTGCAGCAGGGGCCACATCTTCTTGACTTCCTCGGGCGAGATTAGATGCATGTCCATGCCGAAACTGCCGGCGGTGGTGGCGAGACGCTTGTACTCCGTCCAGCGGTTTTCATTGTTGGCAAGCCGCAGGCAGCCGGTCATTTTCCAACCGGTTTCCAGACCGGTTTCCTGCTTGAGGCTTTTATACAGATCGACTGAATATTTAAGAACCTGGGTAATCGAAGCTGACGAGCGCAACTGCCCCACCAGTCCGGCAGCGTGCCAGGTGGAACCCGACGTCAGCTGGCCCTGTTCCAGCAACACTACATCTGCGTTGTAATCGCGGGCAAGATGATAGGCGGTCGAGCAACCAATAATACCGCCTCCTATAACCACAATCTGTGCATCTGTCGGAACAGGCATCAGGCGTCAAACCTTTCCATAAGCCGTCTGGTAGGCATCAAGACTTTGAGCCAGTCTTTCGAGGTTTTCAGTTGTGTAGGCGACATAGTCGACGCCCGGGGCGTTCAAATATAGCTCCGATACCATGCTCCACATGGCCTCGCGCAACAACGACGCGCACTGCATGGCAGCATGGCTTTGCATCACTGCTGCATCAGGTTTCTGTCCCAGATAGCAAGTCATAAAATCAGTTGTCAGCGCAGCATCAAAACCCGCGTTCGAGGTGGCGCCTGCCAGGTCAAACATGGCGGTTCCGAAACCGGCATACTCAAAATCAATCAGCCACAATCGAGAGCCGTCATGAATAAAGTTGGCCGGCAACAGATCATGATGCCCGTAAACGATCGGCATCGGCACCTGTGGGTCTTCCAGTGCCCTGGCAAGTTCCAGGTATCGCGGCAACTCGGCACTCATTCGGCTGTCGCCGGCAGCGAGTGTGCCGGCATAGTCGCGAATGACGTGAAATACCCAGAATATGAACCCTGCTCCACTGACATGCGGCGCCATTGTTTCATGAAACCGGCGCATCAATTTCGCAATATCCTCTTGATTGTCCTGGACATCTGCCTCGCCATAGGTCTTGCCATCTATGAACCGTGACACCATCACGCCAGGTTCTGCGTGAACCAGTTCCGGAGCAAAGCCGGCGGCGTGTGCTGCGCGTGCGGCCATGACTTCGCGGTCGCGAAAAACATGATGGAACGGAAAGTCCTGGCCAAAGCGGACGACATAGCGTTCACCTGCGTGGGTGACCACGAAACTCTCATTGCTCAGTCCGCCGTGCAGCGGCGATACGTCTATGCTTGCCTGCCAGATCGGCAATGCCTGTATTCGGGTTTGCTGCTTGTCCGTCTGGGTCATTTTATCAACCAAGCCTGGCCCGCGTACGTGAACTCCACGCGTTGAACAACCGGTCGGCAATTATGCCGATGAAGGCTATGGACAGGCCGGCAACAATGCCGCGACCGGCATCCGCCTTGGACAGCGCTATGAAGACTTCCTGTCCCAGATCACGGGTGCCGATCATCGCGCAAATGATGATCATGGCCAGAGCCATCAGAATGGTCTGGTTGATGCCCAGCATGATCTCCGGCAGTGCGACCGGCAACTGGACCCTGAAAAAAGTCTGTGTCCTGGTGCATCCGGAGACCTTTGCCGCTTCGATCAGCGACGGCGGCACCTGCCGGATGCCATGATTTGTGTAGCGGATGGCAGGCACCACCGCGAACGCCACCGTTGCAATCATCGCGGTTACATCGCCAATGCGGAACAGCATCACCACCGGGATTATGAAACAGAAGGACGGCATGGTCTGAAGCGTGTCAATTATTGGCGTAAGAAACCGCTCGAAACGGTCGCTGCGCGACGCCATCAATCCCAACGGAATACCGATGAGGCAGGCAACCAACGCTGAAATGCCACACAGATAGACAGTGGCCATCGTCTTTTCCCACAATCCGGTCGCGGCACAAAATGTAGTAAGGACGGCAACCGTCACAGCCAGCCGCCAGCCGCCCAACTGGAAGCCGGCAAGTCCCAGCAGAAATACGGCGCCCGCCCACGGAAAGCCCTCGCAGAAGGCTCGCAACGGATTCAACACATAGAGTATCAGCGTGACGCGAAATGTCTCAATCACGTCAAACCAGTTGATGGTCACCCAGGTAACCGCGTCTTTCCAGGCGCGCGCCGTCGAGATGGTGATTTCCGGCGGCACTTTGGCAAATGCAGGAACGGCGAATGACAGCAATGTGGTTATCACCAGCGCTGCAATTGCCAGAATCAAATTCGGATACCGCTGAAAAATACTGCGTTCCTGTTGGTCCTGATGCACGTTACCACGCGCCTGCTTGGCAGCCATCGCCTGACTCAACCGGTCGAGCGCAATGGCTATGGCGACAATGGCAAGGCCCGCTTCCATGGCATTGCCGACCTTGAGCGCCCGCAAGGCCAGCAGCACGTCATAGCCCAGTCCCCCGGCCCCGATCATCGACGAGATAATCACCATGTTGAGAGCCAGCATGATAACCTGATTGACCCCGACCATGAGTGTTGGCCGGGCAGACGGGAGTTGCACCTGCCACAGTTTCTGGCGCCTGGTGCATCCGGCCATTTCGCTAAAGTCGGAAATTTCCGATGGTATGCGGGACAAGCCCAGCATGGTGGCGCGTACCATGGGTGGAGTAGCAAAAATGGCGGTCGCCATCATGGCTGAAACGGGAGAGTTGCCGAACAGCAGCAGCATCGGGATCAGGTATGCAAAGGTCGGCATTGTCTGCATCAGGTCGAGAGCCGGTGACACCATGAAGCGCTCTGCCCAGGGTTTCCGCCAGGCCCAGATGCCTACAAACAGGCCCGTCACGATGCAAAACGGCACCGCAATGGCGATCAGTCCGAGGGTCAGCATGGAACTGGTCCACTTGCCAAACAGCGCGACGTACAAGAAACAGCTGCCTGTCAACAGGCCCAGCTTTAAACCACCTGCTGCACGGCCGGCCAGAAATGCCACGATCACCACTCCGACCCAGGACAATCGCGGCAGCGTCCAGGCTTCCAGCCCGTGACCAAACTTGAAGCCCTTGGCCAGCAGTTTAAGCGCGAAGCTGAGCGGCACGTCCAGGATGGCCGTCATGGATCGGGTGAGCCATGTCAGATTGACTTTCAGCCAGGTCATGATTGCGCTGATCCACTCGGAAAATGGAATCACAAAGGCAGACGGATACTCAACCGCGACCGGAAAAACGTCACGCAGCAGATGCAACATCAACACCAGCACCGACGCGCCAAGCCAGATCAGGCTCCATCCGCCCAGCGTCCGGTTTTCCCCGCGCAAAGTGTTTTCAGTTATGGAACTCACGGGTTGACAGCACTCCTGTCAATTCCTGCAAGAAGGTCGATGACCGCCTGCGGGTGGACCTCGCCGATGGCTTCTCCTGAACCGCTTACAACGGAAAAAGGCTTCCCGGCCGATACGATCTCCGCGGAAAAACTTGAGACCTTGGTGTCCGGGGCAACGGTACCTGCGCATTTGGCCCGGCCCGGTTTCTGCATCAGGCTTCTGGCAGACATAACCTTGGCGCGCTGAACGTCCCGGGTGAATTCGGCAACATAATCGGTCGCAGGACTGGTCACCAGTTGCTCCGGTGTTCCGATCTGAATGATTTCGCCGTCTTTCATGATGGCGATACGGTCTGCCAGCCGGATGGCTTCATCAAAATCGTGGGTAATGAATACAATCGTCTTCTTCAAGACCCCCTGCAGCCGGATCAGTTCGTCCTGCATTTCGCGCCGTATCAACGGGTCGAGAGCCGAAAACGGCTCATCGAGAAACCATATTTCAGGGTTGGTTGACAGGCTGCGTGCGATGCCAACGCGTTGCTGCTGACCACCTGACAACTCGCGGGGATAGAAATGTTCGCGCCCGCTCAAACCCACAAGATCGATCATTTCGCGAGCGCGGGCTTCACGCTTTGCCCGGTCCATGCCCTGGATCGACAACGGAAAGGCAATATTGTTCAGCACCGACAAATGAGGCAGTAACGCAAAATGCTGGAACACCATGCCCATGCGATGGCGGCGTATTTCAATGAGTTCTTCCGTCGATATTGACAAAAGGTCCTTGCCTTCGAATTCGACCTTGCCATAGCTCGGCTCGATCAACCGGGACATGCAGCGGACCAATGTCGATTTACCGGAGCCCGACAACCCCATGATGATGAAAATTTCACCCTGACGCACTTCCAGGTCACAACTGCGGACGGCCCCGATCAGGTTGGCCGATACCAGATCGGAAGCACTGGCGTTGCCACCGTGCCTGGAGATGAAATCCTCAGCCCCATTTCCGAAAATTTTCCAGACATTACGGCAAGCCAGTTTAACCGGGCGATGGACATCCCCATTGGAGGTTGCATTCCCCTGCTGGGCTGGAGAATTACGTGCCATGCGTTTGATATCCCGTGTTGCCGTCAGACAATAAGTGCGATCCGACCCGGCGCAATTTGCCCGGATCGGATCGGTGTTCAGGTGTTTGGCGTCAGTTGTCGGCCCACGCCTTCCATTTGGCTTCGTTGGCGTCTGCCCAGGCTGCTGCCACTTCCTCGATGGACTTTCCTTCAAGATCGACTTCGCCACTCATGGCATTGAGTTCATCCGAAGTGACCTGGTATGCCTTTGCGACCTTGTAGGCTACCGGCCATTTGTCCTTCATGCCTGCCCAGGCATATTTCCAGATGTCGCCAAACGGCTTGCCGCAGTCATGGGCCTTGTCGGGGTTCATGCCCCACTTCGGATCGTTGTAACAGGCGTCAGTGTATTCAGGAAACTCCACCCATTCACCCTTGTACTTGGCAGGGGCCCAGTGTGGTGAGTAAACCCAAAGCATGATTGGCGCCTTACGCTGGTATGCTGACTCAAGCTCGGCAAACATCGCGCCATCGGTACCGGCGTGAACCACCGTAAACGGAAGTCCGAGCGACACGACCCGTTCGTCATCAAAACCTTCCCAGGTTACCGGTCCTCCCAGATAACGACCTTTGGGTGCAGTCTCGGCAGTTGAAAAAGCTTCCGCACATTTGGGGTCCTTCAAAGCTTCCCAGTTCGGCAGTCCGGGGCATTTCTCTTTCATGTACTCGGGATACCACCATTCTTCCTTGGCCTTTGGACCCAGTGCGCCCAGACGCTCGGTAAGACCGGTTGCGTCGGCGGCTTTCATCGGTCCGCTGGCCGTTGTGTCCCAGTACTCCATGCCGATCGTCAGATCGCCATTGGTCAGACCGGTCGACAGGCTCGACAAGTAGTCACCGGTCGGATATTCGACAGTGTAGCCAAGGCGCTCGAGAACGGTCCCCAGAATCTTGGCGTTAAGGTTCACACTGGTCCAGTCGAACAAGACGATTTTGATGGGATCATTTGACTCAGGCGCAGCAGCCTGAGCCTGGATGCTTGAAGTTGCCAAAGCAACAGCTAACACAGAAGACGCCAGCGCGCCGCGAACGGTTTTCGCAATACTCATATTTAGACTTCCTCTCACCTGACATGCACCGCCAACCCATGCGAGCGGCAACTTTACAAAGTTAACCCGGCGAATTCTGGAACTCCTCGCCAAGCAGAGTCAAATGAATCTTCACTGTTGGGAAAGAAACCGCGCGTTCCTTAACCCACACTGTGGAATTTTGCTGAAAACACCGCACCAGACGATCAGCAGACCTTTATCACCACTCCCCTGCTAGGAATCGTGGCTGCTTCACCGGGCATCGAAACATAAGGCTCGGTTAGTTCTGCAAGTATTATTCTTGCGCTGTCCTGCAGTTCAGATATGTGGGCCTGAAATTCTGCTGCCCACAAGGTTTGCTTGACGGTCAACACAATCACCCCGCCGGGCTGGCAGATGCGGATCAGTTCATCGACGCCTTGGGCGCCGACATGCCCGGTGGTAAAGACCCCTGCCGAAATTACTCCCGCAAACGCATTGTCCGAGAATGCCAGCTTATCGCCCAGTGCCATTTGGTGAAGTTGATTGTAAATGCGTTTTTTCCTGGCAACTGCCAGCATGCCTTCTGATATATCCAGCGCATCAACCCGCGGGTAGCCCATAATCCCGAGCCATTCCCCCACCAATCCTGTGCCGGCGCCCGCGTCCAGCAGGGGTTCTGCTCCGCGCGGCAAATGCCGGGTCAGCAGAGCCATGCAGATAGCCGGGTGCCGATATCCGGCAACAGCCATGTCTGAATCATAGCTCTCCGCCCAGCGGTCATAGTGCCCGGCAACTTCTTCGGGCTTTTTTGCATCATAAACCGCGCCGAGATGTCCATCATGCTTGGAACTGGTCATCGGGTACTCCATGGCATTTGCGCAATTGCCGCGCCATGATAGTCAAGACAGGTAAACAGTAAACCTTTCCGGTAAGGCTTTCCAAATGACTGATGAACTAACCGAAGCTCGCAATGCCATGGCAACAATACCCATGTTGAAAGGTTATGCCGGGCCAATCGAACGTTTGGGCGGGTTGACCAATCTGGTCTATCGCGTGGGAGACCATTGCCTGCGGGTTCCCGGGAAAGGGACTGAAGAGTATATAGACCGTGGCAACGAGGCAGTGGCTGCAAAAGAGGCGGCCCGGGCAGGCGTGTCGCCGGAAGTGCTTTATGCCGATGCTGACAGCGGCCTGATGGTCACCAGATTTATCGACAATACCCAAACCATGACCCCGGAAGCCTTCCGGTCACGTACAGGAGCCCCGGCACGAGCCGGCCGGGCTTTCCGCAAACTGCATACCTCAGGTGCCGAGTTTCCGTTTCATTTCGAGCTGTTTCAGATGATTGACGAGTATCTGGGGATACTGTCGACAAAGGATGTGGCGTTGCCGGACGGTTATCACGATGTTGTCGCAGAAGCCGAAACCGTACGGGCCGCGCTCGCTGCTCATCCGGCAGAGCCAGCGCCGTGCCATTGTGATCCGTTGTGCGAAAATTTCCTCGATACCGACGAGCGCATGTGGATCGTTGACTGGGAATACTCGGGGATGAACGACCCGATGTGGGATCTGGGCGATCTGTCCGTTGAAGGCGAGTTCAACGCGGTGCAGGATGAAGAGATGATGACCGCCTATTTCGATCGCAACGCAACAGCCTCCGAGCATGGCCGAGTGGTGATCTACAAGGCGATGTGCGATCTGTTGTGGACACTTTGGGGCCTGATCCAGTTGGCGAATGAAAACCCGGTGGACGATTTTCGTGCCTATGCTGACGGCCGCTTTGCGCGCTGCAAGAAACTGATGGCGGACCCTGCCTTTGCCGGGCATGTCGCAGCGATCAAGGCAGGCTGATCATCGGACGAACTGCCGAAGGTTCACTCTCATCGGAGCAGCGATAATCGCACCGTAGCACATTGCCCGGATCTGCTTTCCTTTCGGCTAGAACGGGTTGCAGTTACGATGAACTTCGGCGCGAGCGCCAGAAAATTCCCTTGAGATACCGCAGGTTCGATCATCGAGAGTGTCCCCGCCGCGCTGACGGATCTCTCCTATCATCGTGTTGCCATAAACCACTTTGCGGGTGAAGGCAGCCAGATCTACCACCGTTTTGTGCAGTGGAATTGAGCGACATCGCCACCTGCTGAGACTTGAAGAACGTGTGGCGCAAGGCACCAATTTGACCGGGCCTGTGTGCGAATTCCCACTGTGCCTGCAGGCGTCATAAGACATCCTGCCCTCAGGTTATTTTCCAGGAGGCAATTTCGAGCACGGAACATAACCGGGCATGGGGAATCCAAACGCTTTTTCGAAAGGAAGTCGCCATGGAACGAATACCCCGACTAGACGCGAAATATCTGTCAACCGACATACGCGCGCAACTGCTTGATCCCCAACTCCTGATGCGGCATCTCGACCGCTTCCGACTTGCGCCCGCTACGGGTCTTTCCATCGCAGAATTCCAGCCATGGAAGGGTTATGCGGGTACTGTCATGGTCATTATCGGCACCGGTTTCGACAATGATCGCAAGGGAAATCACGTGAAAGTCGGTGGCCTGCCAGCCCTGGTTGTTGAAAGCGAGCCCAACAAACTGCTCGTCATCACCGATCCGCGCTGCGGCTCCGGTCAGGTCAGCGTCACAGTAGATGGCGCAACCGCACACGGACCGCTGGATTTTGAGACCCGTCCATGGCCAAAACCCGGTAGCGGCGAAGATGGCCCACCCTTCTCCTATGCCGGCGCCGGGCCCGCAAATTCGCCGCTGGCGGGCGGCGTCCCTCCCACCGGCACTGCCAACATAATTGTTATCCCGAGCTTTCCAACAGATACGGTGCCCGCTGATCTGGCGGCAGAACAGCAGACACTGATCGACACCTTTGCCAACGTCACCACCTATTATGACCAGGTCAGTTACGGCGCCCTGAACGTTCAGGTGGACGTGACCGACTTCGTACCGCTGATAGGCGACCACGATACCTATTACCGGGCTAACGGCGCGCCGGGATATCCCAACTTTGATGCCGCGGTGCTGGCGCAACTGATGGCCGAAAGCGCACAGGGCGCCCAGGACCAGGGCTTCGACCTGAACAACTATGTGGTAATGACCGCTGCGGTTTACCTGGACGGCACGTTTGTTCGGGCCTGGGGCGGCTGGAGCCAGGACAATTTTGCCTATTCCGATGGCGGCAGCGTCAACATCAATATCACGCTGGATGAACCCGTCGGCCTGATCGCACAGGGCCATGATGCCGACTGGGGCCGCGCTGCACACGAATTTGCCCATAACATGATCGACGGCGGCATGGTGTTGGGCGAAGACGTCTATGCCAGTGATTTGATCGACGGTTCAGAAGCCACGGCGCAAAACTTCGAAATGATGGGCAATCACGATTCTCATCCCCTGTTTTCCGGCTTTCTGATGCATCAGCTGGGTTGGTATCAGGCGAACAACATTGTCGATCTGGACTGGGACCGTAATCCGTTCTCAGAAACATATGAACTGGTTGCGCACGGTCTGAGCGAAGATACCATTTCCGACCGTTACCATCTCACCCGCATCAGGGTTTCTGACGGACTGTATTATTTTGTTGAAGTACGTCAGCGGCCAGAAGACGCGTCGGATCCGCAAATTTTCGATCCATTGATCCCACTCCCGTTGTTCGGATCACCTGACGGCGGTGTTGTGGTGACCAAGGTTGTTACCGGGGAGTTGAACAACAATCACCAATCCCGGCTGATTACCTTGCTGCAGGACGACCAGCGCATCATGCTGGAAGGTGAAAGCGCGGAAGACCCGTTGCGGGCTCTTGAGATCACCGTGGAGGAAGACAACGTGCAAGCGCGTCCGCGGGTGTGCAGGGTTCGTGTGGAATGGGCCCAGTCCATCGCTGATGATCCGGACGGTCAGTTTGACCTGCGGATCGAACCGTGGGGTCCCGGCTATGAAACCGAAGACATCTGGATTGATCGTAATCCGTTCGGCAGCTACGACTTTACCGATCCCGGCGGCAACCCGGTCGGAAATGGCGATGAGCCGCGCCCTCTGGAAATCAACCGCTACTATGCCCGCGTTCATAATGACGGAGGGATCGACGCTACCGACGTCAAGGTCACCTACTATGCCATCAACCCGCCCGGTGTCGGCGACAATGGCAACTGGTCACCGCTGAACACGTTTACCCATCCGCTTGTTCCTGCAAACGGATCGGCAGAGCAGTTTGTCAACTGGGTTCCGCTTGTCGGCGAACATACCTGCCTCAAAGCGGCAATTTCCCAGCAGCTGGGCGAGGTCACCGGCTCCAATAATCAGGCGCAGGAGAATGTCTTCAATTTCCAACCCCCCTCCGCTTCGGTTCCCGAGCCGGTCAAGCTGACTGTTGCCGTTCGCAATCCGCTGAAGGAAAAGACCATCATCGTTCTTTCCCTCGATGGCGTACCGCGCGGCTACTATGTCTACTTCCCGCATCGCTGGCTGACGCTGGAACCGCTTGGCGAACGCAAGCTGGACCTGCTGATGATTCCAACTGTTGATTTCAAGGAAATGAAAGAGGCCAAGGCCCGCATCCGGCTAAAGGGCCATGTGCCGCACTATTATACGGAAAAAGTGGAAGTCACCGGAATCCCCGCCACCTGGATGTCTCCCATCGGTGGCGTGCTGTCCAACGTCTCTCCAAAACACAAAGGAGACATAAAACTCGACGAGAAGGTTGAGAAGGTCGGCAAGAAATCCGTCCAGATCGGCGGTCGTGTAAGTCCGCATATCAAGAAGCAGGCTGTCCGCGTTCGTATGGTTCGTCCAGATGGCGCGATGCAGTACGAGATCAGCCATACGGACAGGCGCGGCAGGTTCAATGCCACATTTTATCTGGCAGACAAACATGCCGGGAAGCCAGGCAAAGACAAAGACCGGAACGAGAAGAAACAGTCCGAATGTTTCGAGTTCCAGGCCGAAATCTTCAACGCAACGCAAATTGCGCCAACCGCGTCGCAAGCTGTGTGCATCAAGCTTGATGATTGATAACGGATCCGCCTGACAAGGGCCGGCAAGACAAACGGCCTTCGAAACTGAAAACCGGTTAGAGCGACATGGGTCCACATGAACCCATGTCGCTCTGCAGGGTTGGAAGGCGCGGTAAACTTTCTGCCTTTGTCTGCGGCAGACATTCGGATTTTTTCGTGCCAATGATGTGCTAATCTACCCGACTATGGCACATCGGCCTGACTGTGCCGCACCCAAGTTCAAGGTAATCCTGCAATGTCTGCTGAAACTCTCACAACTGAACAGGTTCCCGGCTTCTGCGCACTGTGCATCTCTCGCTGTGGTGCGACCGCCACGCTCGAGGATGGCCGTTTTGTAGCGCTGAAACCTGATCCTTCGCATCCAACCGGCCAGGCGCTGTGCATCAAGGGAAAGGTTGCACCGGAACTTGTCTACCATCCGGACCGGTTGCTTTATCCAATGAAGCGGACACGGCCGAAAGGTGCCGCCGATGCGGGTTGGCAGCAGATCAGCTGGGACGAAGCACTCGATACAATCGCCGGCAAACTGAAAGCGTTGGCGGATCGCCATGGCCCTGAAACCGTGGTCTTCAATACCGCCTCTCCGTCCACTTCTGCCCTGTCAGATTCGATCACGTGGGTCCGCCGCCTGAGAAAGGCATTTGGCAGCCCCAATCAGTCTGTCTCGATGGAGCTTTGCGGCTGGGGAAGATACCTCGCCAACATCTACACCTTCGGAGCCGGGCTCCCGGCCGACTGCATGCCTGATCTGGACAATGCCGGCTGCATCGTGTTGTGGGGGTACAATCCGACCGTGTCCCGGATCGCCCATGCAACCGCCACCGTTGCCGCACAGAATTCCGGCGCACGGTTGATCGTTATCGATCCGCGCCACGCCGGTCTGGCACGCCGCGCGGATCAGTGGCTGCAGGTCCGGCCGGGCAGTGACGGCGCGCTTGCCCTCGGCCTGGCGCATGTAATGATTGCTCGCAATTGGTACGACAAAGACTTCGTTCGCGACTGGACAAACGGGCCTTTGCTGGTTCGCGCAGACACGGGCCGATTCCTGCGCGAACAGGATGTTGATCCGGCTGGTTCGGCAAAAAACTACCTGGCCTGGAATGAAACCGTGGGACGACCAGTTGCCTATGCCCCGGACCTCGGCAGCTATGCAGCTGACAATGCCAAGCTGGCGCTGTTCGGCAGCTTCGAGGTTGAAACGCCACAGGGGCCCGTCACCTGCCAACCGGCTTTCCAGCTTACGGCTGATCTTTGTGACCGGTATGGTCCAGAGGAAGTCGAAAGGCTGACAGGCGTCGAAGCCGGCAAGGTCATACAGACGGCGGAAATACTGTGGCTTTCGCGACCGGTTGCGTACATGGCCTGGAGTGGCCTGGAACAACAGTCCAACGCGACCCAGATCGCGCGTGCGATCGGCCTGGTCTATGCCCTCACCGGAAACTTCGATGAAAAGGGCGGAAACGTTCAGTTTCCCGCTGCTCCCAGCAACAACGTTCAAGGCGACGATATGCTGTCTGTGCAGCAGCAGGCGAAGACCCTGGGTCTGGAAGACCGGCCGCTCGGTCCTGCACGCTTCGACCATGTCACATCGGCAAGTATTTACCGGGCAATTCTGGAAAAGGAGCCATATGCGGTTCGAGGGCTGGTCAGTTTCGGTTCAAACATGCTGGTTGCACATGCCGACGGCGAACGCGGGCACCAAGCGCTGACCGCCCTGGACTTTCATGTCCATGTTGACCTGTTCATGAATCCAAGTGCGGAAACGGCCGATATTGTCCTGCCGACAACCAGCCCGTTCGAGTCAGAAGGACTGAAGATCGGTTTTGAAACCAGTGAAACGGCCTGCTCCCTGATCCAGCTGCGCAAAAAGCTGGTTGAGCCCCGGGGCGACTCGCGATCCGACATCCAGATTGTCTTTGATCTGGCGTGCCGGATGGGTTTCGGCGACAAGTTCTGGAACGGCGACATCGATGCCGCCTACCGCCACCAGCTGGCACCGAGCGGGGTGACACTGGAAGCTTTGCGGAAAATGCCTGCCGGCGTAAGCGTGCCGCTGCAAACCCGGCACAAAAAATATGCCGTGCGCGCAGACGGCATACCGCGCGGTTTCAACACGCCATCACGCAAGGTGGAGTTTTACTCAGAAACATTGCTGGACAAGGGTTATCCGCCGCTCCCTGACTACGAAGAACCGCTGGTCAGTCTCAATTCCAGACCGGACCTTGTGAAAACCTATCCATTGATCCTCACCTGCGCAAAGGATTCGCTGTATTGCGAAAGCCAGCACCGCGGCCTGCCCAGCTTGCGGCGGCGGGCGCCGGATCCCCAGGTCGACCTCAATCCTGCCACAGCGGCAACGCGTTCGATTGAAGCCGGGGACTGGGTTGAAATCGAAACCCCGAACGGCAAAGTGCGTGCGCGTGCCCGTTTCGACGAGGCGCTGGACCCGCAAGTGGTCTGCGGACAACACGGATGGTGGCAGGCCTGCCCCGAAATCGACGCTCCCGGATTTGAACCTCTTGGCCCGGACAGCGCAAATTTCAACCTGGTGATTGGCCATGATGACGTCGATCCGGTCAGTGGCTCCGTTCCGCTTCGCGCTTATGTGTGTGAGGTCAGGCGACAACATTGAATGAGGTCGACACCGAACCGATTTTGTGACCCTGAGCCTACAAATCTTGCGTCGTCATTGCTCAATCAAGGCGCGGCCCACAACATTTACAGAACTGTTCCCGGTCACCTCGACAAAAATCAACTCTCCTGATCGGGGATAGACGCCCGTCAACGCAGATATGTTCACCTGATGGGTGACCAGAACCAGCGGTGTTTCCATCGCGCGCGCCTGCAACCAGTCTTTCAATGCCCTGGTCTGCGGCAGCCGCCTGTCCCGCCGGCCGAAGAACGAGTTGAGTGAATGGAGGGTTTCCACATTGCCCAGTGCGAGCAGTTCGGCGGTTTCGCGACACCTGCACCAGGCGCTGGACCAGATTTCGGCCTTGTCTATACCATTGGCCCTGAAGAACTCACCCGTCTCGCGCGCCTGTTGCCGCCCCACGTCGGACAGATTTCTCTGGGTGCTGCAGTCATCCAGGTTGAAATTCTCTGGATCACCTGTTCCGGGCGCGAGTGCATGACGCATGAGAACGAACGCTGTGCCCTTTCTAAGTGCCTCCCAACCGGCAGGACTGGCTGACGCAGGATCCACAAGCATGAACGTCAGCGCCAATGTTGCCATAGTCGTGGCAGCAAGGCGCCTTGCCCAACCGGGCCAGACATTGGCGCTCATGAGCCTGCTCCCAGTGCATTGATGATCGCGCGTCGTACCTGGTCGCTTGTCGGCTCCACGGCAGTTGCGAATGTTGCTGCGATTTTCCCGTCACGATCGAGCAGGATCTTGTGAAAGTTCCAGCGGGGCCTGGCCTTGGGTCCTGCCTGAGCCAACGCCCACTTGTAAAACGGATGCGCAGCGCGCCCGACAACGTCCGTGCGATCAGCCAATGGAAACGTCACACCATAATTCAGAGTGCAGAAATTCTTTATCTGCTCGCCTTCAAGCGGTTCCTGGCCGCCAAAGTTGTTGGATGGCACGCCGACAACGGTCAGACCCATGTGTCTGTAGTTCTGCCATAGCGTTTCAAGCCCGGCATACTGGCCTGTATAACCGCATTCACTGGCGGTGTTCACAACAAGCACGGCACGGTCACGAAACCTGCTCAATGGCAGCGGATTTCCGTCAAATCCGTCGAAACTGAACTGAAACCCGGACCTGTTGCCTGCCATCGAAGCGGTGCCGGGGAAACAGAAGGTGGTTGCCAGCAGTCCGGCAATAATCATTCGGCGCTTTAAGATCATCTCGAACTCCCTGTTACACTCAGACAGCACTTCTTCTTGATCAAACACTTCACCAGCAAATTTCCCTTCGGTCATAAGCCAGGAAGCTGCCGGTGTTGCTGCTGTCGGCTTTATCAATGACATTGAGCAGCATGCCGGCAGACACCTCTGCCGAAAACAGGTCGCGGCCAGAGCTGAATGGTTCTGACAATGCAGTTTTCACTGTACCTGGATGCAGCGCAAGGCATACGGCATCAGGATGGGTGCGGGCTAACTCTATTGAAGCGGTCTTAATGATCATGTTCAACGCCGCCTTCGATGCACGATAGCCGTACCATCCGCCGAGTGCATTGTCGCCGATACTACCAACTCTTGCCGACAAGGTGGCGAAACAGCACTTGTGATGACGTGGAAACAGCGGATGAAAATGCTTGAGCAGCAGTGCCGGTCCAATGGCATTCACCTGAAACGAATGCTGCATGGACGATGACGTGATTTGCTTCAGTGATTTCTCCGGCATGACCGCTCCGTCATGGAGAAAACCTGTGGCGTCAATCACCAGATGGACATCTCCGCCTGTGGAAACATGGCTAGCTGCCTGCTCGATGCCGGTTTCATCACCAAGATCGATTGCCGGATCAGTGGACCGCGCCAGACCAACACATTCCTTGCATCTTGGGTGTGCCAGGAGCACCTGCATGATTGCGCTGCCGATAGCACCGGTCGACCCAGCCACAACGGCGCGAAACCCGTCGGGAAAGGACTGCAACAGAAGCTCAGACGAATGATTTGAGGTCATACGCTCCATCAACCGATAAGGCTCAGCCAGACTGCGCTGACGTTTGACGTCAACGCACTGATCAGTTCCAACAAGACCATTATCAAACCTCCAAGCACGTTGGACCGCTCCAAAGTTGCCGCTGTCAAAGAATGTGGTGCTGGATACGCGCAGGGCTATTGTCTGGATTTGCTGCAGGTTTGTACAAAATTCCGGAAGCGTTGCTGCAATTTTGCAATCTTAAGATCCCGCCAGATTGAGGCGGATTGCGGCAGCACGTGGACGTCAGTTGTTTTTTGTCCTGCTCAACCGGACCCAGTAAAACCATGCAGCCCAAATGCCCGCTGCGACGACACCGATCAGGAAAGTCAGGAGATTGAAGCTGTGTTCTGCGTCTGACATGCGGAGAAATATCTGAGTGATCGATGCCGCGGCAATGGCTGTCATTAGAACGTGCAGCCATGAGCGAGAAAAAAACGCACCCGCGATGCCAACGGCAATGGGAATTGGCGCAACAAATTGTTCCAGGAACATTGCGAAGACACCGGACATTTTTCCCCTCGTCTGCTTGTTGAGTTTGCACTTGTATCGCACACATTGGACGTCACCCGCTCAATCTGCAATGGGAGCTTGATAGGCGGGCCACGCGTTTTTGACTTCACGCACCAAAAAAAGATGACGCCTGACCATTTGGCCGAGCGTCATCCCTGGACTCATTGTCATAGATTCGAGCAGAAATTTCCACTAGCCATTGCGGGCCTGGAGTTCCTTCATGAAGCGATCGCGGATGACTACCGGATCCATGGTGATGACAGGCACCTTCACATTGCCGGACTCGCACTTGCAGACGATGATTGTCATCTTGTCGCTGTCCAGTGCGGCCTGCACGGTTGCAGCCGCTTCTTCTGCCTGGCACTCAACCACGTTTTCACAACCACAGGCTTTCGCTACAGCAGTCAGCGAGGTCTTCTTGCCGGCATAGGTCGGCTGATCTCCGGTTGAGCCATAACTGCCGTTGTCGATGATCAGCAGGATAAAGTTATCGGCAACATTGTTGGCAATGGTCGGCAAGGTGCCGAAGTTGGTCAGGACCGATCCGTCACCGTCAATGGAGATGACCTTCTGTTTCTGGGCCAATGCAAGACCCAGCCCGATCGAGGACGACAATCCCATGGTGCCCAGCATGTAGAAACTGGTCGGCTGGTCGTCGAGCATGTGCATTTCCTGGCTGGGCAGGCCGATGTTACAGACGACGAAATGGTTGGAAATGACCGGGATGAGTTGTTTCAATACTTCAGAGCGGATCATGATCAGTATCCTTTCCAGAATGTGGCGTCGGTCAGAATGGCTACCGGCTTGTTGCACATGAAGGTGTACTTCAGGATGGCGTCCAGTTCGTTGACATCGTCTTCGTGATGGAAGTGGTAGGTCGGAATGTTGAGCTGTGCCAGCAGGGCCTTGGTGTGAACCGCCATTTCAACCTGGCAGGCAACCGGTTCGCCCAGTTCACCGCGATAGCTGATCAGCATGGGCAATGGCATGCGGTAATACTGGGTCAGGGTCACCAGCGTGTTGACGGTGACACCAATGGCCGTGTTCTGCATGATGATGGCAGGACGCTTGCCGCCCATATATGCACCGGCACACAGGCCCATCCCCTCGTCTTCCTTGTTGGAAGGAATATGGTAGATGTCCTTGCTTTGCTCGATTTTGTCTATCACCCCTGCAAGCTGCTTGCAGGGCACCGTTGTTACGAACTCAACCTTGTTGGCCACGAGGTCTGAGACGATCTTGTCGTTTACGGACACGGACAATTCCCTCTTTTTTGAAATTTAGCCTGATCTGCTATGCCAGAGCATTAGCATGCAAGCGTGCTGACTTCCAATGCAATAATTGACAAATAACATGCATATACTGCATTTAACTGTGTATGGATGAGCAGTCCCTCGAAGATCTTCTGGCCCTGATTGAAGTGCGCAATATTACGCTTGCCGCACGGCGCAGAAATCTTTCGCAACCGGCCTATTCGCGCCGGTTGCAAGCCATTGAGGCGCGTCAGGGTGTTGGTCTGGTTGACCGCAGCGTTCGCCCTGCCCGCCCGAGCGCTGCGCTTGAAGCCAACCGGGGAGAGATCGAGAGCACCCTTGCCGGGCTGAAGCGACTGCGTGAGAACATTGCAACCGGACCGAGCAACACCCAGGACATCACCATTGCAACTGTTCAGGCTCTCGCTTCGAGATTGCTGCCTGCAGCGCTGGGCAAAATCAAGGGCAGGCTCGGACAGCACCGGGTACGCCTGAGGGCTGAGAACCACAATCAAAGCTTCCAGATGCTGATGACGGAAGAGGTCCTGCTGATGCTGGCCTACGAGACGAGAGGCCGCCCGGTCATCGGGCCAAGCGATCTGGTCGAGAAAACCATGGTTGCCAGGGACAGCCTGGTGCCGGTTTGTGCGCCTGAACTGACATCCTCCCTGATGGCGATTTCTCCCGGGGAACATAGAATTCCGTTGATTGACTACCCGCGTGATAATTTTCTGGGCATTGTTCTGCTGGATGATGTGCTGGCCCATACTCCGCATCAATTTTCGCACGACATAACAGCCGGGCTTACCAATGCGGTCATGGGATTTGTCCGCGGTGGCTTTGGCGTTGCGTGGCTGCCGCATTCCCTGGTGGCCGATAATATTGCCAGAAATGAGATGGATATGCTGACGGGCCCGCTGTTTCCGGCAGCCGACCTGAATATCTCGATGCTGCAACTCAGGACGAAGAGCACCAGGAAGATGCAGCCGTTGTGGGCAGCTTTGGCTGAGGCGATTCAATCCACCATTGCTACATACGATTGAGAATTTTTCCTTTGATATATGTCCGCCCTCTTGACTCATTGCTGACGGTTGGCTTTACTGGAACAAAAAGAGAACATCTGTTGTCAAAGGAACAGGAGGATGGCGTCGACTGCTCGTTTAAACAGGGCAAGGTCTGCAATCAATCAGCTTCAGAACACCTCGCCCGATACCGGTGATGAAGCGCAACAGACCAGTGTGTCATTTGAAATCCCGGATCTGGACCAGCATCTGAATGGCGGTTTCCGGAAAAACG
>JAHEFB010000056.1 GCA_024640405.1 Alphaproteobacteria bacterium | reverse complement strand
CGAAGCTTTGATGCCGTATGCCAAGCCACAGGTCAGATCTGCGAACTCTTCACACCAACCGAATGCCAAAACTACTTCAAGGCCGCAGGATATGAATTGGATTAAATGCGACGTGCTTTAGAGCTTGGCCCTGGAACCGGTGTTATCACCAAGGCAATTCTGGCGCGCGGCGTGGTGCCGGAAAAGTTATATTCCGTCGAATATACGGAAGCCTTTATTCCGCAGTTGAAATCTGATTTTCCGGGAGTACATTTTTTCCACGGCAATGCATTTGCGCTGGATGACATGCTGAGTGACCTGGGCGAGCAAAAATTCGATACAATAGTTTCAGCGATTCCCCTGCTGAACTTTCCGGTCAAACAAAGGGTGGAACTTCTGCACAGCCTGTTTGACCGGCTCAATCCGGGCCGTCCGATTGTGCAGATTTCCTATGGCCCGAATTCACCAATTCCGCCTGACTGGCAAACTTATTCCGTGGGACCGTTTGACTGGATGGTGCGCAATATCCCTCCGGCGCGGCTTTGGGTATTCCGCAGAATACTTGCCGCCTGAATCAAACCGCATTGGGCCTCAGTGATTGTCGGCCTCTGCAAACCTGCCACCTGTCAAGAGGTGTTCGGCCAGCGTTTCATCACGGCCGTAGACGTCGCGGCGGAAGTTGGCTGAGCCGTCCTTGTTCACCCAGGCTGTAATATAGGTGACATAGACCGGCACCTTCTGCTTCAGCTTGACGATACGCCGTTTGCCGGACGCAATCTGGCCGTTGATCCGGTCCAGGTTCCAGCCCTGTCCTCCCAGGATGACTTCGGCCAGTCGGGTCGGGTTTTCCACTCTCATGCATCCGTGGGAAAACACCCGCAAATCCTTCTTGAACAGGCTCTTGGAGGGAGTGTCGTGTATGTAGACATTGTATTTATTCGGAAACATGAACTTGATGCGGCCAAGTGCGTTCTTGTCGCCCGTGTCCTGACGCAAACGATACGGCATCCGGCCCATGGCTGACCAGTTTACCGAATACGGATTCACTGCCTTGCCCGACTTGTCGAGGACGCGAATTCCCTGACGCTGCAGGTAGCCGGGGTCTTTTCTCAGCTTCGGCAAATACTCCTTGTTGGCAATTGATGATGGCACATTCCAGTAAGGGTTGATGACGAGATAAGTCATCTCTTCCGTAAACACCGGTGTCTTGTGATAGGTTTTGCCAACCACGATACGAGCTGTGTGAATGGTCTTGCCCTGCTTCACCACCTTGAGTTCCTGGTCTGCCAGATTGGCGAACACATAGAAGCCTCCCGGCTCCCGGTCGAGCCAGCGCCGGCGTTCCAGATTGACCTCCAGTTGCCGTATCCGCTTGGTCGTCGGAACGTTGATCTGTTGCAACGTGGTCGGTCCGACAACGCCGTCATCGGTAAGGCCATGGCGGCGCTGGAATTTTTTTACAGCTGCAATGGTGACCTCGTCATAGCGATCATCGACGGGCCGTTTTGCTGCATCCATGTCGCCGGTTGTGACCAAAAATTCACGCAACAAGGGAAGCCGCACATCTTTTGCGCCAGGCTTCAGGGCTTTTCCGGGAGGTATACTTGTCCACCCGCCGGCGGCGGCTATGGCGCGATACTCCTTCAGTTTGGCAACCAATCGGTGATAGCGCTTGTCCTGAGGCATCAGGCTCTTGAGGTAAGGTTGCAAGTCATCGACTTTTTCCGCGCCGTCGAGCAGGTAGGCTGCTCCCAGTTCGCGCACCGAAATATCATTCTGCTTTGTTACCTCGTTTGGCGAAACGCGGCCTCTTGTCAGATCCCGGGCCAGATCGATGAAGGCGCTGGTCAACAACATTTCCAGTTCCGCGAGGGCGCGCGGGTGCGGGTCACCGACCAATGCCCCGATATCTACTATCCGGTACTTGAATTCCCGAAGGCCGTGATTCTCGATTTCGCTCAAGAAGTTGAGCAAGACTTTGCCCTTGGACTTCATTCCATTGTCGCGCACCCATATTGGTTTGAACGACCGATCGGAATAATATGTGAAGACCTGAATCAACCGGTCATCGTCGTCCAGTGAACCAATATTGCTTTCACCGTTGATAATGATCGATTCAATGGTCTTTCCGACCACTTCGTTACCGGCTGCATGGGCGGGCAGTCGGGCAAGCGCTGTGCTGGTGAACAGTACAAGAGCGACAAGCAGGAAGCGAATACAAGCACGCATTTCGAACGTCTCCATCAATGCACCGGAAGCCGCACTATAGCGATGATTTGGGAGGTTTCAAACGCGCAATTCAGGCGCGCAATGCAATTGAGCGTGCCCATCTTTCATGGCCACGCCCAGTTTCAGTTTGTACAGTTGTCTTGTCTGTTACTCGGCTGCTGCCACCTTGGGCTGCACTGCATCGGTGTAGTCGTTCATCAACGTGGTGGTGATTTGCCCGACGGTAAAACTGTATGGTCCGATTTCGGAAACCGGCGTTACCTCTGCAGCCGTACCAACGATGAAGCATTCTTCAAAGCTTGCCATTTCTTCCGGCATGATGGCTCGTTCATTGATCTTGATTTGCCGGGTACGGGCAAGCTCCATCACGGTCTGCCGGGTAATGCCGTTCAGGAAGCAATCAGGAGTTGGCGTGTGCAATTCGCCGTCCTTTACAAAAAACACGTTTGCACCGGTTGCTTCAGCAACTCGCCCGCGATAATCGAGCATCAACGCGTCGGCATAGCCTTTGCGTTCCGCAGCGTGCTTGGACAGGGTGCAGATCATGTAAAGTCCGGCGGCTTTTGCTTCACACGGAATTGTTGCCGGATCAGGCCGACGCCACTTGGCAAGATCGAGACGGATGCCTTTGAGACGTTCCTCAGCATCAAAATAGCTGGGCCATTCCCATATCGCGATCGCGACATTTATTTTGGTTGCTTGCGCCGACACGCCCATCATTTCCGAACCACGCCAGGCAACCGGGCGCACATAGGCATCCTTGAGCCCCTGACGAAGCAGCAAGGCATTGCATGCGTCGTCAATTTCAGCGACGGTGTAGGGTATTTCCATGTCGAGGAATTCGGCGGACCGGAACAGGCGCTGAGTGTGTTCTGTCAATTTGAATATCTGGCCACCGTAGGCGCGTTCACCTTCAAACACTGATGATGCATAGTGCAGGGCGTGGGAAAGTACATGCAGCTGCGCGCTGGACCACGGCACAAACTCGCCGTTCAGCCAGATATCACCATCGCGTTGATCGAAAGGCAGTGATGCGGCCATGGCGGGCGCTCCTCAAGTAACCGGTTTCGAGCCATTGACTCGCCAACCAGGGCTGTTTCTACAAAGGTAGATATAAAAAATTCGATTATGGCACTAACAACAGCCGTAATTTATGTCAATATGGCTGACATAAATCGTGAATGCCGAGATGAAACCGGAAGTGAATTTTGCCATGGACGTACAGGCTGACCGCAACTCTGGGGGACGAAGTGTTTCGCGCGATGCGGTCATTGAATTGATCGAGTTGTTGTATTTTGGATATCGTGATTTCACGTCTGATCCAGATGTCCTGCTGCTGGACTTCGGTTTCGGACGAGCACATCACAGGGTTGTGCATTTCGTTGGACGCAACCCGGGCATCAGCGTGGCCGAGCTGCTTGAAATCCTGCGGATCACCAAACAAAGCCTTGCCAGGGTGCTGAAGGAACTGGTTGACCGCGGTATTATCGAACAACGATCCGGCAATACCGACCGGCGTAGACGGTTGCTGTATCTGACGCCGGACGGCGTATCTTTGCATGCCAGGTTGATGCAGCCGCAAATTGAGCGCGTACAGTCTGCCATCAAACATGCTGGCGGCGATGCCGCACCGGTGTTTCAGCAGATACTTTACGGATTGATTGACGAGCAGGAGCGCGACCGGGTCGAGAAAGTGGTCAGGCCATGAACGGGCCAGCCGATGAACTGCCTCATGTGCTGATTGTCGATGACGATAAACGGCTGCGCGAGTTGTTGAGTTCATTCTTGTCTGCCAACCAGTGCCGGGTGTCGGCCGTCAGGGGGGCTACGGAAGCACGGCTTCGCATGAAAGGCATGTCGTTTGACCTGCTGGTGCTGGACGTGATGATGCCGGGAGAGACCGGTCTGGAATTTGCCGCATCCCTGCGCGCCGACGCAAATGATGTGCCGATATTGATGTTGTCCGCGCGGGCTGAAATCGAGGACAGGATCGACGGGCTTAAAGCAGGTGTTGATGATTATCTCACCAAGCCGTTTGAACCGCGGGAACTGCTGTTGCGCGTGCAGGCAATATTGAAACGGCACGCCTTGGTTCACCCTGTCGATGTGGAATTGGTGGAAGTGCGCTTCGGCCAGTTTTCTTTCAACCTCGTGCGCGGCGAGTTGCGTCGCGGCGATCAGGTCGTGCATCTGACGACCCGCGAACGCGACATATTGCGTATTCTGGCGCAACGAGCCGGTGAACCTGTGGCCCGGGCTGATATCATCGAACCGGCGCAGGAAGATTCAAATCGCGCAGTGGATGTGCAGATAAACCGGTTGCGCCGCAAGATCGAGGATCAGCCGGCGATGCCGGTTTATCTGCAAACCGTGCGCGGGCACGGTTATACTTTGCATGTTGACTAGGGTCCTGACCCTAACAGTTTTTGCACCTGCCGGAGAAATTTAGAAAGGGTTTTCCCATGTCGGCCATCGCAAGCCGCGACGATACTCCGCCTAACAAACGAACCTTGTACTGGCATTTCAACCGCTTGCTTGAGCGGTATATGCCGGAGCGTTTGTATCAGCGTTCGCTGATCATTGTCATAGCGCCGATGGTCCTGCTGCAAGGCCTGATGGCCTGGGTATTTCTCGACCGGCATTACGAAACCGTGACCAAATCCCTGTCGCAATCGTTTGTGCGCGATGTGGCCCTGGTGATCAAGACCTGGGATCAAAGCCAACGCACGGAAGCCGACCTGGCCAAGGTGCTGACCATGGCAAATGACGATCTGGCGCTGGGACTGACGGTCGACAAGAAATCCGAACTGCCTCCGGCGACCAACAAGCCGCTGCTGTCTTCGGTCCACCCCAAACTGGTGCGCTATCTGACCAGCGATGTCGCGTTGCCGCACTGGGTCGATACTGTTGGCAAGAGCGGATATGTGGATGTGCGGTTGTTGACGTCGGACGGCCTGGTGTTCCGGTTCCTCACCGATCTGGACAGGGCGCATGCCTCGACGACGCCAATCTTTATTGCCTGGATGATAGGCGGTTCGCTGTTTCTGCTGCTGATTGCGGTGACGTTCCTCAGAAACCAGATCAAGCCGATTGTCAAACTTGCCAACGCGGCGCAGAGTTTCGGCATGGGACGGGATGTGCCAAATTTCCGGCCGGGCGGAGCCGCCGAAGTACAGTCGGCTGCGCGGGCGTTCCTGAAAATGAAATCCCGCATAGAGCGCCATGTAGAACAGAGAACCGCCATGCTGGCCGGTGTCAGTCATGACCTGCGCACCATATTGACGCGCTTCAAACTTGAACTGGCCCTGCTGGAAAAATCACCGACCGTGCAGGCGCTGTCGGATGATGTCGGCGAGATGCAGCGCATGCTTGAAGGCTACCTGGCATTTGTGCGCGGTGACGGAGGCGAGGCGACCATCGTTACCGAGATCGTCCCGTTACTCGGGGTTGTCGCAGATGACATGAGCCGGTCAGGCCACCCGATTGTTCTGAACACTCCCCGTAAACTCCTGGTGGCGCTGAAACCGGATGCCTTCAAACGCTGTGTCGGAAACCTGGTGCAGAATGCATCGCGGTTTGCCGGACAGGTGGAAATAACGGCCGTGCATGACGGCGAATACCTGCGCGTGGTGGTGGACGATGACGGTCCGGGTATTCCGCCGGAACAGTATGATGAGGTCTTCAAGCCTTTTGTCCGGCTTGACGTTGCCCGCAATCAGGATTCCGGTGGAACCGGTCTCGGCATGGCCATTGCGCGTGACATTGCGCAAAGTCATGGCGGAGACATTTCGCTGTCTCCGTCGATGCTCGGGGGCCTGCGGGCAGAAATTCGGATACCGACTTGATTTGCAACATGTCTTACAGGCCATTTCAGCCAGGGAATTAGCAATGCTTTCCTTCTATCGAGCCCGCATCGTGTTCTGCATGGCACTCCTGCTGGTGATCTCGTTTGCGGGTCTGCGGGAGGCGGCGGCGCAGAATTCGCCTTCGATCAACTTCAGGCTGGTCCATGAACTCGCGCAGATGGCCAATCACGCCTATGACGAAAAAAGGAAAATCAGGGCGAGGTATGGCGCGGCAACCTGGGTCAACACACCGGGCGATACCAATGTGCAGTATGTGCTTGTGCAGGATCACCGGCGCAAGACACAGGTTATTGCGGTACGCGGCACGGTTGACGATACCAACTGGAAGCTTGACCGGGACAAGAGGATCGTACGCGACGGCAGGTCAGGGGTTCTGCTGCATCGCGGTTTCAGGCGGGCTGCCGATGTAATTTACCAGGATGTCAGGCCTCGCCTTGACCCCCAGTACACAACTTTTCTGACCGGCCACTCGCTGGGCGGGGCTGTTGCTGCCATTTTGGGAATATATCTGTGGGACGATGCGTTCAGACTCGGCGGTATTTATACATTCGGGCAACCCAAGTTCACCAATTTGCAGGGTGCGACTGCCTATCAGAACCTGCCAATTTTGAGGGTCATCTACCAGAACGATACCGTGCCCCTGTTGCCGGACAAGACACGCGGCAGCAAACAGCAGTTTGTTCATATCGGATCGGTGTTAAATCTGCTGACGGGCCCTTACTACCTTTATGGCACGGCCAGACAGGGCATGCAGTTTTCCAAAAACTCGATCCGGAAGATGCTGTTTCAGATCAGTCTGCCGGACCATAAAATGAAATGGTACCTGCAGAGCCTCAGCGACAAGCTCAAAGGGGCTCAGGCGGTGAGGTTCAAGGACCGTAACAGGTACATCACACGGCACAAGTATGGATCAGGCGTCGACACGGCACCGGCCAAACGCACATTCAACTTCAATCATCATTCGTGATGTGTTGAGCTATCGCAGCAGGGTTTCGCTCTCTGCCACCTTAAGCATTGTCAGTGCAAACGCGAGCCATCTGGTGCGTCCTTGTCGATGCCGACCAGGACGACATTGCCGTCCTCATCGGCGAACCCGAGCGTGAGGACTTCCGACATGAACGGGCCGATCTGGCGCGGCGGGAAGTTGACGACGGCCGCCACCTTGCGGCCCATCAGGTCTTCCGGCGTGTAAAGAACGGTTATCTGTGCCGATGTTTTCCTGATGCCGATGTCGTCGCCGAAATCAATTTTCAGCTTGTAGGCAGGTTTCCGGGCTTCGGGAAATTCGGACACTTCAACCACAGTGCCTATGCGGATGTCGACCTTCATGAAGTCGTCGAAGGTTATGGTGCTCATTGGGTCGTTGTCTCCGATGCGGGCGTCTCCGATGCCGGAGGCGGTGAGCTGGCCGGGCTGGTTGTGTCTTCAGCCTGCGATGGTGACGGGCCACGGCGGGCTTTGAAAAAACCGCGCGCCAGGCTGGAAAGTGCGGTCGCCAGTGTCAGTGGCGCTTCGAGCCGCTTGATCCAGTCGGCGCCGTCACGCAGGGACCGGTCCAGTTGCGCCATGGTGCGGGCAAGCCCGGCATCATCATCATTGCTCCACACCTTCACTGTGCGAACATAAACCAGGGCGAGCCCGGTTGTTTTCATGGCGCCGCGCAGACCGGAATCTTCCAGTCCTGCCGCCGACAATACCCAATCCTGCGATTGCAACATGGATCCCGCCAGGGTTGCGTAATCGGGCAGGGACGCTGCCGGGGTTGCCACGATAGATCGAATGGCGGCCTTGTCGCCATCCATCAGCTCCAGACGCCGCATCAGGATGTCAAACAAACGGTCGTGTGCGAAGCCGGAAACAGGATCGGCATCCAGCGAGGCCAGCATCTTAGAATCGAGCTGGCGGCCATACAGGCGCAAGATATCCGCCTTGCCGCCAATCACGCCGGCAATATCTGCCAGTGACAATCCGGCTTCCGCGGCAATATCTGCCAGTTTGACCTCACTCCATGCTCGCGTCGCGGCAAGCTTGAAAGCAGCAGCTACAATGGCGGTTTCGCGCTCGTCCATGACAAGGCTCCTGTTGACCTGTTGAGTTTGTCCTAGACTGCAATGTGGCTTGCACCAAGGCAAGCGGACCGATTGGCGCGTCTGTTCAGCCGGCCAGTTCGCGGGAGCGCTTTTCGGCTGCAGCGGTTGCCCTTGCCATCAATTGCTTCATGCCATCGCTGTCAGCCATCAACACCTGAAGCGCTGCATAGGTGGTTCCCTTTGGCGACGTAACATTTTCACGCAACACTCCGGCAGGCGTGCCCGTTGCGCGCATCAGTTCGCCTGCACCTGAAACCGTCGCCCGCGCCAGTTGTTCGGCAATATCGGCAGGCAGTCCCATATCCACTGCCGCTGCCGTCATGCATTCCGTCATATAAAATATGTACGCCGGACCCGAGCCTGAAATGGCAGTGCATGCGTCGATCAAGGTTTCATCGGATACCGTAACGACCTCACCCAGTGAAGCCAGAAGCGCCGTTGCCAGTGCCGACTGTTCGGGCGAAACACCATCACTTGCAGCCATTGCGGTGATACCGCGCCCGACCGCAGCGGGGGTGTTGGGAATGGTGCGGATGACCGGGGTGTCTGCGCCGAAATGCCGGCGAAATGCGGATATGGTCTTGCCTGCCACAACAGAAACCACCAGCGGTTTGGCGCTGGCGAGGGTTGCCATGGCCGGCAGCACCTCATCGACCATTTGCGGTTTTATGGCCACGAGAACGGCTTCAACACCGGTTACGCTGTCAACAGGCGGGTTGTGGCTGATCGAGTGCTTTTCGATGACAGCCAAGGTTTCCGGCGGTGGAGAAGGGTCGAAAATCGTCACCTGGTCTGGCTTGATGCCCGCTTCCAGCCATCCCTGAAGCATGGCGGTTCCCATTTTTCCGGCGCCAATCAGTACAAGACGCCCGGCGAGTTCTGGTGCTCCCGACACGGCTCAAGCCTCTCCGACGGTTTCCAGCAGGCTGGACTGAATGGCTTCGGTGGCCGATTTTCCGGCCCAGATCACATACTGGAATGCCGGGAAATAGCGCTCGCAGGCATCGAGCGCCGTGTGCACCAGTGCTTCACACTGGGCTTCGCTGAGATCTGCCTGGCCGGTCAGCAGCAGCGAATTGCGGAACATCAGTGATCCCTCATTGCGCCAGACGTCAAAATGGCCAAAAAACAGCTGTTCATTGATTAAAGCCACCAGGCGCACGATTTCATCGCGCCGGCCTTCGGGGACTTTCTGGTCGAATGAGCAGGCCAGATGCAGGCCTTCAAGCTGGGCATTCCAGTTGAGAGACAAATGCAGGTCGGTCCATGAACCGGCAACAATCATGTTTATTTCGTCGTCGGCGGAACGGTCGACAAACCATTCATTGCGGGACGCCAACGACTCCACGGTTTCCAGTGGATGATTTAGTTCCTGCTTTAATGCCAGCGCTGCCGTCATCGTTGTCGCTCCCAGGAACAACCTGCGTCCGTGTGAACACATTGAGTTGTTCGCTCACCTAGTAACCGGGCATCCCGTCGGCATTCAGGTGACGTGACCTGGCTTCAGGGTGCCGCAGTGCCCTTCGCCGCTCCAAGCGACGAATCAGTTGATGTACTGAAATTGACGAATGTTCCGCTGCGCCGCAAGAGTCAGCGTCGATATGTGTTGATTCCTCCACACTGCAAGGGGGATAAATCACATTTTAGCGTACAGAATTCACTTCCTGGGTGTGGAAGGTTTTGCGGCAGGTTTCTTTTTTGCAGGCGCGCGTGTTTTCGTTTCAAGCTGGTCCAGGCGGGTCTCCAGTTCCGTAATCCGCGCGCGCAGCGCTTCGTTTTCGGTTCGTGCCATACTGGCCATATCGCGCACCACATCAAATTCCTCGCGCTGCACGATCTGTATGTCTGCCAGGACGCGTTCGATCTGGGCCTTGACGAGATTGTCCACTTCACGCCGGGCGCCCTGGGCTGCACCAGCGGCGTTGGTCATTACCTTGGCGAGTTCGTCGAAAAAACGTGAGGACGGGCTTGTCATTTTCAGGTGTCTCGGCTGTTGGAAACGGGAGTGCTATCCTTTAGGTAGGGTGCAACAGGAGCTTTCGCAAGCCTCTTGGGCTCAGGCCCTGACTGTCGAACCGATTGCGCAACCGATTTTGGCGAACCTTTCATGCCCACTCTATTTGCCATTCCCTTTCCGATGATTGATCCGGTGGCACTGTCCCTCGGTCCATTGGTGATCCGGTGGTATGCGCTGGCCTATGTTGTCGGCCTGCTGGCGGCCATCTGGTATGCCAAGCGTCTGGTTTGCAATGAAACGCTGTGGCCTGCAAGCCAGCCTCACACCACTCCGATGCAGCTTGATGATCTGTTGCTGTGGTCCACTCTGGGTGTGTTGTTGGGCGGCAGACTTGGATATGTGCTGTTTTACAATCCCGGCTACTTTATACAGAATCCTGCTGAAATTCTGCAGATGTGGAACGGTGGCATGTCATTCCACGGCGGCTTTCTGGGTGTGGTGGTCGCGTGTTACTTATATGGTCGCCGGCATGGTATCGGCATATGGCAGTTGCTGGACCTCGGGGCTGCCAGCGTTCCCATCGGATTGTTCCTCGGTCGCATGGCAAACTTCATCAATGCGGAATTGTACGGCAAGGTGACAGACGTGCCGTGGGCCATGGTGTTTCCCGGTGGCGGGCCGGACCCGCGCCATCCCAGCCAGCTTTACGAGGCAGCACTGGAAGGTATTATTCTTTTCCTGGCGGTGCGGGTTGCCACGCACGGATTCAAATGCCTGCCCCGCACCGGCGTGGCTTCCGGTGTGTTTGCCACAGGTTATGCACTGTCGCGCATCATTGTGGAGTTTGCGCGTGAGCCTGATGCCCATATCGGCTATCTCACAGGCGGCTGGCTGACGATGGGCATGGTATTGTCATTGCCGTTGCTGGCGGTGGGTATCTGGTTGCTGACAAGAAATTCAAGTTCCGGGAGTACCGCATGAGCAAGCCGAAAATCGATGCAGGAGAGCGCCGGTCCGCGCTGGACGAGGTTATTGCAGACATGATTGCCGTCGATGGACCCATGCCGGTGGACAGGTATATGGCGCTGGCCCTGGGCCACGAGGCTCACGGTTATTACATGGGCCGCGATCCGTTTGGCCGAGCCGGGGATTTCATAACCGCGCCTGAAGTGTCGCAGATGTTTGGCGAGCTGATCGGCATCTGGTGTGCCGCGGGCTGGCAGATGATGGACGCGCCTGCAGAATGGAATCTCATAGAACTCGGCCCGGGCAGGGGCACGCTGCTGGCTGATCTGGTTCGGGCATGTTCCGTAATGCCGGGCTTGAGAGACGGCATGAAGGTACATCTGGTTGAAATGTCGCCTGCGTTGAAGACAATGCAGGCTGAAACATTCAAACGGGCCGGTATCGAAGCTACCTGGCATGAGCGGCTTGAAGATGTGCCCGACGGACAGTCGCTGATAATTGCCAATGAGTTTTTCGACGCCTTGCCGGTTAGCCAGCTGCAAAAACAGTCGGGTCACTGGCACGAGCGTGTTGTCGGTCTGAATTGCGAAAACAAGCTGGTGTTTGGCCTAGCAAGTGATGCGGTTGCACCGGCTTTGGTGCCGTCCTGGGCAGCCGGCGCAGCGGACGGCGAGATTGTCGAGTTTTCGCCGGCGCGTGATGCAGTGGCGCGTGAGGTTGGCCGCCGGATCACGCAAGATATGGGAGCTGCGCTGATTGTCGACTACGGACATACACGCTCTGCCGTGGGCGATACGCTGCAGGCCATTCGCAAGCATCAGTTTGGCGACGTGCTGGCGCAACCCGGTGAAGCGGATATTACCTCGCATGTGGATTTCGAAGCCCTGGCAAGCGCTGTAACAGCCGATGGCGCCAAACCATATGGCCCTGTCACGCAGGGCGATTTCCTGATAAAAATGGGTTTGAAGGAGCGCGAGGAAATGTTGCGGGCCCGCGCGGATGCCCGTCAGCGGATTCGTCTTTCGAAAGGCGCCCAGAGGCTGGTCTCCGGCAACCAGATGGGGCAATTGTTCAAGGTGCTTGCGGTTACCCACCCCGATATGCCGAAACCTGCCCCGTTCAATGTGGAGGCCACATGATTGAAGCGCCCGGTTTTTCTGCGATCAGTGGAATACGGCATGGATTTTTCACCCGCGAGGGCGGCGTTTCGGATGGTATCTACGGGTCGCTGAACACCGGCTATGGATCTCATGACGATGCTGCGAAAGTGTCGGAGAACCGGCACCGGATTGCCAGGCGGCTCGGCGTGAAAGACGACCATCTTCTCACTATTCACCAGTGGCACAGTGCCGATGCCGTTATTGCCGACAAGCCGTGGGATGTGCGCAAACCACCTGAAGGTGATGCGGTGGTTACAGACAAGCCCGGCATTGCCGCAGCGATCAACACCGCAGACTGTACTCCGGTCTTGTTCACATCGGGAGACGGAAAGGTGGTTGGCGCAGCGCACGCCGGCTGGAAAGGTGCGATTGGCGGGGTACTGGCATCCACGGTTGCCCGCATGAATGAACTCGGTGCCAGTGATATCCACGCTGCCGTCGGCCCGACAATTAGTCAGTCGAGCTATGAAGTCGGGCCGGAGTATCATGCACAATTTGTGAGTCGCGATGCGGCGTCGGAGCGATTTTTCATTCCATCGGACAAGCCAGCGCATTTCATGTTTGATCTGCCGGGCTTTGTGCGCTCGTGTCTGGACGGGCTGGGGCTGGCGTCCATCGAAGACACCGGTTTGTGTACATATACAGACGAACGGCGGTTTTTTTCGTATCGCCGTACAACCCATCGCGGCGAACCGGATTACGGTCGCCAACTATCGGCCATTTGTATCAAGGAATAGGCGGCACGTCATGGCACTGCATTTTGAGACCAAGGAGTACCGCGCGCGGCAGAGGAAGGTCATCAGGGAGCTGACCGCGCGCGGGCTCGACGGACTGCTGATGTTTCAACAGGAATCCATGTACTACCTGACCGGGTACGACACCTTCGGCTTCTGTTTTTTCCAGTGTCTGTATCTCGGTACCGACGGCAAGATTGCCTTGTTGACGCGATCGGCTGATCTGCTTCAGGCGCGTTACACCTCAAACATTGAAGACATACGAGTGTGGACCGATGAAGCAGGCGCGAAGCCGGCGGACCAGTTGCGCGACATGCTGGCGGATATGGGTGCCAGGGGAAAGAAGCTCGGGATCGAGAATGAATCCTACGGTCTGGTCCATTCCAACGGGCTGGCAGTTGATGCAGCCATGGGCAGCTGGTGCAAGTTACAGGATGCCTCCCGGCTGATAGATGCGATCCGTGCCGTCAAGTCAGACGCTGAACTGAAATATGTGCGCAAGGCCGGGAAACTCGGTGATGCCGCTCTCAAGGCCGCCATTGAAGCCACCCGTGCGGGCGCGGATGAAGGTGATATTCTGGCGGCACAGCACGCTGCCATTTTTGCAGGCGGGGGCGATTATCCGGCCAATGAGTTCATTATCGGCTCAGGGCGGGATGCGCTTTTGTGCCGCTACAAGTCCGGCCGTCGCAAGCTGTCAAAACGCGACCAGCTGACACTCGAGTTTGCCGGTGTTTACCGGCACTACCATGCTGCCTACATGCGTACGTTTGTCGTTGGGGAACCAAAGAAGCAACATGTTGAAATGCATGCGGCCGCGCTTGAGGCGCTCAAGGCTGTTGAAGATGTCATGAAACCCGGTAAAACCGCCGGAGATGTGTTTGATGCTCATGCCAGGGTCATAGACGGGCATGGTTTCAAACATGCCCGGCTCAACGCCTGTGGTTATTCGCTGGGAGCCAAATTTACGCCTAGCTGGATGGATACGCCGATGTTCTTCCATGGCAACGATTTCAGGATCAAGGCAAACATGACATTCTTCGCGCACATGATCCTGGTAGATTCCTGCACCAACACCGCCATGACACTGGCGCGCACCTATATAACCGGCAATGGTGCACCGGAACCGGTGTCGAAGTATTCGTTGAAACTGATTGCACGATAGAGACCTGAGGAGCGCACATGGCCTATTCAGTCCGGGCATTGCAGGCAGATGACAAACCGCGCTGGCGCGAGCTGTTCGACGGCTACCTGGCGTTTTATGAATCATCCCTGTCCGACGACACTATCGAGCTGACATTTGACCGTCTTATGGGTGACTGCGAATGGGACCCGTCGGGACTGGTTGCGGTGAACGAGGACGACCGCATTGACGGCATCACTCACTATGTATTTCATCGCTCCACATGGTCGCCGACGGTCTATTGTTATCTTGAAGACCTGTTCGTGGACCCCGGTGTGCGCGGAGGCGGGGCGGGGCGGGCTCTTATCGGTTCGGTTTACGATGCCGCAGATGCCAGGGGAGCCACGCGGACCTACTGGGCCACCCAGGAGTTCAACTACAAGGGCCGGATTTTGTATGACAAGGTGGCTGACAAATCACCTTTCATTCAGTACCGCCGACCGGTCTGAGAACGGGCGGGCACCTTGCGGCGCAGGGTGTGAGTGAGGCAGATTGTACGGGCAGTTTTTGACCGCTTGAAGTCATTCGGGGCTAAGGAGCGCTATACAGGCTGAAAAATGATGCGGGTTGCGGACAATCATGGATGGGCACAGAAGGTTGCGGGTGTCATCGCGGCGCTGGCTGCAGTGATGTTGCTTGCAGCCTGTGCGGCAAGTCCCAGCCAGCCGTTTGCCAAGTCGACACTTGATAGCGGAGGAGGTTCCGGACGGCTGCCACCCACCATCGCCATAATTGCCATGAACGGTGTGCCGACAGACAGAGCCGGTGTGCTGGCTGACGCTGTGGCCGATGAAGCTGGCAAACGCGATATAGCCATTGTCCAGGGCAATTTTTCCGATGGTTACCAGTTGGCCGGCAATTTTCAGGCAATCTTCGAAGGTGGCGGTGTACGCATTATCTACGAATGGATATTGACCGGAAATACCGGCGGTGAGCTGCATCGGATCAATGGACAGGAACTGGTGGCGGCACCGAATTCCGATCCCTGGGCCGGTGTATCTGACATCATATTGAAACGTATTGCGTCGATCACGGCGGAAAGTCTGTCCACACGGCTTGCGCAGCTGGGATTCAGGGTCAGGCAGGCCGGTGTGCTGCCACCCACACACACCTATGCGCAGGCCGGCCCGGACGCTGAAAAGGAAATTGATCTGGAGACCTATTACGGTGCCGGATCGCCGTTTGCGACGGCATCGATCACGCCGGATGAGCTTTATTCCATGACGCCGGAGGAACTGGATGACCGGTTGACTGTTGCCGCCCAGAAAGAGGCACAGGATCGTTTGAGAGCAGCTGGTGTTACGTCGCTGGACGAGCTGATGGGTGAAACCGATGATCCGGTAGATCCCGGGCGGGCGACGACTACGGCAAAGACGTCAATAGGCTCCAGGAAGACAGCCAGACTGGCGGGACCTTCGACACCCGCGCCTGACCGTGAGCAACTGGCCACGGCGCAACCGGCGCCGGACGTGAAGACCGATCTGGCCAGCAAGGGGTCTCTGGCCGGGAAGGCGTCAGGGGACGGTATCAACAAGGTGGCTCTTGTCGCAGTGACCGGTTCACCGGGCCGCGGCAATGACGAACTCTATGTGGCGATGCGAAAGGTGCTGCGGCAGGCAGGCTGGCCGGTGGTGAAGAAACCCGGCAGGACGACACTGGCGATTTCAGGCCGGGTTGCTCTTGCCAAGCCCAGGTCAGGGGTTCAGCAGGTGAAGCTGGCCTGGGCGATCACCCTTCCTACCGGCAAGGTGCTGGGCACGGTGCAACAGGCCAATGACGTGCCGGCGGGGTCTCTCAACAACGGCTGGGGCAAGACAGCAGGCTATGCTGCGGAAGCCGCTGCAGAGGGTATTTTCAACCTGGTTGAGCAGGCGCGCGGTAATTTATGAGACTTGCACCGCAAAAATAGCCATCTTCATGTGGAATTGCGCCAATCGGTGGTTGGCAGACTGCCGTTCAAGGTTGTAAGAAACTTGTCATAAGGGCTGGACCAGCTGGAATTTCCGTCCGGGCAGAGATCGGAAGCTGGCGTGACAGGGCGAATATCGCAATGAAACTCGTTTCGGGTAATTCCAACCGGCCATTGGCGGAAGCCATTGCTGCCTATCTCAATCTTCCTTTGACAAAGTGCTCCGTGCGGCGATTCGCCGATATGGAAGTTTTTGTCGAAATACAGGAAAACGTCCGCGGCGAAGACGTGTTCGTGGTGCAGTCCACATCATTTCCGACCAATGACCACCTGATGGAACTGCTGATTATCATCGACGCGCTGCGCCGGGCGTCGGCCAAGCGTGTAACGGCTGTGGTGCCTTATTTCGGCTATGCCCGGCAGGACCGGAAACCTGGCCCGCGGACGCCGATTTCAGCCAAGCTGGTTGCCAACATGATCGAGCGTGCCGGTGCGGACCGCGTCCTGACCATCGATCTTCACGCAGGCCAGATCCAGGGCTTCTTCGACATACCCACCGACAACCTTTATGCAGCGCCGGTCATGGTGCGGGACATCAAGGACAACAAGGACAGGTTTTCCGGTACGGGAGTGTGTGTGGTATCGCCTGACGTTGGTGGCGTGGTCCGTGCCCGTGCACTGGCCAAGCGTATCGGCGCGCCACTGGCGATTGTCGACAAACGCCGCGAACGGGCCGGTGTCTCGGAAGTCATGAATATCATCGGCGAGGTAGCGGGCATGTCCTGCATCCTGGTTGACGATATTGTCGACTCAGGCGGCACACTGTGCAATGCCGCCGAGGCCCTGCTGGACGCAGGGGCGTCAGACGTATCAGCCTACATCACGCACGGCGTTCTGTCGGGCGGCGCGGTTGCCCGCATTACCGCTTCCAAGCTCAAGCAGCTGGTTTTGACGGACAGCATTCAGGCAACCGAAGCGGTACGGGTGTCGCGAAATATTCGGGTCATCACCATGGCAAGCCTGATCGGGGAAGCCATCAAACGCACGGCACTCGAAGAATCAGTGTCCAGCCTGTTTGACGACTGATCTTCTCACTGTCAGTGTGGCAGGATGAACGATAATGTCATGCATAGTGAAATTGTTTCGGCATGTGCGCCGTGGTCACGGGTTATCAAGACCGGTGAGCGGTTGCGGATTGTGGATACCCATGGTGAGCAAGCCGTCGATTTTCTTTGCTATTGTGCCGATGATCCATCGGAACGCTACCATGCGCCAAATACCATCAAGAAGGCCAACAGCATTCTGCTCACCAAAGGGCATTCCTTGTATTCGGACAGGGCGCGCGCTCTTTTCTCGATCGAGGAGGACAGTTTTGGTGGTCATGACACCATTGGCGGTTGCTGTTCGGAGATGTCCAACAAGATGCTTTATGGCGTCGGGAATCGCGGTTGCCGTGAAAACTTTCTGTCTGCTCTGGCTGACCATGGCCTGGGCTGGAAGGACATCGTGCCAAACGTCAACTGGTTCATGAGTGTACCTGTAGATGCTGTCGGTGCAGCGCATGTGGCAAAGGGTTCGTCACGACCGGGGGAATTCGTGACACTCAGGGCGGAAATGGATGTCTTGGCAGTGATTTCCAATTGCCCGCAGGTGCTGAACCCGTGCAACAATTTCAACCCCACTGATGTCGCAGTCGATATCCTGGCGAACTGAAACGAAAATCCCCGGACGCTTGTTACAGCGCCCGGGGCAGTTTCAGGGAGGTTTACTCACTCACGGTTGTCACGCGTCAAAAAATAGCCGGGATCAATCATCAGGTGGTCGCCGACAATATCGTCAGGGCAACGGATGTTGCGACAATCGACTTCCTCATGGAATTCACCCCTGCAAATGAACACCTGATCCTTTATAGGCAGATTCTAACCTTGCGGCACAGTCACGTTAACCCGGCGGCTGCATTTTTTTGAAATGTGTGACATTTGAGCCACAGTACCTGTGTGGGCCAATCTGCACCGGCGTTTGGCGGCAAACGAGCAGATTCAATTGTGCAGTATTTGTTGCGTGCGGGCGCCGGGTTATGTATAAGCCCGCAATCCGTTGCCGGGCTCGTTCACCCCTGGAGGAGATCTCAGGTCGGATACAAGCTGGTGTTGCAGTGTTTGCAGCACCTTGAATTTACCACTTGCACGACAGCAGGAGACAGACGATGGCACAGACCGCCACACTGAACGCTTCGGTGCGCGAACGGGCCGGCAAGGGGGCCGCCCGTGCAGTTCGCCGTGAAGGCCGCGTACCCGCCGTAATCTATGGCGACAAAAAGGATCCCCAGACCATTTCCATGGACTACCGTGAATTGATGAAACAGGTGCAGACAGGACGTTTCCTGTCAACACTGGTTGATATCGATGTCGACGGCACCAAAATTCGCACCATCCCGCGCGATGTGCAGTTTGATCCGGTTCGCGATTTCGTCGTGCACGTTGACTTTCTGAGGCTTGGCAAAGGCGCGCGCATTGCGGTTGAAGTGGTCATCAATTTTACCGGTGAAGAGGAAAGCCCCGGCCTCATGCGCGGCGGCGTGCTGAACGTGGTTCGCCATACTGTCGAGATCATGTGTCCGGCTGATGCCATCCCTGAAGGTTTCGACATGGATGTTTCAGCACTGGATATCGGCGACGGCCTGCACGCTTCTGACCTTGAACTGCCTGAAGGCATGGTCTTTACCATTACAGACCGTGACTTCACTATTGCGACCATCGCTGCTCCATCCGGTGGAACCGAGGATGAAGAAGAAGAAGATGCAGATGCAGTAGAAGGCGAAGAAGGTGTTGAAGGCGAAGAAGGTGAAGGCGGCGAAGAGGCTGCCGAGGGTGAAGGCGGCGAGGAGTAATTTTTTCGTCAAACCTTGCCTGTTCGGACCAGCCGGCTGCGGGATGAGGCTGTCATGCTGATTATCGCGGGGCTTGGAAATCCGGGCACCAAATATGCCGGACACCGGCACAATATCGGGTTTATGGCGGCGGACGAGATTGTTCGCCGCCATGGCTTTTCTGCATGGCGCAAGAAATTTCAGGCAGAGATATCCGAAGGCCTGCTCGATGGCGAGACAGTGCTGGTCATGAAACCTCAGACCTACATGAACGAGTCGGGCCGTGCTGTCGGCGAGGCTATGCGGTTTTACAACCTTGGTCCTGAAGACCTGATTGTGCTGTACGACGAACTCGATCTGGTGCCAGGCAAGGTTCGCATTAAAACCGGTGGCGGAGCAGGTGGTCACAATGGCATTCGGTCGATTGATGCGCATTGTGGGAAGGACTATCGCCGGGTCCGCCTTGGCATCGGTCATCCCGGATCGAAAGACCGGGTAACGCGGTATGTCCTGGGGGATTTTGCCAAGCCTGACCAGGAATGGCTGGAACCGCTGCTTGATGAAGTTGCACGCAATGCGGGCCTGCTGGCCAGGGGCGATGATGCCGGGTTCATGAACAAGGTGGCAATTGGCGTGCGGCCGACCGGCAAAGATGAAACAGCTGCCAAAGCGCCTGCGAATAAGCAAAGTCACATACATCAGGCGCGGGTTGCTGCGCGCAAGCCAGCATTGTCAAAATCCGGCCCGATGGCCGACATGCTAAGCAGGCTTCTGGGCAAGAAGGACAAGGATTAAATGGGTTTCAAGTGCGGTATCGTAGGATTGCCCAATGTCGGCAAGTCGACCCTGTTCAATGCGCTGACGCAGACCGCGGCAGCTCAGGCTGCCAATTATCCGTTTTGCACCATCGAACCCAATGTGGGGGATGTTGCGGTTCCCGACGAGCGTCTGGTGCGACTGGCGTCTATCGCAAGATCCGCGCAGACCATTCCCACCCGGCTGACCTTTGTTGACATTGCAGGTCTGGTCAAAGGCGCATCAAAAGGCGAGGGACTCGGCAATCAGTTCCTGGCCAACATTCGCGAAGTCGATGCGATCGCGCATGTTGTGCGGTGTTTCGAGGACGGAGACGTCACCCATGTCGAAGGCCGGATCGATCCGATCGCGGATATCGAAACCATCGAGACCGAACTGATGCTGGCGGACATGGAAAGCCTGGAAAAGCGCATTGCAGGCGTCGAGAAAAAAGCCCGGTCCGGTGAAAAGGCGGCCAGGGCCGAGTATGACTTCATGATGCGGCCGCTTGAGTTGCTGCGCGAAGGCAAGCCGGCCCGTGAACTTGACGTTGCCAATGATGAGCAAAAGGCGTTTCGCATGCTGGGTCTGCTGACGTCGAAACCGGTGCTGTATGTCTGCAATGTCGAGGAAGCAGCGGCGGACGAAGGCAATGAATTTTCCGAAAAGGTGAAGGCTTTTGCGGCAGCCCAGGGGGCCCAGGCGGTGGTGGTTTCCGCAAAGATCGAAAGTGAAATAGCCGTGCTGGATGACGATGAGCAGCGGGATTATCTGGAGGCAATCGGCTTGGCGGAGCCGGGATTGAACCGGGTCATACGCGCCGGATACAAACTTCTGAAACTGCTGACATACTTTACGGTCGGCCCGAAGGAAGCGCGGGCCTGGACCGTGACCACAGGCACCAAGGCACCGGCAGCCGCCGGGGTCATTCATACTGACTTTGAGAAGGGTTTCATCCGGGCGGAAACCATCGCCTATGATGACTTTGTCACACTTTCAGGTGAGGCAGGCGCGCGCGATGCCGGAAAGATGCGCCTTGAAGGCAAGGAATACGTCGTCCTAGACGGCGACGTACTGCATTTTCGCTTCAACACCTGAACGGTAAAAAATTGCAGTTGCTGTTCGCCGGGATGTGAATTCATCAACACCTGGCCGGAGCCAGGTCTGATGTCCGCAAAGCACCCCAAAGCGGATACCAGTTCTGTATGTGCAGATGACTGCTTGTGGCCCTGAACGGTTATTTGAGGCTGAGGCGATAATCCGTGAACTTCATGGATCAAGATCCCAGCAGGCACTCCTATCCAGCCTCGTCCACTGACTAGACGAACCCTACGTTACATTCCCCCTTTGTGTTATTCAATCAGCTCCTGGAGGCTATCCACCAGTGGGTCCTATAACTCGAAGCGTTTGTTGGCCTAATCCAGAACTGTGACATCTATCTTTTCAGGTGACAGATCTCTTGCTGACTATCGGTTAATAGAAACATCCCCCTTCTTCCAAACCGAGATTAGAGCGGTTTCCGAGCGATATGAATCGTGGGGGATTCCCTTGGGGACGCGAATCTGATTCACCATACTGGCTGGGAATGGAGGCCAGCATGAATGGGTCAGCCACTTTCGATGGATCTGCGCAGCCGAGTTCTTGCTGCTGTTGATGAGGGGATGAGTTGCCGGGCTGCTGCGGCGCGCTTCGGTGTGGCGCCGTCGACTGCGATCCGGTGGGAGGCGCAGCGGCGCGAGACGGGCAGTTTTGCTCCGAAGCCCCAAGGTGGAGACATGCGGTCTCGCCGCGTCGAGGAGCGACGGGCGGACATCTTGTCTGTTTGGGAAGCGCGCAAGGACATCACGCTCGATGAGCTGCGGGCTGCGCTCATCGAGACGGGTTTGACCGTGTCGAGGACAGCGCTCCACCGCTTCTTCGTGCGCCATGGTATTACGCGCAAAAAAAGACCGGCCACGCGATCGAGCAAGACCGCCCTGACGTCCTGAGGCAACGCCGAGCCTGGTTCGATGGTCAGCTTGACCTCGAACCCGAGCGCCTGGTGTTCATCCCCTCACGGCATTTGCTGCGCAATTGCCTGTCGGGCAATGGATGAGACATGGACAGCCACCAACATGACCCGCAGCCATGGCCGTTGCCGCAGGGGTGAGCGTCTGAGGATGGGCTTCCCGCATGGTCACCGCAAAACCACCACACTGGTCGCGGGACTGCGAACCACCGGCATGGTGGCGCCGATGGTACTTGACGGGCCGATAAACGGTGATTGGTTCGAGGCTTATGTTCGGCAGATCCTGGTGCCGGAATTACGCCGCGGTGACATCGTCATCATGGACAACCTGTCCAGTCACAAGCGCGCATCAGTACGTGAGCGGATAGAGGCGGCCGGAGCAACCTTGATGTTTCTTCCACCCTATAGCCCCGACTTCAATCCCATCGAGAAAGCCTTCGCCCGCCTCAAGGCTATGCTCCGCAAGGCTGGCGAGCGAACTGTCACGAGCCTGTGGAACCTCATCGGCAAGCTCGTCGACATCTTCCAGCCCGACGAATGTGCCAACTACTTCAGTTCGTGTGGATACGATCCAGAATGAACGGAATCCGCTCTAATGGATCTGTCCCGCAAGTGTGTATTTCTGCACTTGGTGCGGAATAAGGCGGCCAGGCATGTGACGGTGTCCGGCCCAATAGGGTATCAAAATCGTTGCCCGTCTGCGCTGCTTGGGTTATCCGCTCTCTGCACACAGGAATGTTCACCCGGCGAAATGGTCAAAACCACAGGGAATTCAAAACCGCACATGGAAGCAGCCCCCAAAACCCAAAAGACCAGCGAAGTACGCTTCCAACGTTTAACGAGATCCATTGCTCAGTGGTGCGTCAATCATGCGACAACAACCATCATTCTATTTATCGCAGTCGCTTTGCTAAGCGCTGCGCTGGCTGCCACAAGATTAAAGATCGATACCAATCCTGCCTTGATGATCAATGGTGAGTTGCCGTTCCGCCAGAACTATCAAGACCTGATCAAGCAATTCCCTGCGCTCGACAATGGTTTCGTCGTCATCATTGACGCTGAAGTCCCTGCCGGTGGGCGTGATGCAGCCGGCGAGATAGCCCGTCAGCTGGCGAGGCGGACAGACCTGTTCTCAGATGTCTTTGCTCCCGGCACAGGTCCGTATTTCGACAAATATGGAGTGCTCTATCTGGAGGAAGCCGTCGTCAGACAAGTTGCTGACGACGTTAAGGGAGCCACCCCGCTCATCAATACCATATCGCTGCAGCCCGATCTCGCAGGTCTTGCCGACCTGTTCCAGCAGATGGCACCGGTGGTGGAGATTGGACAGGCGCCACCGGAGCTGTCGGGATTTCTGGACAAAATTGCAGAAACAATACAATTCGAGACCCGCGGGCAATCCCAACCCCTTAATTGGATAGCTCTCGGTCAGGAACCTTCCTCGCTTACTGAGACGCGTTGGTATGTTCTTGTCAAGCCGATCCTTGATTTCTCTGCTCTTGAACCTGCTGCCCGCCCATTGTCGGAAGTGCGTCGCGTGATGGCTGAGTTCAATGATAGTGGGGCAGGCATCAAGGTGCAGTTGACCGGCGAGGCCGCATTGAACGCAGAGGAGTTTGATGCTGTCACCGAAGGCGCAGCAATTGCAGGCGGCCTATCACTTGCGCTTGTTACATTGACGGTGGTGATCGGGTTACCGTCACTGGTCCTGGTCGTACCGGCGCTGGCGCTGATCCTGCTGGGTTTCCTGATTAACGCGGGCTTTGCAGCACTTGCCGTGGGGACACTGAACATGATCTCGGTGGCCTTCGCGGTGCTGTTTATAGGGCTTGGCATAGATTATTCCGTTCACGTGATCCTGCGGTTTGCAGAAGAGCGTGCCAGGGGTGCCAATGGAAAAAATGCGGCGGTTGCAGCCATAAGCCGTATCAGCCCTCCACTTGGCCTGTGCACGCTTACAACATCTCTCGCCTTCCTTGCATTTACCCCGACTGATTTCGTTGGCATGGCGCAACTCGGGATCATCGCGGCGGGTGGCATCGTGATTGCCTTCATCAGCTCGATCACTGTGGTGCCTGCCATACTGTCGGTTCTGCCCGGCTCAGAAACAAGGATCACCCGGGCGTTTTCAAAGCTCACACCACAGCACGAGGGCTGGTTGCGGGCTCACCGGTCTACGATCCGAAAAGGCGCTACATTGGTGTTGATCTTCTTTGGCATTGCCAGCGTGTGGCTCATCCCGCAAGTCCGCTTTGATGGGGATCCGATCAATCTGAAGAACCCGGCCGCGCCCAGCATGAAGGCGTTTAACGACCTTGTTGTTCACCAGCCCGCCCGCACATTTGCTGTCCAGATACTGATACAACCTGGCGTGCCGATGCACCGGTTGGTAGAAGAACTCAAGGTGCTGCCCCAGGTATTGGACGTCGAAACACTGGACTCGATGCTACCAGCAGACCAGGAGCCGAAACTCGCTCACCTCAATGCACTGGCCGATCTAATGCCAACACAGATCGAGCCGGCAACCGGTTTTACTCCTCAGGAGCAGGTGGATCATCTCACCTTATGGCGTGCAGCAGTTACCGCCATGGCCAATGCCGACAGCGCTACAGAAGATATCCGCAGCTCGGCTGTCCGACTCAAACAAGCTCTTGAAGAATTTCTTGCTGCCAGCGATAGCTCGCCTGACGCGATTGCCGCTCTGCAGATGTCGTTGGTGCAGGGCTTTCCGAGATTGTTCGAGGCAGCCCGTCAAATGGCTGACCTTGACCGCGTTACAGTAGACAATATCGATGCCGGGTTCAGGCAGCGCTATATTGCGCAAGATGGAAGATGGCGCCTGGAGGTTTTGCCCAAGGGGGATATGCAGGACCCGGCCCAGTTGGACGAATTCGTCACTGCAGTTCTCGAGGTTGCACCGCAAGCCACCGGCGCGCCTGTTGAGATTGCAGGCGCAGCCAATGTTGTGTCTTTTTCAATGATCAAGGCCTCTGTGATGTCACTGATCTTGGTGCTCTTTGCCACGTTTGTTGTCCTTCGTCGGCTGGATGATGTCCTGCTCGCACTTGCCCCGCTGCTGCTCGCCGGCGCGCTGTTGGCTGGCTATACGGTGATTTTCAATTCACCGTTCAACTTTGCCAACGTTATCGTGTTGCCACTGCTTGTCGGGCTCGGCATCGACAGTGCCATCCACTATGTTATGCGGGCGCGAGCGGCCGGCGCCGGAACCGATGTCATCCGTAGCTGGACGCCGCGGGCTGTGCTTATATCAGGTGTCACCACAATGGGTTCATTTGGATCGCTGTGGCTGTCCGCCCACCGTGGCATGGCAAGCATGGGAGAACTTCTTGCCGTCGCAATTACTATTACGCTGCTATGTACGCTAATTGTGTTGCCACAATTAATCTCATGGTTCATGAAACCCATAAAACAGTAACGTCCGAACACATTCGCAGCCTAAAAATTTATTGCCTGGATACTCGCTATGACCAAGACAAGCCGACGCATGGTGATTTGTATAGCTCTTGTATCGACATTACTTGCCGCCGTGAGCGCGCCACCAGCTTTGGCGCAGCTGCGGGAACAGGCGCTTGGCGTATGGGCTGAAGAAAACGGCGAGGCTCATATCGAGATCACTCCGTGCGAGGACAAACTCTGCGGGCGTATTGTCTGGCTGAAAAAACCGATAGATGACAACGGTCGGCCTCAAATGGACCTAAACAATCCCAACCCTGCGCTCAGAGCCCGCCCAATGCTAGGTCTTCTGATCATGGCGGGGCTGCAGCCGAATGATGACAATACCTATCTGGAGGGACGGGTCTACAATTCAGAGGATGGCAAGATCTATGATATCTATCTCACGCCCGAGGGAGATACCTTGAATGTTGAAGGTTGCCTGATGAAGTTTCTTTGTGACTCTCAGACATGGACACGCGTCAGATGAGACTCAGTTTACACAGCGAGCAGCGATGTTACACTACAAGCATCGCTGCCGTGAGAACAAACCAAAAGGGATTAGTATGATTGGTTACGCAGACAGTATTGTTTTACCGGCACAGATCAGAAAGGTTGCGACCTATTTAGTGGCAGCCCTTGTTGTCTTGACCACATATGGGATGTCAATCAACAACGCCTCGGCAGCCAACATCTATGATGCCCGGATTTTGCAGCGCATGAAATTCACAGCGGCTCAGCGGCCCAAGGTAAGGCGCATCATTCGGCAATCTGATAAGGAGATTGCTGTTGTTTTCAGGAAGTATGGCATCAACCCCAATGCTAAGCCTGTATTTGAAAAACTGCAAAGAGCCAGCAGCGAGCTGCAAGCGATCGAGTCAAGAGAGAAGAGGCAAATGAAGGAGATCCTCTCGTCTGACCAGTACAAGACCTATCTCGGCTTGCTTCAGGCAACCGCCGCACGGGTCATCAAAGCAACGCGCACGAAACCCTGATAGTCCCCTCAGCGATTTGTGATGCGACCGATGAACCGACGTGGAAGTGGAGCGCGATTAATGTCGCCTTCTGGCACATTTTCACCGGTTTGACGGGCGCTGAAATGAGTCTAGTTTCGTGGGTATTCCAGACGTTTTCGCTAAAAGAGTCCGCAGTTAGGGGCACTTCGGACGTTCCATGGCCCCGTTTAAAAAGGTGATTTATGACCC
>JAHEFB010000084.1 GCA_024640405.1 Alphaproteobacteria bacterium | reverse complement strand
CTCAAACGCAGCGGGCTTTGGCGAAGTGGATGAATTTCAGTCCGATTACGAAAATCAAATCAAAACGAAAAGACACACTGCACAGTTCGTAGATCGGCTGAAAATGATCAACGGTACCTAGGGTCAGGACTCATTAATGTTATCCATTCTGCGGGAGGATATTTTGCATCTGACAAGACGAAAGGCCGAAGGAAACCTTATGGTTTTCGAGACCTTTCAACGATGTCAGGGGCAAAATAGACCCCGCCCTCCGGGTTTGCAGGAAACCAGTCGCCTGAAGTCGAAAAATGCTCGAAAAGGCACAAAGCCTTGTCTTGCGCTTGTTCAACATCATTCGACTGGTTTCCTTCAAACAGAATTGCATAAGATTAATGGGTCCTGACCCTAGTGATCCCGTCCAAAGGACTTCAGCTTCGCCCTTGCCTTATCGGCAATTTTGCCGTCACCGCAGTCAAGCGCGTAGACATAGGCGTGGGTGTAGAAAAAGCAGGCTGCATCAAGCGCACCCTGGCTTTCACGCAAGTGTGCAGCTTCCAGATACAGGGCCGGCAGGGCCTCCAGGTCTTCCTGTTCATGGGCCTGCAACATATCGTGCTGCAGGCGCTGTTCGTCGGTCATTTGCCGGAAAAACGGGAAGCAACCCATTCATGAAACTGATGCGTTGGCGGGTCCATTACCGGTGAGAATTTACCACCGTCATACAAGGATGCCGATCTTCCGCGCTGCATGCCTTCGACCACGAAAATGTCTTCAACGAAGATCTCTTTCCACATCCTTGAATTCTTTTCGCGCAGGTCAGCCATGGCGTCATCACACATCTCAGGTGAGGTGTAGTAGATTTCAACGTGCTCAACAGTTTTGCCATTGCTTTGCGGATCGAGCATGATCGCGAAGGTATGGTCGCGGTGCACGCCGAACAGCACGTTCGGATAAAAGGCGATATACTCGGCACCTGTGTCCCACTTGTCAGACAAACCGTCAAAATTGGCGAATGCACGGCCTGTGTCGTCCAGCTTCGGATTGTACACGACTGTGCCCTGGCCGGAATAATGACCCGGCTGCATGATGTGGTAATGATCCTCCAGCCTGGAATAGGAGTTGAGACCCGGATGAATCCACGGCAAGTGATAGCTTTCGCAGTAGTTTTCCACAGCCAGCTTCCAGTTGCAGTCAACTTCCAGGGTGAAGGATGAATCCGCCCCGCCATGAAACAACGGCCTGTCTGCGAATTCCCTCCATTGCTCCAGGAGCTTGGCGGCATGTTGTTCGAAATCGGGCGCCTTGCCGTCCAGATTGACGAAAATGGCATCCATGAAGATGTGGGAACGTACCTCGATGAGGCCCAGTTCCTCGCGCTTCACACACTCATGCAGGTTCTTACCGGGCCCGCCCACATGTGGCGTGGTGCGCAGGGAACCGTTGAAATTGTAACACCACGAGTGATACGGGCAGCGGATGGTCGAGCGAAGCGTGGTCTTTTCCGAAACCAGGGTCATGCCACGATGGCGGCAGACATTCTGGAACACCCGGACTTTTTCATCCTCTCCGCGAACCACCAGCAGGGGCTGGCCAAGGAATGTCACCGGATTGGCGTCGCCCTTGTTGGGGACGTCCTTGGCAAACCCCATGCAGGCCCAGGTGGAGGCAAACAACACCCGCTTTTCCGCCTCATGAACGTCAGGGTCGGTGTAAAACGCGTTCGGCAAACCGTTGGCCGCCTCAATCGGGCGCAGCACATTTGCAATCATTTCCTGGTCGAGAACAGTCATGGTCAGATGCCTTCTCCTGAGTGTGATCCCAACAAGAAATATGACTTTGTTTTTAACCAGACCCCTTGCCGAATTGCGCCACAAATATGATCAAAATCGCCAAAAAAACTAAATTGCGACGGCCCTGACCTCACCGGTCTCGAAGCCATTCCAGTTTCTGACGGTAACCGTGGACATGGCCTGCAACTTTTTACGCTCGTCATCCGTCCAGCAATCAAGCCGTGCCATCACGGCCGCCAGCGCAGCTTCAGCGGCGCGGCCTGCGCCGTCATCGCATTTCAGCGCGATGCCCAGGTCTGCATGGGCAATGGTGGCGCAAAATACGCCCTCGGCACCTGTCTTGACGAAGGCACGCGGCACCGCGGTCATCAAATCGGTGCAAAACCGCCTGGTGCCTGCGACCATGAAAGGATGGGCGCGAACGGCAGCAATAATCCGGCGGCCTGCTTCAGCCCGGGTTTCACTCAAACTTTCACCTGATCCCAGCCGCTGAAATCCCAAAGCCGTATTGCGAAGCGGTATTGCCCATGTCGGCACTGAACAGCCGTCAATGCCACACGGCGTATCGGTGAGATCATAATCACACATTTCACCGATCAGCTTCTCAATGGTCTGCTGCACCGGATGATCGCGTTTTATGTAACCTCGTGGATCAACGCCGAGCTTGAGGGCCAATGCCAGCATGAAGGCGTGTTTGCCGGAACAATTGTTGTGAACCGGACCGGCTTCCTCACCTGCGGCCACCATGGCCCGCATCACTTCACCCGGGAACGGCCAGTGCGCCCCGCATTCATAGACCTGCTCGCTGAGCCCGGCCTTGGCCAGACCGGAACGTGCAACGCGCACATGGTCCGGCTCGCCATTGTGCGAGGCGCAAGCCAGGGCGATCTCCTCATCCACCATGCCGTAGGTTTCGACGACACCTGCCTCAACAGCCGGCAGGCACTGCAGCGCCTTGATGGCGGAGCGTGGAAACACCGGCCTGTCGATATCGCCTGCCGATGCGATCAGTTCTCCGCCGGGCCCGACAACGGCATAGGCGCCGGCATGGACACTCTCGACAATGCCGCCACGGGTCACTTCCACCAGCACCGGATCAGTCATGTCGTTTCTCTCCTGAGGTGAGGGGCAGGCACACCCAGCATGAACCAGAACAATGTCAGCAACTGCAGACCCAGAAACAATCCGAAAGACACCTGGTAGGCCACCGGCTCATAACCGCCGGACGCCGTAACGGGCCACAGGTTGATGATGGCACCAATGGCATATTGCGAGGCAAATGCAATGCCGAACACCAGCGTGTTGAGACAGCCGTTGGCGCGGCCGGCGAGGTGGGTGCCAAAATACTGGGCCAGCCAGGCATAGGCCAGAATTCCCGCCTGGCCGAACATGCCGAACACAAACCACACCAGCGGCGTCATGGCCACCGGCTCAAACAGGATAACCGCCTGTATGGCCATGAACAGCAGCAGGAAACCAGTCATGCAGGTCAGCAGTCCGACGCCCTTGCGGCCCAGCCAGTCTGCGACATAGCCGGTTAACAGTGTGCCGACCAGAAACCCGACTGCCTGCAAGCCCAGAACCTGGGCCACCGCGTCGCGGTCCAGACCGGCAATATCGCGAATCCACGGGCCAGCCCAAAGAGTCTGGATGCCGACGTGCGACCCGGCCGTCAGCGCCACGAATGGTGCGACACGCCAGAACACGGGATCCGTGTAGATGGTGCCTATTGCCTCGAACACGTTGCCGGCTGCCGCTTTCGGTGCGCTCACGTGCGGGCGTTCGGGTACCATCAGATACAGAAAAACCGCCACGGCCAGCGTGATGGCCACCAGGCCCAGAAACATGCCGCGCCAGCCAAATTGCATTGTCGCCCATTCTGCCGGCACAGTCGCCGACAGGATACCCAGGCCACCGACCGCCATGATGCAGGCGTTGGCCAGAGCGCGGCGTTGTTCCGGCACCCAGATGGTCACCGCCTTGAAACCGGCCATGAGACCACCGGCAGACCCGATGCCTATCAGCATGCGGCCGAAGCTTAGCCCCCATTTGCCGGCTGCAATCGCAAACAGCACGGCACCGAGCGCACCGACGCACAACAGGACGGCCTGAACCTTGCGCGGTCCAAACCGGTCCAGCAACAGCCCGAGCGGTATCTGGAATCCGGCGAATCCGATCAGGTAAGCCGCCGTCAGCAAGCCAAGCTCGCTTGCATCCAGCCCGATATCGGTAACAAGATTCGGCGCGATGACGGCGTTTACCGCCCGGTACAGATACGACAGGAAATAACACAGCGAGAACGGCAGCAGGATGGTCAGGATCAGCCGCAGCAACGAAACGCGGGACGTGTCTGAGGCGGTGGCTGTCATGGGCTTTGTACCAAGGGAACTAGGGTCCGCCGAAAAATACTGGCTGGGGCGGCAGGGTTCGAACCTGCGCATGGCGGCATCAAAAGCCGCTGCCTTACCACTTGGCGACGCCCCAACTAAATCCAAAACCAGGCGACATCACCTGAACGGGATGGCGGCAACATAGAGATTTCGCTACGCGCCTGCAACGGTGGATTTTGCGCCTTTTTGTCATGGCTTGAAGTCGGCATTCCCGGCCATTATAACGGCTGTCATTCGTTGGATGGCGGAGTGTGGCGCAGCCTGGTAGCGCACCTGCTTCGGGAGCAGGGGGTCGTGAGTTCGAATCTCGCCACTCCGACCAACGATAACAACGACTTAGCTTGTTTACAGGAACTGATATTTTGCGTTTGGGTACCATATGGGTACCAAAAGAGCATTTTTGATCGCCTCTAAGGCGGAATCCCAGGCCCAGTCAATTACCCACCAAATGCCATCGAGGTTTGGTGGGTTCAGTTCAAATTCCCATACGAAAAATGCACCGGGCTAAACATCACCAGGAACTTGCGACTCTTATAGACTGGGTATAGGTACACTAATGCTGTGAACAGGCAACGGCATGTGACGACGGCGATGTAGCTCTGCAAAAAGAACTCGCCTCAAGACCTCCGTACGGGGGGGTGATAATAACTCTACTCACTGCAAGCCTCGGGTCACATGCCGTCCTACCCAGTTCGGAGCCGAAGGTGGGCGAAGAAATGATAAAGCCGTGGCGCCAACGTGGTTACCCACATGGGATTACTCAATCATCGAACCAAGCTGCATTGACTTGTTGAAATAGCAGTCAGGCGAGTTGCTGCGATTGAAATGCAGCCGGTACGATCCAGTCAGATCCCCAAGGGTTTCGTTTGAGCCTATTGCTGTCATTCCGCATCAAAAAGAATTGTGAACAGCAATGACGAGTCTTTGATGCCTTTGATCGAATGTAACGTGCCACCATCGAGGTATACCCACTGATTGGCCTTCAATTTTACCGCGCTGTCATCAAGGCCAAGCTCCACAAGCCCTTCCAGACAGTGCAGTGTAATATTGCCGGGCACTTCGTAAGGGGGAATTTCCGATCCTGCATGAACCACCAAATGGATGGCTTCGAAATGCTGAGATTTAATGATTGCACTAGTTCTCGCCTCATGCAGTTTTGAACCCAACGGCTGAAGTTCGACGATCTCTCCCGGCTTTGCATGATGTAACGCCATAAAATTCACCTTTCGCTTCGTTGTGCAACTTGTCTCATATCATCAGACTTGCCGCCTTCCATTGCAATGTGCATCCGCTCTGCTGCAAACGGATTCACAACTTCATTGGGTGTTGTGGTCATCATGGAATAGACGTTCATCTCCCGAACCTCGCCCTTGTAGTTGCCCTTCCACCTGCGCGAGATTCCGGCCACGGCGAACGGCAGGCGCGGTTCAGCACCTTTCATGGCGAACCAGACAACCGTCCTGTGTCCATTCTCATCCCGGTTCTTTGGATGATACTCCGCAAAGCTGCAGGTAGGTACCCAGCTTCTGCACATGCACAATCCAACCGTGGGTAACCATCGAGTTGCCACTGCATCATCATCTTTTGGCCGAACTTCGGTTCGGAACTGTGTTGGACGGCATCTGATCGATTTGCGGGGTTAGTATACTTTTTGCAATGAAAAAGAACGTCATCATCATCGTTCTCGCCGCCATGCTCGTTTGGTTTGGCACAACGATTGTCCGGCTTGAGAATTACCATTACGCCAACCAGATGGGGTTTTGCCAACAGTATGCAATTCCGTTGGAGAGCCGGGCAAGAAATAAGTGCCTTGATGAAAAACGGACCCGAACAAATCCGGTTTGGCACTTACTCCACGGCTTGCTCGTCATCTAAAATGTGACTGCCCAAGTCAGCAACTATCACAAGTACGCTGCTAATGCTCTCGGTCAGGAGAAAAAGCGGTGGCAAATCCACTTTGGGCCGGGCGCATCGGATATCAGGCAACGCTTCTCCTCAAACGAGGATTTCCAGAACCGTGACGTTCGCGCCTTGTCGTCCCTGGTGTTGCTAACTACCTTCGCGGCCTTGTTGCGTTGAGGCAGGACAAATCCCCAATGCATCATGGAGAGTTCGCGCTTGCCATTCCTCTGTCTGATAACCGGCGCATCCTGGGCTGGAAATATGGCAGGTTGTGACGGCAAGTTTCCGACACTGCTGTCTATCCGGTCGACCGCGAACCGGCGGCGCACGGCTTCAACATTGGTTGTGTGACTGTAGAGATTGCACATGGTAAGAGGCCGCCATATCGATTGAACGTGACACAAAATTAATTATGAGAAAGATGGCATCGGGAGTAAACAGTGCCTGTGTAGCAGTCTGAGATCGTCAGGCAACCAGAGCACGAGACGTGGAGCCAACTAACGCTCAACCCACTCAAAAAATCTGGAACTAAATCACCACACGCCCAGAAACCAATTCCAGGCGTAGTTGGTACGGCACCATGAAAAAAGCTCACTCATATAAACGTCCGCTAGCGATGATCGTTATCATCGTTGCCGGCTTTGCTATGGCAACATGGGTCTTGCCGGTGCCGCTTGGCCCCAGAGCGATGATGTTCTCGCGCCGCTCAATATACTCCGAACGGGCCAGTTCTAGGACCAGAGGTTTGTTGAGGGATGGGATGACGGTGAAGTCGAAACTGTCGAGGCTTTTGACGGCAGGGAACTTTGCCGCCTTGATCCGGCGTTCGATCATCCGCCTTTCCCGTTCGATCAGTTCCAGTTCCGACAGGCGCAGCAGGTACTGCACATGGGTCTCATTGCGGGCAGCGCATTGCTGGGCGAGCTTGTCATACTCAGCCAGGAAGGTCGGCAACCTCAGCTTCTTGAGATGATGGCCAAGCAAGACTTGAGGAGTATCGCTCATGGCCCGTTGCTCCCTAGAGCACATCTGGCATTTTGTGAATCAAGTGGGATTCCCAAATCGGTTGTAATTTGATTCAAGATGTGTGCTGGAACTGGAGGCCAGCACATATGTCGCGAGCTTATTCCAACGATCT
>JAHEFB010000016.1 GCA_024640405.1 Alphaproteobacteria bacterium | reverse complement strand
CTAAGTGCTTCTGCCTTTTTGGGGTCAGCTTCAATTGCAACGATTTGTACGCTCGGGTCATGATAATGAACGGATGTCAATACTGATCCGATGTGCGCTCCGACATCAACAAATGTACTGCCGGATTTGCACAAGCGCATTATCAGTTTGTCTGCAAGAATGTCATTTGCCACCACGGTAGCGGTTTCCGGGTTGCTAAAAGGGATTGTTCGCAGCCTTTTCCAGCGGCCTGCCTCCAACAGCAGACGGCCCAACGCGGTACCTACCAGCATATCCCTCAATGTATCATCTCCTGGTCACCCTGTTGTGCGATGTTGGCATGAACGGCCGCTTCTTCCAAGCTGCCGCGACTGCGAACTGTTCGGCAATTGTTCTTGTGCCTTCAGGCAGTAAAATGCATGAGAAAACACAACAGAAAGTTGATAATTTTGGTTTCCGGTTGGATGGGGGAAAGCCAACCCGGGCTGCCGGTGAGGCAGGTTCGGGGGGTGAAACAGTTGTCAATCATGCATCAAGGTCGGGATTCAGGCTTGCGTCACTTGTTGCACTGCGGTACCAACCGTTTGGGCAATCAGAGTCGAATATAGGGCCTTGGGTGGCTTAAGGGTCGCCAGGCATCAGGTGCTGAACAATGACGGAATTACTGCAGGACTATCTGCCGATCGTCATATTCATGGGAATATGCATCGCGCTTGGTATCGCATTGATGGCCTCGGCGTTCGTTATAGCCATTCGCCGGCCGGATCCGGAAAAGATGTCTGCATACGAATGTGGGTTTGATGCCTTTGACGACGCGCGCATGAAGTTTGACATTCGCTTTTATCTGGTTGCCATCCTGTTCATCATCTTTGACCTGGAGGTGGCATTCCTGTTCCCCTGGGCGATCTCGCTCAAGGAAGTTGGGGTATTTGGCTTCTGGTCCATGATGATATTCCTCGCTATCCTGACAATTGGCTTTGTCTATGAATGGCGCAAAGGGGCTCTGGAATGGGATTGATCGACAAGAACGGCCAGCCCTTGAATGCCGATGCGGCTGCACCTGCGGTGCTGACACCGGAGCAGGAGGCATTTTATTCTTCGGTCAATGACCAACTGGCGGACAAGGGCTTTCTGGTTACCACCAGTGATGATCTGATTAACTGGGCACGCACCGGATCACTGATGTGGATGACTTTCGGCCTGGCCTGTTGCGCGGTCGAAATGATGCAGGCATCCATGCCGCGTTACGACGTCGAGCGCTTCGGTTTTGCGCCGCGGGCCAGCCCGCGCCAGTCCGATGTGATGATTGTGGCCGGAACGCTGACCAACAAGATGGCCCCCGCGCTGCGCAAGGTTTACGACCAGATGCCGGAACCGCGTTATGTGATGTCGATGGGCTCGTGCGCCAACGGCGGAGGCTACTATCACTACTCGTATTCGGTGGTGCGGGGATGTGACCGGATTGTGCCGGTGGATATTTACATTCCGGGCTGTCCGCCGACCGCAGAGGCGTTGGTCTATGGCATCCTGCAACTGCAGAAAAAAATCCGCCGGACCGGCACGATTGAACGTTAGGGGTCATACGCGAAACGATGGATGAAACCCTGATTGATCTTGGCGAGCATATCGCCTCCGAGCTGCAGGAGCTGGGAGTTGAGTGGGATGTGTCGAACGACGAACTGACCCTGCTTACCAGTGCCGACAGCGTAATTGATGTTCTGCGATTCCTGCGCGACGATCCCAGTTGCCGTTTCGTCTGTTTCATCGACCTTTGTGGTGTCGACTATCCGGCCCGCGAGAAACGCTTTGATGTCGTCTATCATCTGCTCAGCCCATATCAGAATTCCCGTATCCGGCTGAAGGTACAAACGGATGAAGACACACCCGTACCGAGCGCAGTCGAGTTGTTTCCGGCTGCCAACTGGTTTGAACGCGAGGCGTTTGACCTCTACGGCATTCTGTTTTCCGGCCACCCGGACTTGCGTCGCATTCTGACGGACTATGGCTTCTCCGGTTATCCCCTTCGCAAGGATTTCCCGATGACGGGCCATGTCGAAGTCCGATACGACGACGAGAAGAAGAAGGTTGTGTATGAGCCGGTGAAGCTGGTTCAGGAATTCCGTAATTTTGATTATCTCAGCCCCTGGGAAGGCACCGACTACGAACTGCCCGGTGACGAGAAGGCGAAGAACTGATGGCTGAGGCACAAGTCAGAAATTTCCATATCAATTTCGGTCCGCAACATCCGGCTGCACATGGAGTGTTGCGGCTGGTGCTGGAACTGGACGGAGAAGTCGTGGAACGCGTAGACCCGCATATCGGTCTGCTGCATCGCGGTACCGAAAAACTGATTGAAGCAAAGACGTATCTTCAGGCGGTGCCTTACTTTGATCGGCTCGATTATGTCGCCCCGATGAACCAGGAACATGCCTATGCGCTGGCCATCGAGAAGCTCATGGGAATTACGGTCCCCAGGCGCGGTCAGCTTATACGCGTGCTTTATTCCGAGATCGGCAGGATTCTGTCGCATCTATTGAACGTTACCACGCAGGCGATGGACGTCGGCGCATTGACCCCGCCGTTGTGGGGCTTTGAAGAGCGTGAAAAACTTATGGTGTTTTATGAGCGGGCATCCGGTTCACGCATGCATGCTGCGTTCGTTCGCCCTGGTGGCGTCCATCAGGACTTGCCGCAGGACCTGATTGATGACATCGACGCGTTCTGTGATGAACACCCCAAAGTACTGGACGACATTGAAGGCCTGCTGACCGAAAATCGCATTTTCAAGCAACGCAATGTCGACATTGGTGTTGTCACTCTGGACGAATGTTTCGCATGGGGATTTTCCGGTGTGATGGTGCGTGGATCGGGTGCTGCCTGGGATTTGCGCAAGTCGCAGCCTTACGAATGTTACTCCGATCTGGATTTCGACATACCGATCGGCAAGAACGGTGACTGCTATGATCGCTATCTCATCCGCATGGAAGAGATGCGCCAGTCGCTCAAGATCATGAAGCAGTGCATCAAGATGTTGAACTCGCCGGAAGGCCAGGGGCCGGTATCGTCGATCGACGGCAAGGTGGTGCCGCCGTCGCGTGGTGAGATGAAGCGCTCGATGGAGGCGTTGATCCATCATTTCAAGCTTTACACCGAAGGCTTCAAGGTGCCTGAAGGAGATGTGTATGCCTGTGTCGAGGCGCCCAAGGGTGAGTTTGGCGTCTATCTTGTGTCGGACGGTTCCAACAAACCCTACCGCTGCAAGCTGCGCGCGCCTGGCTTTGCGCATCTGCAGGCAATGGATTTCATATGCCGCGGTCACATGCTGGCGGACGTATCAGCAGTCCTCGGTTCACTTGATATTGTGTTTGGCGAGGTCGACCGGTGAGTGTACGCCGTTTAGCAGATGATAGTGTCCAGCCGAAATCGTTCGCTTTTACGGCGAAGAACCTGAACTGGGCCAAGCAGACCATCAAAAAATATCCCAAGGGCAAACAGCATTCTGCTGTGATCCCGGTGTTGTGGCGGGCACAGGAACAGCATGACGGCTGGGTGTCTCGCGCGGCTATGGAAGAAGTGGGCCGGATGCTGGATATGCCGTTTATCCGTGTCTACGAGATTGCCACTTTCTACACCATGTTCCAGCTGGCGCCGGTCGGAAAAAAGGCTCACATCCAGGTTTGTGGCACAACCCCGTGCATGTTGCGTGGTTCCGAAGATCTGATGAGCGTATGCAAGCGCCGTATCGCGGAACAGCCTCACACCTTGTCTGAAGACGGGGATTTTTCGTGGGAGGAAGTTGAGTGTCTGGGGGCTTGTGTAAACGCGCCGATGATCCAGATATTCTCCGATACCTATGAAGACCTGTCTCCTGAAGCGATGGAGGAACTGCTCGACAGGATCGCCAATGGTCAGAAGATCAATCCAGGTCCACAGGTTGATCGCATAATGTCGGCGCCCGAAGGCGGACTGACCTCGCTGAACGGTGACGTTGTTTCAGACAGGAAAGTTGCGGCCAGGAAGCCTGCTGCGAACAAACCAGCCGCAAAAACGGCTGCGTCCGGACCGGATAGGAAGGCTGCACCGGCCAAGACTTCACCTGCAAAGAAAGCTGCCAAGACTGCACCTGCGAAAAAAGCAGGACCGGAACGGCTGACCAGACCGAAAGGCGAGGCAGATGATCTAAAGCTGATTTCCGGTGTCGGACCAAAACTCGAGCAGACCCTGAACAAGCTGGGTTTCTGGCATTACTCGCAGCTTGGAAAGTGGACCAAAAAAGACATCGCCATTGTAGATGACGAACTGTCCTTCAAAGGCCGCATCGAACGCGATGACTGGGTAAGGCAGGCCAAGGTCTTGGCAAAGGGCGGCGAAGCTGAATACATCAAGGTATTCGGAAAGAAGCCGAGGTAGGATATCATGCTGCAGGACAAAGACCGGATATTCACCAACATCTACGGCCAGCATGATGTCGGCCTGAAAGGCGCCATGAAGCGAGGTGCCTGGGACGGCACCAGGGCAATGATCCAGCTCGGCCGCGATGGTGTTATCGACAAGGTCAAGGCATCCGGGCTTCGCGGACGGGGCGGTGCTGGTTTTCCGACCGGATTGAAATGGTCGTTTATGCCCAAGCAGTCGGACGGTCGGCCGCATTACCTGGTGGTGAATGCCGACGAGTCAGAACCAGGCACCTGTAAAGATCGTGACATCATGCGCCATGATCCACATACGCTGGTGGAGGGCTGCCTCGTCGCCGGTTTCGCGATGGGTGCAAATGTTGGTTACATATACGTGCGTGGTGAATTCATACGCGAACGCGAAGCCTTGCAGCGAGCAATCGATGAGGCTTATGACGCCAAACTGATCGGCAAGAAGAACAAGCACGGCTGGGATTTCGATCTCTACGTCCATCACGGCGCCGGCGCCTATATTTGCGGTGAGGAGACCGCACTACTGGAAAGCCTCGAGGGCAAGAAGGGCCAGCCGCGCATGAAGCCGCCGTTTCCCGCCAATGTCGGCTTATATGGCGCGCCGACAACTGTGAACAACGTCGAATCGATTGCTGTTGTGCCGACAATATTGCGTCGCGGGCCTGAGTGGTTCGCCGGCATCGGCCGGCCGAACAATGTCGGTACCAAACTGTTCTGCATATCCGGGCATGTTAACCGGCCATGCACGGTTGAAGAAGAGATGGGTATTCCGTTTCGCGAACTGATTGACCGGCACTGCGGCGGCATTCGCGGTGGGTGGGACAATCTCAAGGCGGTGATCCCCGGCGGTTCATCGGTGCCGTGTGTACCATGCGACGAGATCCGTGATTGCCACATGGATTTCGACAGCCTGCGCGGGCTGAAGTCGGGACTGGGTACCGCAGCGGTGATCGTGATGGATAACTCCACCGACATGATCAAGGCAATTGCGCGCCTGGCATATTTTTACAAGCACGAAAGTTGTGGGCAATGTACGCCGTGCCGGGAGGGAACTGGCTGGATGTGGCGGGTACTGACGCGCATGGTCGAAGGTCGTGCAGAGAAGCGTGAAATCGACATGTTGCTGGATGTGTCCTACCAGATTGAAGGTCATACCATTTGTGCGCTCGGTGACGCTGCTGCGTGGCCGGTTCAGGGCCTGATCCGGCATTTCCGGCACGAAATCGAAGCGCGTATTGATGAATTTTCAGCTCGGCCTGATCCGGAAGGATCTGTGACGCGCGTGGCGGCGGAGTAAAGCGGGATGCCCAAACTCATAGTCGATGGAAATGAGATCGAGGTGGAAAACGGTACCACGCTGATTCAGGCGTGCGAGGCCGCCGGCGCCGAGATACCCCGGTTTTGCTATCACGAGCGACTGTCGATCGCCGGCAACTGCCGCATGTGCCTCGTTGAAGTCAAAGGCGCGCCGAAACCGCAGGCTTCCTGTGCCATGTCGGTGAATGACCTGCGGCCCGGGCCAGAGGGCCAGCCGCCTGAAATCCGTACCAATTCACCGCTGGTCAAAAAAGCCCGTGAAGGTGTCATGGAATTTCTGCTGATCAACCATCCGCTTGATTGCCCGATTTGCGATCAGGGTGGTGAGTGCGATCTGCAGGATCAGGCAATGGCCTATGGTATCGACAAGAACCGATTTGACGAAAACAAGCGTGCGGTCGAGGACAAGTATATCGGACCGCTGGTGAAAACCACCATGACCCGCTGCATTCAGTGCACTCGGTGTGTTCGTTTCACTACCGAAGTGGCCGGCATTGAAGAACTGGGTGCTATTGGCCGTGGCGAGGACATGGAGATCACCACCTACCTCGAGCAGGCCATGACCTCCGAATTGCAGGGCAACGTTATTGATTTGTGTCCGGTCGGCGCGTTGACGTCGGCACCCTATGAATTCAAGGCGCGCCCATGGGAGCTGCGCAAGACCGAGACCATTGACGCAATGGATGCTGTCGGCTCGGCTATCCGGGTTGATGTGCGCGGACGCGAGGTTATGCGCGTGTTGCCCAGGTTGAATGAAGAGGTCAACGAAGAATGGATTTCCGACAAGTCGCGTTTCATCTGGGACGGACTTCGCTCGCAGCGTCTCGACAAGCCGTATATCCGTGATAACGGCAAACTGCGGGCAGCCACCTGGGACGAGGCATTTGGCCTGATTGCCTCTAAACTGAAGGCGGCAGGACCTGACAAGACGGCAGCGCTGGTCGGAGATCTGTGTGGCACGGAAGAAGTTTTTGCGTTGAAGTCACTGATGCAGGCGCTTGAGGTCAAGAACCTTGATTGCCGTGAGGCAGGTTCGCCCTTGGGTGCTGCCGGCGGCAGAGCAGGGTACATTTTCAACTCGACGATCGCCGGCATTGAAGATGCGGATGCCATCATGCTGATCGGCACAAACCCGCGCCTGGAAGCACCGGTGCTCAATGCCCGTATCCGCAAACGGTATCTGGAGGGAAACTGCACGATCGGCGTGATCGGTGAGCGCGCAGACCTCAGTTATCCTTACGCCTATCTGGGTGACGGGCCGGCTGCACTGGCAGATTTGGTCAAGCACAAAAAGTCCAGGGCCAAGCGACCGATGTTCATCATAGGACAGGGTGCCTTGTCGCGTCCTGACGGCGCAGCGGTACTGGCAACCGCGATGCAGGCTGCACAGTCTATCGGGGTCATCAAGAAAGACTGGAACGGCTTCAATGTACTGCACACGGCAGCCGGTCGTGTGGGTGCGCTGGACGTCTGCGCATTGCCGACCCTTCCTGGTGGAAAAGATACCGCCGGAATACTGAAAGCTGCAAAGGACGGAAGTGTTGAAGTGGTCTATCTGCTTGGCGTGGATGAGATTGACATGCAACAGTTTGGTGAGGCGTTTGTTGTTTATCAGGGATCGCATGGCGATGCCGGGGCCCACCGCGCCGATGTAATATTGCCGGGAGCTACATACACTGAAAAATCAGTGACCTATGTGAATACCGAAGGACGTCCGCAAATGGCCCGGCGGGCTAACTTCCCGCCCGGCGATGCCCGTGAAGACTGGGCAATTATTCGCGCTTTGGCAGGCAGTCTGGAAGTGTCGCTGGGCTTTGACAGCCTTGAGCATTTGCGCGCTGCGATGTACAAGGCGGCGCCTCAGCTGGCTGCGCTCGACAGGGTGGAAGCGACTGATGCAGCTTCACTGGACGAACTTGCGACGCTCAAGGGCAAGATGACGTCCAAAGCGTTCGCGTCACCTGTTGCGGATTTCTACATGACCAACCCGATTGCCCGGGCGTCCGCCATCATGGCGGATTGTTCGGCATTGCGGGCTGACCAGCACAAACTGGCGGCGGCGGAGTAGGAAATTGTCATGAACGAAATACTCCTCACAGTTGCCTTCATCGTGTTGCAGTCCCTGGCTTTGCTGGTGGCTGTCCTGATCATCGTGGCTTATCTGGTTTATGCCGACCGCAAGATATGGGCTGCCGTTCAGATGCGTCGTGGACCGAACGTGGTTGGACCGTGGGGGCTTTTCCAGTCCTTTGCCGACATGCTCAAGTTCGTGTTCAAGGAAGTAGTCATTCCTGACGGTGCCAACAAGGGCGTTTTTCTGATTGCGCCACTGGTGACTTGTATTCTGGCGCTTTCGGCCTGGGTAGTGGTGCCGGTAAACGCAGGCTGGGTGGTCGCTGACATCAATGTCGGCATCCTGTTCCTGTTTGCCATATCATCATTGGGTGTCTATGGCGTCATCATGGGCGGCTGGGCATCCAATTCCAAATATCCGTTCCTTGGCGCCCTGCGCTCCGCGGCCCAGATGGTTTCCTACGAAGTCTCCATTGGCTTTGTCATTATTACCGTTTTGTTGTGCGCAGGCACATTGAACCTGTCAGGAATAGTCATGAGCCAGTCGACGGGCATCGGCACCTGGCTGGGTTTGCCGGGCTCGTTTCTTGACTGGTACTGGTTGCCACTATTGCCGATGTTCGTGGTGTTCTTCATTTCGGCACTGGCCGAGACAAACCGTCCGCCTTTCGACCTGCCGGAAGCAGAATCTGAACTGGTAGCCGGCTTTATGGTCGAGTACTCGTCGACGCCCTACATGCTGTTCATGCTGGGTGAATACGTGTCGATTTCGCTGATGTGCGCTATGACAACCATCCTGTTTCTTGGCGGCTGGTTGCCACCGTTGGATATCGTACCCTTTACCTGGATTCCCGGAGTCTTCTGGTTTATGGGCAAGACGTTCCTGGTTTTCTTTATGTTTGCCATGGTCAAGGCGTTCGTACCGCGCTATCGCTATGACCAGTTGATGCGCTTGGGTTGGAAGGTTTTTCTGCCGCTTTCGCTTGGTTGGGTTGTGGTGACGGCAGGTGTCATAACAGCTTTTGGTGTGGCCCCTTGAGGATGGATGGAAAGTTGATCCGATGAAACTTGCTCAAGCTGCCAAATCTCTGTTCCTGAAGGAATTCATCGACGCGTTTTTCATGTCGATGCGGTACTTTTTTGCTCCCAAGGCGACGATCAACTATCCGTTTGAAAAAGGGCCCGTAAGCCCGCGTTTCCGTGGCGAGCATGCGTTGCGCCGCTATCCCAACGGTGAGGAGCGCTGCATAGCCTGCAAGCTGTGTGAAGCAATCTGCCCGGCCCAGGCCATAACCATCGAGGCAGGACCGCGGCGCAATGATGGCACCCGGCGCACAACCCGATATGACATCGATATGGTGAAGTGTATCTATTGCGGCTTTTGTCAGGAAGCCTGCCCGGTTGACGCCATTGTGGAGGGACCAAATTTCGAATTTGCGACCGAGACACGCGAGGAACTGTTGTTTAACAAGGATAAACTTCTTGCCAATGGTGACCGGTGGGAACGAGAGATTGCATCAAATATGGTCATGGACGCGCCGTATCGTTGATTTGTTGCACACTGAATTAAGGATGACGGTCGGTTAGACCGGCAAAACAGGGGTTGAAGAGATGGCAGTAACTGCCGCGTTTTTCTATCTATTTGCCACCGTTGCAATCGCATCGGCCGTGATGGTGATTGCCTCGCGCAATCCCGTTCACTCCGTGCTGTTTCTGATTTTGACCTTCTTCAATGCCTCCGGCCTGTTCATTCTTTTGGGGGCTGAATTCCTCGCCATGATACTGGTCGTGGTGTATGTCGGCGCCGTCGCGGTTCTGTTCCTGTTTGTCGTCATGATGCTCGACATCGACTTTTCGGAACTGCGAGAAGGCATGCTGACCTACGCGCCGTTCGGTATGGTAATCGGTTTGATCCTGTTCACGGAACTGGCTCTTGTGCTTGGTGTATGGTCGTTCTCGCCGGAAGCTGCAGGTGCGCTGGCTGCGCCGCAACCCGCCGCCGGAATCGCTTCGAATACCGAGGCCCTCGGGCAATTGCTCTACACTCGCTATATCTACTACTTCCAGGCAGCCGGTCTTGTGCTTCTGGTCGCCATGATCGGCGCCATAGTGCTGACGCTGCGCCACAAGGAGGGGGTCAAGCGGCAGAACATTTCCGACCAGGTTGCGCGCGGACCTGCAACCGCAATTGAGGTGCGCAAGGTCAAACCGGGGCAGGGGATCTAGATCATGATAATCGGACTTGGCCATTACCTTACCGTTGCTGCCATCATTTTCACGATCGGAATTTTTGGCATATTTCTGAACCGCAAGAACGTCATCATCATTTTGATGTCGATCGAACTGATGCTGTTGTCGGTCAACATCAATCTAGTGGCTTTCTCATCCTTCCTGAATGATATGGTCGGGCAGGTGTTCGCACTGCTGGTGCTTACCGTGGCCGCGGGTGAAGCCGCAATTGGTCTTGCCATTCTGGTCACTTATTTCCGAAATCGCGGGTCTATCGCGGTTGAAGACATCAACATGATGAAGGGCTGACGGGAAAAGTTTAACGCCATGAACACCATCTTCCTTCTCATCGTATTCCTGCCTCTGATTGGCGCGTTGATTTCCGGCATTTTCGGCACCAAGCTGCTGCGCGGAACCCAGACCCAATCTGGTCATGACAGCCACCATCACGGCCCGGGCTGGCCACAAGTATTGCCGACAGCATTGCTGTTGGTATCGGCGGCGCTGTCATGGGTGGCGTTTTTCGATGTCGCTGTACATGAAAATTCCTACAAGGTGAACGTGCTGACATGGATCCATTCCGGCGGGCTTGCTGCGGACTGGACCCTGCGGATTGATACGCTGACTGCGGTCATGCTCGTGGTTGTGAACACGGTATCTTCGCTGGTTCACGTTTATTCAATTGGCTACATGAGCCACGACGACAACCAGCCAAGGTTTTTCTCATACCTGTCCTTCTTCACCTTCGCCATGCTGATGCTGGTTACATCCGATAACCTGCTGCAAATGTTCTTCGGTTGGGAGGGAGTCGGCCTGGCGTCGTATCTCCTGATTGGTTTCTGGTACAAGAAGCCGTCTGCGAACGCTGCTGCGATAAAGGCCTTCGTTGTCAACCGGGTCGGTGATTTCGGTTTTGCACTGGGTATTTTTGCGACATTTGCGATCTTCCAGTCGATTGAATTTGACACCATTTTTGCAGCAGCGAGCAGCCAGACCGGCAAGACACTGCATTTCCTGTCATGGGAAATGGACGTGATGACGGTGATTTGCCTGTTGTTGTTCATGGGTGCCATGGGCAAGTCGGCGCAGTTCCTGCTGCACACCTGGTTACCGGATGCCATGGAAGGCCCGACACCGGTATCAGCGCTCATTCATGCAGCGACAATGGTAACGGCCGGCGTGTTCCTGGTGGCACGCATGTCGCCGATGTTTGAGTTGTCGCACACCGCGTTGACGGTGGTAACCGTGATCGGTGCAATAACCGCGTTTTTTGCCGCGACTGTCGGCCTGGTCCAGAACGACATCAAGCGGGTTATTGCCTATTCCACATGTTCACAACTCGGTTACATGTTTGTTGCATTGGGGGTGGGAGCCTACGGAGTTGCCATCTTCCATTTGTTTACCCATGCATTCTTCAAGGCGTTGCTGTTCCTCGGATCCGGTTCGGTGATCCACGCAATGTCGGATGAACAGGATATGCGCAATATGGGTGGGCTGGCGCCACACCTGAAATTGACCTGGATCATGATGTTGATCGGTACACTTGCGTTGACCGGGTTCCCGTTGACGGCCGGTTACTTCTCCAAGGACGCAATTATCGAAAGTGCATTTGCTGCCCACAGTGGCGCTGCTACCATGGCGTTCTGGTTGCTGGTTCTTTCAGCCTGTTTCACGTCATTTTATTCGTGGCGTCTGATTTTCATGACTTTCCACGGCAAACCGCGCGCCAGCCGTGACGTGATGAACCACGTACATGAATCACCATACGTCATGCTGGTGCCTTTGTTCGTGCTGGCAGCAGGAGCATTGCTGGCTGGACTGCTGTTCAAGGGGTATTTCATCGGGCATGATGAGGCCTTGTTCTGGGGAACGGCAATTTACCGGTTGCCTGAAAACACCATCATTACCGAAATGCACCATGTACCGGGCTGGGTGGTCTGGTCACCGTTCGCCGCCATGCTGATTGGTTTTGCACTGTCCTGGTTGTTCTATATTCGGAATCCGGAATTGCCCAAACGCCTGGCTGAGCAGCATGAGCCGGTTTACAAGTTCCTGCTCAACAAGTGGTATTTCGATGAGCTGTATGATCTCATTTTCGTTCGCCCTGCCATGTGGCTAGGCCGCTTCCTGTGGAAGCAGGGCGACGGTTGGATGATTGACGGATTTGGACCGGATGGCGTGTCTGCACGCGTATTGGGTGCTGCAAACCGCATTGTGAAGCTGCAGTCCGGCTTCGTGTATCATTATGCCTTCGCCATGTTACTCGGAGCGGTGTTCCTGATCACCTGGTATATGTTTGCAGGAGCGCACTGATGACCGGCTGGTACATATTGTCAACGATCACTTTCCTGCCAATGGTGGGTGCACTGTTTATTCTGGTAATCCGGGGTGATGATGCCGTGGCCCGGCGCAATATGCGGGCAACGGCTCTGTCGGTTACATTGATCACCTTCGTCCTGTCGCTGCTGGCCTGGAACGGTTTCGATTCATCGCATGCGGGCTTTCAACTGGAAGACAAGCTGACCTGGCTCGGCGGTCTGATGACCTATCATATGGGCGTCGACGGCATTTCCATGCCGTTCGTGTTGCTTACCACTGCCATAATGCCCTTGTGCATCATCGCCAGCTGGGGCGTCGACAAACGCATCAAGGAATACATGATAGCTTTCCTGGTGCTGGAAACGCTGATGATCGGCGTATTCTGTGCGCTGGATCTGGTTCTGTTCTATCTGTTCTTTGAGGCAGGTCTCATTCCGATGTTCCTGATCATCGGCATCTGGGGCGGCGCAAGACGGGTATATGCCAGCTTCAAGTTCTTCCTGTACACCTTGCTGGGTTCCGTCCTGATGCTGCTGGCCATCATGGCGATGTATTCGCACGCAGGTACCACCGACATTGCTGAAATTCTGTCGGACAAGAATTTCCCGGCAGGAATGCAAACCTGGTTGTGGCTGGCGTTCTTTGCGTCGTTTGCTGTGAAAATGCCCATGTGGCCGGTCCATACATGGCTGCCGGATGCCCATGTGGAAGCACCAACCGCGGGTTCGGTGGTACTGGCCGCCATCCTGTTGAAAATGGGTGGATACGGCTTTTTGCGCTTTTCGCTGCCGATGTTCCCGATAGCGTCGGAAATGTTTGCGCCGATGGTGTTCGTTCTGTCGGTTGTGGCTATCGTTTACACTTCCCTTGTGGCCCTGATGCAGGAGGACATGAAGAAGCTGATAGCCTATTCGTCGGTCGCACATATGGGCTTTGTCACCATGGGAATTTTCTCGCTGAACAAGCAGGGCATTGATGGTGCGATTTTCCAGATGATAAGCCACGGTTTCATTTCCGGCGCACTGTTCCTGTGCGTGGGGGTTGTCTACGACCGGATGCACACCCGGGAGATTGCTGCCTATGGCGGGCTTGTAAACAGGATGCCGGCATATGCGGCAATATTCCTGTTGTTCACAATGGCCAATGTGGGATTGCCGGGAACATCCGGTTTCGTGGGTGAATTCTTGACATTGACCGGTGCTTATCAGGCGAATACCTGGGTCGCATTCTTTGCGACCACCGGTGTAATACTGTCTGCAGGTTACGCACTTTGGTTATACCGCAGGGTGGTGTTCGGGGTATTGCAGAAAGACAGCCTGAAGGCGATTGCAGATATCACGCCGCGTGAAGCGGCGACATTGGTGCCACTGGTGATTGCAACCATCTATTTCGGTATTTATCCGGCACCGGTGATGGATGCCATTTCGGCATCCGTAGACAATCTCCTCGTAGACATGCAAACGGCGTTTGATGCTCACTCGGCAACGGTGCGGGCTGCAGCAGCGACGCTGGGGAACTAGAACAGTGAATATGGGCGCTCCGGGGTAGGTTATTCGGATGTTGCGCACAAAAGGGTTTGAGAAAGTCAGGATCGGGTAAATGGGCAATATACTGGCGATAGCCGATGCAACCGCTGCACTGCCGGAAATTTTTCTGGCCGCAGCAACAATGGCGCTGCTCATGCTCGGTGTGTTCTCGAAACGCAACCCCACCGAGATGATCAATACTCTGGCGCTGACCGTCCTTGCGATCACCGCCGGACTGGTGGTGTTCATGTCGGACGGCGGAACCCAGCGTGCATTCCTGGACAGCTTCATAGTTGATGGCTTTGCACGGTTCATGAAGATGCTGGTGTTGTTTGGTTCGGCTGCCGCCATCATCATGTCGTCGAGTTTCATGAAAACCGAGAAACTTGATCAATTCGAATACCCGGTTCTGATCATGCTGGCGACAGCCGGAATGATGATGATGATTTCAGCCAACGACCTGATCGCGCTGTATATGGGGCTCGAGTTGCAGTCTCTTTCGCTTTATGTCGTCGCCGCGTTCAACCGGGACAGTGCACGATCGTCGGAAGCCGGTCTGAAGTATTTCGTACTTGGTGCGCTTTCGTCTGGCATGTTGCTGTACGGCGCGTCGCTGATATACGGTTTTTCCGGTTCCGTGGCATTCTCCGAAATCGCAAGGGCAGCTGCCGGAGAAGGCGTTGGTCTGGGTTTGCTGTTTGGCCTCGTGTTCCTGATTTCCGGCATGGCTTTCAAGATTTCCGCCGTCCCGTTTCATATGTGGACCCCCGATGTGTATGAAGGCTCTCCCACACCTGTTACCGCGTTCTTTGCGGCGGCGCCGAAGGTTGCTGCAATGGCCGTATTCGTGCGGGTGATGCATGACGCTTTTGGTGGCGCGGTTTCTCAGTGGCAACAGGTTATTGTGTTCATTTCCATTGCTTCAATGGCGCTTGGCGCATTCGCTGCCATTGGACAGAGCAATATCAAGAGGCTGCTGGCCTATTCATCCATCGGCCACATGGGCTATGCGCTGGTTGGCCTTGCCGCAGGTTCGCAATCCGGAGTGCGCGGTGTCGTGATCTATATGGCGATCTACATGATCATGACGCTGGGTGCATTTGCCTGTGTCATCTACATGCGCAAGCGTGGCACATCCGTTGAACGGATTTCGGATCTTTCAGGTTTGGCCCGCAATGACAGTGTAATGGCATTTGTGTTTTCAATGCTGATGTTCTCGCTTGCCGGTATACCGCCGCTTGCAGGGTTTTTTGGCAAGTATTTTGTCTTCCTGGCAGCCATTGACGCAAAATTGTACGCGCTGGCGGTAATTGGCGTTCTGGCTTCTGTCGTGTCCGCTTTCTATTATCTGCGGGTTGTCAAGATAATGTATTTTGACGAACCGTCAGAAGAGTTTGACGATGCGCCAATGGAAATTCGCGTCATTGCAATTGCTGCCGGTGTAATGGCAATCGGCATGGTGCTGGTTCTTAAGCAGTTGAACATTGCGGCCAATGCTGCGGCGGCATCACTGTTCCTGTGAACGCTGCAGCGGGCGCACAACCCGACATCGTCTGGAAGGATAGCGTCGGCTCCACCAACGACGAAGCCCACGCGCATGTGATCGGCCAAAATCTGGAACCGGTCTGGATCGCGGCTGCAGAGCAGACCCGGGGCAAGGGCAGGCTCGGCCGGCATTGGGTTTCCCGGCCGGGCAATCTTTATGCGAGCCTGGTGTGGTATTCCGACGCAGAGTTGCAACGTCTCGCGAGCCTTTCCCTGGTAGCGGGCCTTGCCGTGCGCGATGCTTTTCTGGCGACAGGCGTTGCTGGCCCGGTACAACTGAAGTGGCCCAATGATGTGCTGGTGGGGGGGCGGAAAATATCAGGTGTATTGATCGAGACGACCGGCCCTGCAGGGTCTCATGCAGCAATAATCGGATGCGGATTGAACCTTGCTCATCACCCGTCAGATACCCGCTGGCCTGCCACCAATCTTGCGGCTTGCGGCATAGAAGTTGAACCGCGGGACATGCTGGACAAGCTGCGCCGAACCATGCATGCGCGGCTGGCACAGTGGTCGAATGGAGCAGGTCTTTCCGGAATTCAGGATGACTGGATGTCAGTCGCCATGGGACGTGATCGGCGAATATCGGTTCAAGGCGGCAAGCAAGGCAAATTCACAGGATTGAGTGAACAGGGTGCTTTGGTGCTTACACTGGATGACGGTTCCATCTACCAGCATCATGCAGGAGATGTCGAATGGATGGAGCAATAAGTTGCTCAATCGATTGGAATCAATCAGGTTATGAGTTTCTGGTTTTTGCAATGTGACAATCCCCTGGGGTTTGAAGCAGGCGAACAGGGGTAACGATGGCGGGGCGCAGGAAGCCTGGGGGAGAGTTGGTATTGTTGCCCATGGGCGGCATGGGGGAGATTGGCATGAACGCCTACGCCTACGGGCTGGGCTCTTCCGCCAGGCGCAAATGGATACTGGTCGATTGCGGCGTCAAGTTCGGTGATGAAAGGGACCCCGGTATTGATGTGATCCTGCCCGACGTCAGATATCTGGCAAACGAAGCCAGGAACCTGCTTGGCATATTTCTGACCCACGGCCATGAAGATCACATTGGCGCTGTAACATGGCTTTGGCCGCAACTGCGGTGCCCGGTTTACTGTACGCCTTTCACCGCGGAACTCCTGAAACGCAAGCTGGCCGAGGCCGGGTTGTTGGGCGAGGTGCCTTTGCGCGTCGTACCACTGGGCGGGACTGCTGATGTCGGTAACTTTTCGGTCGAGTTTGTGTCCGTCACCCACTCCATTCCTGAACCTTCAGCGCTGGCAATTCGCACACCGGCGGGAACGGTATTACATTCAGGTGACTGGAAACTGGATCCCACGCCGACCATTCCGCCATTGATGGATATTGATCGTCTCACGGAAATTGGTACAGAAGGCGTCGATGTTCTTGTCTGTGACTCGACCAATGTCCTGCGTGAAGGCCACTCTCCCTCGGAGTCCGAAATATCCGACAATCTCGCCCATATCATCAGTGAGGCGACAGGCCGTGTGGCAATCACCACCTTTGCCAGTCATGTGGGCCGCATAACGTCGATTGCCCAGGCAGCCCGCGCCAACGGTCGTGAGGTGGTTGTCGCGGGCAGGGCGATGCACAACATCATCTCTGCGGCCCGCGAGGTTGGCCTGCTGAAAGACAGCAACAGCTTCCGCGACCAGACCGAGTATGGCTACCTGCCGAAGGACAAGGTGGTGTTGCTGTGTACCGGGTCGCAGGGTGAACCGCGCGCTGCCATGGCCCGGATTGCTGCGGACAACCATCCCGACATAACCCTGGACAAGGGTGATCTGGTCATTTTTTCGTCCAAGACAATCCCCGGCAATGAGAAATCGGTCGGAGAATTGCTCAATCGGCTGGCGGACCAGCAAGTGGAAGTCATTACCTCGGACGATGCATTGGTTCACACGTCCGGCCATCCGCGACAGGATGAGTTGCGGCAGTTTTACGGTTGGATAAAGCCAAAGCTGCTTGTGCCAATGCATGGCGAGGCGCGCCATCTGGCAAAGCAGATGGAATTTGCAGTTGAGTGCGGCATTCCCGCAACTGCGCACGCCGCCGCCGGGCAGATATTGCGACTGGCGCCGGATAAAGCAGAGATCGTGGATGAAGTCCCCGGCGGCAGACTCCATGTGGACGGACGTCTCATTGTTCCCAGTGTCGAAGGTCCCTCTCGCAAACGGCGCAAGCTGGCACATGTCGGCGTGGTGGCGGTGTCTCTGGTGATCGACGGCAGTGGCCGAATGGCCGATGATCCGCAAACCGTGCTGGACGGTTTGCCGGAAGAAACCGAGACCGGGTATGAATTCTTCGAGCTCGTGCTGGACGTAATCGAGGAGGCATATGAATCGATCCCCCGCAAACGGCGTCATATTGACGAAGTCGTGCAGGAAAAACTCCGCCAGTCAATCCGCCGCCGTGTTGAGACCGAATGGGGCAAGCGCCCGATCGTGCATGTGATGATCCACAGGGTTTGAAAATCCTTTTTTCTAAAGGCCCGTAAAGAGACCACATGCCTAGGATTTAATTTCGGGCTCAAGAAAGAATTTCTTAAAGACATAGCTGATGCCTGCCGTGTGCCGGCTCCAGAGATTTGCACGGGAGGATATCAGCTCGTAGTCTCTGTAGCCAACTGTTGAATTCTCCGTCCCATGGTAAAGGCACAACGGATGGAATATGATCCGGGCTGAATGTTCGGCGAGAGTTGGGTGCATTGCTCATAGTCACTGGCTTTTCGGGAGGGCTAAATGAGTTGGCAAGCGGTTTCAGCCATATCAGGGGCGCTCGCTGCAATCGCAGTTGTTCTGTCGGTCGTCTATCTAGCGCTCCAGGTTCGCAGGAACACACTGGCCATGTACTCCCAGGCCCATCATCTGACTACGATCGCGCTTGCGGATACCGCGGCAACAATCGCATCAAGCAGCGAACTCAGCCGGATTTATCGGCTTGGCTTGGAGTCCCCGGATCAGCTTAACGACGACGAATTCTTTCGATTTGCCGCGATTGGCACCAGTCAATTTAGGACCTTCGAGAACCTGTTTTTTCAGCACCGTTCTGGACTGGTGACCGAAGACTTTTGGAGTGCTCATAGGGAAAACATCTTGTGGTTCTATCATTCCCCAGGGATGCAGATTTGGTGGCAGGATAAAAGACTGGCGTATAGCAAAAGTTTTCGTGAGTTCCTGGAGACCTCAAATGCCGCAGACGTTGTTTCCCCGGATTCCAGACGGATCTGAACGAGGGCCGACCTGACAATGAGCGTTCCAAGCTTTCTCATTGAGGCAGCAGACCAAACAGGATATGGGAATTCATTGCAAAACAGGAGGTTTTTGGCTCATGCGTCGAACTATTGAAACAAGTTTCAAGAAGCCACCAGCTCCTCATGCCTGGGCGATAGCATCTAATGGCACATTGCACTCGGTTCATGTGCCAATACGTCCGGATGGAACAATCGAAAATGGCAATGCAGCCCTGCAGGCTGAAGTCACATTTGCCGATTTGGGCGCCACCCTCGAAGCCGCTGGTGCCAATTTTTCGGATGTGACTCTGGTACAAATTTTTCTTACTTCACTGGAGTTTAAGCCCGCAGTTGATGAGGTTTACAAGCGCTTCTTTTTTGAACCATATCCCGTACGTGCCTGCATCGCCGTCTCCGCATTGCCAACACCCGAAACAATTATTGAGATTATTGTTACTGCTACGCTCTCCCAATGACTGTTTCGAAAAATGTGATTGTATTCGGAGTTGTCCAAATGTCGCATGTGGGTTTTGGGTTCAACTGATCGTTTCATGACCGGATCTGGGAAAATCCCGAAATGGCTCCAAAGCGTTTCGAACTCTGGCTGGCCCTCCGTTCTGTTTGTCTTTAGATCAGCCAGGTGCCGACAGGAGACGCACTCGAGGTTTGTTCAAACCCTCATCGCAAAGGCAAATTTCCAAATTTGCCGTCTCCTTTCAGGAAGTTAATTGGCGAAATACTATAGTTTCTCGCGGCTTGGACTGAACGCGCGCCATGCCGGAGCGGTGGAAGAGCTCGCTCCTGAGATACCTGGCAGGTTCGCGCTGTCGTTTGGCGGCATCGATGCACTGGCCCCCGAGGCCGCGCTTGGGTCCGTGGTCGAACAGTGTGGTTGCCTGAATCTCATAATCAGTACTGCCGCCATTCCGGACCGGCGATCATTGCGCGGGCTCGAAACCGATGATTATGGGACACAGCGCGGGGTTAATTTGGTTGCGTTGAGGCATTGGACAGCGTGGGTACAGAAGGCAGCCTGCATGCTCAGCTTTGTAGATTGTTCGCAGTATGACCTGTGGTCTGGAGTTCATTCGCCAGCCTCTTTGCCTTGGTGAAATGCAAGTTCAGACGTTCGGCAAGCTCGTTGTTTTCCTCCAGAAGCGCGTTGCAGATTTCATCGTCCAGGTGCTGCGACAGCTCTTTCAGAAAGCGCGAAACTTCTACGACAACCGATCTTTGGTTGCTTGAAATCAACTGTGGTGTCTTATTTGATGAGATTTGTGGCATTGGGCGGTTTCCTGTCTCTTGTTCGTATGGATCTTACTTGCGAATGGACAGCGCTGCCGTTGGCGCAACGTGGGTTTATCGTTGAGTTTTGCCGGGATCGTTGGAGAATTTGTATGAAACAGTGGGTATTAAACCTGGAAGACGGTAGCCTTTCATCGGGCCGGGAAACTTCCACATTAACGCCTAAAGCTGCTTCCGTGTTGAAATGCATAATCAACAGCGAAGGGGTCGTAATTTCACGTGACCAGATTCTTGATGAGGTTTGGGGTGACTTGAATGTCAGCCCCGACCTGGTTCGGGAGTACATCTTTGAAATACGCAAGGCGTTGAAAGACAGCGCCAGGCAACCACAGTACATTGAGACGGTAGGTCGAAGAGGCTTTCGGCAAATTGGCCCTGTCTCAATCCAGCCAACCGACACAGTTCAGGCACCCGTGAACGTGGACGTGGCAAATGTTTCCGGTGGTCGACCGAAGCAAATGCCAACGGTCAGGTTTTGCCGGTCGACGGACGGCACTTCGATAGCCCATGCCGTTTCCGGCGATGGTTATCCTTTGCTGTTTTCCGGAAGCTGGATGACCCATTTGGAAATGGATTGGGAAAGTCCGGCATACGGTGATTACATCAGTTATCTTTCAGGCAGGTTTCAGGTGATCAGGTATGACCAGAGAGGAAATGGCCTCTCACAATGGTCGAATGTGAATCTCACTTTTGACCGTATGGTAGATGATATGGAGGTGGTCGCCGAGACCTATGGGTATGAAAAAGTAGCCATACTGGGCATGTCACAGGGTGCTTCTGTTGCCATTGCCTATGCATTGCGTAATCCGGGCCGGGTTTCTCATCTTGTTCTGAACGGTGGCTATGCGCGCGGTCGCAGACACCGCGGAAACGAAGCGGAACGCGAGGAAAGTGAAGCGCTAGTCAGTCTTATTCGCAATAGCTGGGGGAACGAAAATCCGGCAATCCGGCAAACTCTGACAACATTGTTTATGCCGGAGGCATCCCACGAACAGATGCAATGGTTCAACGATTTTCAAAAACTTTGCGGGCCGGGTGAAAACATAGCTGAGTTCCGTAACCTGTTTGACAACATGGATGTATCCAAGCTGCTGCCCAAAATCACAATACCAACTCTCGTACTCCACAGTGACCGTGATTCTGTTGCGCCTTTATCGGAAGGCAAATTCCTTGCTTCTGAGATCCCCGGTGCATCTTTTGTCCAACTGAATAGCCCAAATCATATGCTTTTTGCATCCGAAGAACATTTCACAAGACTGATGGATAGTATCGAGACGTTCATTAATGGTTGACTGTCACTCAGTGGTGTCATGGCGATCTGGCGTCCCAAATATGCCGAACGGAGGCGGAATGACTAATGTCCGGACGTTTTCCAATTGATACTCAATATCTAACCTTGTGCAGCTACACCCGGCCACCCGCCGAAAATTTGATTACTGAGGCTGAAAAATCATCGGGTGCGGCAAACAAAGTTTTTTGGGCTCTTGGTGGACCCTTGTCTTGTTGGATTGTTGGCCCGCTGGCGACATGCTCGATGTCTGTTCAAATCCACGGTGCGAAGTTAGAGCACAATTCACTAAATTAGAACCGTTTGATGGGCTGATTTGACCCACCGGAGGCCAGTTTTCTGCGCCCGCTGGGCTGCGTTATGGCTCCCTTGTGGTCTACCAGACCACGGCGGGAACCGTGCCTTGCCAGCAAACGCGGAAAATCGGTCAAACGATTCCAATTTAGTGAATCATGCTCTAAGCTGACAATTATGCTCCATCGTTTTCCAAAGTTGTTCAGCGAATGAGCGAGGCTTCGCGAGGCTTGAATCTCTTTTCACTGAAAGATCAGGTTGCTGTCGTCACCGGCGCGACCGGCGGTATTGGCGTGGAAGTCGCGAGGGGCTTGAGCGCGGCGGGTGCGCGGGTTGGACTGAACGCGCGCCATGCCGCAGCGGTGGAAGAGCTTGCTTCTGAAATACCAGGCAGTTTCGCGCTGCCGTTTGACATCACCGACGAACCAGCTTGTGAAACTGCGCTGCGATCTGTGGTGGAGCAACACGGTCGGCTTGACCACCTTGTCTGCATTGCCGCTGCCCGGGATCGGCGGCCATTGGCCGAAATCGAAACCCAGGACTACCGGTCGCTGCTCGAGGTTAATCTCGTCGCACCGTTCCATCTCGCCCGTGCGGCTGCTCCCTACATGATCGCGTCCGGGCGTGGTCGAATTATCATGATGACATCTCTTGCGGGTGACTTCGCAATGCCGGGCGACGCAGCCTATCCAAGTTCCAAGGCAGGGTTGGCCGGCCTGGTTCGGTCTCTTGCGGTAGAACTCGGGACACATGGAATAAACGTCAACGGAATTGCGCCTGGGCCGGTCGCTACACAGGTAAATACCGGTCTGGTGGAAAATCCCGAATGGAAGGCCATGATCCGTCGCACGGTGCCGCTGCAGCGATGGGCGGAGCCCTCTGAACTCGCCGGTGCGGTAATCTTCCTTGCATCAGATGCCAGCAGCTATGTGAACGGCCAGATACTGACCATCGACGGTGGCGCAAGCGTCAGGCTGTTCCCGATGGATTAACCGGCTTAATTGCGCACAACCGGTATTAGCCGGCTGTCTGCCTGGCCAGAAAGTCCGAGACCCTCGCCAGACCTTCTTTCAGAGCGGCGGTCGGGTTTGCAAATCCAATGCGAATATACCCCTCCATGCCGAAGGCCGAACCCGGTGTAAACAATACCCCGGTTTCCCTGATCAGTTGGACGCACAGATCATGTGATGCAATCGGAAGGTCATAACGAAGCAGTGTTACTGTTCCCGATTTCGGCTTGACCCAGCTTATGCAAGGCTGATTTGCGACCCATTCTTCAAGGATGGCCAGGTTTCTGCGCGTGATGTCGTGGCTTCGCTCCAGTAATCGCTCGTGATTTTCCAAAGCCATGGCGGCAAAATGATCGTCAATCTTCCCGACGGATATCGTATCGTAATCCCGATGGATTGATACCGCTTCTATGACCTCTTCAGGGGCAACGATCCAGCCAAGTCGCAGCCCGGCCAGTGAGAACGCCTTGGACATGCCGGCCGTCGAGATTCCTTTTTCATAGATGTCGGCAATGGCCGCCGTCATGCCGTTGCCATGCTGGTCGATACCGCGATAAACCTCATCGCACAGTAACCAGGCCCCGGCTGACCGTGCGATATCGGCAATTCTTTCCAGCATTTCGCGATCCATCAGTGAACCAGTCGGATTGTTGGGGTTGTTAATAGCGATCAGTCGAGTGTCGGCTGTCACCAGGTTTTGCAAAGCTTGCAGATCAGGCAGAAACTGATCCTCCTCGCGCAACTTGAGGTGATGCACGTTCGCGCCGATGCTGGCCGGAATTGAATAGTGCTGCTGATAGGTTGGAACCACAGCCACCACATGATCGCCGCGGCCAACCAACGCTTTGTGAACCAGCATATTTGCGCCGATTGTTCCGTGGGCAACAATTACATTTTCCACATTTTGGTTGTCGTACAGGTTGGAAATGGCACACAGCAACCGATTTGACCCTCTGATTTCTCCATAGGTCATTTTCATGTCGAGGATTTCAGACAGATCGGTTTGGTTCTTTCCCGACAACTCAAGCAGCTCAGCGATCTTCAGGCTCTCGACACAGGTTTCTGCCAGATTGAGATCGCAGTTGAACTCCCACTCGTTCATCCAGAGTTCAACGGCAAATGGATCAATTTGCATCGGAAAAGGACTTTCATGGCCGTGTAGTGCCTGGTCATTGGCAAATGCACTGCGTAAATCGTGGGGTGTATCGCTCGGAAGCCTATTTGTCTCTTCCTGGAATTGCAATCAGGCATCCCAGTCCCAAAGGCTTGCATCCTTTCGAATCCGGACAGACTGACCGTCATTGGCGGACGTCGACCCGGATATTCAGACGAGCGATTTGTGGGCGGGGTTTATGCACTATCCCCGTTCGATATTTCCACTTCTGAAGGGGACGCCGAATTCCTCAAAACAGACATCTGCAAGTTTGGCAACGCCCTTCCGGATATTGTCGATTGATGGATGGCCGAAGCAAAGCCGCATCCGGTGTTTGTTGGCGCTGCCGTCGACCGTCCACTGGGAGCCGGGATTGATCGCCACGCCCTGATCAAGCGCGGCCTGAAACAATCGGTCGGTATCGACATTCTCCGGCAGCGTTACCCAAAGGTAGATGCCGCCAACCGGTTTTTCATAAGCGACGCTTGCGCCAAAGTGTTCATCAAGCGCAAGGCAAAGCGCATCGGCTTTCGCTTTCAGAACGGGCAACAGATCGCAGACATGATCATCGAAATTTCCGGGCAGGTATTCGGCCAGCACCATTTGCTCCAGCGCGCCACTGCCTGCATCGGTCTTGAGCGGGAGGATATGGCTCATAAGCTGCCAGGGAGCGACAAGATAACCAACCCGCAATGCAGGCGCGATGGTCTTTGAGAATGTGCCGCAATAAACCACCCGCTGGTCATTATCCAAAGCGTAAATCGCTGCAGGGCGTTCGCCGGAAAAGGTCAGATCCGCATAACAGTCGTCTTCAAAGATTGGAATATTGTAGGCCTTTGCCAGTGTCAGCATTTCCAGGCGTCGCTCCACAGGCATTACGGACCCGGTCGGGTTCTGTATGGTGGGGATGGTATAGACATATTTTGGTTTGCGCCCTGCCTTGGCCAACTCAGATAAAGCCCGGTCGAGCAAATCCATGCGCATGCCGTCGCTATCGAGTTCGACCCCCACATATTCCACGCCAATTGCATCCAGCCGGGTCAACGTGCCTGCATAGTTTGCCGCCTCCAGCAATACGACGTCGCCTTCGCTCAACAGCGTTTGGTTGACCAGGTCCATGGCCTGAAGAGAACCGCTGGTCAGCAGAACCTCTTCCGGTTTGACAGCGATCTCGCTGCGCTTCTTCAGGCAATCGCAAATAAACTTGCGCAGTGGCAGATGACCCTGCGGGCCACTGTTCAGGCCGTATTTTGCCAGATTGTGACCTTCGGTCCTGATCACCTTGCCGACGGCATTGGCAAGTGCTTCAACCGGGACGGTCGGTTCGTCGATATTGCCGCCCACGAAATGATATGGCGGATAGCCGGAAAATGGCTCGGCCTTGGTCGTGGCTGTTGCAGACAATAGAGACTTGAATTCAAATGCCATGGGAATGCATCCCTGTTCTGGTTCGCAGGACTTCCAGCGGAACCTGCACATACTTAAACAACAAGACCTGTTCGGATCGCGAGTCCTGAGCCAGTGAAAACCTGATTCAATGTCGAATACGAGGTATTGCCAATAGTCTCAGTTCCGGGATGAACTTACCTAATATGTTGCATGAATCATATGAAAAGCGGCAACTAGGGGCGACGAATTGAAGGAACCGAATCATGTCTGATCTGGCACCGCCCGGCGCGCCTGATGGTATTGAACCAATCGATCTGAGGTCAGCGCTGGAAGAGCGTTATCTGGCCTATGCGCTGTCAACCATCATGCATCGTGCGTTGCCCGATGTGCGCGATGGTTTGAAACCGGTTCATCGCCGATTGCTGTTTGCAATGCGCATGTTGAAACTTGACCCCAACCAGGGGTTCAAAAAATGTGCCCGTGTCGTCGGGGATGTGATCGGCAAGTATCATCCGCACGGAGATCAGGCGGTTTATGACGCAATGGTGCGCCTGGCACAGGATTTTGCCCAGCGCTATCCGTTGGTCGAAGGGCAGGGGAACTTCGGCAATATTGATGGCGATAACGCGGCAGCCTATCGCTACACGGAAGCCCGGTTGACGGAAGTCGCCATGGCACTGCTCAACGGTATCGACGAGGATACGGTTGATTTTCGCGAAACCTACAATGGCGAGGATTCCGAACCGGTTGTCCTGCCCGGCGCATTTCCGAATTTGCTGGCCAATGGCGCGACGGGCATTGCGGTGGGCATGGCAACAGCCATCCCGCCCCACAATGCCGGCGAGTTGTGCGATGCCGCTCTTCACCTGATAAAATTTCCCAATGCCGGCATCGACAAGTTGATGCAGTTCGTGCCCGGGCCGGATTTACCCACCGGCGGGGTTATTATTGATACCCCGGCCCAGATGGCCGAGGCCTATCGGACCGGTCGCGGCGGTTTTCGGGTGCGCTCGGTCTGGACGACCGAGGACATGGGGCGTGGCACATGGCAGATCGTCATCAGCCAGATACCTTATCAGGTGCAAAAGGGCAGGCTTGTCGAGAAGATTGCCGAACTCCTGACCGATCGGAAATTGCCACTGCTCGGCGATGTGCGCGATGAGTCGGCTGAAGATGTGCGCCTGGTGCTGGAGCCAAAGAGCAGAACGGTCGATCCCGTCTTGCTGATGGAACAGATGTTCAAGCTGACGGATTTGGAAAACCGTTTGTCGCTTAACATGAATGTCCTCTCCGGCGGCAGGGTTCCCCGGGTCATGTCGCTGTCTGAAGTGCTGCGCGAATGGCTCGAGCATCGCAAAGATGTGCTGGTGCGCCGCTCCAATCATCGCGTGGGGGTCATTGCACGCAGACTGGAAGTGCTCGGCGGCTACCTGATTGCGTACCTGAATATTGATGAAGTCATTGCGATCATCCGGGCCGAGGAGGAACCAAAGCCGGTTTTGATGGCGCGCTTCGACCTTACCGATGTGCAGGCAGAAGCCATCCTGAACATGCGTTTACGGGCATTGCGCAAGCTTGAGGAGTTCGAAATTCGCAAGGAATTCGACGGGTTGAGCGAAGAAAAGGCAGGCCTTGAAGCTCTTTTGGCATCGGAAGACCTGCAATGGAGCCGTATTGCTGAAGAAGTGCGTGAGACACGCGACAAGTTTGGCAAAAAGACGCCACTCGGTGCGCGGCGGACCGAGTTTGCGGAAGCACCTGAAATCGACTTCAATCTCGAAGAAGCAATGATTGAGAAGGAACCCATTACGGTCGTGTGTTCCGAAAAGGGCTGGATTCGTGCGCTTAAGGGACACCTGCAGGATACTAGCGCCATTGCTTACAAGGACGGCGACAAAGCCAGGTTTACAGTGCACGCTGAAACCACCAACAAGATTTTGTTGTTGAGCTCTTCGGGGCGGTTTTTCACTCTGGATGCAAACAAGCTGCCCGGTGGCCGCGGTCACGGAGAGCCGGTCCGTTTGATGGCCGATATGGACGCAGCAGACGCCATCGTTGCGTTGTTCGTCTACAAGACCGGGCGCAAGCTGTTGCTGGCCTCAACTACCGGAGACGGCTTTGTCGTGTCTGAAGATGATTGTCTGGCCAACACCCGCAAAGGCAAACAGGTCCTGAATGTGAAACTTCCCGCTGAGGCCCATGTATGTCGCCATGTCGAAAACAGCGACGATCATGTGGCCAGTATTGGCGATAACCGCAAGCTGATTATATTCAAGCTCAGCGAACTGCCTGAAATGCCGCGTGGCAAAGGCGTGCGATTGCAGAAGTTCAAGGACGGAGGTCTGTCTGATGCCCGCAGTTTCAATCTCGACGACGGCCTCAGCTGGACAGACACATCCGGGCGAAACTGGACAGTTAGCGAATTGAATGAATGGTTGGGAAGCCGCGCTCAAGCCGGGCGCATGCCGCCGAAGGGTTTCCCGAGAAACAATCGCTTCGGAAACTGATCGGAAACCGGTTTGTCGAATTGCGGCCCTTTGTGGCCGCAATTCAACACTTTTTGAAAATGCTGCCGATGTGACGGGCTGCCAAACCGGCCTGTGCACGGCTTGAACCGCGGCCAAAGTAGCAATTTTTGCTTGCGATATTGAGCAAAGTTTGTGTTGGCGGCTTAACCGTTTGTTTTCCCAATTATGACTTAATTGTGGAGCTCTGAAGGCGGCAACATCTACTTTTCCGTCTCGGGAGAGCGCGCGACTGTTGGCTTTAACAACGGCATGGAACATGGACGGCACCGAATACTGGGTTGTGAATGGAAGGATCGACACCGATCCTTTCTCTCCGCCTGACATTGATAGCCCTGAAACACTGATGCAGCGCTCAGGCGGTGTTCATGTAAAAACCGGCGGCGGGGGAACCGTCGTTCGATGGGCCATGTTTGCGTCCAATTGGGCGTCGCTTTATTATGTGGCTGAGGCCCTGCGTAATTTACATGGACCCTATACGTTTGAATTTTTTCTGTCCGGCTGGTTCACTCAGACCGTGCGGGATCCGGTCGAGGCTACTTTGCGACTGCACGATTTGATCGTTAAAAGCGACATACACCTGCGGCAGAAAACCTATGTAAAGGAAATGGATACCGAGAACCTGAACACCGTCAGTAATTTGATTGGTGAAACCCTCGTAGGAGGTCGGGCAAATCCGGATAACAGTGTGGATTGCGTTTATGATCCAGCCACGGGCCGGTTTGTTGTCGAAAGAATCGGCATCAAAACCAGCCTCGCCAAGCTCTATGGCATGTCACCGGATTCGTATCCGTGCCTGACTGGTCATTCCTACGATACGATTGTATCGCAAGCCTACAAACAGTCGTTGAAAAAAGAACAAATCATATATGACCACGTCATGGCGGTTTTTCCGGTAAACGATACGGTCAACAAATGGATGGGTTATCAGCGCGCCATATTTCCGCACTCTTTTGGCGATGGCCGTACTGGAGTATCCGTGGTCACCGAATTCGCTGACGTGGAGATCATGCTTCCGTAGATATCGGCCCCATTTTCGAGCGCTCTTCAATCAGGTGCTCCATGTCGTTTTTCTCCAGCAGGAGAAGCCATTCATTGCTCGGAACGTCTTCCGGCGAAATTTTCCAGTTGAGAAAACTACGCTCCTGGCGAAGATAGCCAAATCGTGTCGCCATTCCCCGTGTCGCCATTGTGTTTGAAACCAACGCCCATATGGCGTCCGGCTGCCACTTCAGGTGGGATGCCACCATGCCCATAAAGCAGAATGCATCAGCCAGACCCGATTGTCGGCGGGCTGGACTGGCCAGCCACAGTTCGCCGTGATAGACAATGTTTCCACGTAAACGATAAGAACGCGACTCTGGATACGGTTTCAATTGCGCAGGAACCATCAACTGATCCCGCTTCATGTAAAGTCCACTCATCCAGCCGATAGCCCACTCGGCAAGTGAAGTGTCAACCAGGTCCAGTCTGCAGGCTTGAAGTCCAATAACCGTGTCATCACTATCCCGCAGACCAATCCAGAATGACTTGCCTTCCAGCTCCGTCACATTGAAATCGAACATGGGCGACGGGTTGCCTTCTCGCACATGGTTTCGCACGGCGTAAAATTCTTCGAGATCGTTGGAGAAACTGAGATGGGCATTGTACTTTTCGCACACAGCCGTCAACTGGTTGACGAGGTCAACTGCGGCCAATGGATTACTCAGTCCCCGGTGCAGCATTTTGCCCTCTGTCTGCGTGCGATTAACGATACTTTATAATTAACAGCAACTAACGTGCCATTCCGAAAAGCCGCAAATTTGCAGTTTGTTCGGAAAAATAGACCAAAAAGGATGTATTCAGGGATATGCCGTGGTCATTGTGGCACAGGTGCGCTGCCGCGTTTCGTTTTGAACCGCCAAAGACTATGTGCAATCAGAGAGGCGATAACTATGACACCGCCGATTAACGACGTTGTAGTCGGTTTTTCTGCAAATATGGCCCACATCCAGATTGGCGTCAGTACAGTCTCCAGCAGAAAAAACATCCCCACTATTGCTGCGGCAACATATCTGGGACCGATCAGCAATAAGGCCGTAGCTGCCGGTGCAATCAGAAAACCATTAATTGCCATCCAGCCCCAGCCCGCCGCGGTCAAGCTGCCTGGAAGCGCAAAAGGCGCCGCAACAACCGCCGACAACAGATGTCCTGCACCCGCACTGAGGGACTGATTGGTGCCGGAATACCGAACAATCGTTAATGACGCAGCCATTATTATCGCTACCCCCAATGCAAGCAGATCACCTCTCCAGGTACCAAGTTGCAGGCCGTCGGCAACAATCAGCAATACACCTGACAGAGAGCACCCGATGGCAATCCAGGTTGCCAGCCCCAGGCGTTCATTCAGGAATATTCGGCCCAGCAGTCCAGCAAACATCGGATTGAATGCCAGAATGAAAACCACGTTGGCGACCGAGGTGAGGCTTATCGATGCCACAAACATTATATTGGCGACACCGGCTAGAATTGCGATTACGTAGCCGGTCTTGCCATTGATGAACCTTGTCTTGTTATCTCGCAATCTGTTGGCAAAGAGCCAGAACAGGAACATTGCGATAAACAGCATTGTTCCGCGTACATAGATTATGGTCCAGGTATCGGCCCCTGAAAGTTTGAGCAAAGGTACATCAAACGAAAGCAGCAAACCGCCCAAAAAGGACAGCATGATGCCTCGTTCAGCCGGATTTCCCGGCGCCGGTCCGGCAGATACTGTCATTTTTGTCCTGTACCTTGACGCTTGTGCAGCACCCATCCGGTCTGGGTCAGTCTTTCCTGTGGAAGAAAGCGGGCTTTGTAATCCATCTTGGATGATCCGTTGACCCAATATCCCAGATACACATAGGGAAGGCCAGCCCTTTCGGCCCGCTCGATATGATCCAGAACCATGTAGGTACCGAAACTGTTGGCCGAATACTCCGGCGCGAAGAAGGAATAAATCATCGACAGTCCGTCTTCAAGAACATCGGTCAATGCGGTGGCAATCAGTTCACCCTTTCGGCCATCGGGGCCCGAAAGTGTGGGCTGTGCGGCAACTCGGTACTCGAACAGTCGTGTTTCGACGAAGCTTTCATCGACCATTGCAGAATAGTCCATCATGGACATGTCGGACATGCCGCCGTCGCCGTGACGTTCATCAATGTATCGCCTGAATATGGCATACTGCTCGGCGGTCGCTTTGGCAGGCACAGTATTGACTGTGACGTGGCGGTTGCGACGCATCAATTTGCGAAATGATTTGGTCCATTCGAATTGCGAAACCGAAACCCGCACGGAAACACACGCTGCACATCCGTCACATGCCGGACGATAGGCAATATTCTGCGATCGGCGGAAGCCGCCCTGTGCCAGGGTATCGTGCAACTGCCTGGCATCCGCGTTGATCAGGTGGGTGAAAACCTTTCGCTCCTGTTGCCCCTCGAGATACGGACACGGAGCCGGGGCGGTTATGAAAAACTGCGGAAAATTTCGGCGCTCAACACTCAAGGTCTGCTATTCCATTTGTCTTCGTGCGTTTGCAGTTGTACACGGCGCAACGAACAGTTGACGTATGCATAAGGGTCAGGTTTGCGGCATTGATTGTCAACAATTCAATCGCGCCGGAAACAGATTAACTCACCGGCAGTCAAGTTCACGGTGAATACCCCGAAGGGTTTGACAAAATACGCCAGATTGCTCCCATAAGCCCTCAACCCTTCAGCGCGGTCCGTCTGCCCTGGGATATTGTCATCCTGCCTGCTGAAACCGCTCTGCCATGTCCATTGAAAGGCTCGCTTAAAGCGAATACCAATGGCACCCAATCCAATAACACAGTTACAGGAAAGGGTTTTGAGGCATGGGCGTTCGTACTGCATGGATCGGTTTGGGGGTTATGGGTTATCCCATGGCGGGATATCTGGTCTCCAAGGGTGGCCATGACGTGGTGGTATACAATCGCACCACCGGCAAAGCCGAAAAGTGGGTTGCTGAACATGGCGGGTCTCACGCGCTAACCCCCATGGAAGCAGCCGAAGGCGCAGATTTTGTATTTGCCTGCGTTGGAAATGACGACGACCTTCGATCTGTAACCACCGGGCCTGATGGTGCGTTTCAGTCCATGAAGAAAGGGGCGGTTTTTGTAGACCACACTACCGCATCTGCTGACGTGGCGCGTGAGTTGCAATCTGCAGCGGCAGCGCGGGGTGTTGGTTTTGTTGATGCACCTGTGTCAGGTGGCCAGGCCGGCGCCGAAAACGGTGCGCTGACTGTGATGTGTGGGGGCGAGCAGGCAGACTATGACAAGGCCGAAAGCCTGATCGGTTGTTTTTCGAAAAGTTGCCGTTTGCTCGGTGGTCCAGGCGCCGGTCAACTGGCCAAGATGTGCAATCAGATTGCGATCGCAGGACTGGTACAGGGGTTGTCCGAAGCAATTCATTTTGGCAAGAATGCAGGCCTCGACATGGAAGCTGTGGTCGACGTCATTTCCAAGGGCGCGGCTGGCAGCTGGCAGATGGAGAACAGGTACCAGACTATGATTGCCGGAGATTTCGAATTCGGATTTGCCGTGGACTGGATGCGCAAGGATCTGGGTATCTGCCTCGGCGAGGCTCGCAACAATAAGTCGCATCTTCCGGTTGCTGCGCTGGTTGATCAGTTTTATTCACAGGTTCAGGCCATGGGCGGCGGCCGCTGGGACACCTCCAGCCTGATCGCACTGCTCGACAAAGACAAGTAGGGTCCAACACAAATGGTGCTGCCGCATTATCGGTCTGTCGATGACTTGCTGACATCGGCAGCACCCGATCAACCCGTCATGTGTTTTTGCCCGGATGCAATCCGCGCTGAAGCGAAAAAATTCGCAACCGGTTTTCCAGGTGACGTTCACTACGCCGTAAAGGCCAATCCTCATCCGTCAGTGTTACATTGGCTGAAAGAGGGCGGTGTTACCGGCTTTGACGTTGCCTCCATCGCTGAAATCAGGCTGGTTCGAGGCCAACTGGGGGATGCCCATTGCGCTTACAATCACCCGGTCAAATCGCGCGCCGACATAGAGACATCATACTGCGAACTCGGTGTTCGCGACTTCGTCATAGATCATGAGAATGAACTTTCGAAACTGGCGGATGTTTGCCAGCGCGATTGCACTGTTGAAGTACGCATTGCTAAAGCCAATCCCGATTCAGCCGTCGATCTGAATGCCAAATTTGGCTGCGATGGACAAACAGCGACAAATCTGATGCGGCAGGCCAGCGAGCTCGGATTTGATGTGGCTGTCGCAATGCACGTGGGCTGGCAGGCTCCCAATCCGAAAGCATGGCGAGAAGCCATGGCCATGGGGGCCGGTTGTGCCGAGGCGGCGGGCATAATTTTGAAATATGCCAATCTTGGTGGTGGCTACCCTTCAATTCTGATGCCGAAAGATCGTCGCCTGGAGGAGTTTTTTACAGCAATTGATCTTGCAAAGACCGAACACATGGGCGGCATAAACCTGAATTGCGAACCTGGGTCGGCGCTGGTGTGGAATGGTGGAGCGACAGTCGCTCAGGTTCATTTGCGAAAACAGGACAGTCTGTATTTGAACGACGGTATTTACGGCTCAATGAATGAACTGAAGTTCTCCGGGATTGCTCCGCCCGCAACGGCGTATGGGAGTGACGGCTCAAGATTGGAAGGCGGTGGTCGTTTGTTTACGGTCTTTGGGCCGACGTGCGACAGTCTTGACGTCTTGCCGGCCAGTATCCAGTTGCCTGAAGCCATCGACGAGGGTGACTATGTCGTATTCGGCTGGATGGGTGCATATTCAAATGCATTGCGCACCGATTTCAACGGCCTCGGCCAATTGAGCTATGTGACTGTGGATGGCTTTCCCCTGTGACCGGAATGCATCATGCCACGATCATGTAAAATTTTCGAAGCGTCTCTTCGATATGCCAGATGCATCTGGCACCCTTGGCAATGTAAAAAGTATCGCCAGCTGTAAATGTTTCCGCATGTCCTTGTGCATTGGTAACAGTCACTGAACCGGAAATTACTGTCATCATCTCATGTACCGGATAACTGTCAATTTCTTCCCTGCTGGGTGCACATTCCCATACGCCTGTCAGGACAGATTCATCTGGTGTTGCGAAAAACGTATGGTTGAGTTCGGTGTGATCGTCCGTGGTGAAATCCGCAGCGTTCGTCAGGTCCGACGGCTGCATGCCGGAAACAGGATCTCCTCCCGGAAGCAATCTGAATACCTTGTTCTCCATTGACAACTCCTTCTGTGATCAGTCGTTTAGTTTCCGGGCCAGGTCCCGCGCGAAATAGGTCAAGACCCCATCTGCACCGGCGCGCTTGAAACTTTGCAGTGCTTCAATGATCACTGTGTTGCCGTCGAGCCAGCCGTTTTGGACAGCAGCCATCAGCATCGCATACTCGCCGGACACCTGGTAGGCGAATGTGGGAACATGAAACTCCGATTTCAGGCGTGACACGACATCAAGATATGGCATGCCCGGTTTGACCATGATCATGTCGGCGCCTTCGGCAATGTCGAGCTCCGCCTCCCGGACACATTCGTCTACGTTGGCAAAATCCATCTGGTAGGTTTTCTTGTCGCCTGACAACGTGCCGGATGAACCTACGGCCTCACGGAAGGGCCCGTAAAATGCCGAAGCATACTTGGCCGTATAGGCCATTATCATCACGTCCTGAAACCCAGACGTCTCCAGGGCAGCCCGTATGGCGCCGACCCGGCCGTCCATCATGTCTGACGGGCCAATGATGTCACATCCTGCCTCCGCCTGAACCAGCGATTGTCCGACCAGAATTTCGATCGTCTCGTCATTGAGAATCCGGCCATCGCGCAACAAGCCATCGTGACCGTGAGTTGTAAAGGGATCGAGCGCTACATCGGTCATGATGCCTATGTCGGGAACCGCATCCTTGATCGCGCGTACCGCGGTACAAACCAGATTGTCACGGTTCAGTGCTTCGCGGCCATCTCCGGTGCGTTTTTCGGGCGGCGTATTGGGGAAAACGGCAATTACCGGAATGCCAAGGTCGCGTGCTTCTTTTGCCGCGATGACCGCCAGGTCAATGCTGAGACGCTCGACGCCGGGCATGGACGATACCTGCTCGCGCTGGTTTTTGCCGCCCATGACAAATATTGGCCAGATAAAATCATCCGGTGAAAGGGTGGTCTGCCGCACCAGCCGGCGCGCCCAGTCTGACTGCCTGGTTCGGCGCAGGCGGGTTGCCGGATAACCTGAAGCAGCGGTTTGGTCTGCAGTATCGCCGGCGAGGGCATCTGGCGATTGCGAGCGGGGATGTGTCATCGATACGAGGTTCTCATGGATTTATACTCTTCAACTATGCACCATGTGCCTGTCAGTCGCTAGTCATGTTGACGGTTTGGTGGATGCGGCTCTATCTAGATTGCACAATGTCACACAGCATGGAGAGGGCCAGTCAATGAACTTTGAACCGACCGAGGAACAACGTGCTATCCGTGATCTGGCCGCGTCATTTGCTGCAGACGAGATGGCGCCTCATGCCGCCAGGTGGGATGCTGAGCACATTTTCCCCCGAGATACCATTGTGAAGACCGCAGCGCTTGGATTTGGCGGGTTGTATGTCAAGGATGATGTTGGTGGATCCAACCTGACACGCCTAGATTCCGTCCTGATTTTTGAAGAGCTCTCCAGGGCATGCCCGTCCACAGCTGCCTTTATTTCCATTCACAATATGGCAGCGTGGATGATCGACAGTTTTGGCACGGAGGTCCAACGCCAGAAGTTTCTGCCGGATATGACGGCAATGAACAAGATTTCCAGCTATTGCCTGACCGAACCAGGTTCCGGTTCAGATGCAGCGGCACTGCGAACAAAAGCCGTAAGGGATGGAGACCACTATGTTCTCAATGGTTCCAAAGCGTTTATCTCCGGAGCAGGTGCCAATGATCTGTATCTGACGATGGTGCGAACCGGCGATGAGACGCCCGGCGGTATCTCGTGCGTGATGATTGAAGACGGAACGCCAGGGCTCAGTTTTGGTGCGAATGAAAAAAAGCTCGGCTGGCATTCGCAACCAACCGCACAGGTGAATTTTGACAATTGCCGTGTGCCGGCCGAAAACCTGATTGGTGGTGAAGGCAACGGATTTCGAATTGCCATGGCCGGACTGGACGGCGGCAGATTGAATATTGCGGCCTGTTCCATCGGAGGTGCGCAGGCCTGCATTGACCATGCCGTGGAGTACATGAAAACCAGAAAGGCCTTTGGTAGGGCGATTTCGGAATTTCAGGCTCTGCAATTCCGACTGGCTGACATGCAGACCGAACTCGAATCTGCCCGAATTCTCCTCTACGCCGCTTCTCAGAAGGTCAATGACAAACACCCTGAAGCCACACGGTTTGCTGCCATGGCAAAACGCAAGGCAACAGACACCGGGTTTGATGTCGTCAATGATGCGCTTCAGATGTTCGGTGGCTACGGTTATCTGCAGGATTACCCCGTGGAAAGGTATTTGCGCGATTTGCGGGTTCATCAAATTCTTGAAGGTACCAATGAAATCATGCGACTGATCATTTCACGCGATATGCTGAGGCAGTAGTTTTTGAGTAGATTGGTTTGTAATCATTGATGACGACTTCAAACGAGATTGTTTTTTCCCTCGAGGGCAAATCGGGTGTGGTTACACTCAACCGCGAACGTGCCCTGAACGCCCTGACGGTTGGTATGGTGCGTTCGCTGGACGCCCAGTTGCGAGCCTGGGAGACAGATCATCGGGTGAAGCGCATCATCATAGAAGGTGCAGGCGACAAGGCGTTTTGTGCAGGCGGAGATATTCGCCAGTTATATGACTGGGGGCTCGCCATGGACCCGCGCTTCCTGGATTTCTACAGGGAAGAATATCTGCTCAATACATATATCAAGCATTACCCGAAGCCTTACGTCGCTCTGCTAGACGGTATAGTAATGGGCGGCGGGGTAGGGGTGTCCGTGCATGGTTCGCATCGCATCGTAACTGAGGCCACTATTTTCGCGATGCCTGAAACCGGTATCGGACTTTTCCCCGACGTGGGTGGAACCTATTTTCTGCCGCGTTGTCCGGGGGAAACCGGCATGTACATCGGCCTCACCGGCGCTCGGCTCAAGGCAGGCGACACAATGTATGCCGGTGTTGGCACGCACTTCGTGCCCAAGGAGAGATTGCCGGATCTCAAGCGCGCTCTGAAGACTTTCGCCGACGTGGATGAAGCTATCCAGCAATACGCGCAAGCTGTCGATCCGGAAACGTTCGGACGACATCGCGGAGCGATTGACCGGCATTTCCTGCAAAACTCGGCAGAAGATGTACTTGCAAGCCTCAAGTCAAACCCGTCGGAGTGGGCGCAAAAGCAGGCGGCCGTAGTGGCTTCCAAGTCTCCCACCAGTCAGAAAATATGCCACCGGCAACTGCGCGATGGACTGACGCTGGATTTCAATGCTTGCATGCGTCTGGAGTATCGGATCGTCAATCGGGTTTTCACCGGGCATGATTTTTTTGAGGGAACCCGCGCCGTCGTCATCGACAAGGACATGGCGCCACAATGGCAACCTGCATCTTTGTCCGCAGTCAGGAATGAAGACATAAATGCCTACTTTGAGCCGCTGGACGAAGAACTGGCGGTTTAATCATTCAACCGTACCTGCCGGTGGGAAGCTGTGCTGATCACTGCGAGTTTGGTGAAAATCTCAATGACAGGCATGACATGCCGCCGTCCAGCTTTGCTGCCTCGGTATTGCCCACTTCGCGTACGGTGTATCCGGCCGCAGACAGCTTATCCGCAGTCTTCGGAAATCCGGACGGCATAATGACCAGCTCATTAAACCGGATCGCATTTGCCGCAGCCTCTTCGCCATCTGCTGTGTTGATAGTCCTGTATCCATCAAAGCATCCTGTGTCTGACAAACGTTTGGTGGTCAACACCGTTTCTTCATCCATCAACGAACAGTCGGTTTTGAAATGCAGTACGCCCGCCGGTGTTTGGACTTCGCGCACCGAATAGTCCCAACGCGATGTAAGACTTCTCAGCTCTGCGATACCTGCAGCATCTGTTCGCGCAGACTTGCCAACCAGAATTTCACGCTCGGTTACCAGAATATCTCCACCGTCTATGAAACCAGGCCCTTCGATCGAAAGGACCTCATGATAGTAACCGGACAATACCGGTGCCATGATGGCTGCTTCACCAAGCCGGGAAGGGGCGCCTGGTCGCATCGCAATCGCGACTTCCGGCAGGCACAAAGCCGAGTCTTCCACAAACACAGAGTCCGGAAAGTTATCCAGTGCATCAAGTTCGGATACGCCAGCACCTGTCGACTTGAGCAGTGAGATGTAGGTTGCATGATCCCGCTGGAATTGCCCGAAATCCGGAGCACCGGTATCGACCGCTCGCAAACCATCAATAACTCCGGCGCCTGGTTTGCGCACAATGGCGTGGGTGAAAGTGTATGAACGGTAGGTCATTGTGAATCCTGCTGGCGTCTGGGTTGATGGCGGTCATATCAGCCGGTTGAACAATTGCACAGGGGCAATGCCGGCAAGTGTCCTTCAGAGTGCGAGATGTTGATTATCCGGATGCCTCTTGCAAGTCGGGTGTACAACTTGCGATGTTATTGGCACAGCACAACACCGGTTTAGAAAGAGGCAGCGTTTCATGGCGAATATCGGTTTCATAGGTCTGGGTAACATGGGAGGCCCAATGGCCGACAATCTGGTCAAGGCCGGCCATGATGTGAAGGGGTTTGATCTTTCGGCTGATAGTGTCACGAGATTTGCCGGCGCCGGCGGCACTGCCGCCGACAATGTGTTGGCTGCCGTATCAGATGCGCAGGTTGTTGTAACCATGCTGCCTGCCGGCAAACATGTCAGAGAGGTTTACACCGGAGACGACGGACTGATCTCTGTCTGCAGACCCGGGACATTGATGATTGACAGTTCAACAATTGATGTCGAAACCGCACGAGATGTCATCGCAATGGCGGACACTGCCGGTCATCACATGCTTGATGCCCCGGTATCCGGTGGCACCACCGGCGCAGCAGCCGGTACACTTACATTCATGTGTGGCGGCAGCGATGCCGCCTTCACCGGTGCAAAACCATTTCTGGAAATCATGGGCAAGAACATCGTCCATGCCGGTGGCGCAGGTAACGGCCAGGCTGCGAAAGTCTGCAACAACATGCTGCTTGCCATTTCCATGATCGGCACCTGCGAGGCATTCCTCATGGCGGAACGGCTCGGACTGGATGCGCAGCGGTTCTTTGACATCTCGTCTACTGCATCCGGGCAGTGTTGGTCCATGACCACTTATTGCCCTGTGCCTGGTCCGGTGCCGACGTCACCCGCCAATCGCGATTACCAGCCGGGTTTTGCAACTGCCATGATGTACAAGGATCTGGATCTCGCCAAAGGCGCTGCGGAAAGCTCGAAAACCTGGACTCCAATGGGTGCGCGTGCACTCGAACTTTACAAAGAGTTTATGGCTGCAGGTGGTGCCGATGCCGATTTTTCAGGGATAATCAAACATCTGGCTGGCAAAAAATAGCTGACTTCTGCGGTTTCAAGATTTTGCTAACTTTGATGCAATCTCTTTCAAATTTGATGCAAATTAGCACCTGATTTACCTATCTCATTGAGCTGTTCTTAAAAAACCCGCCGTAGAGTCATCGTCAAGGCAGGGGAAAAACCTGCCATTAAAAACAGACGAACTTAAAACATAAACGGGCAGGTATTGAACATGAATGAAATGACCGCATTGGCGGTCCGCGATGACGTGGACCAGGACAAATCTGAAATCAAAAATCGCTATCTTGAATCACTGACGCTCATCGAGCGGCTTCATCGCCGTTTGCTGGATGTGATCAAGGATGAATTTGAGCGTAACGGCGAACAGGAAGTCAATTCTGTACAGGCGCTGTTATTGTTCAACATTGGCGATAGTGAATTGACTGCGGGCGAATTGAAGACCCGTGGCTACTATCAGGGCTCAAACGTGTCCTACAACCTGAAGAAGCTGGTTGATCAGGGGTACGTGAGCCACGAGCGTTCGAACGCAGACAAACGCTCCGTTCGCATTTCACTGACCGAGCGTGGTCAGGCGATCCGCGAACAGATTGATACCTTGTATAATCGCCAGTTGCTGTCGTTGCGCGAGGTTGCCGGTATTGACGTCGACGAATTTGATCGCCTGAACAAGGCCCTGGGTCGCCTTGAGCGGTTCTGGACCGATCAGATATTGTATCGTCTCTGATAACCGGATCAGTTGTTTACCGGGCAGGATTGAGTCAGGCAACGCGAATCACGTTCGCAACTCTCACCTGGTAGACACTGTTTCTCTGCTGAACAACGATTTGAACCCGTGAAAAGTTTTCACTTTTCGCGGGTTTTTCATTACATAATGCCAACCGGACACGCTCCGGCTTCTGCCGGCTCCGCATAACAAGACATTTACTATCCCCAGTTCGCGGAATGATGTATGAACATGTCATCAGGTTTGCTGACTGGGAAGATTGACATGGTATCTGGGTTGTTGCGCGTTTCACTGATGTCTTTGATGGCTGTGATGTTGCTGTCGGGAGGCTTGCCTGCCAGGCAGGCCGCTGCTGAATCAGTAGAGCGTAATTATAATCTTCGCAGTTCTCCCAGCCGATCGACAGATCAGTCGGGCGATACGTCTGACGAACAGGGTGCGACCACGTCGGGTTTTGTTCCGGATTGGCTTGGATCACTGTCCACACGGCGGCAACCAGCGAGAACTCGGAACCAGGGCCAGCAGTCAGATGGCGCCCTGTCAACCCGTACACAGATCTATCAATCCCATCGCTCCGTCGTTCCAATGCTCAGTGCCCAGGGCGGGCGAGCGCTGGAGTCAGCGATCAAACATTATGAAAACATTGCTCGCAGAGGTGGATGGGGCAGGATTGCCACATCCAGATCACTGAAGCCAGGCGGCAAGGGCAGGGCGGTTCTCGCATTGCGCCGCCGCCTTGCTATAGAAGGCTACCTGCCGAAAGGCGCAATCGGTCGAGAAGAGTACGATGGCGGGCTGGCCCAGGCAGTCGCCGGGTTTCAGGAAAATCACGGTCTACCGGCCACCGGCCAGGTCGACAAAGCCACGGCCAATGCATTGTCGGTGTCCGCCAAGTCGCGGCTTGATACCATGCGCGCCAACCTGATCAGGATGCCGGAATACACAAAACAGCTCGGACACAAATACGTGCTGGTAAACATCCCGGCTGCCAAACTGGAAGCTGTCGAGGGAAATCGGGTAGTCTCCAGCCATGCAGTGATTGTGGGCAAACCCGAGCGTCCATCTCCAATCGTGTCCAGCGAAATCAGCGAAATCAACTTTAATCCCTACTGGCATTCTCCCAAATCGATTGTCATCAAGGACATTGTACCAAAAGTCCGCAGATCCCGGCATATTCTGAAACGCATGCGGATCAAGATTTTTGACGGATATAGAGGCCCCGAAGTAAATCCCCGTTCGATCAACTGGCGAGCGCCGGCGGAGGACATTGCTGACAAATATCATTTCCGCCAGGAACCAGGTGGCGAAAACGCCATGGCATCAGTGAAGATAAACTTTCGCAACAAGTTTTCTGTTTACATGCACGACACGCCGACAAAGACACTGTTCGAGGAAAGCCAGCGGTATTTCAGTTCAGGCTGTGTACGGGTGGAAGATGTTCATCAGCTGACGTCATGGGTTTTGGGGAACCAGGATGGCTGGAACTTGCGGCAAATAAAATCTGTTGCTCGATCCGAGGACCGCATCGACGTTGAGTTGAAGGGCAAGGTTTCCGTTCACTGGGTGTATCTGACTGCCTGGGCAGGCCCTGACGGCATGGTGCGTTTCCGCGATGACATTTATGGCCTCGACGGAACCGGTTTTATTACCGGCCAGCCGATCGGTTCCCCGGAGGGGCGTGCCGGATAGCGTATCTTTGGGACACATGGAGTTGTTTGTTCGGCGCAGTGCGATTACCGGTGAGACGTATTCATATTTCGAATGCATGATTTCTTCAGCTCAGCGACGCATTGCCGCTTGCAGGTTTCACGCATTGCGGTCGTTGGCCCTTTTCTGTCATAGGGAGCATCTTGTGTTGCCCGAATTTAAGTGCAGAGGGAAGTGCCTAACATGACAGCTCAACAAAAACCGACACAATCCGGCATTTTTCCCGGTTTCTTCACCGATACTTTGGCCGGTTCTGATGCTGAACTGGCTTCCACAATTACGCATGAATTCGACCGGCAACAGCACGAGATCGAACTCATTGCATCAGAAAACATTGTCTCGCGGGCCGTTCTGGAAGCGCAAGGGTCCGTTCTGACCAACAAATACGCAGAAGGGTATCCGGGCAGGCGGTATTATGGTGGATGCGAGTATGTCGATGTCGCCGAAGAACTGGCGATCAAGCGTGCCTGCCAGCTGTTCAATTGCGAGTATGCCAATGTTCAACCTCATTCCGGCGCCAACGCAAATCAGGCGGTTTTCTTTGCGTTGCTGCAGCCTGGTGATACCTATCTGGGGCTTGACCTGGCTTGCGGTGGCCACCTGACGCACGGTTCACCGGTCAATCAGTCCGGCAAATGGTTTAACCCTGTTCCCTACAAAGTGGACCCGGTTACCCACTTGATCGACTACGACGAAGTTGAAAAACTGGCGCTGGAGCACAAGCCGAAACTGATTCTTGCCGGCGGATCTGCCTATCCCAGGTTTATTGATTTCAAGCGGTTCCGGGAAATAGCCGACAAGGTTGGAGCCTGGTTCATGTGCGACATGGCACACATTGCGGGTCTGGTTGCCGGCGGTTCGCATCCAAATCCACTGGAGTACGCCCACGTTGCAACGACAACAACCCACAAGACCCTGCGCGGTCCGCGCGGCGGGATGATCCTGTCCAACGATGCCAGTCTGGGCAAGAAATTCAATTCATCCGTTTTCCCCGGTCTGCAGGGCGGCCCGCTGATGCACGTAATCGCAGCCAAGGCGGTTGCGTTTGGAGAGGCCTTGCGGCCAGATTTCAAGGACTATTCCGCAGCTGTGGTCGCCAATGCCAATGCTTTGGCCGAAGCCATGCTGGAAGGTGGTCTCGATCTGGTTTCCGGAGGTACTGACACCCATCTCATGCTGGTGGACTTGCGGCCCAAGAAACTCACCGGCAAGGCAGCAGAGGCAGCGCTTGGGCGTGCCAACATAACCTGTAACAAGAATGGAATTCCGTTTGATCCGGAAAAACCGATGATTACCTCCGGCATCCGGCTTGGATCGCCGGCAGGTACCACCCGTGGCTTTGGTGTGGCTGAGTTCAAGGACATCGGGCAATTGATCATCGAAGTCCTTGACGGACTGTCAACCAATGGTGAAGACGGAAATTCCGCGGTTGAGGCTGCGGTAAAAGACAAGGTGATTGCATTGACCAGTCGTTTTCCGATCTATACCTGATTGGAGCAAGTTGAGTCTAACCGTCAGATCAAAGGAGGGGCAGACTGCAAATGCGATGTCCCTACTGCAGCAGCCACGATTCACAGGTGAAGGATTCGCGACCGTCTGAAGATGGTGCCGCCATCCGGCGCAGACGGCATTGCCCGGATTGCGGCGGCAGGTTTACCACTTTCGAACGCGTTCAGTTACGTGAGTTGATTGTGCTTAAGAAATCCGGCAAGCGGGTACCTTTCGACCGCGACAAGCTGGCTCGATCGATCGCCATTGCGGTTCGCAAACGTCCGGTGGATCCGGAACGTCTTGAACGCATGATGTCATCTATTGTCAGGCAGCTCGAAAGTCTCGGTGAGACGGAAATTGCCAGTGACCTGATAGGCGAACATGTCATGGAGGGTTTGCGGGTTCTGGATGACGTGGCATATGTGCGATTTGCTTCCGTGTACCGGAATTTTCGGGAGGCCCGTGATTTTGAAGAACTGCTGGGTGAGCTCTCGTCGGAAGAAGAGGCTTCCCGCGAAGATGAGTCCGGCGCCAGCTCCGACAATGACCGCGCCGATGCCTCTGACTGAGGCAGCCAGGCCGTGAACGATGAGACCTACATGTTGCAGGCGCTGGCGGCGAGCAGGCGGATGCGCGGTTCAACAGCCGATAACCCGTCGGTTGGCTGTGTGCTGGTCAGGGACAACAATATTATAGCGATTGCATCGACAGCGTTTGGCGGACGACCGCACGCAGAAACCCAGGCCCTCGGGATGGCAGGTGAAGCAGCACGCGGTGCCACAGCCTATGTGACGCTTGAACCATGTTGTCATCATGGGCGTACTCCGCCATGTACGGATGCCTTGATCAGGGCAGGGGTGGCGCGCGTGGTGACCGCTCTGGAAGATCCGGACCCAAGAGTATCCGGTGGTGGACACCAGGCTCTGCGTGCTGCCGGTGTGAAAGTTTCCCAAGGGGTGTTAGCTGAAGAAGCAGCCTGGCAGGTTCGCGGTTTCCTCAGCAGGCACTCAAACAAACGCAGCTATGTGACTCTCAAACTTGCGGTTTCCAGCGACGGCAAAATTGCAGCGAAGGCGGGTGAGCCGACCGCCATTACTGGTGAAACCGCACGTAATCGCGTCCACCTGTTGCGTGCGCAGGTCGATGCGGTTCTGGTAGGTCTCAGCACGGTTTTGGCAGATGACCCTGATCTGACTTGCCGCTTGCCCGGAATGCATGACCGCTCACCGGTCCGCGTTGTATCAGACAGCAGTCTATCCACACCATTGGCGAGCAGGTTGGTCGAGACGGCCATAGATGTACCGGTGTGGATTATGACCACAAACGCCGCTGATCCGGTCGCCAGAACAGCGTTGCAGGCCAGAGGTGTACAGATAATAGAGTGCTCGGCGACGCCGGAAGGCAAAGTGAACCTTGCGGATATGTTGCACAAACTTGCCGACCGTGGCATTGCCCATGTGCTGGCGGAAGGGGGCGCCCACATGGCAAGGGCCCTGATGGAGGCTGATCTCGTTGACGAGGCAGTACTGTTGCAGGCATCCCGCAAAATAGGTCCGCAGGGACTGGATGCAATGGCTGGCCTTCCACTCGATACCATACGGGCAACGTCGCGATTCAAACAGTTCGGAGAAAGTGAAGAACTGGGTACGGATTGGCTCGCCAAATACGTTCGGGTGCGTTAAACGAATGCCATGTTTACAGGCATCATCACAGACATCGGCAGGATTGAGGGCGTTGAGCAACGTGGTGACACGCAATTCACCATATCCAGCGGATATGAAGCTTCCGGCATAGCACTTGGGGCGTCCATCTGTTGTGCCGGGTGTTGCCTGACTGTGACATCCGTTGCGGCGAATCGGCAAGGCGGGAGCCTTTTTACCGTTGATGTGTCGGCGGAGAGCTTGTCCAGGACGACGCTCGGCCACTGGCGTAAAGGAACGCGGATCAATTTGGAGCGAGCGCTCAAGGCCGGTGACGAGCTGGGCGGGCATATCGTGTCCGGCCATGTCGATGGCACGGCAAAAATTATTTCAATTGATGATGAAGGCGACAGCCGCCGGTTTGTTTTTCACGCGCCGGACGACTTGGCCCGGTTCATCGCCCCCAAGGGTTCTGTCTGCCTCGACGGTACGTCGCTGACGGTCAACGAGGTTGATGGGTTTCACTTCGGTACAAACCTGATCCCGCACACATTGTCTGTAACCTGCTGGGGCAATGCGCAGGTAGGCGATAGCGTGAATTTGGAAATCGACATGTTGGCCCGCTATGTCGCGCGTCTCAAAGAAAGCGTCAGTCAATGACAAAAGTACCCTCCATTTCTCCCGCCAGGCAGGATGAAAAGTTTAGCGTGCTGATCGTTCAGTCACCCTATTACGAACATATTGCAGCGCAGTTGCTGGAAGGGGCGAAGCAATGCCTTGCGGCAGCGGGATGCGACGTCGAAGTGGTTAGCGTGCCGGGGGCCCTGGAAATTCCCGGCGTCATCTCCATTGCCTATGAGTTTGGCGACTATGACGGGTTTGTTGCTTTGGGCTGTGTTATTCGTGGCGAAACCACACATTATGAAATCGTGGCCGGTGAAAGCGCTCGCGGTCTGATGAATTTGAACGTCGATGGCGCCTGCATCGGAAATGGCATTCTGACTGTTGAGAACGAGCAGCAGGCACTGGTTCGCGCCAGTGTTACAGACATGAACAAGGGTGCCGGTGCAGCGCAAGCCTGCCTGGCAATGATGAAGTTCAGACTTGACCTGGAATCTCGCGATGACTGATGCGGCCAGAAAGGCGAACAAGCCCGGGGGCAATGCAAAAAAGCGCGGCACAAGCGTAGCACGCTCTGCGTCCCGACTGGGCGCGGTACAGGCACTGTATCAGATGGATGTCGGCGGCACGGAGTTGTCGGACGTTCTGGCGGATTACGGCACAGGCCGAATTGGCACACACTTCGATGATGGCCAATGCGGTGAGGCCGATTTCGGTTTTCTGAAAGCCATCGTGGAAGGCGTCTTCGTTGATCAGTTGTTGATCGACAGAAAGGTCAATGGGTGTCTGGCTGAGGGGTGGACGCTGGCGAGGCTGGAAGCAACCTCTCGTGCCATACTTCGGGCCGCCGGATATGAACTATTGTTCCGTGACGACATTCCGCCCAAGGTGACGATTTCCGAGTATGTTGAGGTTGCCAAGGCGTTCTTCTCTGGAAGCGAATCGGGTTTCATCAACGCCAGTCTGGATGCCATGGCCCGGAAATGCCGCACTGAAGAAATGTGAAGTGAGCCGGTATGGAATTTGACACAACCCCTCCTGTAATGCCGTGAACAGATGTTCGTGACGCGCCACTGGTAGTTGATGTAACAATTTCTATGACAATGTTGTCAGGCGATCTTGACGACAATGTCGTATAGCGTCGCACCGGCATGGGCAAGACGGTCGGCCGCGTTGGACATGTGCCGGTAGACCTCGCGCCGCTTGAAGGCTTCCATGACATGCTCGAGCGCGACGATTTCCGCTTCGAACTTTTCGTCGCTGTTTGCCTTTTTTTCCCGTATGGCCTCGACATAGCTGGAAATATCGAACAGTTCGGCCAACGCCTTGCGGTATTGCTTTTCTATCGTGCGCTCGGCCTTGCGGGCAGCCAGCGCATCGGCTTCGGCAAGAATTGCGTTCTCGCTGAGTTTTTTGAAACCTTCCTGCAGGGATTTCGTGCCCTCCTTGAGATAGACCGCCATTTGCAGTGAATGCTGGTCCGGATCAATGCCGAAAACCTCCATTTCGCGAACCGTGGTCTTGGCGTAGTTCATCAGGTGGTCGATATCGACGATGGCGCGGTAGATATCCTCCCTGTCCATCGGCGTTGAGAACGACTTGTTCAGCGCGTCGATATTCCGCCGCTTGAGTTCATCGCCTTCCTTTTCCATTTGTTTTACGTGTTTGCCGACTTTCTTCTTGCCGGATTCCATGAAGGCAACCAGTTCCTCCATGGTGGCCACCGCCATGTCGCATTGATCATCGACAAGGCTGAAGAAATCCGGCGTCTTCGGCAAAACCCGATCGACGATGCGGGTCAACAGTGAGTTTCCTCCACTCATTTCAATACTCCTCATGGTTGCGATGCCGTCCGCACCGCAGGTGGCAGATCGCCTGTCAAGCAACGCCGAACAACAGTTTCACGGCCAGGTAAGTCGCTATCCCGACAATTGCGGAACCCGGGATGGTCAGAACCCAGGTCATCAGAATCTCCCTGGCCTTGGACCAGCCAACAGCCTTTGGCCGTTCGGAAGCGCCGATCCCCATCAGTGCAGAACTGGTGACATGCGTGGTCGATACCGGCGCACCGGCTATGGCCGCGGTGAATATGATACCGGCCGCCGAGACCTGGCCATTGACCGCATGCAACGGTCGGATCTTGTAAATGGCGAAACCGATTGTACGCACAATTCGCCAGCCACCGGACAGAACGCCCAGTGTAATTGCCGACGCACACAGCAACACGACCCAAAACGGCACCCGGAATTCATCGATGAACCCGCCCAGCAGCAACACCATGGTAATGATGCCCATACTCTTCTGCGCATCGTTTGCGCCGTGGGAAAACGCCATGCCGGCCGACGTCACATACTGCGACAAACGCAGATACTTGTTGGCGACCGGCCTGGCGCCGCGCAGCAGACCACTCATCAGGCGGTGAATCACGAAGCCGACCCAAAAGCCGATGATCGGCGACAGGATCAGGGCCAGTATCACCTTGGTCACACCGGTCACATGCCCGGTCGTCAAAAATTCATTCGCCCCCCACACAACATACTGCGGACCGGCAGCGACGATGACCGGGCCGGCCAGTCCGCCGACCAGCGCATGCGAAGAACTCGACGGAATGCCATAATACCAGGTCCACAAATTCCATGTGATTGCGCCGAAGCAGCCACACAGGATAATTGTCATCGATACACTTGCCTGCAGGTCACTCAAATCGATGAACTTTCCAATGGTGTTGGCGACTGCGGTTCCGCCCAGCAGCGGCCCGAGAAACTCGAAAGTACCGACGATGATGACAGCCTGGATCGGGGTCATCGCGCGCGACGCAATAGGCGTTGCCACGATGTTTGCCGCGTCATGAAACCCGTTGGTGTAGTCGAAAACTACGACGATGGCGATCGTGGCCATCGCCAGCCAGTAAGCAGTATCCATTGTGCCCTCCGCTCTTGTGAGGACAAACATCTGCCTCCAGGGCAATTCATCGTACGTGCAACGCGTCAGGTCGGACCTTGATATAGATCATGTCGCAGAGCGGCAGTAATGGTATCCAATACCGATGTCGCAACGCGACGATTTCAGGGGTGAGAATTTTTGGCGGCCGGGTATTTGCAAGTTCAGCCGATTTCAACCGACAATCCCGGTTTGACATGTGTTAGGTCGGCGGATCAAAATCGATCTAAGCTGAAGTGGCAGCTGTAACAACTTTGGGCTTCATCCCTCAGTCCGGTCCTCTGGACCATCACAGCAAACGCTGCCTCAGGCAGAGTCTGCAGGGCGGGTTTTCGATGTAAGCGGGGTTTGGTTCATGTTCAGACGAATACTCCTGCCGGTCATATTCGGTTTTTTGATTTACGGCTTCTGGATCAGCTCAGATTTCAAACAAATCTCCGCCGGCGTGGCGATTTTTCTGTTCGGCATGCTGTTCCTTGAAGAAGGCTTCCGCGCCTTTACCGGTGGATTTCTGGAAACTCTCCTGAGCAAAACAACGGACCGGCTCTGGAAATCCCTGTCGTTTGGCATCGTTACCACAACGGTTATGCAATCCAGTTCGCTGGTTTCCGTCATTGCCATCTCGTTTCTCAGCGCAGGGATGATTTCACTCGCGTCGGGGATCGGCATAATTTTCGGCGCCAATATCGGCACCACAACGGGCGCTTGGCTCATCGCCGGATTGGGCTTGAAAGTGAAGATTTCGGCGTATGCCATGCCGATGCTGGTGTTCGGTATTGTCCTGGTGTTCCAGAACAATCGGTCAATGAAAGGGGTCGGATACATACTTGCCGGTCTCGGGTTCCTGTTTCTCGGCATTCACCACATGAAGGAAGGTTTCGAAGCCTTCCGTGACACCATCGACCTGACCCAGTTTGCCATGCCGGGCTATGCCGGGCTGTTTGCCTTCGCTGCGGTCGGCATATTCGCAACGGTTGTCATGCAATCGTCCCATGCCACGCTGGTGTTGATCATTACGGCACTGGCAGCCCAACAGGTGACCTACGAGAATGCCCTGGCGCTGGCTATTGGTGCCAATGTCGGAACGACTATCACCGCCATTCTCGGATCACTTAGTTCAAACCACCAGGGCAAACGGCTGGCCGCCGGCCATCTGATTTTCAATGTCATTACCGGTGTTATCGCCATTGCCTTCATTTACCAGATCATGTGGGCAGTGGAGACTGTGGCGGATACTTTCGGCATCAAACCTGACGATTACACCCTTAAACTTGCAGTCTTTCACACGATCTTCAATGTGATCGGCGTTGTCGTGCTGGTGCCGTTTGTCAGCCAGTTGGTGGCGTTTCTGGAACGAGCGTTGCCGGCACCGAAAATCGACGTCGTGGAACCACTGTATTTGATGGACGCGGTCACTGAATTCCCGGAAACCCTGCTGGAGGCAGTGCGCAACGAGGCTGTTCATCTGTATGACAATGCCCTCGAGATCATCGCCCACGGAATCAATCTGCATCGCACACAGATCATGCAGTCCGACGATCTGGACGACCTGATCAGGCGCGACCGCGAGATACTGGATTTTAACCTTGATTCAACCTACGAGCAGAAAGTAAAGGCGCTTTATGCCAATATTCTGGAGTTTATCGCGCGGGCTCAAGGCGACATTCCGACCGAGTTCACGCAACAATTGTACGAATTGCGGCAGGCTTGTCGTCAAACTGTCATGACAGTGAAAGATATTAAACATCTGCGCAAGAATATCAGCCGGTACATGTTGCATGACAATATGCACATTCGCGACGAATACAACGCACTACGGATACAGTTGGCAAACCTTCTCCAGGATATCGATGAGTTGCGCAGGCTGGATCCCGAGGACAGGAATGTGGTCGACCTTGATGTGTTCCGGGTTGAAATTGATGAGGAAAGCAATGTGGTGAACGGCGGCGTGGACAGGCTGATACGGGAGGGAAAGATTACGCCGCAAATGGGTACGTCCCTGATGAATGATTACGGTTATGCCCGCGATGCCATCTGGCAACTCACAGACGTAGCCAAAACGCTGTTCGGGTCACGTGATATCTCCGATATGGAGGCTGAGGAACTGGTCGGCCTCGATCTGGACGATGTCGAGGAAAGGGCTGCCAGACCATGATGAAACCTTTGGCACTACTCTTATGGAGGGACGTTTGCCAATGAAGCTGAAAGATTTGTTCAAATCGGACGAAATCAAAAAAGGAACGAAGCGCAAGGCACTAAAGAAGGTTCTGCACAAGCTCGAGAAAAAGTATGACAAGCTGAAGCATGAATTCCGTGCGGAGTCCGAGAAAAAAAAGCGCAAGCGTCTGTTACTGAAAATGAAGACCAACAAACGGCATCGCCATAAAGCAGAAGATCTGCTGGCGGAGCTCAAGTAGGGCGGTCGCGCACCGGGATTGCCAATGCCATTGGCCTACGCACTCGGTAAAGCTGTTCGGGTACAACAAGCGCATCTTGTTCAAGGACGGATGTAATCCTCGCACACAATCGTCGTGACCAACCGCCGGCCTGGGCAAAACCTGCCGTTCAGGCTGGTCTGGCCTGACCCTAATACGAATTGCCGCCTTCACTGTCTCCGACAAAAGCGCTTGATACAGATCAAGGAAATGCCTGTCTGACCGGTCGATGATGATTCATTGCTCTGGCGCCGACTAACCTTGATGGGTGCATATCTGCGGCGATTGCAGTCACGAAAACCAGCACGCAATACGCATTTTATCTAGCTACTTCAGTGGGCACCGCCCCGGAAACGGATGCATTGTGCAAAATTCAAACAACCCACCGACGAACAAGTTGAGCACTGACGAAGTTGAAAACAACCTGCTGTCTCCTGAAACGTTGGCCAACAAGACCGATGCCACCCGTGCTTCCCTAGCCGCGTCCAAGTCCCACCAGAAGGCATCCAGGGCTGCTGATCAGATGGCGAGCGCTGCAAAATCTGTCTCGGACACCAAGGCTGCAACCAAGGCTGTCCTGGCTGAAGTGGAAAGTGGCCGCTACCACGCAGCCCTCGGCCGCGCTGCAGCCAGCGCAGACAAGGAAGCCAAAGCTGCGAAAAAGGCAGCGTTGGCGGCCGAACAGATGGCGATGCATGCGGTGAAACTGGCTTCGGAAAGCGAAGCGGTCGCCATGGAAGCCCGCGCAAAGGAAATGGCGGCAATCAAGGCAAATGCCAAGGCAAAGGGCGCGGAGATCGAACTGGCACAAGCAGAAAGGGCACAAAACCCATCACCTGCGGAAATCAAGCCCGCCAGGCGCCTGTTGGCCAAGTTGATCCAGCAGGCGGAGGCCCAGGAAGCAGAATCACATGCCATTGCAGAGAAGGTGAAAGTGCTGGCGAGCAAAGCCAAGGCGGAGGCCTTGGCGGCGTCCAAGAAAGTTGAGGAGGCCGCATCGGCTGTCAAGCGAACCGAACAGGCAGCGAAGAAAGCCGAATCCGCGGCGCGCGGCCCAAAGGAGCGAGCCGGACAGTCACTGGCAAGAACCAAGGCTACTGTCGGGCACGCGCGCAAGGAAACGCGGGCCGCGGTTGATGGCACACGGGCGTCTGCAAAGGCGGCCGAAAAGCTGGAAATGGCCGCCTCGGCCGCTCACGCCGCGGCCGTTTCGAAAGCTGACGCGGAGCGCGCCGCACAGAAGGCTAAGGCGGCTGCAGACAAAGCGGCAGTTTCGGAAGCTGAAACCGGCAAGAATCTGAAAGCCCCAGAACTCTACCTCAATCGTGAACTCACATGGCTCGAGTTCAACAAACGCGTCCTGCACGAGGCTGAAGACAGCCGCACGCCGTTACTGGAGCGTGTAAAATTTCTCGCCATTGTGGGCGGTAACCTGGATGAGTTCTTCATGAAACGCATTGGCGGACTCAAGCAACAGGTTGGTGCTGGTATCCACGAACTTACTGTCGATGGCCGTAGCCCTCGCGAGCAGATCCGGGACAGCATCGCGATGGTGCGCGACATCCAGGCCAGGGCCAATGGAATTTTCCTGGAACTGAAGAAACATTTGCTGGAACACGACATTGCAATTTCCGACTATGTGGACCTTCTGGAAGAAGAACAGGCTGGCGTACGGGCGTACTACCTGCAGAATATCTATCCACTGGTGACACCGCTGGCCATGGACCCGTCGCATCCGTTCCCGCATATTTCAAATCTGTCATTGAACCTGCTCGTTACGTTGCGCACAGCGGGCGAGGCGGCGCCGATCATGGCTCGCGTCAAGGTTCCAACCGGCAATGCCGTTCCGAGGTTCGTTCGGGTTGGTTCTACCAACAGGTTCGTGCTGCTTGAAGACGTTATGGCCAACAACCTTGATGTACTGTTTCCCGAGGTTGAAGTCCTGACATGCGAGGTATTCAGGGTAACGCGCAATGCCAATACCGAACGCGAAGAGGATGCAGCAGATGATCTGCTTGAACTGATTGAGAGTGAGGTACGGGACCGCAAGTTTGCTCCGATCGTGCGTCTGGAGACGTCTCGTGGAATTGAGTCTGTGCACCGCGGCATGCTCGCCGCCGAGCTCGGTTTGGACGAGGACGAGGACGTGTTTGAAGGCGACGTCATGCTTGGCATGCGTGACCTGTTCGAAATTGCGGCAAACAAGGTCGCCGAGTTGCATGATCCGGATCACCACCCGATTGACAATATGGAACTGGACGGCGAACCAAACATCTTTCATGCGATCCGCAACAAGGGGCCATTCCTGCTGCAGCATCCATATGAATCTTTCAACACTTCGGTAGTGCGTTTTGTTCGCGAAGCGTGCCGTGATCCAAAAGTGTTGGCAATCAAGATGACCTTGTATCGTACGACAGAAGGAACCGGCATTGTCGATTATCTGATTGAGGCGGCTCAGAATGGCAAGCAGGTTGCCGTGGCGGTCGAACTCAAGGCGCGGTTTGACGAAGCGGCCAACATAAACTGGGCAAACCGTCTGGAAGAAGCCGGCATTCATGTCACTTATGGCATCGTTGGCCTCAAAACCCACTCAAAGCTCGTACTGGTGATCCGTCGCGACTTTAATGGCCTGCGCCACTACGCTCACATTGGCACAGGAAACTATCATGCCGGAACGGCGCGAATGTACGTGGATTTCGGGTTGCTGACGTGCGATGAGGAAATCGGCTCGGACATTGCCAATTTCTTCAATTTCCTGACCTCCGGCTGTCAGCCGTTGCGGCGATACAAGAAGATTCTGGTATCACCACGCAACATGAAGGAACAGATTCTCAACAAGATTGATCGTGAGATTTCCAAAAGCTCCAGCCGTTCGCGCGGATTGATCCGGTTGAAGACCAACGCTCTGGAAGATCCGGATATTACCGAGGCGCTGTACCGCGCATCCCGTGTAGGGGTGAAAATCGATTTGATCATTCGCGATACCTGTCGCTTGCGGCCAGGCATTCCGGGTCTGTCTGAAAATATTTCGGTTATCAGTGTGGTCGGACGGTTTCTTGAGCACGCACGTATCTACCATTTCAGAAATGGCGGAGATGAGGAATACTATATCGGATCTGCTGATCTGATGATGCGTAACCTGAAAAGCCGTGCGGAAGTTATCGCGCCGATAGAGGACAAGGTGCTGGTTGAACGGTTGCGTGAGTTTCTGGACCTGCAGTTGCATGACCAGCGTAATGTCTGGGAGATGAATTCTGACGGGAGTTACACGCAACGCCAGCCGAAAAACGTAGAATCCGAACACGGTTGTCAGCAGGTAATGATCGATATGGCTGAGCAACGGCACCTCGAGGCAAGGAAGAAGAGGTTGATGAGACCGAAGGCCATCGCTCGACGAACCACCGCTTGATCGCTGCGACAATGGCCCTGCATGCTGCATATGGTGATGTGAAACTTGAAGAATGGATACATTCCATTCCTGCAATAGGCCAACACGATGATTGCTGTTGAAGATTTGATCCTGGCGCCAATCGACGAATTGCAGGACATCAATGGAATTCAGTTTCCGGAAGAACCCAAATTTCGCCAGTTCCTCATTACCGGTCCGCCGGGCTCGGGCAAAAGCACCCTCGTAAGCAAGATGCGCGGTTGGCCCTATGAGGGCTATGTTGATCTTTCTCAGCCCAACTGGTGGCGGATGCAGGCGCTGACTTTCAGGCCACGCGAGCTTCATCTTGGCGCACCGTTCAAGGGGCATGACGAGGCATTGACCGTGCTGGACGATGCCTGGTTGAACGATTTTGAAACTCTGGAAATGGACTTCAGCCGGCTTCGGATTCCGCCGAAAAAGGCATGGTTTTTCGGAGTCGACTGGCGGACACGATTTGTATTTGAATTCATTCTGCCGCCTGCCGACCAGATATACAGGGATCGGATCGAACGGGCAAAGACTGGATTGTTTCCGCATGACCGGCTCATTACGCCGGAAATCGTCGCGCGTCAGGTCGATTTCTATCGCACCATTGCCTGGTACTTCTGGATATCGGATATGCATGTCTATGTGAGGACTGAGCGAGAAGGGGCTCCGATGAAGATTTTGGAATGTAACAAACCGCCGAGCCTATGACATCGAGCACCGAAACCGAGACAACGTCCACTTCAGATGGCGCGGTGAAACCATCTCTGTTCGCCCGGATTGGCAATTTCCTTTCAAAGACACCAAGTGGTGATCTAACAACGCCGAATTCCTCGCCACTGGCATTGAATGGCAACGTGCGAATTGCGTGGCAAGGTGATCCGTTTCAATTGATCCTTGGAAACGTAGCCCTCGAATTTCATCCCGACCTTCCGCTTACTGGTAGTGAAAAAGGCGGTTCACGAGAATGGATCGTCCATCCGGGCCATGCGTTTTATGAAACTACTCCCAAATTTATCCGCATAAAGCCCGGCGAGGCCGTGATTTTGGGGCGCTCGGAGGACCTGCAAACCTGGGTGTTCGGCTTCGACAAGTCGGTAGCTGATCGCCATGTTAAAGTCTTCAATCGTAAGGGAGACCTGGTTTTCCAGCCGCTGGAACCGGAATTGCCGACCTGTATTTCCAAAATCGATTCTTCCACACCGGTTTGGAAGGCCCGGCGCGACAACCTGCTGCGATTGCCGAATGTCTTGGGGTGCCCGATGGTTCAGTTTGAAAACGAACAGGCGCTGGACATTATCCGCGAGGTCAATGCCATCGTCGCGTCCGAGGCGTACCGATCATTGGACGACGATGGAAATCCGGGTGGCATCATCCAGTTCCCGAACGATATGACCGTGGTGGTTTTGGGTGATGTTCATGCAAGAGCCGATAATGTTCTTCGCGTGGTTGCAGAGGGAGGCCTTCTGGCGTCACTGGAGAGCAACAAGGCCTGTTTGGTTTTTTTGGGAGATATGGTTCACAGTCAGGAGAATAACGAACTCGAGGATATGAAATCGTCCGTTTTTATACTGGACCTGTTCTGTATGTTGAAGCGACGCTTTCCGAAGAATGTTTTTTATGTTCACGGTAATCATGAAAGTTTCTCTCCCGATGTAGGCAAGGGCGGCGTGCTGCAGGGCATGCTTTTTCAGAGGCATCTCAGAACATTGCGCGGAAAGGCTTATGTTGGCGAGATCGAGAAATTGTTCGACGGGTTGGCATTCGTTGTTCAGGGCAATAATTTCGCGGCCTGTCATGGGGCGCCGGTGCGCTCCAAAGTCAATCTCAACGTCCTGGTCAACATTCGGCGCTATCCGGGTATCCAGTCCGAATTGGTATGGAACCGGTTGCGCCGGGGTGACCGGCCATCGGGGTACTCTAAGGGAAGTGTCAAGCGGTTTCGCCGAACGCTCAATCTTCCAAAGCACGCGCCATTGATTGTCGGTCATACACCGCAGTCGAATGAAGATACACTGTGGCTGGACGTTGGCGGTATCGAAGGGCATCACATTGTATATTCGGCCCACACTCACCGGCTGGCCGCAATGGTTATGTCCGAAGGCCACGCAACACCGCTGGAATTTGTCCCTGAGGCGGCGTTGACGTTCCTAAAAAATGCAGCTGCAGGCGACGTGCAGGGGTAAAAGCGGTGTGTGCCCGAGGTCGTTTAGCGCAATCTTCAACCTTCAATCAACCTACAAACATGCCGCGAAGCGTGTAGTAGAACAGGGCAGCCAGGATACCGCCGACCGGCAAGGTTATTATCCAGGACATCACAATGCCACTGATTACCCGCAGATCAATTGCACCTATTCCCCGTGCCATACCGACGCCAACTACGCCACCGACCGCGATATGTGTGGTAGATACCGGCATTCCCGTACGCGAGGCCAGTACGACAGTTATCGCCGCAGCCATGGTTGCGCAGAACGCACGCGTCGGCGTCAATTCAGTTATCTTGGTCCCGATGGTTCGCATCACTTTATAGCCGTAGGTGGCAAGGCCAACGACGATGCCAAAGCCGCCAACCACGAGAATCCACAATGGCAACTCTGACTTTTGCGCCACTTCACCACCTGACTGGACCAGGCCGACGACTGCTGCCATCGGGCCAACGCCGTTGGCGACGTCGTTGGAACCGTGAGCGAAAGCCATGCCGCACGCTGTGAACAGCATCATAGGGACGAACACCTTCTCCACACTGGCATAGTGGAAATCCTTCTCCGCCTCCTTGTCGACCTTGACCCGTTTGATCAACATGTAACCGATGCAAGCGATACCTAAGCCGATCAACGAAGCGACCAGAAAACTGGAAGGACCACTCAGTTCTATTTTGAGATGCTTCAAGCCCTTGAAAATTGTCACCAGCGATATGGTGAAACCGACCAGGAAAACGTACACAGGTCCCCAACGCTTGGCTGCTTCGAATGGATGCGATGCATTAAGGATAAACTTTCGAATACTCAGCATCAGGACAAATGATATTGCACCACCAAGAAGCGGCGACACTACCCAACTGGCAACGATCTGGCTGATCTTTCCCCACTCAACAGCTTCAAGACCGATCGCCGCGATGGCGAAGCCGACCACGGCACCGACAATCGAATGGGTGGTTGACACTGGCCAACCCCGTGACGATGCAATCATCAGCCAGACGGCGGCAGCCAATAGGGCAGCAAGCATTCCGAGCAACAAAATTTCAGGATTTTGAGTGATGGATGAGGGATCGATTATTCCCTTGCGGATGGTCTTGGTGACATGTCCACCGGCAAGTGCTGCGCCGCCAAACTCGAAGACAGCGGCAATGATAATTGCCGTTTTCACGGTAATCGCGCCGGAACCAACCGACGTGCCCATGACATTTGCCACATCGTTTGCGCCAATCCCCCACGTCATGTAGAGGCCGAAAATCACTGCAAGGACTATGAACAACGTGCCATGCGTCTGGATTATTTCCATCGTTTCGTTCTCCAAATATCAACGCGCCAGCAACAACCGCAGACGATTTCCAACCTTTTCAGCATAATCAGCCAGGTCGCCGATCATCATGATCAGGTCGTACCAGAACATGACAGACACGGGCTTCATGTCGTCTTCGCGAGCAAACAGGCTGCGTGCCAGTTCCAGCCCCATTTGGTCGGTGTCGGATTCTATCCTGTTCAACTGCTCGACCATCTCGATCACGGCCTCGGACTCACGCCCACGGAAACCGGTCTCCACCAGTTCATCCAGGCGCTCAATAATCTTTGCAGCTTGATTACACGCGTCCACGCATCGCCGTACCAGCGTGAGCAATGGCTCTTGCATACCCTCCACCACCTCCATCTTGCGTTCGACAAGCAGGCCGGCAATGTCCTGGGCCGTATCGGCGATTGAGTCCTGGAGATCGAGGACCTCCAGCAGATCCCGTCGGTCAACAGGCATGAACAGGCTCTTGGGGAGGTGGGCGCGCAATTCGTTCTTGATCGCGTCCGCTTCGTTTTCGAGCTCGAATATTCGTTCCTTTACGGCTTTAACTTTTTCCTGGTCGCCCTCGCAAAGCGCTTCGAAAATATGGGTAACTTGTGCGACGCATTTCTTGACCGTTCTCATGTGTTTTTGCATCGGCTTGAACGGCGAGCGTCCGAACAAATTCGCAAACGGATTGCTTCCTGCCATTGGCTAAGTCTCCCAATTTCCAGCTGTGTTTCTGGTCGTCGGCAAAATGCCAAAGAGCATCCTTCGTCCGACATAAAGATGAATGACGATTACTTTTTCTTTCCAGATTTGGATTTTTTCTTCTCCGAGTTCTTTTTGCCTTTGCCGTTCTTCTTTTTGTTTTTCTTCTGATCCTTTTTCTTTTTCTTCTTACCCTTTTTGGATTTTTCGGTTTTGGCCTTGGCCTGCATTTTGTCGTTTTTGGTATTCACGCGTGCTGTGTCTTCAGCCATTGGTTTTTCCGCACCATTCAATAGTGACTGGGCTGCGCCGATCAGCTTTACGGCGCGCATTTCGCCAATTCCGGGCACGGCGGCCAGTTCGGCCGGCGCAGCGCCGGCAATTTCATCGACGCGCAAAAATCCCGCCTTGGCACAAGCCAATGCCAAGGCCGGGCCAATTCCCGAAATTTCGACTATCTCTGGCATGTTGCTATCCTTCCTGAGTACACCTGCACATGTCGGAAACCAAAGGTGTTGGTATTCCGTGGAACAGCCGTCAGGCTCCGGCCAAGTCCGGAACCAGTGCAGCGTCAATTCTTGTGTGCGGAAAATCTCCCCAACATTTAGGTGGTTGCATGCCGACCCCTTCTTCGTGGGTCTTGCGATTATAAAACGGTATGCTACCGGCGCGCCTATTTCCTTGATGTAGATCAAGAAATGACAGTCGGAGAAATTTGACCCGCTCAGTTGCCCTTTCGAGGGAGTTCACACTTGCGCTTGAGTTGAGAGTTCAGCTGGTGCCACCAGGTAAACAGCACCGCCCGATAACTCTGAAAGTCATCGGATCCGTGTCGCGAGAGCTGATCAATCGGCGCCTGAAAAGCTCAGTACCAAATCACGCAAGGTAACCAGACCCAGCAACCCCTCATCACCAACGACCAGCGCCCTGGTCAATTCGAGTCGAGCCAGCAGCCGGATGGCGTATTTTACATTCATGTTGCCACTGAGTGTCAGCGCCGGCTTTGTCATTATTTCATATACGTTGGTACGTTCAGCTGAACGGTTGATGGCAACGACTTTGGCCGCAATGTCGTGAACTGTCAGCAAGCCATACTCATCACCATCATGGCGGTGCTCAATCACCAGCGAGCTGACTTCGTGCTGGCTCATCTCTTTAATCGCGTCTTTTACGCTAGCCACACCGCTGACAAAGTGCAACGAGGTTTGCATTACGTCCGAAACCTTGACGAATCGAGCTGCCATTATAAATCCTCCTTGCTGATTTCCTGCTGGATATTTTCAATTTGACCCCGCAAGCCGATGGCGTCCTCGATATCGATTTGAAAGGCAACGCCTGTCCCGGGATTGGCTTCAAATCCACACTCTGAACTTACTGCTTCGAGAATCTTGCGACTAAGATGCTCTTCCACCAGGAAAAGTATCATGTCGCGCTGATCGGCAACTGTCAGCCCCAGAAAGGTATGGGTCGGATTCAAACCCTCACCGCGGGCGCTTGTAATTACAGTGCATCCGGTTGCCCCATGGCCGCGCGCAGTTTCGATTGCCTGGTCGGTCAAGTTGTCCTCGGCCATTACAACAATTAATTTGAACTTCATTGCGCGGGTCCTTCATGCAGATGTTTCGATTTGGGTTTGGTTTTTCTGGCCCGGGACGCCAACCAGCCACTGATTTGCGCATAGGCCATTACGGTGATCATGGGGAACAGACTTGCAAGGGCAATCAGACCAAAGCCATCAAGTAACACATTACGTCCCGGTACGTTTGACGCCAATCCAAGCCCGAGTGCGGTGACCAGCGGCACCGTCACCGTTGATGTTGTGACGCCACCGGAATCATAGGCAAGCGGAATTATTTTGGGTGATGCGAACAGGGTTTGGACAACCACTATTGCGTAACCAACGACCATGAAAAGATAAAGTGGTGAACCGGTTACGATCCGGAATGTACCAACAGCCAGACTGGCCGCCACTCCAAAGGCAACGGTCAGACGCAGACCGCGTGCTCCGATCGCACCTCCTGAAACATCGCTTGCCTTGAGTGCTACAGCAATCAACGAGGGCTCGGCAATCGTCGTCGAAAACCCTATTGTAAAAGAGAAGATGTAAACCCAGTAATAGTCCTGCCAGTGCAATTCACCGCTACCGGCGCCTTCCATAATAAAACTGGTATCCGTCAGTTGCCGCGCCATTTCCTTGCCGAGTGGAAACAGAGCTCGCTCAAGTCCAAACAGGAAGAACCCCAGTCCAAGCACGACATAGACGCAGCCGATGAGCACACGGCGCAGATTTGGAATTTGCTGACGCAATACCGCCACCTGGAAACCCAGCAGGACCAGCGCAATCGGCGCGACATCTGCGAGTGTGAACAGCACCGTTTCAGCAAGATCATTCAACAACCCTGTAGTCATGCGCTGATCACTATACCGAAAATCAGAACGAAAATAATGGGCATCACACTGGCGAACGCGATCAGACCAAAGCCGTCAATCATGGGGTTTCGTCCCTTGATGGTGCTTGCCAGGCCAACACCAAGTGCCGTCACCAATGGTACGGTTATGGTCGATGTGGTGACACCGCCGCTGTCATATGCAATGCCGACGATCTCTTCCGGCGCAATCATGGTCAACAGCCCGACCAGGAGGTAACCCGAAATAATCAAGTACTGAATAGGCCAGCCTTTCAGGGTTCGCAGAACACCGAGAACCAGCGATAAACCAACTGAAATGGCGACCGTCAAACGTAAGGCCTGGGCATGGTAGGTCTCGTCTGCTGAAATGAACCCTGCCGCAGCCATGACGCTAGCAGCCTCCTGGCTCACGGCAATCAATGCCGGCTCGGCAACCGTCGTACCGAACCCAAGCCCGAAGCCGAAACTCAACAACCAGAACAGCGAGCCCTTTTTGGCGAATGCATTGGCCAGCGCCTCGCCAAGAGGGAACAGGGCCAGTTCAAGCCCCCGAATGAAGACTGCAAGCCCCGCGATCACAAACAGAAAACCGATCACAATGTCTGCAAAGTTATCAATAGGCTGACGCAGCACGACAAACTGAAAGAACGCAATGACTGCGACGATCGGGGTGAGATCGCGAAGCGTCCCGCCAACCAGTTCGAACGCGGCACGGATCGTCACCGGCATATGAATGGCTTTCGTTGTCCATCGCGAAACCGGCATCCGATTCACGCGCTGGCCGGCTGCGGAATCAGCAGCTCATCAAAACTCCAGTTGGGTCCGACACGGCTACTACGCCGCAATAGTTTCAGCGCCCGCGAACCACTCAGTTTTTGCACTAACGCGATAGCAGCGACGGTAATGGCGGTCGGCCCGAGCCCGTTGACAAAACGTTCAAACTCACATTCATGATGGAGATAGCTGTCCTCTGCGACCAGGCAATCGACTTTCTCCGAGCAAGCGGTGTCGACCAGGCTCGGGTTGGGCAGGCCACCACTTTCGCACCCGAACGCAACCGTCATATCGGTTTGCTGCCATAGGGCGAGTCTGGGAGAGGTGATTGCTAGTTCCACGAAACCCTCCGGTCCGGAGGGGTGCGACTTGCCAATATCTGATTGGTTCATGACTTCGCAGACCACAGCTGTTTCCAGGCACGCCAAGTCCGGCTTTGCCCTCCAGAACTGCCGACACCAGGTTAGCAGTTTGGATAATCGTGACCCGTATTGTCAGTCCTTGCCTTGATTTATCGCAAACAAGACGACAATGGCCGCAGGCAAAGTTGGGGGATTCTGAACTGGTTCGGCTGCCTGTTTCCCATGAGCCGCAAATGGCCCCTCGAACCCAATGTCATCTGTGCACAAGCATTCCGGGGTTCGCTACCGGGGTAGTGGTCAGACCAAATCTGGAAATGGGCGACGTTCAAAGACCACGGAAGCTGCAGGCATTTCGTAATTGGGTCTTTTACTCTGGGTATTCCCGCGTCGGCCTGTTGGCTGGACAAATTTCAAATATCCGACTCAGCGATCTGCCGCAATCTGTCAAGGTCGCGGATTTCGATGCACTTGGCGTTAAGCAGCGTAATCACACGATCAACGTCAAGCTTGCCGATACAGCGACTGACAGTTTCAAGCGTCAGGCCCAAAAAATCGGCAATTTCTTCTCGCGAAAACGGAAAATGCAGCATCATGTCATTCACACGCCTGGGGGCATGCAAGCAGTGTTCATGTTCTTCGTTCCACATCCAGACAATAAACATGGCAACTTTCTCAACAGCCTTTTTCCGGCCCAGTGCCGTTAACCACTGCCGCGCTTCTTCAAGATCAACCGTAACCCGTTGTAACAGGTGGTGCCCAAGGGTTGGATGGCTCTTAACGATTTCATCGAACTGTTTGCGGTGAAAACAGCACAGTTCTACATCGGTTACACACATTGCATTGTCGTGACTTTCGGCGGAGAACACGTCGCCGATGCAATCGGTTTCCGAAAGCAGGCAGACAATGTGCTGACGACCATCAGGAAGCAATCGGGTCAGTTTGACTACACCGGAAGCGATGATCCCGAACAGATTACTCGTCTCGCCTTGATGTACGATCTCGGTACCAGCCTCAAAATGACGATGTGTCATAATGCCTGCGAGTTCGTGCAGATACAGCCCACCCAGAGCCTGGCACACTGCATGATGGTGAACTGGACAGGTTGCGCATCGCAAATCCATTTCCCCAACTGATACAGCAACTGGCACTTTGTGCGTCTCCCTTGCAGATAACCCAGCAAGCTTAGGTGCTGCCGATTGTGCAGACAAGAAAATTTGCCAATCCTGGTGCCATGATCTGTTGACTGTGCATTGCGCGCCGCTGACCAGAAAATGCAACACCGCCATTTTACTGGCCACCCGCCAGTTGAAGTTGCGGCACTGGCATACAGGTTCTGACAATCACAGGCCGCCTTCTGATGCACTGTCTTCTTGACCTATATCAACGTACTGGCCACCTGAATCATTACAGTCGGTGGCGGAAAAAATTGTTGCAGCATTGTTTTTTGCCAGTCTGCATTCCGGTACCTCAAACAGGATCGCGACCGGCCTCGAACAAGGGCGACCTATTGTTGACGTGTGAAGAAGTATGCAAGAGATTCTATTCAAAGCTGCTGCATACTGGAGCCAGTTCATCGGGTTTTTTTCAGTGGACGTAGCCCGCTTGCTTGAGCCTGACATGATCGTTCGGCTGACGCTGCAAGTATTCCTTTTCGGATGTTCTGCCCTGTTTTCAGGTTCGGAAACGGCTTTGTTTTCCCTGTCGCGGCTGGATTTGCAAAAGCTGCGTCGCGAACGTCATCCGAAGTCAGAGACTCTGCACGCATTGCTCGACGAACCTCGGCGTCTGATCATCTCCATCCTGTGTGGCAATGAACTGGTCAATATTGCGGCTACGATCAATATGGCCGGTATAATGTTTGCTCTTTACGGCCCGGAGCGAGCCGGTTGGATCAACATCCTGGTGATGTTTCCGCTACTGTTGTTGTTCGGCGAAGTCACCCCGAAGACCATCGCCGTGAACAATCCAATTCGCGTCAGCACCAGCCTTGTTGCGACGCCTTTGACCTGGTGGAGCCGGCTGATTACACCGCTGCGGCGTCTCATCCGTATGGTCGCAGGCGGAATTACCACATGGATTGTCGGTGAAGAGCGCGCGCCGGAAAACATCCTGCGGATCGATGAGTTCCGCGCCGTTCTTGAGGATGTCGCGGACGAGGGTGTGCTGGATGCAACCGAGCGGGTGTTAATCGACAATCTGCTGGAAGCCGGTGAAACGGAAATCGTCGAGATCATGACACCAAGAACGCGCATCGACTATCTGGACGTTGACACACCGGTTCCCGAGATGTTCGAGCAATTCAAAGCGTTTAAGCACCCGAGGGTTCCGGTTTGCCGCGGCCGGGCAGATAACTTTCTCGGATTTCTGCATGCCGAAGATGTGCTCAAGCTGAACATGGATGGTGCCGACCTGAAATCGGTTGATCCAGAAGAGATCATGCATGCACCGGTCGTTGTACCGCCAACCAAGAATGTTGACGAGATGTTTGATTTCTTCCAGGCAAACAATGCCAGAGCCGCCATTGTGCTGAATGAATTCGGCGGTGTCGAAGGGCTCATCACGATGCGTGACATCATCAAGTTCATCTTCGGCGAAATCTCCGAGAACATATCAAGCCAGGCATATTACCAGGAGCATGATGAGAACGTCTATGAAGTTCCCGGCGACATGAAGCTGACGGACTTCAATGATCTGACCAATTTTGGCATCGAGGATCCTCGAATGACGACGATCGGCGGCGTTGTATTCCGCCATCTCGACCGTCTGCCGTGTGTCAATGATACAGTGGCGCTCGACGGCTATGCAGCGACAGTTCTGGCCATGGAAGGTCACCGTGTGGCCAGTGTACGGTTCGCCAAGAATATCGATCCGCCGGAGGCTTCCGGGCCGGCGGAAAAGGTGGGGAGCTGATCATGGATATTTTCCTCGCCGTGTCACTGATGGTTGTGCTGTTGTTGTTGAAAGGTTTTTTCTCGGGCTCTGAGATCGCCCTGGTCAACGCCGACAAGATCAAGCTTCGGCACGCTGCCAAGCAGGGCAACCGTGGCGCCGAGTTGGCAATGAAACTGCTGCAGAAGCCCGAAGTGCTGTTGAGCACGACGCTTGTGGGCACCAATATTTCAACCATCGCATTAACCACGGTTGGCACTTTGCTGATGCTGGACTGGTTTGGGCCCCGCGGTGAACTTTATGCATTTGTGGCCTTCACACCGCTGTTTCTGGTGGCTGGCGAGGTCGTGCCGAAAAGCGTCTACCAGCAGAAGACGGCGGTTCTTACACCGATCATCATCTTCCCGCTCAACTGGACTTCAAAGCTGTTCTATCCGGTGATTTTCGTATTCTCGCGGATCGCGCGTTTCTGCGCCCGACTGGCTGGTGCGGGCAACATGGAGCAGACACTGTTCATCACCCGGGAGCAATTCCGCACCTTGGTTGATGTGGCCGAACAAAGTGCTGCGCTTAGCGAGACCAACCGCGGCCGTATTCGCCGGGTGATCCGGTTTGCCGACACGACAGTTGCCGAAGCAATGGTTCCGATGGCTCAGGTCATTTCGATAGACAGCGAAAAAATCAGCAAAAAGAGCATGCGCACAGCTATCGAACTGGTGCGCAAGCATGGTTTCAATCGTTTGCCCGTGTTTGAAAAAAATACCTCCAACATCACCGGCATCATCACCTTGAGCACCTGGGATATGCTGGAGGGTCATTCCAACCAGAAACCGATTTCGAACCTGATCAAGCCAGCATTCTACGTTGCCCCCAACCAGACCATCGATAGTCTTCTGCCTGAGCTTCGCCGACGAGAAGATCACATGGCGGTTGTCGTCAACGAGTTCGGCTCGGCCATCGGCATGATCACCATGGAAGACATCATTGAGGAGGTTCTGGGTGAGATCGACGTGGGATATGATTTTGAAGAGTACCATCCCAAAAGACGTCACGAGTTCTACTCAATTGGAGACGACGTGTATCTGATGGATTCCAGCGTTTCCATTTCGGAAGCCAACGAGGTGCTTGGGGTTCATTTGCCGGCGAAAGAATTCCACACGCTTGCAGGACTGGTGATGGCCCGGCTGCGGCGAATACCGCGCGAGGGAGATTACATTGTCGAACTGGGTTACCGGTTGACCGTTGTCGAGGCAACTGATCGGTCGATAGTCAAACTGCGGGTTGAACCCGATGCTGTTGCCGAAGCCAATACCGCCAGCAATGAATCGGAAAAGACGACGAACGAGTAATTTGGAGTACTGAGACGCGGTGCATTCTTTAGCACCGGCTGGAAGGGGTACTGTTTCGTCAGATTTGGGAGGACCCATTCATGACCAGGAAGCACAAGCATGCCAAGCATTTGGGTTCGGATGTCAAGGTAGACAAGCACAAGATTCCAAACAATCTCTACGAAACCGAACTGGCTCAACTGCAGATTGAACTCGTCAAGCTGCAGGAATGGGTCAAGGAGAAGGGCCTAAAGGTGGTTGTGCTATTCGAAGGCCGCGACGCTGCCGGAAAGGGCGGAACCATCAAGCGGATAACCGAGCCGCTGAATCCGCGAATTTGCCGCGTCGTGGCGCTGGGCACACCGACTGAGCGGGAAAAGAAACAGTGGTATTTCCAGCGTTATGTTGCACATCTGCCGACCGCCGGAGAAATCGTGTTGTTCGATCGCAGCTGGTACAACCGTGCCGGTGTCGAACGGGTCATGGGATTTTGTACTGACGAGGAGTATGAGGAATTCATGCGCTCTTGCCCAGAGTTCGAGCGTATGTTGGTACGTTCAGGAATAATGCTTATCAAATACTGGTTCTCGGTCAGTGATGAAGAACAGGAAAGCCGCTTTCAGAGCCGTATTACCAATCCCGCAAAACGTTGGAAGTTGAGCCCCATGGATCTGGAATCCCGGCGCCGCTGGGTCGAGTACTCCAGGGCCAAAGACTCCATGTTCATACACACGGATATCAAACAGGCACCCTGGTATGTGGTCGAAGCGGATAACAAGAAACGCGCCCGATTGAATTGCATCCGGCATTTTCTCAGTACCATACCCTATGAAGATTTAACTCCCGAACCGATCGACTTGCCGCCCCGCGCCGAAGACGTCGGTTACGTGCGTCCGCCAATGGAAGATCAAAATCTGATCCCGGATCACTACGATGAAGCAGATGGGAAATAGGACACACGCTGGCGGCTTAAACTTGCTACAGCTGATCGCCTAAAAATGTTGTAGCAACACATCTTAACCAGACGAGATGTATTGCTTCAAGGACTCGGCTTCGAGTCGAATCTCATCCATTTTGGCCTTAACAATGTCGCCAATGGAAACCAGGCCGGTCAACTTGCCGGCAACAGCCACGGGTAGATGCCTTATCCGGCGACCCGTCATCAGTTCCATGCAGGTATCCACAGTGTCAGTTGGCGAACAGGAGAGCACATCCTTCGTCATGATTTCCCTTACCTTGACTGACAGGAACTTGGGCCCGAAATCAGTCAGTTGCCGAACAATGTCGCGCTCCGAAACAATGCCTTCGATTGATGAACCATCGGCGCTGACAACCACCGCACCAATCCGTCTTTCCCGCAACATCGTGGCCAGGTCTCGTACGCTCGAATTCGGAGTGACCGTGGCGACTTCACTGCCTTTTGCGTTGAGTATGGTTTGAACCTGCATGTATCTTGGCCTCCCATTGTGCATGAATTCGGTATGTATCTAGCAAGATAACACAATTGTGCGCTGTATTTGCGCCGCCAACAAGACCATATCGCTATTTGGCATACGAGAGTTGCAGTTAGGTGACTTGCGGGATCTTGGTTTCTACATCAGTGTGCCGGCCATGACGACCGCAGTTTCCGATGATGTTTCCGTTGTTGATGACAGTGTTGCCCGGCGAAATGCGCTGGTGCTTGCACTGGCCCAGGCGTTCTATGGCATGGGTGCCATCAATATGTTCATTACTGCCGGACTCGTGGGGACCCAGCTGGCGCCATCATTGAGCCTGGCTACGCTGCCGGTTTCCACCTATGTGATCGGAACTGCGCTTGCCACGGTGCCGGCTTCACTGTTCATGCGCCGGGTTGGCCGCAAATACGGGTTTCTGACCGGCGCGTCATTCGGATTTGCCGGTGCGGTAATTTGCGTGTTCGCTATTTTTGCGCGCGATTTCTGGCTGTTCGCTTTCGGCACGTTCTTGCAGGGTGGCTATCAGGCGTTCGCCGGGTACTATCGTTTTGCAGCTGCAGACACTGCTTCAGATGCGTTCAGGCCAAAGGCCATTTCCTGGGTCATGCTGGGCGGAATTGCAGCAGCTGTATTCGGGCCGATGATTGTGATTGCCAGCCGGTCATTTTTTGACCCTGTAATGTTTGCCGGCAATTTCGCTGCTGTTGCGGGTCTGTCGGTGGTGGCCATGGCTATTATTTGTTTCATCGACATTCCTCGCGAGCGCGAAGACTCCAGTAATTACAGCGCGCGGCCGTTGAGGGAGATACTGCGCCAGCCACGGCTGATCGTCGCGATCATGTGCGGTATGATGGCATATGGCATGATGAACCTGGTGATGACCTCGACCCCGATTGCGATGGTAGCGTGTGGTTTTACCGTTGATCAAAGTGCATGGGTTATCCAGTGGCATGCGCTTTCCATGTTCCTCCCCAGTTTCTTCACAGGCAGCCTCATCTTGAGGTTTGGTATCGAGCGGGTCGTGGCTGTCGGCATGTTGTTGTTGAGCATGGCCGGCATAGCCGGGTTGACCGGCATTACATTTGTCAATTTTGCAACCGGGCTTGTCTTGCTCGGCATCGGCTGGAATTTCGGCTATGTCGGAGGCACCGCCATGGTCACCGAATGCTACCGGCCCAGCGAAAAAAACAAGGTTCAGGCGGTCAATGATTTTTGTGTATTTGCGACGGTGGCGACCGCGTCCTTGACCTCTGGCAAATTGCTCGACGCCATCGGCTGGAGTGCCGTCAATATGGCTCTATTCCCGATGGTGGGGCTGTGCTTGTTGGCGCTGGCGTGGCTCAGTCTGAATTCCAGACGTGCCGCAAGTCGATAAATGGCAGTTTTCCGGCGTCAGCATACATAGCCGATAGTAGTGTTGAAACACATGGCTAAAGCGGTTGCCTATTTAACAGAGTTTTAATATGTTCCGCCCCGGTTGATCCGGGCAAAAGGGTATTCGAGGGGATTCTCTATCAAAAGAGCAGGGGCTGTCCTGGCGTTGTGCATGCTGACACAACCGGGCGAGTACTCTCCAGATTTCCGGATCTTAGTCATATAAACAGCAAGGATTTCACCCATGAGTTCGACACTCTGGCTAATAATTGGCTGCGGTATCCTGTCTATCGTCTACGCCATCTGGGCTACCAAGTCCGTTCTGGCAGCAGACGCAGGCAATGCCCGCATGCAGGAAATTGCCGGTGCCATTCGCGAAGGCGCAACGGCTTACCTCAATCGACAATATACAACCATCGCAATCGTTGGTGCGGTGGTGTTCGTTGTAGCTTTCGCACTGCTTGGTGCATCGGCTGCCTTTGGTTTTCTGATCGGCGCGGTCCTGTCAGGTGCTGCCGGTTTCATTGGCATGCATGTTTCAGTGCGGGCGAATGTAAGAACTGCACAGGCTGCTTCCAAGAGCCTTGCAGGTGGTCTGGAGATCGCATTCAAGTCAGGTGCCATCACCGGTCTGCTCGTTGCAGGGCTCGCTCTGCTGGGTGTGGCGGTGTACTTCTGGATACTCACTGGTCCGATGGGGTATTCGCCTACCGACCGTGCGGTTATTGATGCGCTCGTTGCACTCGGTTTCGGAGCGTCCCTGATCTCCATCTTTGCCCGATTGGGCGGTGGCATTTTCACCAAGGGCGCTGATGTTGGCGGTGACCTGGTTGGTAAGGTTGAGGCCGGTATTCCGGAAGATGACCCGCGCAATCCGGCAACCATTGCGGACAATGTTGGCGACAATGTCGGCGACTGCGCCGGCATGGCGGCCGACCTGTTTGAAACATATGCGGTTACCATTGTTGCGACCATGGTCCTGGCATCAATCTTCTTTACAGGTGACGCAGCGGTTAACCTGATGTTGTTCCCGATGCTGATTGGCGCGTCCTGCGTGGTCACATCAATCATCGGAACGTTCTTCGTAAAACTGGGTGCCAACAATTCAATTATGGGCGCACTTTACAAAGGGTTCATTGCAACCTCGGTGCTGTCTGCCGTTGCCATGGCCGCCATCGTATGGGGCTGGCTGGGTGCAGACTCCGTGTTCACCACATCAGGAGGAACAACATTTACCGGTGCGAACCTGTTCTGGTGCGGATTTGTCGGGCTTGTTGTTACCGGCCTGATTATCTGGGTGACCGAGTACTACACCGGTACCGAGTATCGCCCTGTACGCTCAATTGCACAGGCATCGGTCTCCGGTCACGGTACCAATGTTATTCAGGGGCTTGCCATATCACTTGAGGCAACCGCAATCCCGGCCCTGATAATCATTGGCGGCATCATCGTAACATTTGCTTTGGGCGGTCTGTTCGGTATTGCCATTGCCGTAACCGCAATGCTGGCGCTGGCTGGTGTGGTCGTTGCGCTGGACGCGTTCGGCCCGGTTACGGACAATGCCGGTGGTATTGCCGAAATGGCCGATTTGCCATCTGAAGTGCGTCAGACAACAGATGCGCTGGACGCTGTCGGCAATACGACAAAGGCGGTTACCAAGGGTTATGCCATTGGATCAGCCGGTCTTGGTGCCCTGGTGCTGTTTGCTGCTTACACCGAAGACCTGAAGTTCTTCGCTGCAAATGCGACACCTGGCAGTTTCTTTGAAGGTGTAACGGTCGACTTCTCGCTGTCCAACCCATACGTCGTGGTTGGCCTGCTGTTCGGTGGTCTGCTTCCATACCTGTTTGGTGGAATTGCCATGACTGCGGTTGGCCGTGCTGCCGGCGCTGTGGTTGAAGAAGTTCGCCGCCAGTTCAAGGAAAAACCGGGCATCATGAAGGGAACCGAAAAACCCGATTACGGCCGTGCAGTGGACATGCTCACCCGGGCTGCCATCAAGGAAATGATTGTTCCTTCACTGTTGCCGGTTCTGTCACCTGTCGTGTGTTTCTATTTCGTTTATGCCATCACAGGCGACAAGAGCCAGGGCTTTGCGGCGCTGGGCGCGATGCTGCTCGGGGTGATTGTCAACGGCCTGTTCGTTGCGGTTTCCATGACCGCTGGTGGCGGTGCCTGGGACAATGCCAAGAAGTCCTTTGAGGATGGCTTTGTCGACAAGGATGGCGTCAAGCATGAAAAGGGTTCTGAAGCCCATAAGGCTTCAGTGACCGGAGACACGGTTGGTGACCCTTACAAGGACACGGCCGGCCCCGCGGTTAACCCGATGATCAAGATCACCAACATCGTGGCATTGCTGCTGCTGGCGATCCTGGCTCACTAAGCCGCCTGCCGGCGCAAGAACAACCCCCGTACAATTCGATCCTTGTACGGGGGTATTATTGTCTGGTTTGCAAACTGAAAGCCGCGGTTTACTAACTTCCTCGCGGACCGATGGATCCCTGCTGTCCTGCCGGAGGTCCGGAATCATTCGGGGTAAAGTTACCCAGGTTTCCGAACATCTGCTGCAGAATAGTCAACTCACGGCCGCGAGACGGTGTCTCGCGGGAGTTCATGTCGATGACTTGCCCATCCTGCAGGGTGTACTGCCCAAAACTCTGTACCTGGTCGAACTGGCTGAACCGGACCGCCAGGATCTGCCTGTCCAGTTCTTCATTGGCCAGAAAAGCACTGGTTTTAATGCGAGACGAAATATAATAAAAACTGTCGCCCTGATGTTGCACGGTGGCAGTTGTTGACGGAGAACCAAGGGCCCCGCGGACTTCTTCCTTTGTCATGCCCAGCCGCAGATTCTGCATATCTTGCGCCCGCACCTGGTAGCCACGATGCTCGATATCACGCGAACACCCTGCCAGAACCGCTGCTGCAGCCAGAACCAGGCCGGCGCTCAGCAGTGGTTTGCGGAGATTATTTGATGCAGTTGCAAAATTTGGCTTGAAGGTTCGCACGTGACGTATCACTTCTGTTGTGGCCAAATTGAAACTCGTTGGCCGATTGCAGCACCACCGGCTGCTGGTTGTTCTCAAGCCACGTTGCACGTAGCTACAATTTCGAATTCTGTTTAGCCTGGTTCTGCCATGATACTGAAAAGCATTCTTTCCCGCACGCAAAAACTGACTCCCGCAAGAACCGTCTACGAGGCGATTGTGGCACAGGCACGGCAAACCGAACTGTATTCGGATCTTGCAGTGCCCGATACCCTTGATGGGCGGTTCGACATGATCATCCTGCACAACGACGCCGTTATGTGCCATATGCAGGCTGGTGATGAGCCGGACAGGGTTTTTGCCCAAGGATTGATTGACGAGTTGTTTCGCGACATGGACAGGTCCTTGCGCGAAATGGGGGTCGGCGACATGGGGGTCGGAAAGCGCGTCAAGAAAATGGCAACCGTGTATTATGGGCGAGCCAGCGCCTATGCGGAGGCGCGAGCAGATGGTGACAAGTCACTGGCTACCGCACTGATGAGAAATGTATTCGAAGGTGACGTATCATTTGCTGCCAGCGCAGAACGCCTTGCCAGCTATGCCGGATTACTGCATGAAGCCGTTGGCTCAATGGATCGTCTGCAAATTCGCGCCGGCAAACTTGATCTGTCGGCCCTGCGCCCGTGACTGTTGGTAATCTGAACGGATAATATGTGCATGACTGACACTCCGGAATTCTCACGCCCATTCAGTGTTCGCGATATTGCCCCGGAAGGTGTGTCCGAAACCATAAGTGCGACACCGGGCGAATGTGATGCGGTTGCCGGCAGATTCGGCGTCGAAGCCATGAAATCGCTGTCTGCGAGGCTGAATATTCAGCCCTGGAAACGCGGTGGTTTTCGGGTTCGCGGCGATGCATCTGCCGAAATTACCCAAATCTGCGTGGTTACGCTGGAGCCGTTTCAACAGGTTGTTGATGCCAGCCTGGATCAGGTTTTTGTCGAAAGGTCGAGCAGCCTTGTTAGCGATCATGCGGACATAGTGGTGTCCGTTGATGATGAGGATATCGGCTATATTGATGACGGCAATATAGAATTGGGCGAGTTCGCAGTTGAGGCATTGTGTCTGGAACTCGATCCTTATCCGCGAAAGCAGGGGGTAGAATTTCGCAGTTCGACGGATGATGATGCTGCCGTAAACGTAAAGAAAGAAAATCCGTTTGCGGTGTTGAAGCAGCTGAAACTCGGACAGGATGAGTAGGCTGCCTGCCGGTACAATCAGCAGATACCTGTTGTGTCCATCTCTCAAACCACTATCCTTTGTAATTCGATAACGAAGGGGCATGCGGATTGAAAACCGATTCCGGAGACATAATTATCGCGCTTGATGCAATGGGTGGTGATCACGGAGTACCTGTTGTGCTGAGTGGCGCAGCCACCGCGCTTGCGGACAGGCCGGAATTGAAGTTTGTCCTGTTTGGGGACGAGCAGACCATTGCCGCCGAACTCGACCGGCTACCCGCCTTGAAAGCCCGATCGGTGGTGCACCACACTGACGTCGCAATTGCCATGGATGACAAGCCGTCGCAGGCCATCCGGCGGGGCCGCAGGACGTCCAGCATGTGGCAGGCAATCGATTCGGTGAAGCAAGGCGAATCACACGCAGCGGTTTCTGCAGGCAATACCGGCGCGCTGATGGCTATGGCGAAGGTGTTGCTTAAAACAACCGAAGGTGTTTCCAGGCCTGCCATCGCCGGAATATGGCCTACCTTGCGGGGCCGCAGCATAGTTCTTGATATGGGAGCAACTGTTGGTGCAGATGCAGATCAACTGGTTTCCAATGCCATTATGGGTGCGGCAATGGCCCGTTGCCTGTTTGGCATCAGGCGGCCAATGGTCGGGTTGCTGAACATCGGTGTCGAGGAAGTAAAAGGCATTGAGGCCGTTCGTGAGGCGGGATCGTTGTTGCGTGACGCCGAACTGCCTCTCGATTACAAGGGTTTTGTAGAGGGGACCGATATTGGAACCGGTAAGGTAGACGTGATTGTAACCGAAGGTTTCAGCGGCAACATTGCCTTGAAAACCGCGGAAGGCACGGCGCATCAGATTGTTTCCGTGTTACGTGAAGAAATGTCCCGTTCGCTTGTGAGTAAAGTTGGCGCATTGTTTGCAAAAGGTGCATTTTCGCGGTTAAAGAAACGACTGGATCCACGCACTTACAATGGTGGTGTGTTCCTGGGATTAAACGGCGTGGTTGTCAAAAGCCACGGCGGAACGGATTCGTTCGGATTTTCATCTGCCATTCATGTTGCAGCTGACATGGTGGCCAACGATCTCGTGGACAGGATTGGCAGAGGCATGGAACTTGCACCGCACGAGCATCATGATCACACAGATGAACAGGCCCAGGTGGCCAGTGCAAGCTGAGCAAGGTAAAAAAGCTTAAATGAAACGCTCCGTAATCCGTTCTGTCGGATCTTACCTGCCGCAACGGGTATTGACCAATGCCGAGTTGGCCGAGACCGTTGATACATCTGATGAGTGGATTGTCGAACGAACCGGCATCCGACAGCGCCATATTGCCGCTGAAGGAGAACTGACCTCTCATTTGGCAATAAAGGCCGCGCAGGCGGCACTGTCACGCTCCGGCATTGATGCATCAGAGATTGATCTGGTGATAGTTGCGACATCGACACCCGACCAGACATTTCCGGCAACGGCCGCCACGGTCCAGGGTGAGCTCGGAATTTTGCAGGGCGCCGCCTTTGATGTTCAGGCGGTCTGTTCAGGTTTCGTCTATGCCCTGACCATTGCAGACAACTTTGTGCGGACAGGCTCCGCCAGTAATGTTCTGGTCATTGGCGCTGAAACATTTTCCCGGATACTGGATTGGACTGATCGGGGAACCTGTGTGCTGTTTGGCGATGGTGCTGGCGCCGTGGTTGTCAGCGCCGCAAATGATGAGGATGCCTCCGACAAGGGGATACTGGCCACGCGGTTGCGTTCTGACGGACGCTATCGCGACAAGCTTTATGTGGACGGCGGACCTTCGAGCACCCAGACAGTGGGGCATTTGCGCATGGAAGGCCGCGAGGTGTTCAAGCACGCCGTTACCAACATCTCTGATGTGATGGGAGAGACACTTGAGGAGGCGGGCATCCAGTCCGACAAGATCGACTTGTTCGTCCCGCACCAGGCCAACAAACGCATTCTCGACGGCACGGCGCGCCGCTTTGGCCTGACCACGGAAAAGGTCGTGATTACGGTTGGCCATCACGGCAATACATCAGCTGCATCAATACCGCTGGCGCTGGATGTGGCGCGCGAAGATGGCCGGTTGCAGCCCGGCAAGTTGGTTCTCATGGAGGCAATGGGCGGTGGCTTTACCTGGGGTGCAGTTCTGGCCCGCTGGTAACCTGACGAAAATTTTCGGCAATTGTTGCGGGCTGGCTGACGTTTCCGAAAGCAAGTACTTGATCTAAATACAAAGTTGAGAATTGACTCTACCCGGCAATTGGGTGTTAGGATAAGACTCCATCGAGGGGGTGGAGTAATGACAAAGACACTCACACGTGCAGATTTGAGTGAAGCGGTTCATCGCAAGGTGGGACTTTCACGCACTGAATCTGCGGATTTGGTAAAAACGGTTCTCGATCTGATGTCCGATGCACTCGTGGATGGACAACAGGTGAAGTTGTCGTCGTTCGGTACATTCGATGTGCGCGACAAGCGGCAACGCATCGGTCGAAATCCCAAGACAGGGGAAGAAGTTCCCATTACTCCGCGGCGCGTGCTGGTGTTCAGACCCAGCCAGATCATGAAGGCAATCGTGAATGGAGAAGCGGCGTCCGGCGAGGACCTGTAACATTTGCCGCTGGTTGATGAGACGGTGCATGGGCAACTTTTCCCGCATGTGCATCTGCTGAACTGATATCGAAAGAGGTTGGCATTTGACCGACAAGGCACCTGAAGCATTCAGAACCATCTCCGAAGTCGCGGAACAACTGGACGTGCCTCAACACGTTTTGCGTTTCTGGGAAACCAGATTTTCTCAAATACGACCCATGAAACGGGGCGGCGGCAGGCGCTACTATCGTCCTGCGGATGTGGACCTGCTCAAGGGCATCCGGACATTGCTGTACGGTGAAGGCTACACCATTCGCGGTGCCCAGAAAATTCTCAAGGACAACGGCATCGCCCACGTCATCGGAATTGGCAGGGGTGAGGTCATGGTTAGCCCTGCCGAGGAACCGGCCAAGACCAGCCGCAAACCTGCCGCGAAAACATCCACGGCTAAAGTTGCCGAAGATATTCCCGAAAAGTCTGCCGCGCGCGAGGAGGTCACCATCGTTCATGAGTTGACGCCGGCACAGATCGACGAATTGCGACTGGTGCTGACAGACCTCGCCGCAGCTCGCAGATTACTGGTGCCGGACCAGGCCAAGTGACGGCTGAGTTGGCCTGGCCGCAATTTGAAAGATTGCTTGCAAACCTCGATCAAAGTGGTGGCGTTTCTGCCGTTTGCGACGTGGGTCAGTGAAGTATCTATTTGATACGCTCCGCGACAACACACTGATTGTCGGAAGTTGGTTTGTTTCTTCGCAGACCGCTAGGAGTGTGGCTGTTCTGCAACACATTTGAAGAATCCACTCTTGACCGCACAACCGTTGTCGACTTCTGGCTCAGCATTATACCAACGGAAGCAATTATTGACCCATTTGACCGATTTTTCGCGTTTGCCGGCTAGGCATGCTTCACGCCGTGGTCTATCCGACCACAAGTGGAGCATAACGACGTCCGGTGATCGCGAAAAACCGGCCTTCGGGGTAGTGTCCAGAATCTTTCGCACATTTTTTCAGGCGACGGCTCCTTGGGTTGATGTTTGCTGTTCAAACAGCGGTTTCATGTCCATGTACTTTCGTGTTGCCCATTTGCCGGCGGCTATGTGCCTGAGCCGGGCTGCGGCCAGGTTGAGGCACGACTGACCATCAGGGAAAGCTCCCACCACACGGGTGCGTCTGCGGATCTCCTTCATAATGCGCTCCAGCGGATTGTTGGTGCGGATCTTGCGCCAGTGACTGTCGGGAAACGCATAGTAGGTCAATGTCTCACCGATACTTTCCTCGATCAGTTCCGCCGCGCGAACCAGGCGCTGGCGGCGGAGCGTGGCAAGAACCGTGTCTGCTTTTTCCTGTGCCGCCTCACGATTCTCCTGGGCGTGGATAGCCTTGAGCATATGGCTCACCTCGCGCACCTTGGTGGAAGGAACGTGGGAAAACACATTGCGGTAGAAATGCACCATGCAGCGCTGCCAGCGGGCATCAGGAAGATAATCGGCCACACTTTCCACCAAACCCCGACAGGCATCGGAAATGATCAGTTGAACACCGCTCAGGCCGCGATCCACCAAATGGCGCAGGAACGCCGACCAACCCGATTTGTCCTCCTTGGCACCCTCGCAGATACCCAGTATCTCGCGGTAACCCTCAGCGTTGACCGCACTGGCCACCAACAAGGATACATTGCGCACTTCACCAGCCCACGTGCGCTTCATGACAATGCCGTCCAGAAACAGGTATGGGTGATCACCTTCAATCGGTCGGTGCCGCCAGGCTTCGATCTGGGCGTAAATCTTCTTGTTCAGATTGGAAATCGTACCCGGCGATACCCGCGTGCCCCAAAGGGCTTCCGTGATATCCTCAACCCGACGCACCGAAACGCCTGCCAGATACATCTCCACAAGCGCTTCCTCAACAGAGCTCTCACGCCGCCGGTAACGCTCGATGATCGCTGTCTCAAACGTTTGCCGGCGAAGCTTGGGAACCTTCAGCTTCACTTCACCGGCCTTGGTGTGTAGCGACCGCTCATAACCGCCAGCCCGTGTATCTGTGCGCCCCTCACTGCGTTCATACCGACCCGCACCGCACAAGCTATCTGCTTCGGCATCAAGCAACGCATTCAAGGTCTCTTCAACCGTCCCGCGAACCATCTCCCCAAGATGATCCCTGACGCGGGCATCATCAATCTGGATCACCTGACCCATGCCTTCGCCCTTCTTGTCTTCACTCATCATATCGCTCCTTCCAGAATAACCGAAAGAAACCGTCAAATCCAAAAGTGCGAAAGATTGTTTACGTTATC
>JAHEFB010000055.1 GCA_024640405.1 Alphaproteobacteria bacterium | reverse complement strand
CATCGCAGCCCTGTGGCATCATTTCGCCAGGCGCGACGACGTGCTGACCCGAATGCTGCCGGGCAGGAAACAACAATCATAATTCAAAGGAAAAAAAGGGGGTGGTACGCCCTAGGGGAATCGAACCCCTCTCTCCAGCGTGAAAGGCTAGTGTCCTAACCGATAGACGAAGGGCGCGCACCACCGGGCGTCCGTATATCTAGCTTCTGGCCCGCTGGCAAGCACTGATCGGGAAAAACCGGAAGAATTCTGTAAATCCTACCTACCCGGCACTTCTGCCACGTCGTCAATGAACACCTGGCCCTCGCGCTTGCCGCCCCAGTCGTTGATGGCGAGCCTGCCCGCGATGTGCAGCGGCATCCGGCGTTCCGACAGCAACACTTCGCCAAGCTCGGTACCCATCGCCCTGAAAGCAATGGCCTTGATCCGGCTGCCATCTGACTGCACCAGGGTGCATCGAACATGATCGGCGCCGGCTCGGGCTGCGTAGACGACCCGGTGGGCAGGCAGGGCAAACACCGGTGACGGATTTCCCTGACCGAACGGACCGGCCCGGTCCAGATTTTCTATGAAGCGTGTCGAGGCGCCGGATGCTGCGATCGCTGCGTCTATGGTCAGATGGTCCACACTGACTGCGGCATCGACTTCGGCGGCCAGCCTGTCTTCCAGGAAGGCCCGCAGATCACCCAGCCGCGACTGCTCCAGCGTGACGCCGGCGGCCATGGCGTGGCCACCGCCCTTGATCGCCACGCCGGCCGCAACAGCCGCCTGCACGGCAACACCCAGATTGACCCCGGCAATGGAGCGTGCAGAGCCCGATGCGGCTGTTCCATCCTTCGGCAGACCGATGGCAAAGGCGGGCTTGTCAAAGCGGTCTTTCAGGCGGGATGCAACGAGCCCCAGAACACCGGGGTGCCAGCCTTCACCGGCGACCACCAGCACCGGCAGCCTGGCCTGTTTGCCCATCATGGCTTCGGCCTGTTCTATGGCGCGGTCCACGGTGGCAAGCTCAATGGCCTGGCGCTTCTTGTTCATCTCCTCCAGCGCCTGCGCCAGTTGCATGGCCTGCCCCCGATCCCGGCTGGTGAGCAGCGCCAGACCGTCCACGGCAGACCCGATGCGGCCGGCAGCATTCAATCGGGGCCCCAGAACAAAGCCCAGCGCATGGGCATCCGGGCGGCGCGACAGCCGGGCGACATCTGCCAGTGCCGCCAGCCCTGCCCGGTCGCGCCGCGCCATGATCTTCAATCCCTGGCGGACATAGGCCCGGTTGAGCCCGACCAGCGGGACCACATCGCAAACCGTGCCGAGCGCCACCAGATCCATCATCGCCATCAGATCAGGCTCGGGCCTTGCATCCGTCCACCAGCCGCGTTCACGCAATTGCCTTGATGTTGCACCGATCAGCACCATCACCACGCCGGCAGCACACAGTGCTCCCTGGCCGGACGTGTCATCCAGCCGGTTGGGATTGATCACCGCGTGGGCCTGTGGCAGTTCATGGCCTGCCTGGTGATGATCGACAATCACCGTGTCCATGCCAAGTTGCCGGGCTTTCAATAACGGATCATGCGCCATGACCCCGCAATCCAGCGTAATCAGCAACTGCACGCCTGCTGCCTTGTGATCTTCCACCGCAGCCACCGAGGGGCCGTAGCCCTCATCGACGCGATGTGGAATGTGGACGCGCGGCGCTCCCCCTGCCGCGGTCAGAAATTCCACAATCAGGGCTGAAGACGTCATGCCGTCAACATCATAATCGCCAATCAGGCCTATGGATTCGCCTGCCACCACGGCGTCGGCCAGCCGGCCGGCACCGGCATCCACATCCATCATGGCGGCTGCGGGCGGCATCAGTTCACGAAGCGTCGGTTCCAGAAAACTTCCGGCCGTTTCAGGTACAACGCCACGGGCTGCCAGTATGCGGCCCATGACATCGCTCACATTGACTGCCTGAGAAATGGCCTGTGCCATGCGGTCATTCTGAAGACGCGACGACCACCGCCTGCCAGTTACGGAGCGTTCAACGCCCAAAAAAGCTTTGGATGGCTCAGGCGCGATCATGCCACCTTGCGGCGGTTCTTGATCCAGCGGACCGTGCCGGTGGCAGAGCGCATCACAACCGTTTCGGTGGTGATATGACTGCGGCCAAACTTGACACCTGAAAGCATGCTGCCATCGGTAACACCGGACGCAGCAAACATCACATCGCCGGATGCCATTTCGTTCATGTCGAACTTGGCATCGGGGTCCTCGACGCCCATGTCCCGCGCCCGGTCGCGGTCGGAGGCCTTGTGGAACACCAGGCGTCCCTGCATCTGCCCGCCGATGCAGCGCAATGCAGCAGCTGCCAGCACACCTTCGGGGGCGCCGCCGACACCCATATAAATGTCGATGCCGGTATTATCCGGGTCGGTTGTGTGAATAACGCCGGCAATATCACCGTCGGTGATCAGGCGCACGCCTGCGCCGGTGGCCCGCACGGCCGCAATCAGTTCGGCATGGCGCGGCCGATCCAGAATGCAGGCTGTCAGCTGGCTGGTCTTGACTCCCTTGGCCCTGGCCAGCGCGTTGAGATTCTCCTCCGGCGTGGCATCCAGGTCGATTGTGCCTGCCGGGTAACCGGGACCGATGGCAATCTTGTTCATGTAGCTGTCGGGCGCATGCAGCAGGCTGCCGCCATCCGCCATGGCAATAACAGCCAGCGAATCAGGCATGGCCTTGGCGCACAGTGTCGTACCCTCCAGCGGGTCCAGTGCAATGTCGATTTTCGGGCCTGTGCCGGTGCCGACCTTTTCACCGATATACAGCATTGGCGCTTCGTCGCGCTCGCCTTCGCCAATGACCACCATGCCGTCCATTTCAATGCCGTTCAGCGCAGTGCGCATGGCGTCAACCGCCAACTGGTCGGCCTGTTTTTCATTACCCCTGCCGCGAAGGGTGGCAGCAGCAATTGCCGCAGCCTCGGTCACGCGGGCAATCTCAATGGTCAAAATACGGTTCAACATGACTTCATTTTCACTTCTTGCTTCGGACTGTCTCACAGCCGTTCAATTCGCACCATTCGCGGACGGCTGGCAACATGCTTGGCAGCTTCAATCTTGTCCAGTACAGCCCGCATGGCGCTTTCCAGCGTGTCGTGGGTTATCAACACAAATGGGGCAATATCCGCACCGGCCTTCGACCGGGATATCGCGGGACCGCGCTGAATGACACTTTCAATCGATATGCCTTCATCGGCGAAGGCTTTCGCCACCCCGGCCAACTCGCCCGGCCGGTCGAACATGTCCAGGGCGACATAATAGCCTCCCTCATGGGCACGCATGGCAGCGCGTCCGAATGGCTTCAGTTGATTGGCCGGTACTCCAAACACCGGCAGAATGGTACCGCGGGCGATGTCACAAATGTCAGCCATCACGGACGAAGCAGTGGGATGTCCGCCTGCACCGCGGCCTTCCAGAAACAAGGTGTCTGAAAAATCGCCTTCAACCACAACCGCATTGAAGGCATCGCCGACATCAGAGATCGGCGAGCCCAGCGGCACCAGTGCCGGATGGACCCTCTGCTCAATGCCGTCGTCTGTACGATTTGCAACGCCAAGCAGCTTGAACTTGTAGCCCAGCGAATGAGCATTTCGGATGTCTGCAAGCGTAATATCCTCGATACCCTCGATAAACATGTCGTCAAGCGCAACCTCGGTGCCGAATGCCAGGGACGTCAGAATGGCCAGTTTGTGAGCGGTATCGAAGCCGCCAATGTCGAACGTCGGATCGGCCTCGGCATAACCGAGATCCTGCGCTTGCTTCAATACATCGGCAAAATCGCGACCCTCAAGCTCCATTTTTGTCAGAATGAAATTGCAGGTGCCATTCAGGATGCCAAACAGCCGGGAGACCGAGTTTCCCGCCAGATTCTCGCGCACGGTCTTGATCACCGGAATGGCGCCGGCAACCGCGGCTTCATAATTCAGCGCAACATTGCCGGCCTCTGCCAGTCCGGCAAGCACAACGCCGTGATGAGCCAGCAGTGCCTTGTTGGCGGTGACAACGTGACGACGGTTTTTCAGGGCTGCTTCAACGCACGCCCGCGCGGGCCCCTCTTCCCCGCCGATCAGTTCAACCAGCACATCGATATCGCCGTTGGCGGCCATTTCCGCAGCATCATCATGCCACGTGAATTTGGAGATATCATGCGAACCGCGAGACTTCGACCTGTCACGAGCACTAACCGCCGTAATCTTCAACTTACGCCCGCACCGGGCGGACAGTAAATCGCCGTGCTGCGCGACAGCATCCAGAACGCTTGTCCCTACAGTGCCCAGTCCGGCAATACCAATTCGCAAAGGGTCACTCATCGCGTATTTAAACTCGCATCAATTATGAAAAGCCATGGGATTTTTGCCTTCTATGCGCTGTTTGGAGTTGGTTTTCAAGTCACCGTGACAGGGGGTCGACAGCCAGGCTTTAATGCGTCGCCACCAATGCAACGCCGCAATGACGCAAGCGTGGAGTTAATTGTCGTTGAACAGAGTACACGAGACTGTTGGCCGTTCCTTGATCCGTCCGGTTCCGCCAAACCTGCTGATAATTTGCGGTATGTCCCCAAGTCCGGTAATCAACTGGTGGCATAACCGGCAGAAAACAATAAGATCAACCGCAGGCATCGACCGTAACCGACTGAAAGCATCCACCGACCGCTGACCCTGCAGACAATGAAAAACATCCTGAAAAACAACAGCACCGCTCCAGACAAGCGAAAGCGGATTACGCCGGCAGACGTGGCGAAGCTGGTCAAGGTGGGTCGAGGCTTGTTGTCGAAAGGCGAAACCGGCGAACTCATCGGGATATGCAACGACGTGTTGCGGCAGGTACCGGGGCATCCGGATATTGTTCACCTGCAGTTTCTGGCACTCATCGAGGACAGGAAATATTCTGAATCGATCCGGTTTCTACAGAAATGGGGAAAACACCCCGTCAGCAGAAATGTCTCGACGCAACACATCATCGGGTACGGATATTACCTGATAAAGCGTTTCAAATCGGCGCACGAACACCTTGCCAATGTTTTGTCGATGAAGCCTGACATGCATGTTGCGCGATTGCTGATGTCCCGCGCCCTGTCCGACGCAGGTCATCCAGAGCCCGCTCTGGAGGCCTTGAAAAAGGGCCCGGCAACAGCCTCCATGAAGCCACAGGATGCCATGACCTGCGCAACTGTTCTGCACAGGCTTGAACAGTTTGACAGCGCAAGGAGCGTGCTCGAAAAACTGTTGAAGTCGGGCTCGATGGAGGTGGAATGCGCTTATGAGCTTGTCCGCCTGCCTGCTGAAACATGGCCGGCTGAAATTTCCCGGCTGGTAGACGATTTCCTGCGCCGGCCGAAACTGAAGGATCGGCAAAAAATTCTGCTGCATTTCTCCGCCGGGCGCATTGCAGACCATCAGGGCCGGTATCGCGATGCGTTTCAAAACTTTGCCGATGCCAAGAAACTGTCGACAAATGAGTTTGATTTCGATGTATTCGGCAAAGCTGTCGCAGTTTGCATCGGCGAACCGGATGTGCGTTCCGGCAGCTTGCCTGCACGAACCAAAAAGGCCCCGGCGGTAACCCCGGTATTCATCCTCGGATTACCGAGATCGGGCAAGACCACTCTTGAAAGCCTGATGGCCCGCATGCCCGGTATGGCCGCCTGCGGCGAAGTCTCGCCGCGCATGTTCGTGGACGAGGACATTTTCATAGGTGCGCAGGGGCAATTGCCGCCAAATTACGCTGACCGCATTGCAGGCATGAAGTCCACCCAGCAGGAAATGTACGCCAGGCAGTATACCGGGCAGATTTGCGAGCAGTTTTCCCTGCCAGAAACAACCCGCTACATCATCAACACGATGCCGCACAATTTTTTGAACCTGCGAACGCTCAACAGGATTTTTCCGCACGCCAAATACATATGCGTGCACAGAAACAATCATGATCTCTTTACTTTCTGCTTCATGAAAAATTTCAAGAATGAATACAACTACACCCGGGATTTCGATACGTTCATGCGCTACGAAAAACTGTTTCAGAAGGTTGTTTCACACTGGCAAAATGTATTGGATTCAAATTTCACCACTGTGCGTTACGAGGATATGGTCACGTCACCGGACACCGTCGTGAGCAAGATGCTCGAGTTTCTGGATGTGGATGTTTCAGCCGACCAATCGCAAATGCTGAAGGCCGCGACGTCTGATCTGACGGATCGCTATGTTGACCACTGGAAGAACTACCAGGACCTTTTTGCAAAAAAGGATACTTCGGCGGCATGATCAGATTTGATTTCTCCAATCGTGTTGCAGTTGTCACCGGCGCCGGAGGCGGCATGGGCTTACAGGTTGCCAACATCATGCTCGGCGCCGGCGGATCGGTCATCATGATCGATGTGAAACCGGAACCGGATGACCTTGGCGGCGACCCGCAACAGCGCCTGTACATTCAAGGCGACGTGAGCGATCCTGAACTGGTGAATGCCGCCATCTCTGCTGGTGCGAAACAATTCGGACGGATTGACTATCTGGCCAATGTTGCAGGCGTGTTGTGGTTTGACCGCGATGCCTCGTTGCTTGAAATGGACATGGACGTGTGGGACCAGGTGTTCGACATCAACCTTAAATCAATGGTGTACACGGCCCGCGCCACGGTGCCGCACATGCGCGAGGTGGGTGGCGGCGCAATGGTTCATTTCTCCACCACCCAGTGCCTGCGCGGCGATCCGCTTCCCCAGGATGCCTATTCGACCGCGAAGGCCGGTGTCGGGGCATTGTCACGCTCGCTTGCCATGCAGCTTGCTGCCGACAACATCCGCTCGAACGCCATCTACCCCGGTTTGACGCATACGCCCCTGCAGGCGCGCTGGGACACGCCGGAAAAACTGGCCGCGGTTGCGGCGCATGTACCGCTGGGGCGCATCGGTACACCGCAAGAACTGGCAACTGCAGCGGTTTTTCTGCTCTCGGACGGCGCGTCCTACATTACCGGCATCGACCTTGTGGTTGATGGCGGCCTGCTTCTGAAGTAACTGGATCAGAAATCAGGAAACCGCCTTATTCAGCAGAAGGCTGGTTTCACTGTTGAGCACCCCGTTGATCTCGCGAACCTTGCGCAGGACGAGATCAAACGCCGGCAGGTCTGACGTCTCGATGTGGGCGACCAGGTCCCAGGTGCCGTTGGTGGTATGCAGGGAGACAATTTCCGTCAGGCGTTTCAGCGAACCGATCACCGATCTGGCCAATGTTCCTTCAAGTTCGATCATCATCACCGCTCGAATGACCTCCACTTCTGCCGAGGCATCCACTTCTATGGTGAACCGCCGGATGACGCCGGTGTCAATCAGACGCTCCATATGACTTTGCACGGTCGCACGCGACACCTTCAACAGCCCGGCCAGGGTCGTGACCGATGCACGGCCATCCTGTTTGAGGGCATATATCAGTCGCCTGTCTGTACTTGATAGAACATTCATGAATTTATCACTTTGCATTATCACTTAATTGTTATGCGCAATTTTATACGCAAATTGTGCTATTTTCCAACTATATGGTCATAAAAATTTATTGGAAACTGCATACCTGAAACAACAGGGATGAAATTCAATGTCGCTCAATTGCTATCTTGTCGGTGCGCCGGTTCAGTCAGGCACAAACCAGCCTGGCTGCCTGATGGGGCCTGATGCCTTTCGGACCGCCGGTATCGCAAACACGCTCCAGCAACTGGGGCACCAGGTCAATGATCATGGCAATGTCGTGCCTCTCGAAGTAGAGCGGCCGGTCTCCGCCAACAAGGCGGTACATCACCTTAACGAAACTGTCGGATGGGCTTTGGCCTTGAACGAAGTGGCATGTGCGGCAGTTGAACGGTCCGACTTCCCAATCTTCCTGGGCGGCGATCACTCCCTGTCGATTGGTTCAGTGTCCGGCGTCACCAAGGCCGCCAGGCAAAATGGTCGTGAACAGTTTGTTCTGTGGCTGGACGCACATCCCGATTTCCACTCACTTGAAACCACCCAGAGCGGCAACCTGCACGGCACGCCAATGGCCTATCTGACCGGGCACAGCGGGTTTGAAGACAGCTATCCTGAACTGACCGCAAAGGTAACGCCGGGAAATGTTTGCATGATGGGCCTGCGTTCGGTGGACGGGGCTGAAAAAGCGCTGCTGGCAGACAGCGATGTCCAGGTCTTTGACATGCGGACCATTGATGAACACGGCGTAGCCAACCCCTTGCGGACATTTCTCGACAAAGTGAAAGCAGCCGACGGTGCGCTGCATGTCAGTCTTGATGTTGATTTTCTGGAACCCAACATCGCTCCGGCCGTTGGCACAACCGTGCCGGGCGGAGCCACCTTCCGCGAGGCGCATCTGATCATGGAGATGTTGTGCGACAGCGGTCTGGTGACATCGCTCGACCTGGTTGAACTCAATCCATTCCTCGACAATCGCGGACGCACCGCCAAACTGATGGTCGATCTGTGTGCAAGCCTGCTGGGCCGCAAGGTTCTTGACCGGCCGACCAGGAGCTACTGAAAGTGAGTGTGCAAGCCCCTTCAGCGCTGGTCATGGTGCGACCGCACAGTTTTTCACCAAATCTGGAAACGGCTGCCGACAATGCATTTCAATCAAGCGATGACAGAACGCCGGATCAGATATCCGGCGCTGCAGTCACAGAATTCGATCAGGCAGTTCATCAGCTCCAGTCCGCCGGCGTGAGAGTTCACGTATTTGATCAACTGCAAGGCCAGGACACACCGGACTGTGTCTTCCCCAACAACTGGTTTTCCACCCACACAGGTGGCCACATAGCCATCTACCCGATGTTTGCAGACAACCGGAAAAGGGAGCGGCGCTGGGATGTCATTGAAATGCTCAAGCGTGATTACCGCGTCCAGGATGTCATCGATTATTCCGGCCTTGAAAACGATGGCCTGGCGCTTGAAGGAACCGGCGCCATGGTTCTCGATCACGTTGCCCGTGTGGCCTACACCGCCCAGTCGAACCGGGCAAATCCGGTTATCCTGGAACGGTTTTGCACCAACTTCAATTTCGAGCCGATGGTGTTTCTCGCCGAGGACCGGTCGGGATCGGCCATTTACCACACCAATGTCATGATGACGGTCGGTTCTGGCTTTGCACTTGTGTGCCTCGACATGATCGTCGACAGCCGGCGCCGCGAGGAGGTTGTGCAGCGCCTCGAAGAAAGCGGCCGTCACGTCATCGCACTGAGCCATGACCAGATCGCAGAGTTTGCCGGTAACGCACTTGAACTGAAGGGACGCGACGGGCTTGTCCTGGCATTGTCGGCACGGGCAGAACAAAGCCTGACGCAGGATCAGAAAGACCGCATCCTCCAGTCTGCATCACTTCTGCCGATCGCCATTCCCACGATTGAAATGGCCGGAGGCTCGGTGCGCTGCATGCTGGCCGGCATTCACCTTTCCCACAGATAGAAAGACGAAACCCATGACCAAACTCCCGCCCGCCCCCTCAAAACTCGCCTTTGTGCCGTTTGTCAGCGTTGAAAACATGATGCGAATCGTCAACACCATCGGTGCTGCGAAAATGATCTCAGAAATGGCCGGCTACATCGAGGCGGACTTTGTGCGCTGGGACAAGTTCGACAAGACCCCTCGCGTTGCAGCGCACTCGCATGAAGGCGTGATCGAACTGATGCCGACCAGTGATGGCGAGACCTACGGCTTCAAATACGTCAACGGCCATCCGGCCAACATGGCGCGCGGTTTCCAGACAGTCACTGCGTTCGGCGTATTGGCGAGGGTCGACAATGGCTACCCGATCCTGCTGTCGGAAATGACTGTGCTGACGGCGCTTCGCACCGCAGCAACCTCCGCGGTGGCGGCGAAACACCTCGCGCCGAAGGATGCCAGAACGATGGCGATGATCGGCAATGGCGCGCAATGTGAGTTTCAGGCCCTGGCGATGAAGGAAATTGTCGGCATCGAGGCCGTGCGGTTGTATGACATTGACGCAACCGCCACGGAAAAAGCTGTCCGCAATCTGGCTGACACCGGGTTAACGGTGATTGCCTGCTCGTCAGCCGAGGACGCCATGACCGGTGCGGAAATTATCACCACCTGCACCGCTGACAAACAATATGCCACCATCCTGACCGACAACATGGTTGGCTCCGGCGTTCATATAAACGCGATTGGCGGCGACTGCCCCGGCAAAACTGAATTGCACAAGGACATCCTGCTGCGGTCCAGCATTTTCGTCGAATACCCGCCGCAAACCCGCATTGAGGGTGAAATACAGCAACTGGATGCAGATCATCCTGTTACAGAGCTCTGGCAGGTGATCACGGGCAAGGCGAAGGGGCGTACGTCCGGCAACCAGATCACCCTGTTTGACAGCGTTGGTTTCGCAACGGAGGACTTTTCTGCACTGCGATATGTCTACGATCAACTCGAAGACACCGGGCATTATGACGAACTCGACATGATTGCCGATCCCGATGATCCGCGCGACCTGTTTGGCATGGTGCAAAGAGCGAAGGTCTAGAACCGTTCACGGAGGGCGATAGTCGCCCACCGGTTGCCGGTCAGGGTATCTAACACCAGATAACAGTATTAACGACACGAAAAACCCGCACTTGTCATGCAGCGGACTTGCTTTACTGTCATAAACGACAGTAATTCGTGCTGTTTTTACCGATTGGACCGTCAACGCATGTCAAAAAGCCCTGCACCACAAGACCCTGCCGGCTTTACCCTGCCTGATCCCATAAAGCTTATGGACAATCTGTCCAAGGCACTTCAGGTCGCAGCGGCAATTGCCCAGAATATGGCCGAGCATCAGCGGGAAGATGCCGGTGCCTCAGACGGCGCCGCATTGAAGCCCATCGAACCGGTTCTGAAAACCTTCACTGAGATTGCCCAGTCCTACGCCCAGCACCCCGAGCGCTGGGCCGAAGCCAGTTTTCAGTTGTGGCAGGGCTATGCGCAGTTGTGGCAAAGTTCATGGGCCCGGATGATGGGCGAACACACCGAACCGGTTGTCACGCCGGACCGCAGCGACAAACGTTTCAAGGATCCCGACTGGTCACGCAATCAGGTGTTTGATTTCTTCAAGCAGGCATATCTGCTGACTGCGAGATGGGCACATGAAACCATAGCCAACACCGCAGACACCGACGAGGCAACGCGGCACAAGGCGAACTTCTATTTCGACCAGATTGCCAATGCCATGTCGCCGTCCAATTTTGCCGTCACCAATCCGGAAGTGTTGAAACAGACACTTGCCTCAAACGGACAAAACCTGCTCGACGGGATGAAAAACCTGGCCCGCGATCTAGAGGCAGGCCATGGATCCCTGCGTATCAAGCAAACCGACATGAGCGCCTTTGCGCTCGGTGAAAACATGGCGCTGACACCAGGTCAGGTGGTGTTTCAAAATGACCTGATGCAACTGATACAATACGCGCCTGCAACGGAGAAGGTATATCAGACCCCGCTGCTGATCATACCACCATGGATCAACAAGTTTTACATTCTCGACCTCAACCCGAAAAAGTCCTTCATCCGCTGGTGTGTGGAACAGGGTCTGACCGTGTTCGTCATCTCCTGGGTCAATCCGGATGCCAGGCTAGCCGAAAAAGGCTTTGCCGATTACATGCATTCCGGAATTCTGGAGGCGCTCAACCAGATTGAGCAGCAAACCGGCAGAAGCAAGGTCAATGCCGTCGGTTACTGCATTGGCGGCACGTTGCTGGCTTCGACACTGGGGTACATGGCTGCGCGTAATGACGAACGCATAAAGTCCGCAACCTTCTTCACCACCCAGGTTGACTTTACCTACGCCGGTGACTTGAAAGTGTTTGCTGACGAAGAGCAGATTTCACTGGTCGAACAGCGAATGGCGAGAGACGGATTCCTGGATGGCAAGGAAATGTCCAACGCTTTCAATCTCTTGCGTTCAAATGACCTGATCTGGTCATATGTCGTGAATAATTACCTCAAGGGCAAAGACCCGATGCCCTTTGACCTTTTGTACTGGAATGCCGACCCGACGCGGATGCCGGCGGCCACCCATTCGTTCTACCTGCGCGAGTGCTACCTGAACAATCATCTCAGCCAGGGCAAGATGACGCTCGACCAGGTGAGAATTGACCTGAGCAAGGTCAAAGTCCCTGTCTACAACCTGGCGGCGCGGGAGGACCATATCGCACCGCTGAAATCGGTGTTCAAGATCGGCGAATTTCTGGGTGGCGACACGCAGCTTGTGGTGGCAGGCTCCGGCCATATCGCCGGAGTGGTCAATCCGCCTGAGGGTGGAAAATACCAGTACTGGACCAATGAAAAGGGCGCCGACACGGTTGAGAACTGGCTGGCGGGCGCCGAAGAACATCCGGGCTCCTGGTGGCCGCACTGGATGGAGTGGCTGGCAGACAGGTCTGGCAAAAAAGTGCCCGCGCGTGATCCTGAATTGGGCAAGCTGCAACCGATTGAACCCGCGCCAGGATCATATGTGAAGGTCAAAGGGAATTAGGGTCAGGACCCATTAATTTTACTCAATTCTGTTTGAAGGAAAACAGTCGAATGACGGTGAAAAAGCGCAAGACAAGGCTTTGTGCCTTTTCGATCATTACGTGCCAAAGGTGTATTGGCTTCCGACGTTCGCCGTAATCAATTTCTCAGGCATGCGGATGCGCATTTTTTCGATAAATGGCGGACCTGTGCAATGCATAGGCAATACGATGTCCGGCCCAAATTCGGCGAGTTCATCCAGAGTAAAGTCTATGTAGTCCTGCTTGGCTGCTGCCAAATGAAAACCTCCAATTACTGCATGAAGTTGGTCTGTACCAGCTACAGCCATTGCGGCCTTGACCGTGTTCACGATCCCGGCATGGCCACAAGATGAGATCACGACAAGGCCCTTGTCCCGGACAAGATAGCAAAGCGCGTGTTCTTCAGGGTGGCTGTCGGTAACAAGCTTGCCCGCACGTTCTTCGGCTGTGAAATGATCTGCGCTTTGAAGCAGTGTGTGACTTGAATTGATCTCAAATGAGTTTCGTTCCAAATAACCAGAAGTGAATGCATTCCTAATGATACTCGGGCTTTGGCAACAGACCGGCCTCACCTTATGAACAAGCATACTTTCGCGGTGGAGCTTGCCCCACGAAGATATCTCAGGGTCGGTGCCTTCGGAGCTTTTAGGTTCTTCAGCCCATCTTTCCGCAAAAACGTCCTCTCCACCAATGTAAAGCGGTAGGTCATTGCTCATTTCAGAGCGGTATCTTTGAAGAAAACCTTCCAAGCCACCGAAATGGTCGAGATGACCGTGGCTCAATACCAGCCCGTTCAGTTTGGCCGGATCTATGTCAAGAAGATCGAAATTGCGGTTGATGACTTCCGGCGTCCATCCAAAGTCCAACAGATACTCGGACTGAACTACTTTCGACCTCGCTGTCAAATGAAGGGACAAGCCCCATTCAGCAGCGAAGGTTTGCATCAGTTTACCGGGAATGTCGCCGACGTGTTCGACCCGGGCAAAAGCGTGCGTTTCTTTGGGGAGAAAATTTTCATATCGGGAGTCAACGACGACCCGAATTGAGAGGCTGTCCACCACTGGTGCTTTTAACGGGTCCGGTCCCACCTTAGTTGCTTTCCATTCGTTTCAATCGTAATCTGCGCAGAAAAGGTATACCTGAACCATTTTCTCCACAACTCAACCACAATCTGGAAGAACCCTCGCACTTCTCTCGAGGCTCTCATTGCCCAATTTGTCCGCTGGTGGAAAGCGGGCGTGCTTGACAACCTCCTTGAGGAGTGGGTCGTGCCCGATGACGTAGACGAGTAGACTCTGATGATTGACGCCCGACATCCGAAAGCACACTGCGTGCTGCTTCACAATCCACCTACAACGAAACAGATTTTGATTTCATCAATACCATGCTCCAGAAAACGCCGCGGCATTTCTCAAGCCACCGCACTGCACTTTTCTTCAAAACATACGGTAAGCGAGCGCATTGATTTGGCGCCTTCAATTGGTACCCTTCAACCCGAAAGCGGCCTAGAGAATCCCGTCTTCGGCTAGTTCCACGGAAATCCCCATCCGGTCCAGTCCGTCTTCCAGGTAATCCGCCAGCAACGGTACTCCGAGCAGATAGTCCTCGGTTCTGTTGACCCGTTCAGAGCGAGCAGTGTCCAGAGCCTCTTTAATGTCCTCGGGTTCGTAGGTCCCCCGCCCGATCCACATCAGCGCCACCAGCGCTACCTGCTCGTCGACATTCATGTCGTCAATGAATTCACGTAACTCAGCCTCAGTAGGATCATCGCGGCGGGCCTGCAGGATACTGTTGGCGTCAGCCTCGTCACCACTGCCGTCCCAACTTGCAACCTTGCCGTCCAGTTCACGAGCCCGCACGATGACGTGGGCAACCTTTTCCGGAGATATGTCGAGCATGGCTATTGTCCTCCTGTCATGCGCCACAGCACAATTCACACAACAGATTGCTTGAAACCTGCAACGGATACTTTGATCCAGCGCAAACCCGGCAGACTTCAGATGTTTCTGGTGAGGACTGATTATCGCGCGGCTGCCCGGTCGAGCTACGTCTCTGATTTGGCAAGTTGATGCAAGCCCCTGGCGCGGCGATCAAGCCACCAGCCATACTGCTCGGGCCAGCCGGCAAAATCCAGATCAACTCCCATTGCCTGGGCCTGATGACGCGGCCAGAACGGATCATCGATGGCTTCGCGGGCAATTGCAATCAGGTCTGCCTGGCCATTTTGCAGTATGGCTTCGGCCTGCGGTCCATCCAGAATAAGTCCAACCGCCATCGTGGCAATATCGGCCTCGCGCCTGATCTTGTCGGCGTAAGGCACCTGAAATCCGGGACCGCGGTAACCGGTCGACGCGGTTGCGCCAGCGGCGGCGTTGCCACCGGACGAGCAGTCAATCACATCCACGCCGGTGGTTTTCAATGCCTTTGCCAGCACCACCGAGTCCTCGATGCTCCATCCGCCTTCAAACCCGTCAACGGCAGAAATGCGCACAAACAGCGGTTTGGTGTCCGGCCAGACCGCGCGCACCGCTTCAGTGACTTCAAGCACAAATCGCATACGGTTGTCGCGGCTGCCGCCGTATTCATCGGTACGTTCATTGGACAATGGCGACAGGAACTGTTGCAACAGGTAGCCGTGGGCTGCATGCAATTCCAGTATTTCCATTCCGATGTCATCGGCGCGTTTTGCCGCCGCAACAAAGTCTCTGGTGACCTTTGAAATGTCAGCCAAGGTCATTTCTTTCGGCACCAGCCAGCCCTTGCCGGCAGGTAGAGGGCTTGGGCCGATAACCTGCCAGGGCTCCTCGCCGCGCGCCGCATCAGTTTCGTTGAGCGCACCATTGCCATGCCACGGGCGTTGAATGGATGCCTTGCGACCTGCGTGGCCAATCTGGATTCCGGGAACAACGCCCTGCCCCTTGATAAAGCCAACAATGCCGCGCATCGCATCAGCATGAGCGTCTGACCAGATGCCGAGATCGCCATGGGTTATCCGGCCAATTTCCTGTACGGCGCTTGCTTCAAGAATGATGGCGCCCGGCCTGCCCAGGGCGTATTTCGAGTAATTGGCAAAATGCCAGTCGGCAAAAATGCCATCGCGCGCGGAATACTGGCACATGGGCGCTATGACTACGCGATTGGACAACGTGACCTGCTTGACGGTGATGGTCGAATAAAGCTTCGTCACGGGAACAGGGTCACCTGTTCAAGGCCGGTTGCCTCAGGCAGTCCGAACATGAGGTTGAAGTTCTGCATTGCCTGGCCGGCAGACCCTTTTACCAGGTTATCCAGTGTCGAAAGCAGAATGACCCTGCCCTCGATACGGTCGGGAACCACACCCATCATCACCCGGTTTGAGCCACGCACAAACTGCGTTGCAGGCAGCACGCCATCCGGTACCATATTGACGAACGGCTCGTCATTGTAACGCTCGACAAGTACTGCCTGGCAATCTGCTGCGGTGCTGCCTGCCGTGAGCCTGGCATAGGCGGTGATGAATTCCCCACGGCTCATCGGTACCAGGTGGGGTGTGAAACTGACGGTCACTTCCCGGCCTGCAGCCAGCGAAAGTTCCTGCTCTATTTCCGGTGAGTGACGATGTCTGCCAATTGCATATGGCCCCATGCCTTCGCCCGATTCACAAAACAGGGTGTTCTGTTTCAGGGCACGCCCTGCCCCGGATACGCCCGATTTGGCATCAATCACCAGATCAGACGCATCGATCAGGCCTGCTGCGACCAACGGCACGAGCAGCATCAACACAGCAGTCGGATAACATCCCGGACAGGCAACCAGCCGGGCCTTGGCAATGTCTTGCCGGTAATGTTCCGTCAACCCGTATACGGCGGTGGCCTGCAAATCGAGCGCTGCGTGTTCATTGCCATACCACTGTTTATAGGTTTCCGGATTGCGCAGCCGGAAATCAGCCGACATGTCAATTATCCTGAGATGTTCCGGCAACGCCTTGATGACGTTCTGGCTTGTGGCATGCGGCAACCCGCAAAACGCCGCATCAACACCCGTCCAATCCACTTCATCGTTGGTCACAAGATTGGGGAGCCCCAATCCACTGAGGTGTGGAAACACGGATTCCAGCGGCTTTCCGGCATGTGAATTTGCTGTCAGCGCCACGATTTGCATATTCGGGTGAGCATACGCCAGGCGCACGAGATCAGCGCCGGTATAGCCTGAAGCCCCGATCACCGCGACGCGGATTTTTTGTGCGCTGGTCATGTCAAACCACTCCGTAGAAAATAAACCGTGCCTGCAATAACCGGTTCGTCGGATTGCGTAAACCCGCTAAGTTCAATAGATAGGGTCAAGTCACGGTGTGTAATGCCTGCTGCGATGTCATGTGATTGGCGATTGAACCGTGATCCGGGCGCCAAACTGACACGCAATCGTTCCGGGAACACGAAATTCAAGGTCTGCATCGAAGATGAATTTTCACGAGATGACTGCGGATGCGGTCAAAGCTCAGTTGGAGAATCTGCAGGCCGCAAATTCAGCGCTGCCGAATGATCTCGTTGTCTCGGGACCGGTGCACTCAAACCCCCACAATGGTGGTCCACATCCGGCGACGAGAATATTTCGAGGGGCCAGTCCTTCGTTGCCGTACGATCTGGCAATAAAGGCTGTCGACACAGATTCAAAACCCGATGCCGGCTTGTGGTTTCAACGTGAAGCCGATGTGCTTGAGACACTTGATGCGAAACAGCACCATGCCCGTCCCGGACTGACAGCCTGCCTTCACCTGGCTGATGCCGACAGCGGGTTGCTGGTTACCGAATGGCTTGCGGGCCGCAACCTGCGGAAACATTTCTATCTCAACATGTTTTCGCAAAGCCGTCGCAACGTCGGGATTACCGCAGCCGGAAAATGGTTGCGCAGGCTGCACGATACGCTGGAACACCAAACTCAAATCTTCGACACGTCAGAGTTCCTGCTGGATATTCGCAACCGGATTCAGGTAAATTCCGGCGACCGGCGGGAGCTTCATTTCAGGTATCTGGATGTACTCGAAACCGCTGCTGCAAAACTCGCTGACGAGCCAAATACGGTAAGCCTTCAACATGGTGATTTCAGTCCGAACAATCTTGTCATCGCAAACAAAAACATGGACCTGCGGTGCTTTGATTTTTCCAACCCCAGGATTGCGCCGATCGAGATTGATTGCGCTCGTTTCCTGCTTAACAGGGCCGTGAAACTGGGAGCCGATTTCAGCCGGGATGGCGGGCACTCGCCGTGGCAGCAGACGCCACAGTGGCAGGCGTTTTCGCTCGGGTATTTTGGAGCGCCGAACCATGCTCCGGGGCAATGGTTGTCGTGGTATGGCCTGAGGGCTCTGATGGAAAGGGCGCCGTTCCTCAGCCTGTTTGCAAACGACGGCTCGAGAAGCCTGCTTGAACGGCTTGACCGTCGCAGGGAACTGAACCGGCTGGAAAGCCTGATGCTGATCCTGGCCAGCGATCTTGACCGCCGGTAACAAAAGCCCCACCGGAGAACCGGCGGGGCCATTGGTTTGCAGGGGGGACAGCGATCAGAAGCGGTTGGGTGCGATCAATTGCAGGCAACCAACCTTCCAGGCCTTCTGATCACCTGAAATCCGTTCTCAATACCTGGAGTCAGCCCTGAATTGCAGCAAATTCGTCTGCACTCAGTTCGCCGTTCTGATCGCCATCTGCTGCCTTGAAGGCATCGTCAGCAAGGTTCGGCATGGCAGCCTTGGCTTCTTCCATCGACACAGAGCCGTTCTGGTCTGTATCTACTGCTGCGAAGTCTGCAGCCAGTGCAGCGGTTGAAGCAAAACCAGTCGCGAGAACAATAGCGAGAAACTTTTTCATTTTTAACTCTCCAGTCAGACTTGTCCCGACCCGTCCGGCTTGTCTCTGTGAGCAGCCGGAAAGATCATGTAGCTGCCGTCCACGAGGCTAAAAGTGACCTGCCTTTGCGGCGGCGGCAGGCAGGCTGCAAGGAAATGTCTGGGCTAATTTGTGGTGGAATGTGACCGTGTACCGACGATCTACAGACGCTGCAAACCTGGCGGCTTTTGCGCAAAAAATCAGCCGAAAACTGCAGAAAGTTAATCAATTCCGATCTGTTTATTCTCGAATACGCTGTCTGGAATCGGAATTTTTGGAGGCAAATCCACGAACCATCGAAAGGATTTTTCGTTGAGGCCCGACTAGGCAATCCTATGCAACGCTACATGACTGTGATCAATTCAGATGACCACAACATCTGTTTCTCGACGTCATATGCTGTCCAGCGTTACGTCGGCATGAACGACGTTTACGTCCACCAGAAACTCTTTGAGCCCCACTACCCGCGCAACACATAGCCGGTGCCTGCCATCCTCAATTGCCATTTTTCCCTGCCGCCCAATATTGATTATCGGCCGGTCAACAGGATCATCAACGTAAAGGCCTGAACTGAAATCAGCGTACAACTGGTCGAGAAAGTCCAGGCGTTCGGCAACCTCCGGCTGGTTTTTATATCGCCTTATTGGATTGTCCTGCTGTTGTTCTATCATCCAGCGATACCACCTGGTGTCCTGCCAGGACTCGCCATGGTTGAAATGAGCCTCGAGAGACCGGTAGAATGCATAATTGTGCAGCGGTACCATTCCGACGACATCGTCCGGCGCCGGTTCATAGACGGAACACCAGAAAACCTCGAGGTCAATTGTCTGGTCCCAGCCTCCATCAAGTTGCCTCGTAGCTGGTCTTTTGAATATCCGATGTGAATCGCGAAATTCCGGATACTGGATGTAGTTGACATTCGCCGGGTCAATGCAGATGCACTGAAATCGCCTGCGCACGATACTCCTGAGTAGCCGCAGTTTCTTGTTTTCCTGCGCCATGGCGACTGTTCACCCTGACTTTCTTACGGCGTGGAAGAACAATCGATACGGTTCCGACTTGCTGTGAGCCAGGACTTTGGCCGGAGATACCTGCCAGCCGTCGCCAAGCTCAGCACGAAAAAGCGCCTGATGCCACCGTTCGGCATCCGCCGTGTCAAAGTCGGCAAACGGCGGTGGCGGGCTGCCCTGGTCGGTATATCTTGCGCAACGGGTACTGCCCTCAATGAACAAGTGATTTGTCTTTTCGCCACATGCCCTGAGTACCGATCGCATGAATTCTTCGCCCTCGAAGGCATAAATCCGGTGCAGAACACTTAGCAGCAAAATTGCGTCCCACTGCAGCGTGGTGCGGATGAATTCAGGCGTCACGGATGTCCGCATGAATGCTGTACCGTCTGCGGACCGGGCGCAGGAAATCCTGTGTTCCTTTTCGAATTTTTCAACGCCGACAACAAAATGACCCTTTGACGCGAGAAAGTTGGAGGTCTGGCCAATATTCGACCCAATATCGAGAATCCAGGATTGTGGCTTGGACAATTCGGCGGCAATCATCTGGTTGCGCTCTTCGAACGAAGAATGGCGCGAACCAAAATTCAGATAGCGTCGGAACATAGGAAGCTTCATATTGTGTACTTACCTTGCAACGATTTGCGGAGCACGGCCGGAATCCAGACTGCCGGGTGTGGATGTCCTGCCGGTTTGTTTCAGCGCCACTACAACCATACCGATGCGCTACTGCGCAACACCATGATCACTGTTCGACCGCTCAGTATCATGCTGTCATCAAATTGTCATGCCTGGTCAGGAATTAGCACTGACTTTGGAGTTCATCTGGGCGTTTTGACCGTGTGCCGCCGCGCGGCGCCATACCTTTCGATGATGGGGCAAGCATCCTCGACAACCAGTTCGCCAACCAACTCGTCAAGGCGGTACAGTCGTTGCCGGATATACCCAAAAGCCAATGCCATGCCGCAAGCCACTCGCCTTGACAAATATCTGGCTCGAAGTCACTGCTACCAGACAATCAGGCAAATTCGACCGGTCAGGGTGTGGCTGGCATCTGGATTGGCAACTACCTGCAAGCCGATTAGAGAGAGCAAGAAATCATATCACCCATGCAACAATCTTGACATTTGCGGTGGACATTCATGCGATACGATAAACGAAGGTGATCCTTGATCGTCAATCACAAGTACAAATTTATATTCTTGAAGACCAGCAAAACAGCTGGATCATCTACCGAAGCGTTCCTGAGAAGGTTTTGTCAGGAGGGAGACGTCGTAACACCTCTCGACATCAACGAGGAGCAGGAAATTCGATCGCTGGGTCTGTGCCCGGCGACGGGATACAAAAAAATTCGCGGCAAGGCATCGATAATCGACCGGATCAGAATTGCATATGGCCACAAGAGAACGTTGCAAAGATGCTGTATTTTCGCTCATTCATCGGCAAGTGAAGTAAAAGAATACGTTGGTGATGAAGTCTGGAATTCGTACTACAAGTTCTGCACCTTAAGAAACCCGATAGACAGAGTTCTGTCTCAGTATTTCTGGAAGGCCTCCACCCGGAACTGGAAAGATGCTGAAACGAATTTCACTGCAAGGTTCGATGCGTTTCTCAAGAGTAAGCAATTCAGCGTACTGATAAGAAAAGGTCGTGATCTGATTACCATCGACAATGAGCCTGCAGTCGATTTCATTCTTGATTATCACGATCTGGAAAACTCCATTTCTCATGTCCTGAACCATCTGGGCATTGACCGCGATGAAGTCGTTCTTCCTCGCTTCAAATCTGTACAACGCCCGGCGGGAGACTTTCATAACAGGATCAACGAACAGCAGAGAGAGTTGATCATGCGCACATTCGAACTGGAGGACCGCCTGTTGAGGGAAAGACAGCGCGCGTGCTTGGAGAGAGTGTCCCAATAAGGTCCATCAAGATGAATTACGGAGCGGATTTCTGCGGGATTAATCACTGTCTATAAGCTCGCATCAGGTGAACGGACAAACTGTCGGCCGCCAGCAAAGGCACATTCGACAGACACAAGGAATGCCCTGTCTTGGCGAGACAGTAGCTAGTTTGCGCCATTAGACGCGCGCACTTGTCGGGGCTGGACACAACGCATGGCTTACTGTTAGTGAAATGTGCTTGCTCCATACGGCGGCAGCACAATTCCCGACGGGCAACTTCGCTGCCAGCATGAGCGGCAAATGTGAGAATGGACGACCGCAATGTCCCGCACACTTTTGATTCCTGTGGAAACCGTCGCCCGAGAGTTTGATGGAAAATTACTCCTTGCACTGACGGCTTGCGCGCGTGGCTGGAATGTGATTCTGGGAAGCCAGAAGGCAATACGCCTTAGATATGACAGCTTGCCCAAAGGCGTATACCTGTCGAAAAGCGCCAGGCGCGACAACAATGAGTACTTTGCCATGATGCGCGCCTACGGCCATCGCATTGCCGTGCTGGATGAAGAAGTACTGGTACGCGAAGGCGACGACATTTTCAGCATGAAGCATGAAACGGATGCCTTCAAAAACGTCGATCTGGTGTTGACCTGGGGAAACGACAGCAAGAAATTTCTGGAGAAAGTCCCGCAACTGAAGAACATGGAGATCGTCGCAACGGGGAACCCGAGAATAGACATGTTGTCCGAGGGCCTCAGAGAGTATCATTCGGAAAACATCGAAGCGATCAAGTCTCAACATGGCGATTATGTTCTCTTCAACAGCAACTTTTCCAACGTCAATCATTTCATACCTGGTCACACCCGTTTCAAACTGGCCAGCTGGGTCCCTAAAGCTGAACAAGCCGAGATATTCAGCGATCTGAAGTCACGCAAGATATCATTGATGAATTCATTTGCTGGGCTGCTGCCGGAACTGGCAAGAACGATTGCGCCGAGAAAGCTGATCGTCAGACCGCACCCGTCCGAAGGCGATGAAATCTGGAAACGTGCACTTGAGGGCAATCAGAACACGGCAGTTTTATTTGAGGGAAGCGTCGTACCCTGGTTGCTGGGCGCAGATGTGGTTGTGCACAGCGGGTGTACCACGGCCCTTGAGGCCACTATTGTCGGAGTTCCCTGCGTCAGCCTGTTCCCGTTTTCAGAACAACACCTGACGCTTCCCGACGCACTCAGCCTGAGAGCTTCGACTGCAGACGACGTTATCAAGACAGTAGACCAGCTGCTTCACGGGAGGCTGGACTTTGATCCGGCATCTCCTGCCAATCAACGCACCATTGGAGACTGCATCTGTCGCGATCCCGTTGAAGCGAGTTGCGGCAGGATACTGGAACAACTGGAGAAGAAATTCTACGGCCCACACTTTGTATGGAGTGAGGGCAAAAGTCTTCCAGCAAGACAGAAGGTACTTCCCTTCTTGAAGGAATCAGCCGAACAATTGTTCCTCAAGACAAACTGGGGGAAGATTGACCGGTCATACCGGATGAGAAAATTTCCTGAACTCGAGACAGATTTTGTGCAAAACAAGATTGGATTGTTTCAGCGCGTGCTGAATGATTTCCACAATGTAGAACTTGAGCAAGTTAACATGAACCTCTTCAGTCTGAAGTGAGGTTGACTAATACTGACTGGATCACGAGCAGGTGTTCGGGCAGCTTCCCCGAGACCACATTGTGACACTTGAAATAGTGCGATCAGGAGACGGAACCCGCAAGCTTACCAAACGGGACTGAGGGAAGATGAGTGTATTTGATCCCGAAAAGAAGAAAATCTATCTTCCGATCGAGCATCAGGAGCGCGAACTGGATGCCAAAATACTGTTCTCTCTTTTTGCGGCCGAGTATGGGTATGAAACCGTAATAGGCTACAAGGGAACGCTGAGGCAAAGGCACGGCGATTTTCCGCAAGGCTCCTGGATACACCACAACGCCCGCGGGAGTGGAAAGGCACTCGAATATTTTTGGTACAAACGGCTCGGTTTTGGCGTGATCGTTCTGGATGAGGAAGCGCTGGTCCGCCAGACCGACAATCTGTTCTCGAAAAAACATGTGCCCGGCGTTTTCAAATATGTGGACAAAGTTTTCACCTGGGGGGAATGCGATCGGGATTTCTGGCTTCGCTCGGACCTGGTATCCGCGGAAAAGCTGGCCATTACAGGAAATCCAAGGGCTGATCTGCTGAAGCCTGAGCTCCAAAAGTACTACGAGAAAAAAACCTCCGAGATCCATGACAGGGTTGGCAAGTACGTTCTCATCAATACCAACTTTCCCTCCGTGAACAACGCGATGGGCAAATTTCACAAATTCAACATCTCGAACAAGACCGATTACGCTGGCACCGAGAAGGAAATGACAGGGTTCCTGTCGCACAAGAAGGACATATTCCACCGTTTCGTAGATTTGATTCCAGGCCTGGCGGCGGCCGTTCACCCGCACACACTGGTTGTTCGACCGCATCCGTCCGAAGACAGGTCCGTCTGGGATGAACGGGCAAAGAATATTGCCAATGTCAAGGTGATACTGGAAAGCGGTGTTGCACCCTGGATAATGGGAGCAAACTTGTTGATCCACAATAACTGCACAACTGCGGTTGAAGCCGCCTTACTGAATAAACCCGTGGCATCGTATATGCCGGTTACGTCCAGCAGCTTTGACAATGAATTTTGCAATACAATGGGTACAGCATGCCTTGATGAGGCCCAGCTCTTTTCATTCGTGGAGCGAATGCTGAATGGCGAGAAACCGGATTTCAGATCCCGCAACAAGGTATTATCTTACCACATCAACACCGATGATCAGAAATTTGCCTGCGAATACATGCTTGATGAGATTGGCAAATTCCTGGAAAGCGATATCAGTTCAAAAAAAGCTGGAAACCTTGAAATCGGCCTGAGAAATGTTATCGCACGCACAGCCAAATTTCTCAAAAAGGATGAAAAGAAAAAAGACACCAGGTCAAGATATTTGAAGCGCAAGATTTCTGACATCAGGGAATCTGAAGTCATTGCCAGAGTTGAAAGCTTCAAATCTTGCCTTGATAAATTTCATGACGTCGACTGTATCAATATCGGTCACAATCTGTTTGTAATCCGAAAATGAGCTTGTCCTGGCCCTGAATACTCGAAACCCCGCCCGGTTCAGGCCGTTCCAAATGCTGACGCCATTGCTCCCATCACCTGCCCTGACAACAGCTGCCATTGAGAGATCCTGAAACTGTCATCCTGCCAGCTTCATCCGGAACCCCAGGTGCGCCCTACGGTGGCCTGGCACGGCAGGCATGACAAACGACCCCGGCTTCGGTTTTTACGTGCGGTACCAGGGATCGGGAAAATTGCTGTTCAATACATGGCAACACTTCCTAGACAGGCGGTCTCCAAACAAGCTATGTCATTTGGCTTGGATGCCAACATTCATTTTGTGGAATTATAGGATGCGCAGCATACGCATAGTGGGTGCTGGTTCGATCGGAAATCATCTGGCTCACGCAGCGAGGCATCGCGGCTGGAAGGTTGTGCTGACCGACATCGATGACGGTGCTCTGCAAAGAGCTCAAAATGAAATATATCCCGGCAGGTACGGCGCCTGGGATGACGAAATTGAATTGAAAGATGCGCGCGCAGCTTCCAGTGACCACGCCGATGTAGTGTTCATCGGAACACCGCCGGACAGCCACATTCCATTGGCGCTGGAAACCCTGGAAAAAGTATCGCCGAAGATATTGCTCATTGAAAAGCCACTGGGTTGTCCTGATCTTTCAGGGTGTGCCGAACTGGCAGCAGCAGCCGAGAAGAAGAAGGTTTTTTGCGCTGTTGGATACAATCATTGCCTGGGCCAGAATACAATTCTGGCAGAGCAATTGCTCACGTCTGGTGAGATAGGGCAGCTGCAAACCATAACGGCGCGCACGCGCGAGCACTGGAGGGGAATATTCAATGCCCACCCGTGGCTGTCCGGCCCATCAGACAGTTATCTGGGCTTTTCAAGCCGCGGCGGCGGGGCATGCGGCGAGCACTCGCACGCCATCAACATCTGGCAACACTTCGCTCATGTAGCGGGCGCCGGTCAGGTTGCGGAGGTATCTGCCACGCTGGACCAGGTTAAGCGGGATGGTGCCGACTACGATCAGGCAGCATATCTGACATTACAGACCACCGAAGGTATGATTGGAGATGTCGTTCAAGACGTAGTGACCTCGCCGCATGAGAAGTCGGCCCGGCTACAAGGCGATGAAGGCTATATAGAGTGGCACGCCAACTACAACGGTTCCGGTGATATGGTGGCGTCCGGCAGTGGTTCCGGTTCCCCCAAACAAGTTTCAATAGAAAAATCAAGGCCAGATGACTTTATTGCCGAAATTGACCACCTGGCCGGGATAATGGACGGCCGGATCAACTCGTCACCAATATCATTGCAAAGAGGACTTGAAACAATGATGGTGATTTCCGGGGCATTCCGGTCTCACGCCCTGGGGCGAAGGGTGAAAATCGACTGGAACCGCGGATATTGCCCCGAGGCAATTAACTAGAGCGAGATGAGGCTAAATTGGATCATTTGATGGCGGAAAACCGGTTCACTCGGATAGGCGCGTCGCGCAGCGCGATGCGGTGCATCGGGCAAGCGGCGCAACGACGCCGATGGACCGGGTTTCCCCACCCCGATGGAATGGAAGATGTTGACAATGTTGGTAAAAGGGCCGGGCGATTTTGCCCTCTGACGTCGTTGTATTGCACTTGTGGTGGGGCTACACCACGGCGTGCAATCCGCCTAGCCAGCGACCAAAATCGCCGCGGTCAAATGATTCAATCTAACCTCACCTCGCTCTAAAGGCTTGCAAATGCACACAGATTTTCAGTTTGACGGTATTTTTGTTTATGATTTGGCAAACAATCATCAAGGCGACCTCGATCACGCCAAATCCGTTATTTCTGAAGTTGGCCGTGTAAGCTGCAACGCAGGCGTCCGCGGCGCGCTGAAGTTTCAGTTTCGACAACTTGACAGTTTTATTCACCCTGATTTTCAAGGGCGGACCGACCACAAATACGTCAAGCGGTTTTCGGAAACCCGGCTTTCTGTCGACGAGTTTCGTAAACTTGTACCTGTAGTCCGCGACGCCGGCATGCTGACCATGAGTACGCCATTTGATGAGGAATCGGTGGACGTGATCTGCGACATGGATCTCGATATCATCAAGATTGCCAGCTGTTCGGCAAACGACCGCCCACTGATCGAGAAAATCTCTCTGGTAAACAAACCGGTTATTGTTTCAACGGCGGGCCTGCGGATAGACGAAATTGACTGGCTGGTGAATTATCTTGAATCCAGGCGCGTGAATTTCGCGCTGATGCACTGCGTGGCGCTCTATCCAACTCCCGATGATCAACTGCAACTTGACCAGGTTCGCCAGCTTCGCGAGCGATACCGGGAGACCGTGGTCGGCTGGTCCACACACGAAGACCAGGACAATACCAGCGCAATCCAGATTGCCTATGCACTGGGCGCGCGCATGTTCGAACGCCACGTCGGGCTCAACACTGACTCCATAAAGCTCAATGCCTATTCATCCACACCGGAGCAGCTCGAGAAATGGCTGGCCGCGTACAACGCCGCAATTTCGATGATCGGGGCCAGCGAACGGCCCCCGGGCAAAGAGAAAGAACTTCAAACCCTGTTTGAACTCAAGCGCGGTACGTTTGCACGCCGGGCACTCAAGGCTGGTGAAGTTGTT